>CAWJMQ010000016.1:0-65019 GCA_963844005.1 uncultured beta proteobacterium | reverse complement strand
GCCCAACGAGTAAGGTAACCGGCGACCGCGGCGCGGGCGAAGCCCCGCCGGCGGGCGTCCATGTTGACCGCCCGGTTAGGCTGCAGCCTTGTGCACATGTTCCCACTCGGCAATCGGGCCCGGTGTGACCCGAAACAGTGAATGTGCGACGGGATGGGAAACGCCGAGGTGACAACGATGGACAAAAGGACTGCGCCGCCGCAACTTACTCAGAAGCCAACGCCATTCGTATTGCAATTGTCCGTCGGTGACGAGAATGCGTTGTCCGGACCCCAGGCGGCCAAGTTTGGATTTGTCGAACGCGTAGCCGCGAGAGCGAGCTTCCGCGTAGACAAGCGCAAGATAACGGTTGATCGCAGTGCGAGGCGAAGCACAAGACTGAAACCGCATCAATTGCGGGTGCTGGCGATAACCATTAGTGCGCCCACGAAGCACCTCGCGGGCGAGTAGCGCCTCGCGCCAAAGCGCGACTAGTCCCTGTGCGTCAAGGTATTTGGGGTGAAGCGTCCACAGTCGCATGGCGAATGGCCTGCAGCCTAACGAGTAAGGTAACCGGCGCGCCGGGACGACGCTCGCCAAGTAGATGGCATGAACCGGTGCGTCCGGTTCACCGCCGGGTTAGGCGGCATACGAATCAATGCATCACCGTCGTTTGGGACTTCCGGTTCCAATCCATTCGGCCGCGCAGGATTCTGTCGATAAAGGCCGCGCCGCGTTCGTTTTCTTCCGACTCGATAGGGTCATAGGAGACCAGCGCTCCGACTTCCCGAATGTAGACGCGCGAGACGGTCGTGGGGAGCGCGTCTTTCAGCGCGGCGCGCATCAGTTCGACCTGGTTGTCCTGAAATAGCGAATCTGAAGCCACTAGCAACCCCTGTCCGCCGCGCCGAACCACTTCGGCGACGGCACTTGCCAGGTCGCCAGCCGCGGCAACTTCGACGAAGATCGGCTGGATGCCGAGCGACCGGCACGCCTGCTCGAGTTCTTTGCGCGTGGCGCGATAACATGGATTGGAGGAATTTTCCAGCACGCCGATGCGTTGCGCAGCCGGAAACCATTCACGCAGCACCCCTAGCCTAGGCGTTTGGCATTCATCTCCGCCTGCGCGATCGAATAGCCGGTGACATTGCCGCCGGGCCGGGCAAGAGTCGTGACGAGACCGGCCCGGACGGGATCGCCTGCGCTCCAAAATACGATCGGTATGGTGTTCGTGGCGCCTTTGGCCGCCAGCGTAGCGGCAGTACCCGACGCCACGATGACCTCCACATTTGATCGAACAAGCTCGTCGGCGAGGGGACGCAGAAGTTCCGGCCTGTTATTGTTATTGGCGTAGCGTCGCTCGACGAGCAGATTTTGCCCCTCGATCCAGCCAAATTGCCTGAGGGCTGCGCTTTCCTGTTGGAGGTCTTCGGGGAGAATCCGGGGCGCCAGGTAGCAAGCGCCCGATGCGTCGAAGCGTTGCCCGGGTCTGCGCTCTCGCGATAACGGGCGCGCAGACAACCCCACAACTGACGGCAAAGAGAAACGTTCGCCGATCCATCACTGAATCATCTCGTGCGCTCGCAGAGTCAGCAATTGCCGCGCGATGCATGTCTTGACGCCCAACGATCAAGGTAACCGGCGCCCACCGCGGGGGCGGAGCCCCGCCGGTGGGCGTCCGGTTGACCGCGGAGTTAGGGGTTGCGCGTAACGCTCAGCGTAGGCGTCAAGCAACCGACGGATCATTCGCTGATACTGCGTATTGTGCTTCTGCGCTTCGCGCTTGAAGAACTCCACGCTCCGCTTGCTTAGAGCGAGCGTGATCTTGACGCCTTCTTCGCGAAAGGCGAGATCCTCGGGTGGCGGAAGAAAATCCTCGACTACCTGGGGACTTCCGATAGGCTCATCGGTGTACTTGATTTTCGCGGTCATAGATCTGCTTTCCCTTGCGCCAGAAGCCGGCGCCGAAGATGCGAATGACACCGGGGCGATAGGTGAAGCGAACGGTCAGCACCCCGGTGCCCACTCGGCCAAAGCAGAAGTAGCGCTTCTCGCCTGAACTATGTTCAGTGTCCTCCGCAATCACGCGGTTCCGATCGGCGAATGCCAGTTGTGCCATCTGGAAATCGACACCGTGTTTGAGCCGATTCGTCCGGTCCTTCGCGGGGTCCCAGTCGAAGCCGACTTTGGCCATAAAGCGATACTACGGCATAGCCATACAAAAAGCCATACCATCGGCGCGCGACGAGGCGACCCCTAACGAGCAAGGTAACCGGCGCGCCGCGTCGAGGCTCGCCAAGTAGAAGTCATGAACCGGCGCGTCCGGTTGACCGCCGGGTTAGGCACCACTGCCGCCGCCAAATGCGTGCTACCCGTGATGCGCATGGTGATCAGTCGCGTTGGACTGATTGGCGGCGCGGCGAGCAGAAACGAACCACCATACGGCGGCCCCGAGAACGAGCGAAACACCGACGACACCCGCCACTTGAAAGTACCACTCGGGTTTGTCATACGCGAGGCCCATGAGCGCCCATCCGGAGGCGATGGATGCAATCGATGTGAACGCACGCTTGGACGGGTTCATGGTGCCTAACGTACAAGGTAACCGGCCGTGCCGGCGGGCGCCGAAGGACGCCCGCCGGACACGGTCCGGTTAACCGACGGGTTGGGCATCGGCTCCGCCTGGTCGTTGGTAGGGAAACCCACGCACTACTTCTTTGCAAAGCTGGCGGAAGCAATGCTCCGCCTTGCGGAGGCCGTCGTCAGTGAATACCACCGACTTCTGCTTTCCCACCGGGTCTTCGATAAGGCCCTTCTGATGTAGTCGCGCCATAGCGCCCCAGTCGACGCCTTTCCACGCGCGCACACCATGGTGAAGGGTCAGGTAGAGGATCGCAAGGACGGCTTCGTCGACCTTCTCGGTGTCAATGTCCATTACTGCCTCGACGCCCCCAGTGATGCCCAACGAGTAAGGTAACCGGCGACCATGGCGCGGGCGAAGCCCCGCCGGCGGGCGTCCGTGTTGACCGCCCGGTTAGGCCTGAACTCCCTGTTTTGAGCGCTCACCGTCAAACCGCCGAATCCAGAGCCAACGGACCAACGCGCATAGCGACGCCAAGAGCGCGATGCCTCCCAAAATGGGAATCACAACCGCCCATAACACCAAGTAGTACGGCGATTCAGCGAGCGACGCCTCCCAGCCGCCGACGAGCCAACCCACAGCAAACAAGAATAGGGCTTGCATGAACCAGCTACCCCAAAAGCGAGCCCAGCGCAGCAGATGTTCGGATTTCGGCTCGCCACGAATCGGCACCGGCCCAAACGGCGCAAAGAACAGGCGCGCGAGGAGGCTTTGGGGAAAGCGTACAGCCAGGCGAATTGCGACAATGACCACAATCCAGAATCCCGCGATGTAGAAAATCTGGCGCATAAGGCCCAACGTTAAATGTGGAACCTAATCGCGACGGAAAATAAGGGGTCCCTCGTCCATTTGTCGTATGTCGTGACACGAAAAATGACTGGTAAATCAATTGGGAGGGTTCAGTAGAGGATCCTAACGACCTTGATCATGCTGCCGCCGACTGCGCCGCGTTTGCTCGACCACGTCCGCGACAAGATTCGCGTCAAGCACTACAGCATTCGCACCGAGGAGGCCTACGTCGACTGGATTAGACGCTTCATTCATTTTCACGGCAAGCGGTTCCCGGCCGACATGGGTGCATCGGAGGTCGAGAGTTTCTTGACGTACCTTGCCGTTGACAGGAATGTGTCGACATCGACGCAGAATCAGGCGAAGAGCGCACTTCTTTTTCTGTACAAGGAGGTACTTGGAGTCGACCCTCCTTGGCTGAACGATATTACGAAGGCCAAGGCACCGTTGCGCGTGCCGGCAGTGCTTACGCGAGATGAGGTTGCCCGAGTGCTCGAGCGGCTTCGTGGCACGCATCATCTGATCGGCTGCCTCCTTTACGGTACTGGAATGAGGATCATGGAAGGGCGCGCCTCAGGGTCAAAGATCTCGAATTCTTGCGGCACGAGATCACCGTTCGGAATGGAAAAGGTGCAAAGGACCGCGTGGCAATGCTGCCGCGCGGACTCGAGCACCCCCTGCGGCAACACCTCGAGCGCGTGCGTGAACTGCACGTGACCGACCTCCGGGCCGGGTTCGGCGCAGTTTGGCTGCCGCCAGCGTTGGCACGCAAGTATCCGAACGCGGCGCGGGAATGGCCTTGGCAATATGTCTTCCCGGCGGCGAATCGATCGGCGGATCCGCGAAGCGGCGCGGTACGCCGGCATCACGTGGGCGACCAGGCCTTTCAGCGGGCGATGCGGCAGGCGGTACGGGATGCCGAGATCGTTAAGATGGCGACGCCTCATGCGCTACGGCACTCGTTCGCGACGCATCTGCTCGAGTCAGGTTACGACATTCGGACAGTTCAGGAGCTGCTTGGACACTCGGACGTCGCGACGACGATGGTCTACACGCATGTTCTGAACCGTGGTGGCCGTGGCGTTGTAAGCCCTCTCGATCGGCTCTGAACGAGCTCGAGAACTCGGCCGTGCGCGTCGGCGCGTGATGGCTCCATCGCGAACGACACCGTTGGTGCACACACGGCCGTCGATGGCCGACGGCGCAGGCAGACACCGGCTAGACGACCTCGGCACCTTCCGGCGCGGGCGGCGGAGCGTCCGGCGCAGGTGGCGCGTTCTTTTCCAGCTTCTTCTTCAGCTTCTCCTCCTTCTTGCGCTTCTTTTCCAGTTCCTTCTGACGCTTCTGATACCCGAAATTCGGTTTTGCCAAGTTGTATTCTCCTCGAAGGACAGCGATGCACGACTACCGGGCGGCTTCTCCCGCGCTGTTGCGGGCCGGTGCCGACAGGATGAGCCTGCCGTTGGTGAATAATACCCCCTCAACCGGATTGCCGACCACGCGTATGCTCGCACCCCTTCGATTCCTGCTCATTCCCACCATTGTCGCCGTGGCTGCATGCACGAGCGCACCCAAGCAAGAGTCGGCGCCGTCGGCCAAACCGGCGCCCTCGGCGAAGTACTACAAGGACGACGGGCCCGGCGATGGCGGTCCCGGCAATCTCGATGCGCTTCCGGATGCCGTGCCGCGCATAGAGCCGCTGCACCGCTTCGCCAACCGACCGTATACCGTGTTCGGCCGCGAGTACGTGCCGGCGACGAGCCTTCGGCCGTACCGGGAGCGCGGTGTCGCGTCATGGTACGGGCGCAAGTTCCACGGCGAGAAGACGTCGAACGGCGAGACGTACGACATGTATGCGATGACGGCGGCGCACCCGACCCTGCCGCTTCCGTCGTACGCACGTGTCACCAACGTCGCGACGGGCAAGAGCGTCGTCGTCCGCGTCAACGACCGCGGACCGTTTCTGCATGACCGCGTGATCGATCTCTCGTTCGCGGCGGCGACCAAGCTCGGGATTGCCCAGAAGGGCAGCGGCGAAGTCGACGTCGAGGCGATCATTCCAAACGAGACGGTACTGCTTGCTTCGGCCGCACCGCTGCCGCCGGTCGCCGAGGCGCCCATCGCGGTTCCGCCGGTCGGCACGCCCCCCGCGGAAGCGGCCGCTGCCGTCCCGGTGACGAGCGCGGACGGGGGCTTCGTTGTCCAGTTGGGAGCCTTCGGCAATTACGCCAACGCGCAAAACTTTGTCGGGCACCTCGCGAACCAGATCGCCCAGGTCGGGGTCGAAGCGAAGGTGCGTCAGGTCAACGGGTTGTTTCGCGTGTATGTCGGCCCATACGCGATGCGCGACGAAGCAAAGCGCACTGCGGACCGGCTGCGCGACGCGCTGGGCCTGCCGTCGACGATAGGGATCCATTGATTCCGAGGCGCGATCGTTGCGTAGTGTTGCCGCGTCAACCCGTTGCTATGGGGGCGTCCGTTATAATTGGAACGTGATCGGTTGTGGCTTCACCTGTCCCGCGTTTCGCGCTGCTTCTCCAAGGCCGCGCGGTCGTCCTGCCCCACATCGCTGCATGCATTTCGCCGTGAAATGAGCCCGATAAGTTAAGGACCCCCTTGCGCCGTCTCCTCTTCGCCCTTTGCGCCTTCGCCGTTCTGGCCTTCACGCCAGCGCACGCGCAACTCACCATCGAAATCGTCGGCGGGGCCGGCACGACGGTCCCCATCGCGATCGTTCCGTTCGGCAACGAAGGAAACTGGCCTCTAGGGATCAGCGGCATTGTCGGCGCCGACTTGCAGCGCAGCGGCCTGTTCAGGCTGGTCGACGACACCGGGATCGCCCCGCGCCCCGCCCGCGCCGAGGACGCCCGGCTCGGCGATTATCGCGCGCGCGGGGCGGACGCGGTCGTCGTCGGTTCCATGCGCCCGCTGGGAGAGCGGGTCGAGGTCAAGTTCGCGCTGCTCGACGCCGTCAAGCAGATCCAGCTCGCCGCGATGACCTACGCCGTCACGCCGGCGCAATTCCGCGCGACGGCGCACAAGATCGCCGACGTCATCTACGAAAAACTGACCGGCGACGCCGGTGTCTTCTCGACGCGCATCGCGTACATCACGAAGCAGGGATCGCGTTTCGAGCTGATCGTCGCCGACGCCGACGGCGGCAATCCGCAGCCGGTCGTCGCGTCGAACGAGCCGCTGCTCTCGCCGTCATGGTCACCGGACGGCACGCGCCTCGCCTACGTTTCGCTGGAAAATCGCAAGCCCGTCATCTATGTCCAGTCGATGGCGACCGGCCAGCGGCAGGTGCTCGCCAATTTCCGCGGCAGCAACAGCGCGCCTGCCTGGGCGCCCGATGGACGCCGGCTCGTCGTGACCCTGACCAAGGACGGGGGCTCGCAGCTTTTCCTGATCAACGCCGACGGCACCGGCGTGCAGCGTTTGCTGACGTCGCCGGGCATCGACACCGAAGCGTCGTTCACCCCCGACGGGAAGGCGCTGCTGTTCAGCTCCGACCGCGGAGGCACGCCGCAGATCTACCGGCTCACCATTGCAACCGGCGCGGTCGAGCGGATGACGTTCGAAGGCAGCCACAATGTGTCGCCGCGGGCGACGCCGGACGGCAAGGGGTTCGTGTTCGTGCGCCGCGAAGGCGGCCGCTTCATGCTCGCGATCCAGGACTATGCGACGCGCCAGGTGCAGATGCTGACGCCGGGCCCGCTGGACGAAAGCCCCAGCGTCGCGCCGAATTCGAAGCTCATCATCTACGCGGCGCAGCAGGGACCGCGTGGTATATTGGCCGGCGTATCCTCCGACGGCCGCGTAAAACAGCGGCTCGTCTCACCTGCGGCCGATGTTCGCGAGCCCGCCTGGGGACCGCTGCCGCGGTGACCCGATCAATCGAGGAGACCTTTCATGCGCAAGTGGATCATCGGAGCGTTCATCATTGCGGCGCTCGCGGGTTGCAAGAGCACGGACACGCAGAATGCAGCGCCGGTCGAGGAAGGTGCGCCGACGGCGACAACGCCGGCGACCGGAGGCGCGACGACCGCAGGCACATCGACGCCAGGCGTCAGCGGAACGCCCGCCGGTGCCGGTCCGCTGCTGCGCTCCGGGACCCGAGCAATATCCTGTCGAAGCGCAGCATCTACTTCGACTATGACGAGTTCGTGATCAAGGACGAGTACAAGCCGATGATCGAAGCGCACGCCAAGTACCTGCAGGCCAACCGCAACGCGCGGGCGACGCTGCAGGGCCACACGGACGAGCGCGGGACGCGCGAGTACAACATCGCGCTGGGCCAGAAGCGCGCCGACGCTGTGAAGAAGGTGATGGTGCTGCTCGGCGCTTCCGAAATACAGATCGAGACGGTGAGCTTCGGCAAGGAAAAACCGCGCCGCGAAGGCCACGACGAAGCGTCGTGGGCCGAGAACCGTCGCGTCGATATCCTTCACGCCGGCGAGTGAGCGAGGTGGGCGAGCGTCGGCGAGACGAGGACGCCTGCGCGAGCAGGGCGAAGCCCAGGCTCGAAGAGCGCGTCTGCAAGCGCGGGCGGCGGCCGACGTGCTGCGGTTACCCACGGAAGCTTGGTACAAGGAGGCCGCTCCGAAGGGCGCGTCACCGAGCGATCGAGCGCGGCCGACAAAGCGGCGCTTCGCGTACGGAAACGTACGGAGGCCGCGAGTGACGCGCGCGTTGTTTCCGATGCATGGCGTTGCTGCAGCGCTGTCGATCGCGTGGCTCCTCGCGTTGCCCGCGCGCGCCGCACTGTTCGATGACGAAGAAGCGCGCAAGCGCATCGACGCCGCGAACCAGCGCCTGTCGCAAGTGCAACGGCAGCTGGAGGACCGGATCGCCGCGCTCGAACGCAGCTCAAGAGCCAGGGCCTGGTCGAGCTCTTCGGCCAGGTCGAGCAGCTCAAGGCCGACATCGCGCGACTGCGCGGCCAGATCGAGGTCCTGACCTACGAGCAGGAGCAGTCGCAAAAGCGTCAGCGCGATCTCTACATCGACCTCGATTCGCGGCTGCGCAAGATCGAGGGCGGTCCCGGCGGCAACCGTGCCCGGTGCCGGCACCGGCGCCGGCCCTACGGCGCCCTGGGCTTGCCCCGGCGTCGGTCCCCGCGGCACGCCCGGTGCCCGCGCCCGGCCCGGCGTGGCGACACCTGCGGTCGGCGCTGCCGTTGCCCCTCGGCCGGGCACCGCGACGCCCGATATCGCCGGTGAGCAGCGTGCCTACGACGCGGCCCTCGACCAGTTCAAGGGCGGCAACTATGCGCGCTGCGATCGCGAGCTTCGCGTCGTTCGTGAAATCGAACCCGAAGAGCGCGCTCGCGCCATCGGCGCAATACTGGATCGGCAACGCGCAGTTCGCGCAGAAGGACTATCGCGCGGCCATCGCCTCGCAGCGGCAGCTGATCGCCGCGTATCCCGACAGCCAGAAGGTGCCCGATGCGCTGCTCAACATCGCGACCAGCCAGTTCGAACTGGGCGACGGCGCGGCTTCGCGACGCACGCTCGAGCAACTGATCGCCAAGCACCCGCAGTCCGAGGCGGCCAGCGAAGGCGCGGCAGCGTCTCGCGATCCGCTGAGCGGTATTCCTCGCGCCGTTCGCGCAACGTCGGTGCCGCGGTGCGCGCAACGCGAGCCGACCGGCCCCGCGCGTTGCGTCGACCTCGTCGCCACCGACCGTTCGCGGCGCGCCTCGTTGCGTGGCAGCACAAGCACGGCCGCCACGACCTGCCCGTGGCAGCGCACGCGTGATGCCTATCGCATCTGGCTCGCGGAAATCATGCTGCAGCAGACGCAGGTGGCGACGGTCATTCCCTATTACGAGCGATTTCTCGCCGCGTTTCCCGACGTCCGCGCGCTCGCCGGCGCGCCGCTCGATCGGGTGCTCGCGCGTTGGAGCGGTCTCGGCTACTACCGGCGCGCGCACCATCTGCACGCGGCGGCGAAGGCCGTCGTCGATCGGCATGGCGGCGACTTTCCCGCGTCAACCTGCGTCGATAGCGACGCTTCCCGGCATCGGCCGTTCGACCGCGTGCGGCGATCGCGGTGTTCGCGTTCGGCGCGCGAGGCGGCGATTCTCGACGGCAACGTCAGCGCGTGCTTGCACGGCATCGCGGCATCGACGGTTTCCCCGGCGCGGCGAAGGTCGAAGCCGAACTGTGGGCAGCCGCAGAGTCGCTGTCTGCCCGAAGCGCGATATCGAGACCTACACGCAAGCGCTGATGGATCTTGGCGCGACCGTGTGCACGCGAGCGTCGCCACGCTGCGGCGAGTGTCCCGTCGCGGCGGACTGCGTCGCGCTGCGCGACGACCGCGTCGCGTACGTTGCCGTCGCCGCGGCCGAGCGAAGGCGCTGCCGCAACGCTCGGTGCGCGTGCTCCTGATCGAGCGCGCCGGAGCGATCCTGCTCGAAAAGCGTCCTGCGGCGGGCATCTGGGCCGGGCTGTGGAGCCTGCCCGAAATCGGGCGTCGACGCCGACGTCGTACGGCATTGCAAGGCGCGGTTCGCCGCGAATGTCGTCGCCGGCGACGAGCTCGCCCGTGATCGAGCACGGCTTCACGCACTACCGGCTGACGATCCATCCGCAGCGCGTCGCGGTACGCGCGTGGCCGTCGCGCGCGGAATCGCCGGGGCTCCTCTGGCTGACGCGCGACGACGCGCTCGCGGCGGCGTTGCCGGCGCCGATCAGGACGCTGCTGAAGAGACTGTCGACGCCGACCGCCGCTACTTCTCGAGCGGCCGCCAGTCACGCAGATCGGGCGGCAGCAGTCTGTCGTGATCGAGCGTGTGCGACGCGAAACGCGGCGAGCTCCCTGGCGGCATCGGCGGTGTTCCCTTCCGCGCGCAACCGCCGGATCAGGGCGATCCACTCCGGGACCGGCAACGGCGCGCGATCCTTGATGCGCGCCTCTTCGGTTCTGCCATCGGCGGAGCTTCCGGGAGCCGTCTTCGCGAGTGGCGACGGCCGCGCGGCGCCACTCTCTTGAAATGACTGCGCGCCGGGAAACGCCGCGGCCGGTGGTGGCGACGCTCGTCCGGCAAAAGATTGGGTGGGAGCGGCGGCGTCGCGCGCGACCGGCGCGCGTTCGGTCGTCGGGTCTCGCGTCGCCGTCTTTGGCGACAGCGATTCCGAAGACGCGGCTGGTGGCGCGATTCCGCCTCCTCCGGCGGTCGCGGGAGCCGGGGACGACGATACATCGGCAGCCGCAGACGGATGTGGTTGCGCACCCGGAAATGGCTCGGGGAGCGCGGGGCTGGCGCGCGCTGCGCTTTCCTGTTTCTGTTCCGCGGGGGTAGCGAGCGGCGTCTCCGGGCTGCGCGGCATATCGGTGCGAGGGAGCGCACGCTCCGTCGTTGCCGCTCGCCCCGCCGTTGCCGCTCGCGGCGCCGAATTCGCGCGCGGCGCCGGGTATCCGTCGCTGACGATCTTGTCGGCACTTGGCGTGGTTGCGGGACCTGGAACGGTTGCAGCGCCTGGTGCGGGTGTGGGGATCGGTGCCGCCGCTTCCGGCGCTGCCTTCATGGTCGGCGTCGACGTCTCGGAAAGAGGCGTCGCGATGGGTGTCGGCATGTCGGTGACAACGGCGCTATTCGAGGCGGGTGCTCCAAGTCGATCCGGCGTCACCGTTTGCAACAGGCCCACCGTGATCGCGCCGAGTGTCGCCGCGACCGCGAGCGGCAACCACCACCGGCGCGCTCGCGTTACTTCGGGCTCACGCGTACTCCGCGGACCCGCGCCGACCTCGCGCCGCGCGGCGGCAAGGATCGCCGCGTCGAGCGCCGCCGACGGCTCTTCGCGCGATGCTGCGCGCCACGCCGCGTCGATGCGCGGATCGCGAAGCGCGCTTGGATCGTCGCGCCTCGGCATCGTCATTGCAGGTCTCCGAGCTCGGTGCGCAGCTTCGCGAGCGCGTAACGCAACCGGCTCTTCACGGTCTCGATGCCGGCGCCGGTGACTGCGGCGATCTCCGACAGCTCGAGGCCGCCTTCCTGGTGCAGCAGGAACGCCTCGCGCTGCGCCGGCGGCAGCGTCGACAAGCGCCGCGTGCAGGCGTGCCGAAATCTCGCGCGCGCCCGCGCGGACTTCGGGCTCGTCGTTGCGCGCGCCGGCGATCGCATCGAGCGGGTCGTCGTCGTCATCGTCGGCCCCGGCGGTGACGAGTTCGACGTGACCGGTTGCGCGCCAGTGGTCGATCAATCGATTGTGCGCGATCCGGTAGAGCCACGTCGTGAACTTGGCGCTCGGTGCGTACGACGTGCGCGCGCGGACCACGTTCATCCATACGTCCTGAAAGAGCTCGTCGGTCACTCCCGCATGGCCGCAATGGCGCAGGACGTAGCGATATACGCCGCCCTTGTGGCGGGCATAGAGCGCGTCGAACGCCGCGGCGTCGCCCGTGGCGTAGGCGAGCATCAGGTCCTCGTCGCGCGCGTCGGCGACGAAAGCGGGCGCGGGCATCGCACGCAAGTATGCGCGCGCCCGGCGCCAACCAGAGTCAGACTCGACGTTTCGCAGTGGCGACGCCGGAGCGAGTTGCCGGGACAAGATTCGAGTCTGACCTTGGCGCTCAACGCACCGGTGGATCGGGGACGAAACGCGGCTTCCATCCGGGGAATGGGTTCGGCGAGCGCGCGATCGAAGGTGGCGGCAGGATGCCCATCGCGATCAGGTTCTCGCGCCGGTCATAGTGAATCGCGAAGGTCTCGTTGGGTGTCGCGCTCTCGCGGTCGAAGCGCGTCGTCTGCACGTAGGACGGCTCGCTGACGGCCGTGGCCGGTGCCGATCTTCGCCATCGGCGCCGGCACCGCTTGCTCGCTTGCGAAGTCGTCGCGGCGTGCAGCGGCATCGCCGACGCGGCCTTCGGCGGAGGCGCCGCCTGATGCCGCCTCCTGTCGCGCCGCGGGCTCGGCGGCGGGGCTCGCTGCGAGCTTTCGCCTCCGAGTCCTTCCACGCAACGGGCCGCGGCCGTTCGCGGAAAAATGCGACGCCGATGACGCCGACGTTCTCGGGGCGGCCGGTGCGCGCCGCGTAGGCGTCGGGAAGCTCGGTGAAATAGAACGCTGCGATGGATGCGAGGTTCTTTCGCCATCCGTTGATGTCGGCGCATTCGTACGCGCTCGAGCACGTACCCCGACTGCGCGGGCGAGGCGGTGTCGCCGGAAACCACGTTGACGCCGTCGACGCTCATCACCGCCAGGACGCGGCCGCCGGATGTGTTGCACACGCGAATCGCGTACTCCTGGCCTGGGGTCCCGACGACCCACCGGCGGCCGTCCTTCTCCAGCGCCGGCAGCACGCGGCCGTCCGGCCGCGTCAGGAGATCGATGTTGCCCAGTTGTCCGGCGGCGGCGGGCGCCGCGTAGAACGCCCCGGCGATCGCGAACGCCGCAGCGGCGATCGCGAACCGGCGCTGCGGTCGTGCTCTGCCTGCGGCACGGAATGCAGGGTTGATCTCGTCGATGACTGTCGCCATGTTCATGCTGATTCTCCGTCGGTGGTTGGGGCGTCGTCGCGAATGCCGCGATGCCCTGGTAACGGCGGCCCCGCCCGAATGGGGTTAATCGCCGGATGACGGTTTCGGGGGGTGCCGCCCGGCGCGTGCCATAATTTGCCGATGCCAGACGTCAGCCGGCTCCCGGTGCTCGTCACCGGGCTCGCTTTCCTCCTCGCCACCGCATTCGGCGCGGTGGCCGCACGCGTGAACTTTTGCACGATGGGGGCGATCAGCGATGTCGTGAACTTCGGCGACGCCCGCCGCCTGCGGATGTGGCTGCTGGCGGTGGCGGTCGCGATCGCCGGCACCGGCGCGCTGCAGGCTGCGGGGCTCGTCGACCTGTCGAAAACGCTCTACACCGGGAACCGGATCGCGTGGCTTTCCCTCGCCGTCGGCGGGTTCCTGTTCGGCTTCGGGATGACGCTCGCGTCCGGCTGCGGGAGCAAGACGCTGATCCGGATCGGCGGGGGCAATCTGAAATCGCTGATCGTGCTGGTGTTCGTGGCAATTTCCGCATACATGACGCTGAAAGGTCTGTTCGCGCTCTGGCGCGTGGACGCCCTCGACCCGTTGCGGTTCGACGTCGGGGCGGTCGGCGCGAAGACCTCCGACCTGCCGTCGATTGTCGCGGCGATAGGCGGTGGCGTCACGGCGAAACTGTGGCTGCCGTTCGCGTTCGCAGCCGTGCTCTCCGCGTGGGTCTTCGCGAACCGTGAGTTCCGGGCGACGCGGGAAATGATCCTCGGCGGAATCCTGATCGGCGCGCTGATCGTCGGCGGCTGGTATATCTCGGGTCACCTCGGCTATCTCGCCGAGGACCCGGCGACGCTCGAGGAGAAATTCGTCGCGACCAACTCGGGTCGTGCCGAATCGCTGAGCTTCGTCGCGCCGATTGCCTATCTGATGGAGCTGTTGCTCTTCTGGACCGACCAGTCGCGCGTCCTGACGTTCGGCATCGCCGGTGTGCTCGGCATCCTCGTCGGTTCGGCGGGAATGGCGATCGCGACCAAATCGTTTCGCTGGGAAGGCTTCACGACCACCGAGGACCTTGCCAACCACGTGGTCGGCGGGATCCTGATGGGGTTCGGCGGCGTCACCGCGTTGGGATGCACGATCGGGCAGGGGTTGTCCGGACTGTCGACCCTTGCGCTAGGCTCGTTTCTCGCGACCGGTACAATCGTCGCCGGTTGCGTCGCTGCATTGAGATACCAGATGTGGCGCGTCGAGCGCATGGGATGATACGTCGATGATCGTCTTCGATCTCACCTGTGGGCACGGTCATCGCTTCGAGGGCTGGTTCGCCTCGGCCGACGATTTCGAGCGCCAGTCGAAGGCCGTGCTCGTCCGCTGCCCGGTCTGCGACGATGCGAGCGTCGTGCGGCTGCCGTCGGCGAAAGTGCACGTGGGGCGCGCGACGGTCGATACGCCCAGCACCACGGAGGAGCCGGGCACCGACGTGGCCGTTGCAACCTTCCCCGACGAACTCGTGCGCAAGCTGCGCGAGATCGTACGCAATACCGAGAACGTCGGTCGCCGCTTCCCGGAGGAGGCGCGCAAGATCCACTACGAGGAAGTGCCCGGACGTCCGATTCGCGGACACGCTTCGAAAGACGAGGCCGACGCGCTGCGCGACGAAGGAATCGACTTCACGCCGCTCCCGCCGTTCCTGACGCGGGATCACCACTGACGAATCTTTGCGTAAGCCGCGGACGGTTGCGACCGATGCAGACGCTCCGCAGGTTTCAGCGATTTGAGACGGGTCGTCGCTTCGGGCTATAATGCGCCGCTTTCGGCGGGCCGTTAGCTCAGATGGTAGAGCAGCGGACTTTTAATCCGTTGGTCGCTGGTTCGATTCCAGCACGGCCTACCAGTTCGGGCCAGGCTGGATGCCCGCCGCATCGTGGTCGTAGCGAAGTCGTGCCGGGTCGTTAGCTCAGCTGGTAGAGCAGCGGACTCTTAATCCGTTGGTCGTAGGTTCGATCCCTACACGGCCTACCAATCGAAGCCCCGCGAGCAATCGTGGGGCTTCGTCCTTTTGGCGCAGTATCGGTCAAGCGAAGCGTCGCGGCCCCACCGTACGAGGACGCACGAGGACACCTGTACTGGCACAACCCGGCACCCGCGAATTGAGGCAGAATATTCGCGGGTCGGGCCGTTAGCTCAGCTGGTAGAGCAGCGGACTCTTAATCCGTTGGTCGTAGGTTCGATCCCTACACGGCCTACCAACCACCCTCGTCCCGCTCTGCTCTCACCGTGGCAGTGAGGCGTCTTGGATTGAGTCCCCGGGGCAGCCATGATGTTCCGCGCGACCATGGCTGCCCGCGAGCATCGTTTCGATGGCGGCGATCACCCTCAGCGGAACATCGCGAGCTTTCCGTACCTTTCGGCGAGCAGATAGTAAAAAGTCACCCGCGATTTGCTGCGGTCCGACTTCATCCTCTCGCAGACGAACGCGATGGCCTTGTCCAGTTCCGTATCGCCGTCCCGCAGTGCCAGTTTCGTCTTCAAGAAGCCCTCGCGGACGCGCTCGCGCTCGGACTTGTCGGCGCAGGACACGTACGAGCCGTCCTTGCTCCGAAGCGCGATACCACAATTCCAGACGATGCCTTTGATTGCGGAATCATCGGCGTCGGGCACGTATTTCTTTACGTCTTCACCCCAATCGTGTGCCATGACACCTCCCCTCTATGAACCCCTAGACATCGAAATCCATAACTTGTCTCGTTCGCCTCTTTTAGCGTGACTTTGGATTGAAGTGCCGCGCCTCGCTGTCGAAACCGTCCGATCGCAGCGTGCTGATCGGCACCCGACGGCGTGCGGTTTGCGGGAATCCGGCCTCAGTCAAGTAGTGAGGAATTAGTAACCGGCGTCGGTTATATTGACGCCAGCGAGACCGCGGAAGGCCCGCAATCGGCGTTAATCGTGCGAATACTTGTCGTCGAGGATGACGCGCTGCTCACCGAAGGCCTGACGAGCGTGCTTGCCCGCGCAGGTCACGCGGTCGAACACGCCGCCACCGGCAAGCATGCGGACCTCCTGCTCGCCGACGAAGAATTCGACCTCGTCGTCCTCGACGTGGGACTCCCGGACATCGATGGCTTCGAGGTATTGCGGCGGCTGCGGTTGCGCCCGTCATCCGCGAGCGTCCTGGTTCTGACGGCCCGCGACGCTGTTGAGGATCGCGTGCACGGGCTGGACCTCGGTGCCGACGATTACATGACCAAGCCCTTCTCGGTCACCGAGTTCGAGGCGCGGGTCAGGGCGCTGCTGAGGCGGGCGATACCACCGGCAGTGCGTTGGTCGATGGTGGGAATGACGGTCGACATGGCGGCCAAACGTGTTCGGGTTCACGACCGGCCAATTGACCTTACGCCGCGTGAATGGGCGCTGCTCGAACTGTTCCTGACGCGCCCCGGGCGCGTGCTCAGCAAGGAGCAGATCGCCGAGAGCCTTTTCGGATTCGACGAGCATCTTTCACCCAACGCGATCGAAGTTCACGTTTCGCGGTTGCGGACGAAGATCGAACCGGCGGGGGTTCACATCCGCACCGTTCGGGGATTCGGCTACATCTGGGAGGCCTCCGGTGACTAGCCTCTCGCCGGTCCGCAAGAGTGTTCGCCGGAGGTTGTTGATATTTCTGACCTGTTCGCTGCTCATGCTGGTCGCCGGCGCTGCGACGGTGACGTACATCATTGCAGTGCGCGCCTCCGACGCGGCCTACGACCGGGCGCTTCTCGACCCAGCGGTCGATCTTTCCGACAATATCAAGGTGGACGACGGCACCGCCCGGCTCGACCTTTCGCGTGACGCGCAGGACGCGCTCATGTATGACCAGTCGGACAAGGTGGTCTTCCAAATTCGCGACCGGCAAGGACGGATCATTGCAGGGGATACGTCGCTTTCCGAGGTGGGAGGGCTCGCCGCCGGAGCGCGGATGTTCTTTGACGGGAAGCACCAAGGGGAACCGTGGCGCTTTGTCGCGATCCGGACGGCACCGGGTTTCCTCGTTCAGGTTGGGGAGACGCTCAACAAGCGCCATCATCTGGTACGGGATGTCCTGGTCGCGGAGCTGATCCCGACGTTGCTGATCGCGATCGCCGCGATAGCCGTGGCGTGGATCGCCGTCTCTCATGGTCTCGCGCCGCTCGAGCGGGTGCGCGTCAAGCTGCTCCACCGGTCTCCACAGAATCTCGAACCGCTGGACGAGGCTGATGCGCCGGACGAAATGGCGCCGGCCGTTCAGGCGCTTAACCGACTGCTCGAACGTGCGCGCGTGGCCAATGCGGTGCAGCAACGCTTTCTTGTCAATTCTGCGCATCAACTGCGCACGCCACTCGCCGGGCTGCAGCTGCATATGGAGCTTTTTCTGCGACGGCCACTCGCGGAGGAGTTGCGGGTGGAAGTCGAACGCATGCAGACGGCGACGATTCGCACTGTCAGGCTAGCCACGCAGCTGCTGGCGCTCGCCAATGTCGAGAGTGCCAGCGAGCAGCGCCCGGCACTCGTGCCGGTCGACCTCAAAAGGATCGCTGACGCGGCGGCGCGCGAATGGGTGCCCCGCGCGTTGGCAGCCAACATCGATCTTGGCTTCGCCCTGGATACCGCGACGATCGCTGGCGATCCGTTCTCGCTGCAACAGATGCTGAACAATCTGGTCGACAACGCGTTGCGGTACACGCCATCGTCGGGCGCGGTGACCGTGCGTACCGGGGTGCGACGAAACCGACCCTATATCAGCGTCGAGGACACGGGTCCAGGCATTCCTGTGTGGGCACGAGCGAAAGTCGTGGAGCGATTCTTTCGCGTCGACGGTACCCCGGGCGACGGATCGGGGCTCGGTCTGGCCATCGTCAAGGAGGTGGTCGACCAGCACGGCGGCACGCTCACGATAGAGGCGGTAAATGGAGATGCGGGGACGCGCATCAACGTGTCGTTCCCGGCCGTGTCGACGCCCGAGGCGCGGTCGGCGTGAGTCCGGTCGGCCCGCAGGCTGAGGTGGTGGCCGGGGGTCGACCTAGAACTGCTTCCTGTATCCGATCTGGAATCCGTGGGGCAGCAACTCGATCATGATCGGAACGTCGCGGCTATGCGCATACCAACCCGATACGCCACCCACCGCCCAACCGGCCAGCACGTCGGTTTGCCAATGCGCCTGATTCTTGATGCGCGCCGCGCCGACGTAGAGGGGTAGCAGAAGCAACGCGTACGTCACCGGATATTCGCGGCCGTACTCGAGCACGTAGGGAGTGACCAGCGCGGCAGCTACCGACGCCTCGCCGCTCGGGAAGCTGTAGTTGGAGCCTCCTTGGAACCATAGGCACGGGTTGTCCGCAGTGTTGGGACGCGTGCGCGTGAAGATGTACTTGCCGGCGGTCGCGGCTACGCCCGCGAGGATCTCCGAATCGATGCCTTGCCACATCGTCTTGCCGAAGCGCGTCTCGGAGCCTTCCCAAACGGCCCCACCGATTTCGGCAACCGTGAGGCCGCCGACGATGCCGCGGTACACATTCGAGTTCCAGACGCCCGACGCGTCATAGCTGAGAAGGTGGTCGACGTGCGACCACCCGCAGTTCTGGGCCGCGGACGGGAGAACGATCAGCGAGATCGCGAGTGACAACAGGATGTCTCGGACGAGACCCATCTCGTCGATCACCTCAAGGTTGATGGTTCGCGACGAATTGCGTGGTATTGCTGCTCTAAGCCCATGGCCGAGGCGCACGGCAATGCGCCGCATCGGCTTGTCCGCAGGAGTCTCGAAGCCTACTGGTGCTACCTTTCGACAAGCTGAAGGCCGGCTGTCGAACTACTTACATGGCCGTCCTTCACGCGGGAAAGGTCGGTTTTGCGCTAATATCGGCCGATTTCACCGGACTGGATTTCCCCTGCCGACAGATGGTTCAGCCGCCGCAAGGGTGTTCGTACAACGATTTCGTCCTGGGTACAGCGAGTCGCTGTTGATGAGTGAGTCGATTCAAATCGCGCTTTGTCGAAATGCGCTCGCGGCCGGCGCGGTCCTCACGCTCCACGTTCGCGGAACCAGCATGATCCCCGCCCTTTGGCCCGGCGAATGCGTTCGGGTGGAGCCACCGGAAGGCGACGAACTGCGGCTCGGTCGGGTCGTTGCCTTTGCGCGCGATCATCACATCGTGGTCCATCGGATCGTTGGCGTTGCCAAGGATGCGGATGGGGTGACGCTGATCACCCGCGGGGATGCGCAGTTCCACGATGATCGGCCTGTTCACGCGTCCGACGTGCTCGGCGTCGCGAGCACCGTGCGCAGGTTCGGAACCGACTGGCGATTGGGCTTGCGGCCCTCGGCGGCCGCGCGCGGCCTGTCCCGGATCGTTCGACACTCGGCGATGGCCCGTTTCTTGCTCGGAGCCGTTAGCTCCAAGTTGTCGATTGGATCGACTTCGGCGCACGTGCGGATTGCGCGATGAATTTCACCGTAGCGAGAGCTTTCATGGGTAGATGCGGGGCATGGGTCGACGCGGGGCGCCGCTTGCTCGGCCGCGTGACCGCGGCTCTAGCGGTGCTGTCGCTCGTGTGGGCGACGCCGGCACTCGCCACCAACTGGACGTTCGACTGGGCCACGCTCGGGTGGGCTCCGGGCGGCCCGGGTTCCATGCCCCGGCTCTACACCAACGTTGCGGGCTCGGGCATCGACGTCAGGGTCACCATCACTTCGACCAGCACGACATGGCTCAATGGCACGCCGCTGCTGAGCAACACGCCGGGCCAAGGTAACGAGCTCACCCTCCAGGTCGATTTTGGAAACCTCGGAACCAACCCCAGGGTCAATCTTCTTTTCGAGTTCTTTGCCACGGGCACGACCACGCCGGCGCCGGTCGCCATCGGAGGCATCGCGGCGAGGGACATCGACACCGGCAACTACCGCGACGTCGTGACGGTGACAGCTGTCAATGCCGCCGGCACCACGATCAATCCCGATTTCATCAGCCAGTACGTGGCAACGCCCAACTGGGCTACCGGGGCGGGCGGCGGAACCTGTACCGGCTGCACGACTACTAACACCGTCCATGCGACCGGCGGCGGCATCGCCGAGACCAATCAAGCGGGATGGGCGGCATTCAATTTCGCTTCGACCAAGGTCAGGTCGATGAACTTCATGTACTCGGCAGGTGACGGTAACGGCGACAATAATCCCGACTAACAGTTCATCTGGCTCTCCGATTTCGTATTCTCCGACACGGTAGTCACCACGCAAGCCGTGATCTCGTCATTCGGCGTGCACGGCGACGGGACGGTCGAATGGCAAACGGGCTCCGAGGTCGGGACGGTCGGCTTCAACCTGCTTCGCCTGGACCGGGCCACCGACCGATTCGTGCAGGTCAACGACCGCCTGCTACCGGCGCTGATCGGCTCGCCCAAAGGCGGTGTCTACCGATTGCCCGACCCGATTGTTGTGTCGGGCAAGACCTACACGTACGAGCTCGAAGAGGTCGAGGCGACCGGCAGTATTCGGCGGTACGGCCCGTTTACCGTCGTGGCTGGCGCAGCCCATCCGACAGCGCGCGCGTTGCGGGCGCTGCCGCTCGCAGCCGTCGCAGAGACCACCCCGCGACGCTCCGACGGCTACACGCGGCGGGCGCACGCCGCCAACGGTCGAGTGGCCGAGCCCTCCGCCGCCCGGCATGCGACATTGAAGGCGAAAGCGGCAGCGGGCAATTCCAATACATCCGTGCGCATCCTGGTCGAGCAGGATGGCTTGTACGCCGTTACCGCGGACCAGATTGCCGCTGCGCTTGGCACCAGTGTGCAGAAGGTGCGGAACGGGATCGGCAGGAACCAGCTGCGCCTCCAGAACAGGGGCCAGCCGGTCGCATGGATGGCCGACCCCGGCAAGGATCAGCTTTATTTCTATGGCCAGGCGATCGACGGGACCGATAGCGTCTATACGCGTTACAACGTCTACTGGCTCGACCAGCAAGACGGCCTGGCGATGAAGGTGCTGGAGGGCAAAGGCCCGACACCGGTCGCCAACGCCCAGCCCTTCCCGTCGCGCATCCACGCGGAAGAGAAAACGCTTCCGGCGATATTTCCTCGCCACGGACCCCGATGCGGACTTCTGGTACTGGAACTACGTGGCCGCGGACGATCCCGATTCGGGCGCGCGGAATTTCCCGGTGCCGTTGGCCGGCGCCACCCGCTCTGGAACCGCGACAGTCAGCGCGCCTACCTGCAAGGCGCGACGGATCTCGCGCCCGGCAACGACCACCACGCACATTTGCTCGGTCAACGGCACCGAGGTCGGCGACGTCGCGTGGGACGGAATCGCTCCGCAGACGCTCGTCGCCACCTTCGATGCAAGTCTGCTCGCCGCCGACGGCAACAACACCGTCACGGTGACGGGTAAGCTCGACGCCCTGTCGACTACAGCGTGTTCTGGGTGAAGGGTTTCGACCTCGATTATGCCCGCGCCTACCAGGCCGGCGGCGATCAGCTGCGCTTCAGCGGCGCGGGCAACCGGGTCGTCACGGTCGCCGGCTTCAGCGGTTCGTACATCGCGGTGCTCGACATCAGCGATCCGCGCAAGCCGCAGTGGCATGGGCCACCACCGTGACACGCGGTTGGTACCGGCTACGCCGTCAGCATTGCGCCGGCGAAGCCGAAAGCCGACTATCTCGCGGCGGTAGCGCATGCGCCGGTCGCGGTCGAAGGCGCTTCGCCCTTCGACTCGAAGAGCAAGGACAACGCGGCCGATTACCTCGTGCTGACGCCGAGCTCGCTGCGGGCCGGGGCTGACGCACTCGCGGCCTATCGCGGCGCGAAGGTCGTCGAGCTGCAGGACATCTACGACAGCTTCAACTTCGGTATCGCCAATCCCAACGCGATCCGCGATTTCCTGGTCTACGCGTATCAGAACTGGAAGCCGAAGCCGCGCTTCGTGGCGCTGGTCGGCAAGGGCACGATCGATCCGAAGGACTACATGGGCTTGGGCACCAACCTGTTCCCGGTGTTGATGTCGTCGACTCCGCACGGTCTGTTCGCATCCGACAACCGCTACGCGGATTTCAACGACAACGGCGTGCCGGATCTCGCCATCGGTCGGATCCCGGCGCTGACGAGCGATGACGTGAGTCGTTACGTCGCCAAGCTGACGGCCTATGACGACAAGAGCCGCGACGCCGAGCAATCGGGCGCTGCTGGTGGCCGACGTTCCCGACGAAGGCGGCGACTTCACCGCCGACAGCCGGGCGGTGGCGCAGGCGCTGCAGGCCAAAGGCTTCGAGATGACGGCAGTCGACCTGGCCGACACGTCCGTCGGAGCAAGCCCGCCAGTCGATCATCGACACGCTCAATTCGCCGACGCGGCGTCGGATTGTTCAACTACGTCGGCCACGGCGGCGTGGACGTGCTGTCGAACGGGGCGGTATTCGGCAACGCCGACGTCGAGCCTGCTTACCAATGCCACGCGCTTGCCCGTGTTCCTCGCATTCACCTGCGCGGCCGGCGACGGCACCTACCCCGGTTTCGACTCGCTGGCGGAAACGCTGCTGTGGCGCGAAGGCGGCGGTGCGGTGGCCGTCGTCGCCCCCACGGGCTTGTCCGACAATGGACAGGCCCACACGCTGAATCTGAGCCTGGTCGACGCGCTGGTCGGCCCCCGCGCGAGCGCTACCCTGGGCGACGCCAACGCCGCCGCGCTGGCCGATTTGGCCAGGAAGGGCGGCGAGCGGTACATGCTCGACAAATACACGTCACCGGCGATCCGGCTTTGCGTGTTCGTCAATGAGCGCGACGAAGACGCGGCGACGCGAGAACCCGGTGGCAATGCGAGGAGATTCCGGTGGCTGACCATCGACCCGTGTCCCCGAGTGCGTCTCCCGTGCCTGAGCAATCGGCGGACAACGAAGTCCGAAAGACGTACGAGCGACCACGGATCCTGTCGCGGGAGCCACTGGAAGCGATGGCGGCAACGTGCACGAGACCGTTCGGCAAGGCGCCCGGCGTTTGCGGCACGGCCAGGTCCTAGGATCAAGCCACGCGGAATTCGCTTGCGCAGATCCAACAGCAGCTTCGCGACCGGATAGAGCTGGGTGGCGTGTCCGGTCTCCTGCTCCGCGGTACCGGGACAGAACGAGAATCCCGGCGTCGCGTGACGGTCGACGGCTTGCTTGGCATCCGCCGCCAACCGGCGGACTTCCGCCAATTCGTCCGAGTGATTCCAGAGCGTATCGGATGGATTCGTCGTGGAGGCTGCCGATACGCCGCCGCCATTGCACGCACGGATAGACGTTGCCAAACGGATCGACGATGACCGTCGACGAACCGGCACCGCAATGCTTCTCGGGAGCGAGCCGCCGGAAGATTCGGGCGCGCCATCCGCCGACTCCGCGGTGAGTGAACCCCCGTTTGCCGCGATCGCCGCGGCGCGCTGCCGCTGAAGCAGATAAAGCCGCGCGATCCCTTCGGCAGAAGGTGCGACCTGAAGCGGTTCCGTATCCCCGTCGTCGCGACGCGTGATCTGAGGATCGAACTGGATGGGAACGCCCAACGCATCGGCGAGCGCGAACATCGCCGCGGCCTCGTGCTCGTTCCAGATCGTCAACGCGCTGTTGAACTTGATCCGCAAACCCAGCGCGAGCGCGCCGCGCACGTTCGCCATCAGCTTAACAAAACTGCCGGGCACACGGGTCTGGCGGTCGTGCGTTTCAGCACAGGCCCCGTGCAGGCTGGTCTCGACGATGAACGGGTCGACTTCCTCGCGCATCCGCCGCGCCAGTGCGCCGTGCAGCGCGTGGCCGTTCGATTTCACGCGTACCAGAAATCCGAGCTCGCGTGCCTTGCGGCCGAGCGCGAAGAATTCGGGATGCGCCAGCGGTTCGCCGCCGGACAGGGTCAGATTCAGGGTTCCGAGGCCGCACAGGTCCTCGAACAGCTGGAAATATTGCGCCTTGCTGAGAGGGACACCCTTGAGACTCGTGTCGTTGTAGCAGAAGAAGCAGTTCAGATTGCAGCGATAGGTGAGCTCGATCAGCACCGAGAAGAGGATGTTCTCGCGCCACGTGCGTTGCAGAGTTTCCGCGAATGCCATGAATCCGTGCTCTCCGCTCCGACGGGCGCCTACGCAGCGACGTCCTCGATGATCCCCGCGTCCAGCAACTCCTGGAAATAGGCGAGCACGTCGCGTTCGAGGGTTGCCCGATCGACGTCGTACTCGGCGACCAACATGTCCACCAGGCTGCCGACCGGCATTCCAGACTCCAGCAGATCGAGCACGCGCGCTCCCACTCCGTTCAGCACGAGCACCTCGCCTGCGGTTTGCCTGACGACAATGCCCTCGCCACCGATGTTGCGATAGCGGGCGTCGGAGCGCTTCCTGAAAACGGTCGTGGATTCGATCATTGCGCGCTCCGGTTCCGCAGCAGTTCCCAGAAGCGATTGTCGGACGCGAATGTTAGCACCCGCACGGGCAGCCGGTCATTGAGCGCCTGCAGCCTCGCGACGAGTTCGTCATGGCGATAAGGGTTCCGGTTGACGAATGGCGCGCACTCGAGCAACGAAGCGACGGCGAGCGCCGGTCGCATCGCGCGCAACGCCGGCATCGCTCCCTTTTCCAGGCGGCACAATGCGTGCACCGGGAAGGAGCCATCGGCGGTGATCTGCGTTTGCCCGACGTCGCCCGCGAAAGGAAGCCTTTCGACGATCACGCCTTTCGCCGTGACGCGCAATGCGTTCATGTCGTCGCTCAATACCGATCGACTCGCGGCGATGCCGAGGCGGGAGATCGTCGTCTTGCCGGCGCCCGACGGTCCGAAGAACACGTGGGCGCCGGCCTCATCGGCGATCGCCGCGCTGTGCAGCAGCACGCCGCCCTGGTCGAGCAAATGGTAGGCGGCGACAACGCGGAGGACGTTTTCGAAGATCGCGTTGCGATACCATCCGGCTATCTTCGGAAGTCCAAAGCGACGCGCGCAATCTGGGTGCCGCGTCCAATCGGCCCATGAAGTGAAAGCCGGCAAAACACACGGATTCCGGCGCATAGTCCAGATCGAAATCGAACTCCCATTCCCGACCGTCGTCGAGAAAATCCGACGCCGCCGCGCGAAAGATTCCGATCTCCACCTCCGGTCGCATCGCTGGGTCCGACGGCGAGCACAGCGCGCCGAATCGCTCGCGCACCGCGTCTGCCTGGGTCGTGCTCAAGCCGCGGCAGACATAATCGCTGCCCGCGAATCGGATGGCGACCCGGTCGGCACCCCAGGGCTCACCGCTATGCCGGCCAGGGAAGAGGTCGGGGTGCCGGAGGAAACTCTCGCCGAATGCCATCGGGTCCGCGTGTCCTGAGTCAGACACTTGCGGGCTGAAACGCGAATCACGCTCGCCGTCATGGCAGTTCGCTCTCCAGGCGCGGCTTGCGGCGCAACGTTCGACGATTGGAATACTTCCAGGCGCCGGCGATCGCCCGACGGGCGTACCACCATGGCAGACGCCATCCGCTTCGCAGGTGATATCGTGCCAGCATGTACTCGGCCGGCGGAAAACACGATTCGCGCAGGAGCGTCGCTCGATCCCGCCAGGTGGCGAGCCCGCGGAGATCCGTCAGCAGAAGGCGCCAGCGATTGGCGTTGAGATACTGGGCGGACAACTCTCCGGTGGCTGAAGCCGCCATTTGCCCGACGACCGCGGCCGGGAACGCCGTTGCGAACGCCGTGTGCGTCGCGGCAAACGCATCGAGTCCGATCCGACGCGTCTGTGTCGCCGCGCACAACGCCGCGAACTGCTGCCATTCTTCGGCGGAAAGCGCGGTCGCGAGGAGGTGGATGTCGTATAGCCAAATGAGCCGATTGCCATCTCCGCCGTCGGCATGAAGATGAGACGCGCGGTGCATGCAGGCCAGCAACAGAGCATGCGGAGGACACAAGGCGCGTGCCCAGGGACCCAACCGCGGAACCGCGACGGACCGGGCATAAGCGGCATCGAAACGGAGCGCCCGGGCAAAGAGCTGCGAGTTGTTGATCCGCCAATGCATATCGAGGACGTGATCGACGCTTCCCGCCTTCCGATGGAAACAAGCCTGATAGCTGACCAGCCGGCCGCTGACCGCATTCTCCCGACGGTAACCGATGGCTTCGAGCGTGCACGCCGCGGCCTCCCGGTCCGCGATGGGGATCAGCACGTCCGTGTCGCAGCGCGGGCGCAGCGCGGGTTCGGCATAGTGGGAATGGGCAAGGGGCGTTCCCTTCAACAAAACAGTCCGGATGCCAGCGGTGGCAAGATGCGCAAGTACGGCAATCAGCTCCTCTTCGCGCAACATGTCCAGCGCCGCGCGCATTGTCGCCTCGCGGCCCAAGGCCGCGCGTACGTCCGCCGGCCAGTCGCGCCACGCGGGTGTCAGTCTTGCCCGGTGATGGACGAGGCCGGCGACGCCATGCTCGCGGCACACGTGGAGAAAGCGGTGCTCGAACGCGACACCGCCGGCAGCGGGCCATGCAGGGTACTCGTCGCGAAGGACCTGGCACACCAGGCGGACCTCGACGGAATCCGGCACAGGATCGTTGGGCATCGAGGGCGTCACAGACGGGCTCCAGGAATCCGGCAACCGGGATTCGGCTATCGTAACCGCTTCTGCTGACCAACGCGGCATTGCGGCCGATTTCGCCGCGAACTATCGAGCCAATCTCCGTCTCGGTACACCAGGGAGGGCCATCGGATATGACGAACTTGAAAAGCTCGAGAGGCAGCGTGCGGAAGCGGAAAGACCAAGCCAGATGAATTGTGATCTGCTCGTCGTCGGCTCAGGCGCCTCCGGTCTGGCCGCCGCAGTCACCGCCGCGTGGCACGGTCTCAAGGTTATTGTCGTGGAGAAAGACCCGGTGTTCGGCGGCGCAAGCGCCTGGTCGGGTGGATGGATGTGGGTGCCAGGAAATCCGCTCGCGAAACGCGCCGGCATCAATGAGGATCCCCAGCAACCCCGGACCTATCTCAAGAACGAACTGGGCGATCGGTACGACCCATCGCGTGTCGACGCATTTCTCGACAATTGTGGGCAGATGGTCGCTTTCTTTGAAGAACGTACAGCCCTTCAATTCGTGGATGGGAACGCCATTCCCGACGTGCATGGCAAGGTCCCGGGTGCCGGGACACAGGGCCATCAGGTCATTGCCGCGCCCTACGATGGCCGGGAAGTGGGGCCATTGATCAGTCGCCTTCGGAAGACCATGCGCGAGACCTCGTTCTTGGGCATGCCGATCATGGCAGGCGCGGACCTCATGGCCTTTCTCAGCGTGACCCGCTCGCCGAAGTCGCTGCTTCATGTCAGCAAGCGCTTTTGTCGCCACCTGTTGGATCTGGCGAGGTACCGACGTGCGATGCAGTTGGTCAATGGCGTGGCTCTTGTAGCACGGCTGGCGAAGTCGGCCGAGAAGCTGGGAGTCCAGCTGATCGATTCCGCACCTGCCAGACGGTTGATTCTGGAGAACGGCGGCGTGCACGGTGCGGTTGTTGCTACTGCACAAGGCGAAATCGAGATTCGCACGGCGAAGGGTGTCGTGCTGGCCGCAGGCGGCTTTCCAAATGACGTGCGTCGACGCAAAGCACTGTTCCCGCGCACTCCCACCGGCACAGAGCATCTTGCGCTGCCGCCTGAGAGCTGTTCCGGCGACGGCATCACCCTGGGCGAATCGGCTGGCGGTCGTTTGGTTACGGACCTTGCATCACCCGTCGCGTGGGCTCCGGTGTCGAAGGTGCAGTACTCCGACGGAAGCATTGGCCACTTCCCGCACATCGTCGACCGGGCAAAGCCTGGCGTCATCGGGGTGCTGGCCAGCGGCAAGCGCTTCGTAAATGAGGCCGACGGCTATTACGACTACACGGCCGCGATGGTCGCCGCGGTGCCGGAGGGTCACGAGGTGGCGTCCTGGCTCATCTGTGATCATCGCTTTCAGCGCCGATACGGCCTGGGCTTTGCCAAGCCTTTCCCGCTTCCACTAATACCTTACCTTCGCAGCGGTTATCTGAAGCGCGGTGCCTCCATCAAGGAACTGGCGACGGTGTGCGGCATCGCTCCGGCTGCACTGGCCGAAACCGTTAACGTCTACAACGAACAAGCGCGTCGGGGCGAGGATCCGCTCTTTGGACGGGGCTCGACCCCGTACAATCGCAAGCAGGGCGATCCGCTGCACAGTCCCAATCCGTGCGTTGCGCCTATTGAGCAAGGTCCGTTCTATGCCGTGAAGGTGCTGCCCGGCAGCTTCGGAACATTTGCCGGATTGAAGACCAATGGTTCAGCGCAGGTGCTCGGCCCTGACGACAGACCCATTGCCGGCCTCTATGCCGTAGGCACGGACATGGCCAGTGTCATGGGTGGCTTCTACCCTTCGGGTGGCATCAATCTGGGTCCAGCGATGACCTTCGGATACATCGCGGGCCGTCACGCCGCGGGTGTCACGGAGCAACAAGCACGCCAATCCACTAGCCGCGATGTGGAAATTGCCAACGCCGAATGTGACGCCAAGTCTTACGCAGACGGTCGGCGCGGCAGCACTCAGAACGGTCGCGGCGGGAGCACGTCATAACCATATGGCGCGGCGGAGATGCAAAGGCTGCGCCATACGTCGCGCCCGAAGCTTCGCGCAACCATCACGACAAATTCGGACGGTGCGCTGCGCCGCCTATAGAACAGCGCATTGACGTGTCCGAGCACGCTTTGCGCGCAAGCGCCTTCGACGAAGGCGCGCGGGTGAAAGTCCAGCGGGCAGCCTTTCGCGAGGATCGCCCCAGCGTGCGCGCCGGAAATCGTCCACGCGACGCGGCTCGCGCCGACATCGAACAGTGCGCCACCGGCGGCGTTGAGCACGTCGCGCCGGGACGGGAAATCGGTCAGGGATGCCACTTCGCTCGCGACAAGGAGCCACGACGTCGGGCCAAGCCATAGCACGGTCAGCGCTTCGCTCTTTGCAACCGTATTCGGGGTAGCGGGAAACGTGACGCCGAAGAGCCGCTGCACTGCGTCGACCAAGCGCGTTCGCGTCAAGTCGCCCTGCACGTTCCACACGGCGGCCAACTGCGTTTCGCCGAACGCGACCCCGACTGGTGCGGGTCCGTAGTGCCCGGGCATCGTCGACCCAAACGCCACGTCATCATCTTCAGCCACGGAGTCTCACGCCGTCCGGATCGATGAAACAAGGCGGACCGATCTTGACCCGTACCTTCGTGTTCGCGAGAGGCGACACCGCCCAAAGCGATTCGCCATGCCGCGCGCGGCCATTGGCAACGAGAGCGAGCGCGATCCAGGCATCGAGGTTCGGGCTCCAGCACCACGACGTCACGTGTCCCAGCATCGGATTCGGCAACGCGTGCTCCGGGTCCGTGACGATCTTCCCGGCGCGTGGCATTGCCATGCCGTCGAGCGCGGTCAGGCCGACCAGCTGCCAGCGGCCTGGAGCCGTCAGCGCCGGCCGTGCGAGCAACGGTTTGCCGACGCACCACTTGGCCGCGTTGACGAGCTTGGTCATGCCGAGATCGTCGGCCGTCGTGCGCCCGTCGGCCTCGGGCCCGATCACCACGTGGCCTTTCTCGATGCGCAGCGTGCTCATCGCCTCGGTGCCATAGGGCATGATCCCAAATTCCTCCCCCGCGGCGATCATCGCTTCCCACATCTCGCAACCGCGGTCGGCAGGCACGTGGACCTCGTACGCGAGCTCACCCGAGTAGCTCATCCGGAAGAGCCGTGCCGGAATCGCGCCTGTCGCGGCCCGCACGCGGCACTCGCCGACCGCGAGAAACGGAAACGCGTCGTTCGATACGTCGATGTCGACACACCTCGCCAGAACCTTGCGCGCATTGGGACCGGACAGCGCGGCCGCGGCCCACTGTTCGGTTACCGAAGCCGCGAAGACCTCGAGCTCGGGCCAATCCACCTGCAGCAGCTGCTCGAGGTGCTGCATCACTTTGACCGCGTTCAGCGTGGTGGTCGTCACCAGGTAATGCGTCGCCGACAAACGCGACGTCGTACCGTCGTCGAACACGATGCCGTCGTCGCGCAGCATCACGCCATAGCGGCATCGGCCTATCGCGAGCGAGTCCCAGCGGTTGATGTAGACGCGGTTGAGGAGTTCGGCGACGTCCCTGCCCTGGAGCTCGATCTTGCCAAGCGTCGACACGTCGACGATGCCGACGCTGGTGCGGACGTTCTTCGCCTCGCGGCTCGCCGCGTCGTCGGCGGATTCGCGTTCGCGCGGATACGAGTGCGGGCGCTTCCAGAGGCCCGCGTTGACGAAGCGGGCACCGTGCTCGACGTGCCAGTCGTGCATCGCCGAGTAGCGTGTCGGCTCGACGTGCGCTCCGGTGTGGTGGCCGGGCAGTGCGCCGAGCGTGACGGGTGTGTATGGAGGCCGGAATGTCGTCGTGCCGACTTCGGGAATCGGGCGTGCGAGCTCTGCGGCGAGGATCGCGAGGCCGACGATGTTGCTGAGCTTCCCCTGGTCGGTGCCCATCCCGAGCGTCGTGTAGCGCTTCAGAAGCTCGACCGAGTGGTAGCCTTCGCGCGCGGCGAGCGCGATGTCGTCGACGGTGACGTCGTTTTGCAGGTCGACGAACCGTTTGTCACCCTTGCGGCGCGCGTCGACGCTCCACATCGGCTGCAGCGTGCCGGTCGTGAGGGGCTGGCTCTGCGGACACGCGAGAGGCGAGCCGGCGACAAAGCCCGAACGCGCCGCGGCGGTGATGCCGGCAGCGTGCCCATCGGCGATCGCGGCAGCGAGGCCGAAGCGACCGTTTGCGGCACCAGCGGGTGTGATCGGCAGCGGCGAAGAGTCGGGAACGAAGGTCGCGAGCGCGGCGTCGTAGCGCAGCTTGCCGCGTGCCTGCGAAAAGAGATGGACGGCAGGGTTCCAGCCACCCGACACGCAGACGAGGTCGCACTCGACGCGCCGCGGCTTTCCGCCAGAGAGCGGAGCGACGTCGACCGCCGAAATATGCAGTCCGCCGTACGCGCCCAGAATCGCGGCCCCGGCAACGATCGGGAGTCCCGCGCCGCGGGCTTCCCTTGGCAGCGCGCCGCCGAGTCTTCCGTCCGGTCGCACATCGATGATCGCTTCGACCGATACGCCCGCGCCCCGCAGCGCGAGCGCCGTCGCATACGCGCTGTCATTGTTGGTGAACACGACGGCATGTGAACCTGGCCGCACCGCGTAGCGGCCGAGGTACGTTCGCGCGGCGCCGGCGAGCAAGGTGCCGGGCAGATCGTTATCCGCGTATGCGATGCTGCGTTCGTGTGCGCCGCTGGCGAGCACGACGGACTTGGCGCGTACCTTCCACAGGCGCTCGCGCGGCATCGACTCCGATCGCTCCGCGAGAGCGTCACCGATCCGTTCGATCAAAGCGACGAGATTGCCGTCGTAGTAGCCGAACGCCGTTGTTCGTTTCAGGAGCGCCACGTCGGGAAGGGCGGCGAGTCCGTCCACAGCGGCGCGCACCCAATCGGCTGCGGTCTCTCCGTCGATGATCGCCGCATCGCCGAGGAGCATTCCACCGGCGGACGGGTTCTCGTCGCAGAGGATCACGCGCGCGCCCGCATGTGCGGCGGTGCGCGCGGCGGCCAGACCCGCGGGACCGGCGCCGATCACCAGCACGTCGCAGTGAGCATACTGGTGCTCGTAATGATCGGGATCGGCCGCGGTTGCCGCGCGGCCCATGCCGGCGGTGTGGCGCATCGCGTGTTCGTACCTGAGCCACCACTTCGGCGTCGGCGGCCACATGAACGTCTTGTAATAGAAACCAGACGGAATCAGCCGCGACATGAAGTTGTTGATGGCACCGACGTCGAAGCGCACGGACGGCCAGCAGTTCTGACTCGCCGCGACGAGGCCCTCATGGAGTTCCTGGACGGTTGCGCGCACGTTGGGTTCGGTGCGCGCGCCGAGCGCGATCTGCATGAGCGCGTTCGGCTCGTCTGCGCCGGCGCTCACGATCCCGCGCGGCCGGTGATATTTGAAGCTCCGCCCGACAAGATGCCTGCCGTTGGCAAGGAGTGCCGATGCGAGCGTGTCGCCGGCGAATCCTTCGTATCGCTCACCGTCGTATTCGAAACCGAGCGGCCGCGCGCGGTCGACGATGCCCCCGTCCGGCAGGCGATGCGACTGCGTCACGGCGCGACACCCGGCAGCGGTTCGCCGAGCCGCACGCTCGCGACGATGTCATGCGTGCGCAAGTCGCGGCGTACCTGGAACCACCGCCGGCAGCCGGCGCTGTGGAACCACAATTCATCGTGCGGCCCGCAAGGGTTGTCGCGGACATACACATATTCGAACCACTCGGCTTCCGGCGCGTCGTACGCCGGACGCTTTGCCGTCGCGTCACCGCCGTAGGTGAATTCGATCTGGTTACGCGGTCCGCACCACGGACAGGGAATTAGCAGCATGCCGGATCTGTCCGCAAAGGGGCCGCGACAAAGTATCGGCGAGCGCAGCAGCTTTGCGGGGGGCGGTCAGTGCGCCCACGCATACGGCCCCCCTCCCTTCTCGTCGATCATCCGGCCTTCGGCGAACCGTTCCAGCGTGAACGCGGCATTGAGCGGATGCGGCGTGTCGCGCGCGATCGTGTAGGCGTGGAGCCAGCCGGATGCCGGCGTCGCCTTGAAGCCGCCGTAGCACCATCCGCCGGTCATCGTGAGTCCCTTGATCGGCAGCTTGGCGATGATCGGGCTGCCGTCCATCGTCATGTCCACCGTCCCGCCCCAGGTGCGCATCATCTTGAGCCGTCCGAAGCGGGGAAAGAGCGCGAGACACGCCGCGACGACCTGCTCGATCGCCGGCAGATTGCCGCGTTGCGCGTACGAATTGTAGAAATCGATATCGCCGCCCATGACGAGTTCGCCCTTGTCGGACTGGCTGACGTAGAAATGCACGGCTCCCGAAGTCACGACGGTATCGAGCACCGGTTTGACGGGTTCGGACACCATCGCCTGCAGCACGTGCGATTCGATCGGCAACCGGAGCCCGGCCATCGCCGCGACGTGGCTCGAGTGCCCGGCGACCGCAAGTCCGAGCTTCGGTGTCGCGATGAAACCGCGAGTCGTGTCGACGCCGGCGATGGCGCCGCCCTCGATGCGGATGCCGGTTACGTCGCATTGCTGGATGATGTCGACGCCGCGCGCGTCGGCCGCGCGCGCATAGCCCCACGCGACGGCGTCGTGACGTACCGTCCCGCCTCGCAGCTGCAGCAGGCCGCCGTGGATCGGGAACCGGGCCCCGTCGGAACAGTCGAGATCAGGTATCCAGGACGCTATCTCGTCGCGCGTAAGGAACCTGGCATCGATTCCGTTGAGGCGCATCGCGTTGCCGCGCCGCATCGCGGCGTCCATGTCGGCCGGCGAATGGACGAGGTTCAGCACGCCGCGCGCGCTGTACATCACGTTGAAGTTGAGGTCCTTCGACAATCCCTCCCACAGCTTCAGCGAGAATTCGTAGAAGTGCGCGTTGGGATCGAGATGGTAGTTCGAGCGGACGATCGTCGTGTTGCGCCCGGTATTGCCGCCGCCCAGCCAGCCCTTCTCCAGGACCGCCACGTTGGCGAGCCCGTGCTCCTTCGCAAGATAATAAGCGGTGGCGAGCCCGTGTCCCCCGCCGCCGACGATGACCGCGTCGTAACGTGCCTTCGCTGGAGGACTGCGCCATGCGAGCGGCCAGTGCTCGTGGTAGCTGAGCGCGTTGCGCGCAAGCGCGAAGATCGAGTATTTCAAGATTTGGGCGGTCAGGAGCCTGTCGGACTTGCTTTCGCGCATGCGCGGAAGCGATTCAGGTGCTGTCGCTCCGGCGCGGGATCGCTTATTCTAATGGCCCCGAGGGATGCGCGGGCAACAACGGCACCCTCATCGCTTGCCTGAGGGAGGAAAGCATGCAGATTGGATCATGGTGCCGTTGGGTGGGCGCGGCCGTCGCGTTCGCCGCTGTCGTCTCGGGACCCGCGCTGGCGCAGTCCGACACGCTGGCGAGTGTCAAGCAAAAGGGCAAGATCGTGGTCGGCGTCAAGGCCGACTACAAGCCCTTCGGCTATACCGATCCGTCGGGCAAGATCGTCGGCCTCGAAATCGATCTCGCCAACGATGTCGCGAAGCGTCTCGGCGTACAGGTCGAGCTCGTGCCGGTGATCGCCGCGAACCGCATGGAATTCCTGAAGCAGGGCCGCATCGATCTGATGATCGCGACGATGGCTTATCGCCCGGATCGCGCGGAAGTCGTCGGCATCCCGGAGCCGTTCTATTACGCGGGCGCAGCCAGCATCTTCGCCAAGAAGAACTCGGGAATAAAGAATTGGACGGATTTGAAGGGCAAGCCGATCTGCGGCATTCAGGGCGCGTATTACAACCGCCGGACGGGCGAGGAGTTCGGCGCGCAGCTCGTCGTCTTCAAAGGCGTGACGGAGGCGATGTCGGCGCTCGAAGGCGGCAACTGCGTCGGCGTCGTGTTCGACACCACATTCTTCGCGGGGATCATGGGCGACGCCAAATGGGCCGACTACGCGATGGTGGTGCCTGCGATCGACCCCGAGCCTTGGGGCATGGGCGTGCGCAAGGAGGACACCAAGTTTGCCGCCTATATCAGCGACCTCAGCAAGGAGTGGCACAAGACGGGCTTCATTCTCGAGCTCGAGAAGAAGTGGGGCATCCCTCAATCGCCCTACCTCGTCGAGCAGCAGGCGAAGTTCAAGTAGCTTTGCGGCGCAGTCGGGCGCGCGCCGGATCGGGACCGACCTGGCGTGGATGACGTTGCGGCCTGGTTCCTCTGGCTCTACAAGACGACCGGCATCAAGCTGACGATCTTCTACGACGCCTACGACCGCACGCGTTTCGTCGAAGGTTTCGCCACCACCGTCAAGCTGTCGGCGTACTGCCTGTTCCTGAGCCTCGTGCTCGGCGCGATCGCAGCGTGGCTCGTAGGCTCGCGCATCGCCGTCGTGCGCGGCGCGACCAACGGATTCATCCAGCTCTTCCGGAACACGCCGCCGCTCGTCCAGCTCTACTTCTTCTATTTCGCCGTGGGACCCGTGCTGCCCAAGGTCGGCGGGATGCCTCTGCTGGGCTCGTTCGGCTGGGCGGTGGTCTCGCTGACGCTCCTCGAGACCGCGTTCGCCGCAGAGATCTTTCGCGCCGGCATCGAGGCGGTGCCAAAGGCGATGGTGGAGGCCGCCGAGTCGCTCGGCTATTCGCGTGCGCAGGCCTACCGCAAGGTCGTGCTTCCTCTCGCGCTGCGCGTGACGATGCCGGCGATGACCAACAATCTCGTCAACCTGGTGAAGACGACGACGCTCGCCTACGCGATCGCGGTCCCCGAACTTGTCTACATGTCGGCGCAGGTCTGGTCCGAGCAGGTCAACGTGCCGGAGATGATGGTCGTGCTCCTCATCTGTTACGTCGCGATCGTCGGCATCATCAACCAGCTCGTGCAGTGGCTCGAGGAGCGGGTGCGCGTGCCAGGGTTCGGACAATGAGCGCGCCGGTCCGGCCCGCGCCCATGTCCGTGCCGGCGATACGCCGTACGAGCGTGTTGGCGCCGGGCGCCGACGGCGACCGATCGAGCGGCGCGATCCTGCTTTCTTCGAACGTCGGCATTGCTTTGGTGGCGGCGTTCGTCGCATCGGTCGTGCTGGCGCAGGTGCAGACCGTGGCGGGAAAGCCCTCCGTCGTCGACCTCCTGATCAAGTGGACGCCGCTCCTTGCCACGGGTTTCCTGTTCAATCTGCTGATCAGTGTCTTCGCCATGCTCGTCGGCACGGTCAGCGGCGTCCTGCTGGGGTTCGCGCGGATCTCGCTTGCCGCGCCGGTTCGCGGCACTTCGTGGGTCGTCGTCCAGTTCTTTCGCAATGCTCCATGGCTGGTGCTGCTGTTCTTCATCATGTTCCTGATGCCGTTCGAACTTCGCGTCTTCGGCGCGACCATTCCCTTTCCCGACTGGATCAAGGCGACGCTGGGTCTCGCGTTGCCGATCATGGCCAACGTGGCCGAGATCGTGCGCGGCGCGGTGCAGTCGATCCCGACTGCCCAGTGGGAGGCCGCCCGCTCGCTCGCGTTCTCGCGGCGGCAGACGCTATGGACGATCATCCTGCCGCAATGCATCAAACGGATGCTGCCGCCATGGATGAACTGGTACGCGATACTGACGATGGCGACGACGCTGGCATCGATCGTCGGCGTCAGCGAGGTGATGACACTGACCGGTCGCATCACGAACGCCGAAGGCCGCACCGATCTCCTGATCCCGATCTACAGCTACGTGCTGCTCTGGTTCTTCGCGTATTGCTACCCGATCGCCCGATGGACGAGGCGACTCGAAGCCCGCTACGCGGAACGTTGATGGATCTCGACCTCTTTCTGCGCAAGCATGGCATCGCCGCCGTCCGGCACGAGCATCCGGCGGTGATGACGGTCGAGGAATCGAAGCGGCTGGTGCCGAAGTTGCCGGGCGCGAAGACCAAGAATCTATTCTTGCGCGACAAGAGAGGGCGACGGCATTTTCTGGCAACGGTGCCGCACGACGTCGCCGTCGATCTCGACGCGTTGGGGGCCATGCTCGGTGTCGGCGGCATCGGGTTTGCGTCGGCGGAGCGGCTGAGGAAGTACCTGGGGCTCACGCCGGGTTCGGTCAGTCTGCTGGGACTCGTCAACGACGAGGCGGGTGCCGTGGAGTTCGTCATCGACCGGTCGCTGTGGGAAGCGGACGCGGTGCACGCCCATCCGCTCACCAACACCGCGACGATGGTCGTCGTGCACGCCGACCTCGAACGCTTTCTCGAGGCTACGGGCCACGTGCCGCGAATCATCGAAGTTCCCACCGCAGCGAAGCGCTGACGCGCGATGGCCCGCCCTCCGGATTCGGCAACGCCGCCGCACGCGGAAGGCCCGATCCTGCGGCTCGTCGACGTGCACAAGTCGTTCGGCGCGACCGACGTGCTGCGCGGCATCTCGCTCGCCGTAGCGAAGGGCGACGCCGTCTGCATCATCGGCCCCTCGGGCTCGGGCAAATCGACGCTGCTTCGCTGCATCAACGGCCTCATTCCCGTCGATCGCGGCGAGGTCTACGTCGGACCGCATGCGGTGCACCGTCTGCGCACGGACAAGGAGATGATCGCGCTCCGTAAGGACGTGTCGATCGTGTTCCAGCAATACAACCTCTTTCCGCACAAGACTGCGCTCGAAAACATCATGATGGCGCCGGTCGACGTGCTGGGTCAGCCGAGGGAAGAGGTCGAGGCGCGCGCGCATCAGCTCCTGCAGAAAGTTCGTCTGGCAGGCAAGGAAAACAGCTATCCCGGCGAGCTTTCCGGCGGCCAGCAGCAGCGCGTCGCGATCGCGCGGGCGCTGGCGATGCGGCCGTCGGTGATGCTGTTCGACGAAGTGACGGCCGCACTCGACCCGGAGACGCGCAAAGAGGTGTTGGTGACGATCCGGCAGCTCGTCGAGGAAGGCCTGACGTCGATCCTGGTGACGCACGAGATGGCCTTCGCGCGCGAGATCGCCGATCACGTCTATTTCACCGATCACGGCGTCATCGTCGAGGACGGACCGCCGGCGGCGCTGTTTGGCCATCCGCAGAAAGAGCGCACGCGCGCCTTTCTCGAGCAGGTACTGTGAAGTCCCATGTCCGTGTCGCCGTGATCGGCGGAGGCGTCGTCGGCGCCAGCGTTCTCTATCACCTCGCAAGAGCGGGCTGGACGGATACCGCGCTGATCGAGCGCGACGAGCTTACGTCGGGCTCCACGTGGCACGCCGCGGGCGGCATGCATACGCTCAACGGGGACCCCAACGTCGCCAAGCTGCAGGAATACACGATCAAGCTGCATAACGAGATCGAGCAGGCATCGGGCCAATCGTGCGGTATCCACATCACCGGTGGCGTCGACCTCGCCGGAACGCCGGAGCGCATGGACTTCCTGAGGCTCGCATGCGCGCGGGCCCGGTACCTCGGCCTCGCCATGGAAATCATCACCATCGACGAGGCCGCCCGGCTGTTTCCGCTGTTGGACAAGCGATACTTCGTCGGCGCGCTCTTCAACCCGCTCGAAGGGCACGTCGATCCCGCGGGCGTCACGCAAGCGTATGCGAAGGCGGCGCGCAACCTGGGCGCCGAGGTCCATCGATACACGCGGGTCACGGAACTCGTCGCCCTTCCCAATGGCGCGTGGGACGTGATCACCGACAAGGGGAAACTGCGCGCCGAACACGTCGTCAACGCGGGCGGGCTTTGGGCGCGCGAGGTCGGGCGCATGGCAGGACTCGCGCTGCCGGTGCTGGCGATGGAGCACCAGTACCTCGTCACCGGCGAGATTCCGGAAATTGCGGCATCGCCGACCGAGATGTTGCACGTCATCGATTTCGAAGGCGAGATCTACATGCGCCAGGAAGGCCGCGGCATGCTGATCGGGACCTACGAAAAGGCGGGCGTGCCGTGGGCGGAGCACGAGACGCCGTGGAACTTCACGCACGAGCTGCTCCCGCCCGATCTCGACCGCATTGCGCCCAGCCTCGAAGTCGGTTTTCGCCATTTTCCCGCGCTGGAGCGCGCCGGCATCAAGCGCGTGGTCAACGGGCCGTTCACGTTCGCGCCCGATGGCAACCCGCTGATCGGGCCGGTCCGCGGGTTGCGCAACTATTGGGTCGCATGCGGCGTCATGGCCGGATTCAGCCAGGCCGGCGGCGTCGGGCTCGCGCTCGCGAACTGGATGATCGACGATGATCCGGGCTTCGACGTCTGGGCGATGGACGTGGCGCGTTTCGGTGATTGGGCGACGGCGTCCTATACGAACGCCAAAGTGCGCGAGAACTATTCGCGGCGCTTCCGCATTCGCTTTCCGAACGAGGAACTGCCCGCGGCGCGCCCGCTACGGATGACGCCGGTCTACGATCGGCTGAAGGCGCGTGGCGCCGTGTTCGGCGCGGCGTTCGGGCTCGAGCACCCGCTGTGGTTCGCGCCCACGGGTACCGAACCGCGCGAGGAAGTCACTTACCGGCGATCCAATGCGCACGATCCGGTCGGCGCCGAATGTCGCGCGGTCCGCAATGCCGTCGGGCTGCTCGAGATCTCGACGTTCGCGCACTACGAAGTCAGCGGGCGCGGCGCGGCGGCGTGGCTCGAAGGCCTGCTCGCGAACCGGTTGCCGCGGGAAGGCCGCCTGCGCCTGTCGCCGATGCTGAACGACCACGGCAAGCTGATCGGCGACTTCACGGTGGCCCATGCGGGACGCGACCGCTTCTTCGTCTTCGGCTCCGGCATCGCCGAGAACTACCACCTGCGCTGGTTCGAGGCGCATCTACCGACGTCCGGTGTTGCTCTTCGTTCGCTGCGCAACGAATGGCTGGGGATGGCGATCGCGGGTCCGAGAGCCCGCGACCTGCTCGCTCGCTTGTGTGCGAACGATGTATCCGATGCCGCGATGCCGTTTCTCGCCTTCCGCGAGATCGAGGTCGCGATGCTCCCGGCGCGCGTGGGACGGATTTCGTTCACAGGCGAACTGGGTTACGAAATCTGGGTGCCCGCGGATGGCCAGCTCGCACTTTATGACGCGCTGGTTGCTGCCGGAGCGGATCTCGGTCTCGCGCATTTCGGCGCACGTGCGCTCCATTCGCTGCGGCTCGAAAAGAGCTTCGGCAACTGGGCGCGCGAATATCGGCCGATCTACACGCCGGTCGAAGCGGGCGTCGATCGCTTCGTCGATCTCGCAAAGGCGGATTTCATCGGCCGTGCGGCCGTCGTCCGCGATCGCGAGCGGGGTCCGGCGCGGCGACTGGTGACGCTGATCGTCGATGCATTGGATGCCGATGCGATTGGCGACGAGCCGGTGTGGCACGACGGCAAGGTCGTCGGCTGGGTGACGTCCGGCGGTTACGGGCACTGCGTCGAAAAATCGATCGCTCTCGGGTACGTCCCGGCGGCGCTGTCCGGCGCAGGGACAAGTTTCGAGATCGAGATCTTAGGCGAACGGCGGCCGGCGATGTTGGTGTCCCAGCCGCTGTACGACCCCTCCGGTCGACGGATGCGATTGTCGTGACGATGGCGCTGCGCGACGTGCGCCGTTTCGAATCCGGACATGCAGGCTGCCGGGCACGGAGAATCAGGCCTTGCGCGCCCGAACGAGCATCGCGCGCAGCCGGAGCCCGTAGACGTTGTACACGAGGCCTACGAAGACGAGCGCGGCGCCGGCAAGTTGCACGGGCGCCAGCGACTCGCCCAGAAAGAGCGCGCCGCTCACGAGCCCGGAGACCGGGATCAGCAGTGCGAACGGCGAGATGAGCGCCGTCGGGTAGCGGTGCAGCAGCGCGTTCCACGAGCCGAAGCCGAACAGCGTCGCGCCGTACGACATCACCAGCACGCACCCCCACGCGAGCGGGCTCATCGACGCGATCGTCCGGAAGGCGTCGCTGCCGCCCTCGAACGCGAATCCGAGCGCAGCGAGCGGCAGCGGTGGGACGAGGCTCGACCAGACGGTAAGCGCGAACATGTCGGCGCCGTGCGTGCCGGCGCCGCGCTTGGCGATGATGTTGCCGACTGCCCAAGCGAATGCCGCGCCGATGACGAGGGCGAAGCCGACAAAGGTTCCGGCGAGACCGCTCGCGAGCTTGTACGCGGCGAGCACGATCATTCCGGCAGCGGCGATGACGGCACCGACCAGGTTGTGCCGGTGCAGATGATCGCCGGCGAACGCAACGGCGAGGCCGATCGTGAAGAACACCTGCATCTGGATCACGAGCGACGAAAGTCCGGCGGGCATCCCGAGCTTGATGCCGAGAAACAGCAGGCCGAATTGGCAGACGCCGATCGCGAAGCCATAGCCGACGACGTCGCGCCATGGCATCGCGGGGCGGCGGACGAAGAACACCATCGGCACAGCGGCGAGCAGAAAGCGCAACGCCGCGAGCGTGAACGGCGGCACCTCGGCGAGCGCAACCTTGATCGGGACGAACGTGTAACCCCAAACGGTGACGACGGCGAGCGTCAGCGCCAGATCGCGCGGGGAAAGGTGGGATTTCACGAGCCGGCACGACACAAAGAACCGTTTGCGCAACGCGGAATGATACGCGGTGCGCTATAGTCGCCTCGAATCATGGCCCGCAATGTACATGTCCAGTTCCGCCTCCGTGTCATCAATGGCGAGGAGATTGCAGCCGGCCCCGGGAAGATCGACTTGCTGGAGGCTGTCGCGGCGACCGGTTCGATCACGGCGGCGGCGAAGCAACTCGGAATGTCCTACCGGCGAGCCTGGCTTCTTGTCGACACGATGAACCGTTGCTTCAGGGCGCCGGTCACCACCGCAGAAGCCGGCGGCAAACGCGGCGGCGGAACATCGTTGACCCCGCTGGGGACGGAGGTCGTCCTGCGATACCGGCGGATCGAAGCGCGGGCCGCCAAGGCTGCGGCTGCCGACATCCGGGCCCTGATGGCGCTTCTTTCGCGTTGATCGAGCGGTGGCCCGTGGTTGTGCCCCCCGTCGCATCGCGTCGCATCGTTCACGACTCCGGCGACCCGGCTCGCGGCCGCCGCGTGTCCCTGAATTCGGCTACCGCGGTATCGAATAGTTGGCGGGCACGTAGACGTAGCCCTGTGCATCGGCGCGAATGTGGCCTATGCCAGGGAAGGGCAGGTGCGCAACCGCGAGCCAGAAGCCTTGCTTCGCGCCGTCGGCATACACCTTCTTCCGTTGGACTGCGGCCATCTTCGGGTCGGTGTCGAACTCGATCGTGACGGACGGATTCACGAATTGCACGGCGGCCACGTGCATCAGGTCGCCCAGCACGGCGAGCTTCTGCGCCTTGCTTTCGACGATGTACATCGTGTGGCCCCTGGTATGGCCGTAGGTGGAGACGGCCCTGATGCCGGGCGCGAGATCGCCGCTGCCATCGAACGGCTTGAATTTGCCGGCTGCGACGTACGGATTGAGCGACGCCATCGCGCCCTTGTAGAAGTCCTTGGCGTTCTCCGGCGCGGCATCCATGTTGGCTTGGCTCAACCAGAAATCAGCCTCGCGCTTGTCGGCGCGCACGATCGCGTTGGGGAACGCGAGCTTGTCGCCGGTCATGAGCCCGCCGACGTGGTCTCCGTGCATGTGCGTTATGTAGATCTCGTCCACTTGCTCCGGCTGGTACCCGGCGGCCTTCAGATTGTTGACGAGGTTGCCGAGCGTAGGGCCGAATAGATTGCCGGTCCCGGCGTCGATCAGCACGAGCTTCGCCCCGGTATTGACGAGGAACGCGTTGACCGACGTCTCCACCGGATCAGCCAGGAACGACCGTTTGAGCAGTTGGTCGACGCGCATCGGCGTCGTATTCGTCAACAGCTTGCGCACTTCGAGTGGCAAAGTACCGTCGGACAGCGCGACGACCTCGAAATCGCCGAGGATCATCCGGTAGTAGCCGGGCGCCTGCCCCTTGAGCTGCGGCGCCGCGGCGTGCGGTGCGTGCGCGTAGAGGAGGCCGGCTGTGATGGCCACGAGGCCAACGACGAGCTTGCGCAGGTTGTCCACGGCGTCCTCCCTTGCTCGAACGGGCGTCTTCGCCGGCGCATTCTATCGCGTCACTTTGCCTTGGCAAAATCGCCGGCGTAGGACCAGGCGAAGCCCCCGGCACTCACGTACTTGCGCAACACAGCGTTCGCCTGGTCGACCGTCACGGCGGCGAGGGCCGCGTCGATCCTGGCGGCGAAGTCCCACGTGCGTCCGAGGTGGGCCTGTGAGGCGAGCGCGCCCGCGAGCGTGGCGTCCTGTGTCCGTGCGATGCGCCGCGACTGCAGCAGCGCGGTCTTTGCGTGGGCGACTTCCGCCTCGGTGAAACCATCCTTCAGCGCGCGCACGAACTCTTCGGAAATGCCGACGCGGACGCGATCGCGGTTCTCCGGGGCGAATATCGCGTACATCATCATCGGCGTGTTCTCTTCGTAGCTCGACACGGCGAGCCAGGTCTGGATCGCGTAGCTCAAGCCTTCGCGCTCGCGGACGCGATCGGGGATCCGCGATTCCGGCGACGCGCCGAGAATCCTGTCGACCACCATCAACGCTGGCATGTCGTCGCTCCGGTCGTTGACGGGCATCGGCAGTCGCCCCAACAGCGTGGCGTTTGCTTTGTCCGGCGTCGTCGCCGTGAGCACGGTGGGCGCGGGCGGTCGATACGGATTTGGCACCCGCGCATACGGCGCCGGGCTCGTCCACGCGCCGAAGAGCTCGGTGGCGAGCGCGCGAATCGCGTCCGGATCGAAGTCTCCGACGATCGCAAGCTCCGCATTGGCGCCGCCGACGAAGCGAGCGTAGAACGTCTTTACCTGGTCAAGCGTGGTGGAGTTGATCTCCGCAAGCTCCTCGCCGAAGGTCGGCGCATAGCGAACATCGCCTCTAGCGTAAGGATTGTCCCAGCGTTCGAGCGCGCGCTCGGCAACGCTCTCGGGGTCCGTCAACTGCTCGTCGAGCGCCGTCGTGCGCTCGCGCTTCAGTTTTTCGAACTCCGCGGCAGGGAATGCCGGTTCGCGCAAGGCTTCCGCGGCGAGGCGCAGCAGATCGGGCAGATGCGAGCGCACGGTCTCGCCCCGCGCCGAGGTCTCGGTCTCGCTCCCGCCGATCGTGAGTTTGGCGCGCAACTGGTCGAGGGTGTCCTCGAACGCCTGGCGGTTGCGCTTTTTCGTCCCCAGCGACAGCATCGCTGCGGCGAGGCCGCCGCGCGGGGACATGCCCTTGAGCGAGGCCTCGTCACCGGTGTGGAGGCGCAGCTGGATCTGCACCGTCTCCCCGCGCGTCTTCTTTGGCAGCAGCGCGACCTTCATACCGTTCGGCAGCACGAATCGCTGCGTGCGCGCTTCGAGGTTTGCCGGCGTGGGGTCGAATGATTCGCCGGCCGAAACGCTGGCGTCGCCCTTGTAGTCCCTGACCATTGCGGCGACGTCGACCGTGGGCGGCGCCGGTGCGCGGTCCGGCTTGGCGTCGGGGATGAACTGGCCCACCGTCCGGTTGGACGGCTTCAGGTATTCGAGCGCGACACGCTGCACGTCCGCCGCGGTCACTTTGCGCCAGCGATCGCGCTGGAGGAAGAATAGCCGCCAGTCGCCGAGTGCGATCGATTCGGAAATTGCCACGCCCAGCTTCTGCGGGTCGTTGAACGTGACGTCGAACTGCCGCAGTGCCTTTGCGCGCACGCGGTCCACCTCGACGTCGGTGACGGGATTCGCGCGAACGTTTTCCAGGTTTCCGAGCAGCGCGTCGCGCGCGGCGTCGAGCGGGTCGTTCACCGGAACCTGCGCCCAGAAGATGATGGTGCCCGGGTCGGAGAGCATGAAATTCCAGGCTTCCACGGCGCTCGCCTTCTTCGTCTCGACCAGCGCCTTATACAGCCGGCCCGCAGGCTCCACCGTCATCACGTCGCCCAGCGCCTCCAGTGCGACGGCGTCGGGATGCGCGCCAGGCACGGTGTGGTAGAGGGCCGCGACGAACTGCGTCCCTCCGACACGACGGATCGTGACCGTGCGCTCGCCGTCCTGCACCGGCTCTAGCGTGTACAGCGCCGGCAGTTTCCGCGCCGGCTTGGGAATCGGGCCGAACGTCTTCGCGATCTGGCCGAGCGTGCGTTCCGGATCGAACCGTCCGGCGACGACCAGCACCGCATTGTCGGGCTGGTAATAGAGCCGGTAGAACCCCTGCAGTCGGCCGATGTCGACGTTCTCGATGTCCGACCGCGCGCCGATCGTAAGGTTGCCGTAGTTGTGCCAGTCGAAAGCCGCCGACTGCAGCCGGCCCCAGAGGACTCGCTGCGGGCTGTTCTCGCCGCTCTCGTATTCGTTGCGGACGACCGTCATTTCGGTGTCGAGGTCCTTCCTCGCGATGAACGCGTTGACCATCCGGTCGGCTTCCATCGACAACGCCCAGTCGAGGTTCTCGTCGGACGCGGTGAACGTCTCGAAGTAGTTGGTGCGATCGAAGAAGGTCGTGCCGTTCATCCGCATCCCGCGCCGGCTGAGTTCCTGGAAGATGTTGCCGATCGACGGCGTACCCTTGAACATCAGATGCTCGAGCAGGTGTGCCATCCCGGTTTCGCCGTAGTTCTCCTGGCGCGAACCGACGAGATAGGTGACATTGACCGTCGCGGTCGGTTTGGTTGCGTCGGGGAAGAGCAGCACGCGGAGGCCGTTGTCGAGCGTGTACTCGGTGATGCCTTCGATCGATGCGCGCTGCGTGATGCCTGGTGGCAACGCGGCCTGGGCGACGGCGACAAGGACGAACGTCGCGGCGGCGAGAAGACGAATGGCGAGGCGGCGAAGGGCGGGATGCATGTGAGTCTCGGCAGGAAATTTCGGGAGGGGGCGTGAGTATAGCCGCGCGCCGATCGGCCCGACTCGGGCAGTCGTGGCGTAGAGGTCCTACGACCGTCGGACGATCGAACGGTTCGCAATGCCGGAATCCGCGCAACCGGGCCCGCCAACCGCCCGTCGGTCGGCTCGCGGCGCAATCGAGTTGACGTTTACGTAAACGTCATGTAGAGTGGTGTTCCCCGACATCGGAGGAGGGGTAAGCTTGCCGTTTTGCGGCGGCGCGCAGTGTCGCCGCGCCGGCCGCCTGCAGGAGCCCGCCATGAACGACGCCAGCCGTCCGCCGCTCGTTTACAAACCGGCCCACAAGGTCCGCTTCGTCACGGCGGCCTCGCTGTTCGACGGCCACGACGCGTCGATCAACATCATGCGGCGCATCCTGCAGTCGACCGGCTGCGAGGTGATCCACCTCGGCCATAACCGTTCGGTCGACGAAATCGTCAACTGTGCGATCCAGGAGGACGCGCACGGCATCGCGATCTCGTCCTACCAGGGCGGCCACGTCGAATTCTTCAAGTACATGCTCGATCTCCTCCGCCAGCGCGGTGCGGGCCACGTCAAAGTGTTCGGCGGCGGCGGGGGCGTCATCGTCCCGGCGGAAATCGACGAGTTGCACGAGTACGGCGTGTCGCGAATCTTCTCGCCCGAAGATGGACAGAAGCTCGGGCTGCAGGGAATGATCAGCGAGATCGTCGCCGTCTGCGACGTCGATCTCGCGAACGCAATGCCGGTGGATGCGACGGCGCTCGTCACCGGCAACCACCACCAGCGGACGCGCGCGCTCGCCCGAATGATCACCGGCCTCGAAGCCGGCACCGTGCCCGAAAAAACGCGCCAGGTCCTGCTCGCCGCGGCGGCCAAGGCAAGGACGCCAACGCTGGGCGTGACCGGAACCGGCGGCGCGGGCAAGAGTTCGCTGACCGACGAAATCGTCCGACGCTTCCGGCTGGACCAGCAGGACCGGCTCCGGCTTGCGATCGTGTCGATCGATCCTTCGCGGCGCAAGTCGGGCGGCGCGCTTCTGGGCGATCGCATCCGGATGAACGCGATCGAGCACCCGAACATCTACATGCGCTCGCTCGCCACGCGCGACGCCGGAAGCGAGGTCAGCAAGGCGCTGCCCGACGTGATCGCCGCGTGCAAGGTCGCGGGCTTCGATCTCGTCATCGTCGAGACATCGGGGATCGGACAGGGCGACGCGGCGATCGCGCCGCTCGTCGACGTCTCGCTGTACGTGATGACGCCGGAATTCGGCGCGGCTTCGCAGCTCGAAAAGATCGACATGCTGGACTTCGCCGATTTCGTGGCGATCAACAAGTTCGACCGCAAGGGGGCGCAGGATGCGCTGCGCGATGTGCGCAAGCAGGTGCAGCGAAACCGCGAGCAGTTCAAGGTGCCCGTCGACGAGATGCCCGTATTCGGCACGATGGCGGCGCGGTTCAACGACGACGGCGTCACCGCGCTTTACCACGCGCTGACCGCGAAGCTCGCCGAGAAGGGATTGAAGCTCGGCCCGGGGAAGCTCCCCGCAAGCAAGACGAGGCACTCGACGGCGCAGATCGTCATCGTCCCGGCGGCGCGCGTCCGCTATCTCGCCGAGATCGCCGAGACCGTCCGCAGCTACCACACGTGGGTCGCGGGACAGGTGCGCATCGCGCGCGAGCGACAGCAGTTACGGGAAGCCAAGCGCATGCTGCTCGAGGCCGCGACCCCGGCGAGTTCAGATGCGCGTCGAGAGCGCAAAGGCAAGGACGAGCCGACGAGACAGGACATCGATGCGCGGCGAGGAGCCAACGATGCATTTGACAAGGCCATCGGCGCGCAGATCGACCCGCTGATCGCCGATCGTGATGCTCATCTCGACGCCCGCGCCAGGAAACTGCTCGACATGTGGACGAAGACCAGGGCGAGCTACGCAGGCGACCAGTACGTCGTCAAGATCCGTGACAAAGAGATTCGCACGGAACTCACGACGACGTCGCTCTCCGGCACGAAGGTCCGCAAGGTGGCGCTCCCGCCCTTCGAGGACGACGGCGAGATCCTGCGCTGGCAACTGAAGGAGAACGTGCCCGGGAGCTTCCCGTTCACGGCCGGCGTTTTCGCGTTCAAACGCGAGAACGAGGATCCGACCCGGATGTTCGCCGGGGAGGGAGACGCATTCCGCACCAACAAGCGCTTCCACCTGCTCGCCGATGGCATGCCGGCGAAACGGCTATCGACGGCCTTCGATTCGGTCACGCTTTACGGCCACGATCCCGACCGGCGGCCGGATATCTACGGCAAGGTCGGCAATTCCGGGGTGTCGATCGCGACGCTCGACGACATGAAGGTGCTGTACTCGGGATTCGACCTCTGCCATCCGGCGACGTCGGTGTCGATGACGATCAACGGCCCGGCGCCGACGATCCTCGCGATGTTCGTCAATACGGCGATCGACCAGCAGATCGACAAGTTCATCACGGACAACGGCCGCGAGCCGACCGACGACGAGGTCGACAAGATTCGCGCGTGGACGCTCACCTCGGTGCGGGGTACCGTGCAGGCCGACATCCTGAAGGAAGACCAGGGACAGAACACCTGCATCTTCTCGACCGAGTTCAGCCTCAAGGTGATGGGCGACATCCAGGAGTACTTCGTCCATCACGACATCCGCAATTTCTACTCGGTGTCGATTTCCGGCTACCACATCGCAGAGGCCGGCGCCAACCCGATCTCGCAGCTCGCCTTCACGCTGTCGAATGGCTTCACATTCGTCGAGGCGTATCTCGCGCGCGGGATGAACATCGACGACTTCGCGGGAAACCTGTCGTTCTTCTTCAGCTACGGGATGGACCCGGAGTACGCGGTGATCGGGCGCGTCGCTCGCCGGATCTGGGCGGTAGCGATGAAGAACCGCTACGGTGCGAACGAGCGCTCGCAGAAGCTCAAATTCCACTCGCAGACCTCGGGCCGCTCGCTGCATGCGCAGGAGATCTCGTTCAACGACATCCGCACGACGCTGCAGGCGCTGATCTCGACGTACGACAACACCAATTCGCTGCACACCAACGCCTACGACGAGGCGATCACCACGCCGACCGAGGAGAGCGTGCGCCGCGCGCTGGCGATCCAGCTCATCATCAACCGCGAATGGGGGCTCGGGAAGAACGAAAACCCGAACCAGGGAAGCTTCATCATCGAGGAGTTGACGGACCTCGTCGAGGAAGCCGTGCTGAAGGAGTTCGAGGCGATCTCGGAACGCGGCGGCGTGCTGGGCGCGATGGAAACGGGCTACCAGCGCGGCAAGATCCAGGAAGAGTCTATGTACTACGAACACAGGAAGCACGACGGTAGTTACCCGATCGTCGGCGTCAACACGTTCCGCAGCCCGCATGCGGACGCGGTACCGCACACGGTTGCGCTCGCGCGGTCGACGACGGACGAGAAGGAGTCGCAACTCGCGCGCCTAGCCGACTTTCACAAACGGCACGCTTCGGCCGCTCCCGCGGCGCTGGCGAAACTGAAACAGGTGGTGATCGAGAACGGCAATGTCTTCGCCGAGCTCGTCGATACCGTGCGCGTCTGCTCGCTGGGCCAGATTACGAATGCATTGTTCGAAGTTGGCGGGCAGTATCGGCGAAGTATGTAGCAGAAGCAGCGCGATCCGACGTGAGCCTTTACCCGTCGATTGGCCGCCGGGTCATTGTCTGTCGGGTCAAGCCTGGCCCCGACACCCGTGGGGGTAAGGAAGGCGGCCGGACTCCGGCGCTATCCTGCCGTCTCCCGGGTCATGCAGCGGACTATGCAGCTGGCGGACGCGTCGTCGCCATCGAATCGCGCGCGCCGAATCGCTCGAACCACGCCGAGGTGGTGGGACATTTTTCGCGCCACGCGAGCGAGTTGTAGCGAAAGTCAAGATATCCGAGTGCGCAGCCGACGGCGATCGTGCCGACATCGACGCGGTTGCCGAATGTTGCAGCGCGTCGTTCAAGTTCGTCGAGCCCGCAGCTCACTTTGTCGAGTTGGCCTGCGGTCCAATCATTCCAGCGCAGATTTTCCGGCCGGGCGGCCGTCTCGTAGCGCGCCAGCACCGCAGCGTCCATGATACCGTCGGCGAGCGCCTGCTCGACCAGAACGCTCCAGCGTGTCGGCCCTTCGTGCGGGATGAGACGACCGCCACCCAGCGCGTCGAGGTACTCGCAGATGACGCGGCTGTCGTACAGCACGGTGCCATCGTCAGTGATCAGCGTGGGCACCTGGCCGAGCGGGTTGTGCGCGACGATCGACTGGTCGCGGTTGATCGGGTGCGCGGCAGCCGGGCGAAGCTCGAGGCGCTCGCGCAACCCCAGTTCATGGGCGGCGACCAGACACTTGCGTACGAAGGGGGATGTGGCGGCGTAGAAGATCTTCATCGGCTTCTCGAGAGGTTCGGAACTATCGGGACGCAGTCCTGGCGGCACGCAATTATGCGCTTTGCGCCGATGACTGCATTGCCGAATACTGCAAGAGGGCCTACGCTAACTTCGTCTTGGCGCTCCGCGCGAGCAATGGGGCTGGGCATGAATCGCGGCATCAGACGCAACCAGCCACGGTCGGAGTGCGGAGTCGAAAGATCACGGAGTCTGGTAATATCTGCACAGCGCGGTTCCTTCCCCGACGAACCGTCCACGACCCATTCGGCGCGACCGCAGCCGGACTCGCCCTTCGTCAAAGCTCGGTGTGATGAAACTCACGATCGAACCGTTGACCCCTGACCGCTGGGGCGACCTGGTCGAGCTTTTCGGCCGTCCCGGCGCATCGATTCCCCGCGGCTGCTACTGCATGTGTTATCGCCGCTCCGGCAAGCACGACGAGCCTTCCGGCGTGTCGCATTCCGAGGGGAACAAGCGAGCGCTGAAGGCATTGGTCGATCGCGGCGTCGTTCCCGGCTTGATCGGTTACGAGGGCGGCCGGCCGATCGGCTGGGTGTCGCTCGGCCCCCGCGAGGATTACGCCAAGCTGAAGCGCTCACCGGTGATGAAGCCCGTCGACGAAAGGCCGGTGTGGTCGATCGTCTGCTTCTTCGTCGATGCCAGGGCGCGGCATCGAGGCGTTGGCGAGGCGCTGCTGCAAGGTGCGGTGAAATGGGCGCGCAAACAGCGTGTCGCGCTGCTCGAGGCATATCCGACCGACAAGCCTTCGAGAAGCGTCGACAATTTCATCTGGTTCGGCGCGAAACCGATGTTCGATCGCGCGGGCTTCGTCGAGGTGGCGCGTCGCAGGCCGACGCGGCCGGTGGTGCGCAAGGAACTGCGGAGCGCGTGATCCACCAACTCCTTTCCGACGCGCGTAACATTCACTCCATGCGGGCACGACGCGCCCGCCCAGGACGAGTGCCTCCGTGTCCGAACCTTCCCGCTGGGCTTTTCCGCATTCACTGCAGCCGACGCAGGGCGAGGTCGGCTTCGACCTCAAGCCGGCGTTCGACGCCGTCGTCGCCCTTCGCGCCGAGGTCCCCGACGATGCGTTCACCGCGTCGATCCTCGGTACCGAGCGACTTGGCAATGGGGTCGTCATCCGTGACGATGGTCTCGTCCTGACCATCGGCTACCTGATTACGGAAGCCGCGTCGGTCTGGCTCACTGCGAACGATGGGTCGGTCATCCAGGGGCATCCCCTCGCCTATGATTTCGCGACGGGGTTCGGCCTGATTCAGCCGCTCGGTCGACCGCGTTTGCCGGTCATTGCGCGTGGTTCCGCCGCGACGATTGCGGTCGACGACGACGTCTTCGTGCTCGGTCACGGCGGACGGGCGCACTCGCTGAAGGCGACGGTCGTCGCGAAGCACGAATTCGCCGGGTTCTGGGAATATCTGCTCGACGAGGCGTTGTTCACGACGCCACCGCATCCCGAGTGGAGCGGCACGGCGCTTCTCGACGATGCGGGCCAGCTCGTCGGCATCGGGTCGCTCCTGCTGCAGGAGAAGGTGGGCGACGACACCGTCGACGGCAACATGTTCGTCCCGATCGACCTCCTCGAGCCCATTCTTGATACCCTGCTGCGGACCGGGCGTTCGGGGCGGCCGCCGCGGCCGTGGCTCGGCATGTATACGGCCGACACGCAGGGCCGTCTGGTCGTGAGCGGACTCGCGGCCGGCGGTCCGGCCGAGCGCGCCGGCGTCGTGTCGGGGGATCTCGTCGTCGCCGTGGACGGCGAGCGTGTCGCGAGCCTTCCGGACCTCTATCGCCACGTCTGGCAACTCGGCCCCGCCGGCACGGAGATTGGGCTGACCCTCGCGCGCGGCGGCACGCCGGTACACGTGAAGGTCCGCTCGGCCGACCGCCATGATCTCCTCAAGAAGCCGAGCCTCCAGTAGCGGGCATCGCTGGTACGGGAGCGAATCGGGGACGCGAACGGCGTAGCGATCTTGCGGTAAGCTTGGGGTTCGTCGGTCCCCTGGACGCATCGAAGTGGGACGGACACACTTCCATCCGGAGGCTCCATGAAACTCACGTTCAAGTTCCTCGCTGCAGGTCTCGTCGCCTTCGGCCTCGCCACGTCCGCATTTGCGCAGGAAAACAAGCTGCGCCTCATCACCTGGGCGGACTACGTCCCCGCCGACGTGCTTGCGCAGTTCAAGAAGGAAACGGGGATCGACGTCGAGGTCACGCTGTCGAACAACGAGGAAATGATCTCGAAGTTACGCGCGACGGGCGGCGCCGGTTTCGATCTCGCCCAGCCATCGCAGGACCGCATCGTCGGTCCGCAGCAGGAGTTCGGCATCTACAAGCCGTTCGACATGACCAAGATCAAGACGGAGCTCTTCATTCCGTCGATGCTCGAAGCGACGAAGAAGAACACGACGCTCAAAGGTGAGGTGTACGGGCTGCCGCACATCTGGGGCACCGACGGCCTCGTCGTCAACACGAAGCTCGCGCAGATGTCCGATTACCCTGATCTGTGCAAGCCCGAATTCAAGGGCAAGACGAGCATGCGCCTGAAGCGTCCGACGCTGCTCGCGTTTGCGTTTGCGAGCGGCAAGGATCCCTTCGCGCTGTACAACGATCCGAAGGCCTACGCGGCGCTCATGGACGATGTCGGCAAGACGCTCGCCGCGTGCAAGGGCAACATCAAGTTCTTCTGGGACAACAAGGACCAGCTGCTGAATGGTGCGCGCACCGGAGAAATCGTCGGCGCGATGATGTGGGATACCGGCGGCTGGAAACTGAACGGCGAGAACCCGGAAATCCAGTACATCGCGCCGAAGTCGGGCGCGCTGGGCTGGATCGACACGTTCGCATTGCCCGCGAAGGGCCGCAACGACGCAGCGGCCTACGCGTGGATCAACTTCAACATGAGGCCGGAAATCGCCGCAAAGGTCGCGGCCTCGGCCGGCAACTTCACGGGATCCAAAGGCGCAGACCAGCTGATGGACGCGAAGCTGAAAGCGCAATTCGCGAAGAGCTTCCCGGAAGCGGCGATGAAGAACGTCAAGTGGTATCCCGCGGTGCCGCCCGGCATCGAGGACATCGAAGGCAAGGTGCTCGACCGCGTGAAGGCGGCGAGCTGAGATGGACGGCCCCCACGCTCACTTTGTCCGCTGCCCCCCGAGGGACGCCTGCGCGAGCAGGGCGAAGCCAAGGCCCGAAGGGCGCGTCTGCGAGCACGCGTGGCGGCCGATGCCACGACGCATCGCATCGGGCGCGACATCGCGAACGCCGCGCGCAGTGCTTTTCGGGCGGCCGGGCGGGCACTGACCTGACCCGGCTTCACCGGGGCGCCCGACGGCGGCGTGTGCGAGCGCGCCGCCGTTGTTTGGTCGCAGCCGCGTGACGTGCCAATCTCCATGCAGCAGGATCTCGAGGTCGACCGCGTCACCAAGCGCTACGGCACGCAAACCGCCGTCGACGCATTGTCATTGGCCGTCGCGCACGGCAGCTTTTTCTCCATTCTCGGCCCTTCGGGCTGCGGCAAGACGACGGTGCTGCGGATCATCGCGGGTTTTCTCGCACCCGACGCCGGCGACGTCAGGATCGGCGGCCGATCGATGCGCGGCGTGCCCCCGAACCGCCGGCCCGTCAACATGGTATTCCAACACCTCGCGTTGTTTCCGATGATGACGGTCGGCGAGAACGTCGGCTATGGCCTCGCGCGTCGCGGTGTCGCACGCGCGAAGATCGGAAACCGCGTCGAGGCCATGCTGAAGCGCGTCGGACTGCCCGGAGCGCAGGAAAAGCGCGTCGACCAGCTTTCCGGCGGACAAAAGCAGCGCGTCGCGATCGCGCGGAGCCTCGTCCTGGAGCCAACGCTGCTTCTCCTCGACGAACCGCTGGGCGCCCTCGACTTGAAGCTGCGTGAGCACATGAAGATCGAGCTGAAGCAGCTGCAGGCGGATTTCGGCACGACGTTCGTCTACATCACGCACGACCAGTCCGAGGCGCTGGTGCTCTCCGACCGTGTCGCGGTGATGAACGCCGGCCGTTTCGAGCAGGTCGGCACGCCGCAGGAACTCTACTACCAGCCGGCCACGCCGTTCGTCGCCGGATTCGTGGGCGCCAACAACCGCGTTGCGGGAAACGCGTCGCGCATCGACGGCGAGATCGTGGAACTCGCGACGGCGGATGGGCTTCCGATTCGCGCTCGGGCGATCGGGGCAATCGGCGTCGGCGATCCCGTCGAGGCATTCATGCGACCGGAAGTCGTCGATCTTGCGCGCGACGCCGGCGAACTGCCACCTGCGGCACAGCGATTTTCGGGCCGCGTCGAAAGCCTGCTGTTCGACGGCGCGAATTCGGCAGTCCTTGTCCGCGAGGAGGGGACTCTGATGGAAATCCGGATCGCGCTGCCGCAGACCGGGCGGTACGCCGACTTGCGAGTCGGCGAGACCATCGTTTTCGGCTTCGACGCACAACGCGCGGTCTGCTTCCGCGCCGGCTCGGCATGACGGACAGGAGCGCCGCGGAGGTTGTGCCACCTCATCTGACCGGACGGCAACGCACCAGGCTCGCGCTCCTGTTGCTGATGGCGCCGGCCTTGGTCTGGCTCGTCGGACTCGTCGTGCTCCCGCATCTCGAGCTTGCGGTGCTGTCGCTTCGCGCGCGCGTCGCGCCGCGCGTCTACGAATTCAGCTTCAAGCAGTATGCGACGTTCCTCGACGAGCCCCTGTACTGGCACACGTTCGTGCGTACGGCGGTGATGTCGATCCTCGCCACGGTGTGCACATTGCTCATCGCGTTCCCCGTGGCGTGGTATATCGCGAAGATAGCGCGCGGTCGGGCGAAGTCGTTGTTGTTCGTCCTGTGCCTCATCCCGTTCTGGGTGAGCGAGACCGTGCGCACGCTGGGCTGGATGATCCTGTTGCGCGAGTCGGGTGTGCTGCCGCGCCTGCTGGTCGACTTCGGTATCACCGCGGCGCCCGTGGAAATGCTCTATCACGACGCGACGATCATGGTCGGCCTCGTCTACACATCGATGCTGTTCATGGTCGTGCCGCTGGTCAGCGCGCTTGAAAGCCTCGACGATTCGCTGATCGAAGCGGCCTACGATCTGGGTGGCAACGGCGCTTCGATCCTGCGGCAAATCATCGTCCCGCATGCGGCGCCCGGTATCGCGGCGGGCTCGATCGTCGTCTTCATGCTGACCCTCGGCAACTACCTGACGCCCACCCTTCTCGGCGGCAAGAACTCGCTGTGGTTCACCGAGCAGATCTACGCGCAGTTCATCACGCGCTTCAATTGGGAGCAGGGCGCGGCATTCGGGTTCCTGCTGCTCGTGCTCTCCACGGCGATCGTGTGGCTCGGATTGAAGCTCACCGGACAGCGATTCGGCGACGTGATGAGGCGCTCGTGATTCCGTCGCTGCCGAGATCGGGGCTTTCGCGGTATTCGATGGGTAGCTTTGTTGCCGCCTTTTTCGTCTTCCTGTTCGTGCCGCTCGTCGTCGTCGCCGGGTTCGCGTTCAACAACGCGAACTATCCGGCGCCACCCTGGCGTGGATTCACGCTCGATTGGTTCATAGGTGGAGGCGCGAACGGCCGAACGGGACTCTTCGCCGACGCGCCGCTCATGAAGAGTGTCGCCACCAGCGTGCTGGTCGCGTGCTCGGTTACGGTGCTTTCGGTGGCCGTCGGCACCGCAAATGCGTTCCTGCTCGAGCGCGTCGAATTCCGGGGCAAGTCGGCGCTGTCGCTGCTGATGCTGGCGCCGCTGGTGATCCCCGGCGTGATCCTCGGCATCTCGATCCTCGCCTTCGCGAGCCGGCTCGCGCAGTTCGCTGACGACGTCTGGGGCCTCGAGCTCGATTTTCTGCGCCCGGGACTGGCGCTCGTCGTCGCCGGGCAGTTTTCGTACATCGTGTCGATCGCGACGCTGACGATCGCTGCGCGATTGAAGCGCTTCGACGCCACTCTGGAGGAGGCCGCATTGAACCTTGGCGCGTCGCGCGCCGCGGTACTGTGGACCGTGACGCTGCCTTACCTGAAGCCAGCGCTGATCGGCGCTGCCGCGATCTCGTTCCTGATGTCGTTCGAGAACTTCAACACGACGCTGATGCTGGTCGGATCGGATCCGCCGCTCACCATCATGATGTACGGACGGATGCGCGAGGGCGCGAGTCCCGTGCTCAACGCAGTGAGCCTGTTCCTGATGGTCGCGTCCGCGCTGATTGCGCTGGTGCTGCTCCGACGGCGGTAGCTGTCACGGGCAATGTGACGTTCGAATGCGAATGGCTGCCGACCATCGGTGGCCGGTCGCGTAGTCAGGGACCGGCTGCATCACTGCTAACATGGCCGCTTTGTCGAAAGGGCGTGGATGAACCGACTGGACTACAAGGGTCGTGTGGCGACCATCACCGGCGGTGCGTCCGGGATCGGCTTGGCCGTTGCCACACGCATGGCGGCGAGTGGGGCACGCGTAGCGCTGTGGGATCGCGATCGGAAGGCCTTGACGCGGGCAAAGAGCGCGCTCCGCCGCGATGCGCTGACTTTCGTGCTCGATGTCGCCGACGCGACCGCGGTCGAGCGCGCCGCGCACGCCACGGCCGATGCGTGTGGCGGTATCGATGTTCTCGTGTGCTCGGCGGGAATCACAGGGCCGAACAAGCCGTTGGCCGAGTATCCGTTTGACGATTGGAAGCACGTGTTCGATGTCAACGTCCACGGCGTCTTCCTCTGCAATCGCGCCGTCGTACCGGTCATGCAGAAGAAGGACTACGGACGCATCGTGAACATTGCCTCGGTGGCTGGCAAGGAGGGCAACCCGAACGCATCCGCGTACAGCGCCTCGAAGGCCGCGGTGATAGGGCTAACGAAATCGCTGGGGAAGGAACTCGCGAAGACCGGTATCCGTGCCAATTGCGTGACGCCGGCAGCCGTGCGCACGGCCATCTTCGACCAGATGTCGCAGCCCTTCATCGACTTCATGCTGACGAAGATCCCGCTCGGCCGCTTCGGGACAGTCGACGAAATCGCCGCGCTCGTGTGCTGGCTCGGAAGCGAAGAGTGCTCCTTTTCGACCGGGGCGGTATTCGATCTATCGGGCGGACGGGCGACGTACTGATCAGGTGCCGGAATTCAGGTCACAGTCAGCGTTCGTGCTTGCCCAAACAGCCTGAACGGGCCACTACCCGTGATGTCGGCCGGATTTCGTCTTGGCCTTTCCTTTCGTCGCGCCGAAATCGATACCGGTGAAATACGCTTGCAGCGGGCATTTCGAGAGATCGCTGCAGCGGTGTTCCCGTGCGCACTCCCGATGCGTCTGGTCCAGAAGTACATGAGCGTGACAGACTTTGCAGTACTCGAACGGGGAGTCGAACATCTGCGCGGCCTTTCTTGCTTCCGATAACAATTCCCTTTCTTTGCACTTTAGACTCCAATGCCGCGGATGTAAGAACTAGTTGCGTCGTTGTTGACAAAGCTCAACGAACGACAGGTTTTTCAGCCGTCCCACGATGTCCCGACCCGAATCGGATCACGCGGCTGAGGGAGCTCAGTACGAGGCCGCATAGGTCTCCTGGTCCCACCCACCACCCAACGATTTCGCGAAATCGACGATCGAAAGCCGCGCATCGCGTGCCGCCCCGATCCGAAGCGTCTCGGCGGCGAGCAGCGTGCGTTGCGCGTCGAGCACCTCGAGGTACGACGTGCGTCCGGCTTCGTAGCGGAGCGTCGCAACCGCCAGCGCCTGCCTGAGCTGATCCCGGCGTGCGGTTTCGGCGGCGAGCACCTCGCGGGCCGCGCGGTTCGTCGCCAGCGCGTCGTGTACTTCTTTGAACGCCGTCTGCACCGTCTGCTGGTATTGGACGGTCACGTCGTCGCGACGCGCCGTCGCAGCCTCGACCTGGGCCTCGATCGCCTTCAACGCGAGGATTGGCTGCGCCAACGCAAGGCCGAAGCGCCAGACCGCTGCGGGCGACGTGAAGAGATTGCCCAGAGTCGCCGATTCGGTGCCGTACGCTCCTGTCAGCGTCAACTCGGGGAAATAGTCGGCGCGCGCCTGCTGGACGCGAAGGTCCGACGCCGCGAGCAGGGCTTCGGCGCGCCGGATGTCGGGGCGCCGCTCGAGCAATCCCGATGGCAGGCCGGAGGGCAGATTCGGGACGCCGGTGGCTGCCTCGATCGTATTGCCGCGTGCGATCTCCGGCGTGAAGACGCCCCGCGGTGAACGCCCGGTCAGCGCTGCGAGCGCGGCTTCGGTGAGGTCGATCGCCTGCCTCGCGCGGGCAATGTCGGCGACGATCGCCGAAAGCTCGGCCTCCGCCTGGCGCAGGTCGTATTCGCCGATGATGCCGCCCTCGAAGCGATCGCGTTGCAGGTTGACGGTGTCCGCGCGTGCCAAGCGAGTGTCCTCGAGCACCACGAGCAGTGCATCGGCCGCGCGCAATCTGAAATAGGCGCTCGCGACGTCGGCGACAACCGTGATCCGGACGGTCTCGCGGAAGTAGCGCGATGCGGCGAGATCATTGCCGGCTGCCAGCGCGCCGCTGCGGTACTTGCCCCAAAGGTCGAGCTCATATGACATCTCGAGCCCGAGCGCGAGGTCGTTGCTCGCCCCGGTGGAGCTATTGGTATTCGACGATTGAAATACGGCCTGCGATTCCCGCGAGCGCGACGCGCCGGCGCGCAGAAAGATGTTGGGGACGAGGTTCGCTTGGGCGAGCAGCAGCAGCGCGCGCGCGGCTTCGATCCGCGCGAGCGCGCCGCGCAAGTCGAGGTTGTTCGAGATCGCCTCGTCGATGAGCGCCGTCAGCACCGGGTCGTCGAAGGCGATCCACCACCGAGCGAGGAGGGCGTTATCCGCGGCGGTCGCGGTCGAAGCGGGCAGGTCGAGCTGTGGCGGCGCCGGCTGGTTGACGGCGCAGCTCGCTAGCGCGCCCGCCATGAGCGCGACGGCGAGTGACGACCTCCACGAGCGAGGCCTGCGCAAGCGCGCTTCACGAGAGCGCTGCTCATAGGTAGGCTTACACATGTTCGCCTCCGTGGCCGGGATGCGGCGGATGGCCGGGAGTCGCGACCGCCGGTCGCGCATGCAGAGCGCGCGCATGGTCGATCTCCGCGTGCAATGCGTCCTTGCTTCGCGGCTCGGTGATCCGGCGTTCGAAGATCAGTCGGAAGAACCACGGCACGAAGAAGATTGCCATGAACGTGGCGGCGAGCATGCCGCCCATGACGCCGGTACCGACCGAGAGGCGGGCGCCGGCGCCGGCGCCGGTCGAGATCGCGAGCGGCAGCACACCGAGGATGAACGCGAGCGAGGTCATCAGGATCGGACGGAAGCGAAGTCGCGCGGCCTCGATCGCCGCCGCCGACGTCGACAGGCCCTCCTCGTGCCTTCGCAGCGCGAATTCGACGATCAGGATCGCGTTCTTCGCCGCGAGACCGAGCAGCGTGACGAGGCCAATCTGGAAGTAGACGTCGTTGGTCATGCCGCGCAGCCAGACCGCCGCGAGCGCCCCAAACGTTCCGAACGGCAGCGCGAGCAGCACCGAAAGCGGCAGCGACCATCGTTCGTACTGCGCGGAAAGGATCAGGAACACCATGATCACCGCCAGCGCGAGCGAAAAGCCCGATGCGCCGCCCGAGCGCTTCTCCTGGTAGGACGTGCCGCCCCAGTCGAAACTGAAGTCGGCCGGCAGCACTTCGCCCGCGATCTTCTCGACCTTGGCGATCGCCTGTCCCGAGCTGAAACCGGGCGCGGCCTGGCCGATGATCTTGACCGCCGGCAGGTTGTTGAAGCGGTCGAGCGCATCGGGGCCCGACGTGTACCTGACCGTCGCGAGCGCCGACAGAGGGATCATCTCGCCTTTCGCCGATCGCACGTAGACTCCGCCGATGTCGTCGGGCCGCCGGCGGTACGCGGGCTCGGCCGACATCAACACTTGCCACGTGCGACCGTACTTGTTGAAATCGTTGACGTAGTAGGTGCCGAGCGTGCCGGCGAGCGCGTTGTAGACATCGTCGATTGGAACGCCGAGCTTCTTCGCCTTCTCGCGGTCGGTGTCGACGTAGAGCTGCGGAACGGTTGCGCGCCAAAGGGTTTGAGCCCCTCCCAGCTCGGGGTCGCTGTTCGCGCGCGCGAGGAACGCCTGCGTGACTTCCGACAGACGCTTGGAGCCGCCTTCGCCGCGGTTCTGGATGTAGAACTCGAACCCGCCGGTTGTACCAAGACCGAAGATCGCCGGCGGGTTGAACGCGAGGACCAGCGCCTCCTTGATTCCCGCGGTCCGGCCGAACAGTTCACCGACGAGCGCTGCGGCGGTCACCTTGCGCTGATCCCAGGGCACCTGCACGACGAAGAGCGTTGCCGCGCTGTTGCGAAAGCCGCCGCCGATGAAGTCGAAGCCGGTGAACGAGACGATGTCCTGGTTCGCCGGGTTGGCGCGTATGGCGGCCTCCACCTGCTTCACCACTTTGTCCGTACGCTCGAGCGACGCGCCGTCGGGCAGGAATACGGCGCCGATATAGAAGCCCTGGTCCTCGTCGGGGACGAGGCTCCCCGGTGTGAACCTCCACAGCCCGACGGTGATCGCGACCATCCCAGCGAACAGCACGACCCCGACCATCCCGCGCCGAATCATCCAGAGCACGCCGTCGGAATAGTGGCGCGTGACCCGCGCGAACCAGCCGTTGAACCAGGTGAAGAAGCGCCCGGGAGGTCGATGGCCGTGCTTCAGCATCAGCACGCACAGCGCCGGCGACAGCGTCAGCGCGACGAGCCCCGAGATGACGACCGAAATCGAGATCGTCACGGCGAACTGGCGGTAGAGCTCACCGGTGAGTCCACCGAGGAAGGCGATCGGCACGAACACGGCGCACAGCGTCAGCACGATGGCGATGATCGGGCCCGTCACTTGGCGCATCGCCTTGACCGCGGCATCGCGCGGCGGCAGCTTCTCCTCGCGCATGATCCGCTCGACGTTTTCCAGCACGACGATCGCGTCGTCGACGACGATGCCGATCGCGAGCACCATGCCGAACAATGTCAGCGTGTTGATCGAATAACCAAGCGCGTAGAGGCCCGCGAAGGTTCCGATCAGCGAAACCGGCACGGCAATGAACGGTATCACCGCGGCGCGCCAACTCTGCAGGAACAGGTAGACAACGAGGAAGACGAGGAGCATCGCTTCGGCCAGCGTCTTCACGACCTCGGTGATCGACACCTCGACAAAGCGCGTCGTGTCGTACGGAATGGCGTAGGTGAGACCTTCCGGAAACTTCTGCGCGAGCGCGGTGGCGCGGTTCCGAACGGTCTTCGCGACGCTGAGTGCGTTGGCGCCCGGCGAGAGAAAGATGCCGACGAGCGTCGCCTCGTGCCCGTTGTAACGGCCGATGAAATCGTAGTCCTTCGAGCCCAGCTCGACGCGCGCGACGTCGGCGAGCCGCACCGTCGAGCCATCGGGATTCGCGCGGACGATGATCTGGCCGAACTCCTTCGGGTCGGCAAGCCGGCCCTTGGTCGTGATCGTGTACACGAGGTCCTGCTTGCCGCCGATCGGCGACTGGCCAACCTTGCCGGCGGCGAACTGCGCGTTCTGTTCGTTGACGGCGGCGACGATGTCGCCAGGGGTGAGCTTGAGCTGCGCGAGGCGGTCGGGGCGCAACCAGATCCGCATCGCGTAATCCTTGGCACCGAAAATCTGGACGTTCGTCGTACCCGGCAGTCGCTTCAGGTCGTCCAGCACATTCAGCGTCACGTAATTCGACGTGAAGAGGTCGTCGTAACGGCCGTCCGGCGAGTAGAACGCCAGCACCTGCAGAAACGACGACGAGCCGCGCTCGACCGTCACGCCCTGTCGCCGCACCTCGAGCGGCAGCCTCGGCTCGACCTGCTTGACGCGGTTGTCGACGTTGATCGCGGCGTCATCGACATTGGTACCGATCTCGAAGGTGACCGTGATCTGCGTGACGCCCGCCGCCGTCGAGTGTGACTCCATGTAGATCATCCCTTGGACGCCGTTGATCGCGTTTTCCAGCGGCGCGGCAACGGTCTGCTCGAGCACTTCGGCTGGAGGCGCCCGGGTAGACCGCCTGCACGGTCACGACTGGGGGTGCGATCTCCGGGTACTGGGCAATCGGCAGAGTGCGCATCGCGGCGAGGCCCGCGAGCACGAAGAACACGGAGATGACCGCCGCGAAGATCGGGCGATCGATGAAGAATTTCGAGAACATGGCCGGTGCTCGCGATCAGGGCTTGGACGTTGACGCGGCCCTGCCGCCGTCCTTCGCCGGGGGCGCGTCCTTGGGCGAAGCACCGCCAGGCGGCGCGGCGCCCGCAGGTCCGCCCGGACCGGCGCCACCCAAGGCGATCGCGGCGCCCGGCTGCAGCTTTGCGATGCCGTCGACGATGATCGTGTCGCCTCCCGCCAGGCCGGACTCGACGATCCACAGATTCACGCCGTCGGCCTCGACCCACTCGCCGAGCGTGACCGGCCGCACGACCGCGATGTCCTTGCCCTCCTTGTCCTTGCCCGGCACATAGACGAACTTCCCTTGCGCGCCGTCGAGCACCGCAACCTGGCGCACTGCGATCGCATTGTTGCGCGTCGCCCCCTTCAGTTGCACTCGAACGAACTGCCCGGGCTTCAACGCAGCATCGGCGTTTGCGATCTCGGCGCGCATCTCGTAGGTGCCGGTCGCCGGATTCACGCGCGTGTCGCTGAAGTTGATTCGACCCTTGCGCGGAAACGTGGAGCCGTCGGAGAGCTTGACCGTCACGTCGTACGCATTATCCTTCGGCAATACGAGCCGGCCGGCGGCGACGGCCTTGTTGAGCATCAGCTGGTCATTTTCCGAGACATTGAACGGCACCCAGATCGGGTCGACCTGCCAGATCAGCGTGAGCAATGTCTCATTGGCGTTGACGAGGCTGCCCTCCGACTTGTTGGCACGGCTCGAAAGACCGGTGATCGGCGCGTTGACGCGCGTGTAGCCGAGGTTGAGTTTCACTTCGGCGAGTCGCGCCTCCGCGGCCTTCAAACCCGCGCGCGCGAGTTCGACGTTCGATACGGCATCGTCGGCTTCCTTCTGTCCGACCGCACGGCGTTCGGCCAGCGGCTTCAGGCGCCCGACCTCGCGTTCGGCCTGGGCAAGTTGAGCGCGGGCGCGGGCGACGTCGGCATCGGCTGCGGCGGCCTGTGCTTCGAGCGGTTTCGGATCGATGACGAATAGCGGCTGACCGGCCCTTACCGCCCCGCCTTCGGTGAACAGCCGCTTTTCCAGGATGCCCGTGACTCGTGCGCGCACCTCGACTTCCTTGGAACCGGTGGTCTGCCCTACATACTCGTAGCTCACGGGCAGCGTCGCTGGCTTGATAGTCATCGTGGTGACGGCCGCGGGCGGAAAGCCGTGGAAGCCGCCCTGCGGCGAAGGTCCGCAGGACGCGACCAGCGCGGCGGCGGAAACGGCGAGCAGGTTCAGCGCGGTGTGTCGGATGTTGGAGAGGGCGTCGAGCATGGCGAACTCCGTGATCGGCGGAACGCGTTCGGACGCGAGCTACCGGCTTGACAATGTGAACGAGATTACATACATTCTCGAATGTTTGCAACCTGAATGCCGCCGGCGCCGACGAACGCGATCCGAACATGGTGAGACGCACGAAGCTGGAAGCCGCCGCGACGCGCGAAGCGTTGCTGGATGCCGCCGAGCGCGCGTTTCGCGAGAGCGGCGTCGCCCACACGTCGCTCGCCGAAGTCGCCGCGGCGGCAGGGGTCACGCGTGGGGCGGTCTACTGGCATTTCCGCGACAAGGCGGACCTGTTCGAGGCGCTGTGTGAACGCGTGCAACTGCCGATGGAGGCGATGCTCGCGAGCGCCGGCGAAACCCAGCAGAAGGATCCGCTCGGCGCGCTGCGAGCGCTAGCCGTCAATGGACTCACGCGCCTCGCGACCGATCCGCGGACGCAGGCGGTGTTCGACGTCATCTTCCACAAATGCGAATTCGCCGCCGAGCTCGCCGCGGTGGCCGAGCGGCGGCAGGCAACGGACAGCGGCTGCCTCGCGAATGTCGAGCGGTTGCTCAAACAGGCGGTGACTGCGGGGCAGCTTCCCCCGGACGCCGACACCCGGCTCGCGGCGCGGAGCATGAATGCGTTCATGGTCGGCGTGATGCACGAATGGGTGCAGCGGCCGGATGCCTACGACCTCGAGCGCGCGGCACCGATGATGATCGACGCGTTCATCGCCGGGCTCCGCGTGTGCCCGCTGCGACGAGTGGCCGATGCTGGACGTGCTCCGGCACCGCGGCGTCGGCGCGCGCCGGTCGAAGGCTGACACCGACGTCGTCCTTCGCATGCTGGCGTGACGCGCGGCCGCGCAATCGGGCACAATCGCGGATTCACGGCAACGATCATCGAGAGCGGAATGGGCGAAATCAAGAGCGTCGGCGTCATCGGCGCCGGAACAATGGGCAACGGCATCGCGCAGGCGTGCGCGATGTCGGGCATGCACGTGGTGATGGTGGACGTCGCCGAGGCCGCTGTCTTGCGCGGGCTCTCGGCGGTCACCCACAGCCTCGACCGGCTGCACAAGAAAGAGAAGATCACGGCGGCAGACAAGAACGCGACGCTGAAGCGGATCAAGGGAACGACCAGCTACGATGCGCTGAAGCGTTGTGATTTCATTATCGAGGCGGCGTCGGAGAACGAGCAACTGAAGGTCGGGATCCTGAAGGAGGCCGACGAGCTCGCCCGGCCGGGCGTGATCATCGCCTCGAACACGTCGTCGATCTCGATCACGAGGCTCGCCTCCGCAACCTCCCGGCCCGACAAGGTCGTCGGCATGCACTTTTTCAACCCCGTACCGTTGATGGGGCTGGTCGAAGTGATTCGCGGTTATCTCACCGCCGACACGACGGTCGCGGTGGCCGAAGGGTTGGCGAAGCGCCTCGGCAAGACACCGATCATCGTGAAGAACAGTCCGGGATTCGTCGTGAACCGGATTCTCTGCCCGATGATCAACGAGGCGGTGTTCGCGCTCCAGGAGGGTCTGGCGTCGGCCGAGGAGATCGACAACGGGATGAAGCTGGGCTGCAGCCACCCGATCGGCCCGCTGGCACTCGCCGACATGGTCGGGCTCGACGTGATGCTCGCGGTGATGGAAGTGTTCTACCGTGATTTCAACGATCCGAAATATCGCCCCGCGCTGCTGCTGAAGGAAATGGTCGCAGCCGGTCGCCTCGGACGGAAGACCGGGCGCGGTTTCTACGCCTATCCGTAACCGGCGGCAGGGTCAGCTCGGCCCGCGGAGCGTGGTGGGCGGTAATTAGCGGTTCGCAATCTCGGATGTGTGTGTCGTGGCGACGCGGTGAGAGCCACCGGGCTTAAGGTCCGCATACGCGAAGCCCGAGTCAACCCTGTC
>CAWJMQ010000015.1:0-67270 GCA_963844005.1 uncultured beta proteobacterium | reverse complement strand
CCCCAGGACATCGATTCCGTCGCGGGCCAGGATGGATGAGGCCTTCTGGGCGGAGTGGGTCCGCTTCAAACTGCGACAGGGGGACCGCTGGTCAAGTATGGCGTATCTCCGGGAGATTTACCCGAATTGATCAGGAATCCGCCCGAGGAAATGGCATCCGGGGCCCTGCCGTCGACATCGCCAATGGCTGCCTCGATCTCGGCAACGATGACCGGGCCTGTCTTTCCGGGATGCCCTCCGGGAGTCAAGGGATGCACGCGATCGACATCAGCAAGACACCGCCGGATCAAAATCGTATCTTCAAAGACCGGCGCGGAAACCCCTTGGTGACGGCCCTGAAGCAACGCTGGGACCCCTCGGCCACTTTCAACTCGGCCGCTCCGCTGCCTTAGAAGGACGTTGCCCGGCAAGGTTGAAATGAGTGTGAAACAGGATGTTTTTGTTGAAAGGGACCGCCATCGTCAGAGGCGAAATGCAAACGGATCAGACGGGCACCAAGTGAAAGGGGGTGATCTTTCGCCCGGTTCTTCCTGAGACAACCTGGATTGGAGATTGAATCGGTTCGCCACAACGCAAATTTTAACCGAACCTTATCTAACAGAAAGAGGGAGGCAGACATGGCAAACGCAAATCGCATCTTATCGGTTACTTTCTTATCCGTCATGATCGTGGCAATTTTCGGCAGCGGCATTGCAGCGGCGGCTGAAGATATCCGAATCGGGTTTATCCCCCCGATCACCGGCATCCACGCGGCAGGAGGATCCTTCCAGATGAAGGCGATCAAACTGGCCCTCAAGGAGATCAACGACGCCGGCGGGGTGAACGGCCGGAAGATCGACCTCCGGGTCGTCGACAACCAGTCCACGAACCCCGGCGCGCTGGCGGCCCTGCAGAAGGCCGTGGAGCAGGAGAATATCCTGGCCCTGATGAGCACCCAATACAGCACCCAGGTCTTTGCCACGGCGGATGCCATCAAGAACTACGGCATCCCCACGATCATCGGCGCCACCAATGTCAACCTCACCAGGCAGGGGAACCCCTGGCTGTTCCGGCGGTCCGATGATTCCGTAGATCGGCATCGCGCATGCGCCCAACTACGGTGAGCCCTATGTTCCCGCATCGCAACAAAGCGTCCCGCCGGCGGTGAGACCATGAACATCATCTATACCGATGTCCTCGTGATCGGCGGTGGGCTGGCCGGGCTCCGCGTCGGCATCGGCGCCAAGCGCCGCGGCCACGACGTGATCATCCTGTCCTTGGTCCCCCCGAAGCGCTCGCACTCTGCGGCGGCGCAGGGCGGGATGCAGGCATCGCTCGCCAACGTGATCAAGGGACAGGGCGACAACGAGGACGTCCATTTCGAGGACACGGTACGCGGCAGCGATTGGGGCGCAGACCAGCGCGTCGTTCGAATGTTCGTCAACACCGCGCCGAAGGCGGTGCGCGAGCTCGCCGCATGGGGTTTGCCGTGGAGCCGCGTCCGGAAGGGCGATCGCACGGTCATCATCAATAACCAGAAGGTGACGATCACCGAGCGCGACGAGGCGCATGGCCTGGTCGCACAGCGCGACTTCGGCGGCACCAAGAAGTGGCGCACCTGCTACGTCTCGGACGGAACGGGCCATGCCATGCTGCAGACGATGAGCGATCAGGCGATCGGCGCCGCGATACCCGTGCACGAGCGCACCGAGGCGCTCGCGTTGATCCACGATGGCGCGCGCTGCTTCGGCGCGATCGTGCGCGACCTCATAACCGGCGAGCTCCGGGCGTACGTGGCCAAGGCGACCTGCATCACCACCGGCGGCGCGGGACGGGTCTACCGCGTCACCACCAACGCGGTGATCTGCGAAGGCATCGGCAGCGCCATCGCTCTGGAAACGGGCGTCGCGGCGCTCGGCAACATGGAGGCCGTGCAGTTCCACCCGACCGGAATCTTCCCGGCCGGGATCCTCGTAACCGAGGGCTGCCGCGGCGACGGCGGGCTGCTGAAGGACGTCGACGGTCACCGCTTCATGCCCGACTACGAGCCCGAAAAGAAGGAGCTCGCTTCACGCGACGTCGTATCGCGGCGGATGGAGGAGCACATCGCCAAGGGCAAAGGTGCGAAGAGCCGTTTCGGTGACCACCTCTGGCTCGACATCACTCTCCTGGGCGAAAAGCACATCAAGCACAACCTGCGCGAGGTCTACGAGATCTGCCACTACTTCCTCGGCGTCGATCCGACGAAGGACTGGATCCCGGTGCGCCCGGCGCAGCACTACACGATGGGTGGCGTGCGCACCAACCACACCGGCGAGAGCCCGACGCTCAAGGGCCTGTTCGCGGCGGGCGAGGCCGCGTGCTGGGACATGCACGGCTTCAATCGCCTCGGCGGCAACTCGGTCGCCGAGACCGTGGTAGCGGGCATGATCGTCGGCGAGTTCATCGCCGACTTCTGCGACAAGATCGAGAACGACATCGACATCCCGACGCGCGCGGTGCACGACTTCCTGCGCCGCGAGCAGCTGAAGCTCGATGCCGTGGTCGACGGCCGTGGCGGCGAGGACGCGTCCGCCATCAAGCAGCGGATGCAGGAAGTGATGACGGACAAGGTCGGCATCTTCCGCCGCGGCGAGGACCTGCAGGCCGCGGTGGACGAGCTGCAGCAGCTGCTCGTGAAGAGCCGCCGCATCGGCCTCCGCGACAAGGCGCGCGGCCCCAATCCCGAGCTCGTCACGGCCTACCGCGTGCAGATGATGCTCAAGGTGGCGCTGTGCATCGCGTACGGCGCGCTCACCCGCACCGAGAGCCGCGGCGCGCATTACCGGCAGGACTTCCCTCGCCGCGACGACGTCGAGTGGCTGAAGCGCACGCTGGCCTCGTGGAAGGCGGAAGGCGACACGCTGCCGGCGCTAGCCTACGAGGCGCTCGACCTCAACCGCATGGAACTGCCGCCCGGCTGGCGGGGCTACGGCGCGAAGGACTACGTGGATCATCCGGATACGCCGAAGCGCGCCGCCGAAGTCGAGGCGATCAGGGCCAGGATGCGCGGCGCCTCGCGTTTCGAGGTCCAGACCGCCCTGATGCCGTACCGTGACCTGCTGCCGGCGGTCTTGCGTGGCGACAACGAGCGCATCGACGAACCGTTCGAAAAGGAAGGGACTCCGGGTGCCGAGGCACGCGGCGACGAAGCTTGGGAGCCTACAAATGAATAGCCCGGTGATCAGGATCGTGGCCGCCCCGGCGACCGTGGTCGGGAAGAACGGCGGCGGCACCGGTGGCAACGGCAAGGGTTCGCGCCGCGAGCTCAAGATCAGCGTGCTGCGCTACAACCCACAGGACCCCGGGAGCGTGCCGCACATGCAGACCTATGCGCTCGAAGAGGCCGACGGGATGACGCTTTTCATCGCGCTCAACGAGATCCGCGAGAAGCAGGATCCGTCGCTGCAGTTCGACTTCGTCTGTCGCGCCGGTATCTGCGGCAGCTGCGCCATGGTGATCGACGGGCGACCAACGCTCGCCTGCCGCGCGCTCACCAAGAACCTCGGCCCCGAGATCACGCTCGCGCCGCTGCCGTTCTTCGAGCTGATCGGCGATCTCTCGGTCGACACCGGCAAATGGATGCGCGGGATGAGCGAGCGGCTGCGCGGCTGGTTGCATATGAAGGACCCGAATCCGGATCTTCGCCGCATCGAGCAGAAGATGGATCCGGACCTCGCCGACAAGATCTACGAACTCGATCGCTGCATCGAATGTGGTTGCTGCGTCGCCGCGTGCGGCACCGCCCGGATGCGCCAGGACTTCGTCGGCGCGGTGGGCCTGAACCGCGTCGCACGCTTCCGTCTCGACCCGCGCGACGCGCGGACCGACGACGACTACTACGAACTGATCGGCGACGATGACGGCGTGTTCGGCTGCATGTCGCTGCTCGCCTGCCACGACGTGTGTCCGAAGGAGCTTCCGCTCGCGACGCAGATCGCGTTCATGCGCCGCAAGATGGCGGCGCAGGGCTGGAAGTAGCGGCGATCCGATGCGGCTTCGATTTCGTGCGCGCGACGTCGGCTAGCGCTAGAATCGCATCGCGTCCGCGCCAGACATGCATTGCGCCTGCGCTTGACATCCGCAAATCACACCGACGCGCAACCGGCCCATACGCGTTCGCCACTCCACGCTTCATCACGCGCGCCCGCCATGTCCACAGGATTCGATTTCGCCCTGGCGCCACCATCCCGCGACGCTACCCTCGCGCAGTTGCGCGAAGGCATCGCCGTTGCGTACCGGGCCGACGAAGCGCAGACGGTCAGGGAGCTGATCAATGAAGCCCGGCTCTTACCGGGAGAGCTCGCGCGGACGCAGGCGTTGGCCACGACGCTCGCCGAGGCGGTACGCGCGGTGCGCACGAAGGCGGGCGGCGTCGATGCGCTGATGCTCGAGTTCTCGCTCGACAGCCGCGAGGGCATCGCGCTGATGTGCCTCGCCGAGGCGCTGTTGCGCATCCCGGATGCGGCGACGCGCGATCGGCTGATCCGGGACAAGATCAGCAAGGGAGACTGGTCTTCGCATGTCGGTGCGTCGCCGTCTCTGTTCGTGAACGCGGCGGCGTGGGGCCTTCTTGTCACGGGCAAAATCGTCGAGACGCGCAACGAGGGAACGCTCGAGCAGGCGCTTTCCTCGCTCGTCCGCAAGGGCGGCGAGCCGCTGATCCGCAAGGGCGTCGACCTTGCGATGCGGCTCCTCGGCCGCCAGTTCGTCACCGGCCGCACGATCGACGAGGCGATTGCGAACGCCCGCGACCGCGAGGCGCGCGGGTACACGTTCTCGTACGACATGCTGGGCGAGGCGGCGATGACGGCTGCCGACGCACAGCGGTATTTCGCCGCATACGAAGCGGCGATCCACTCGATCGGCCGTGCGGCGAGCCGCCGCGGTGTCGTCGCCGGGCCCGGGATCTCGATGAAGCTCTCGGCGCTGCACCCGCGGTTCCTTCGCGCGCAGCGCGAGCGCGTGCTGGCGGAGCTCATGCCGAAGATGGTCACGCTGGCGCGGCTTGCGAAAAGCTACGACATCGGCCTCGCCATCGATGCCGAGGAGGCCGACCGGCTGGACATTTCGCTGGACCTTCTTGCGCGTCTCGCCGCCGAGCCCTCGCTCGCGGAGTGGGATGGCCTGGGATTCGTCGTCCAGTGTTACCAGAAGCGCGTGCGGCCGACGATCGACTGGATCGTCGCGCTCGCGCGGCGGCACAAGCGGCGCCTGACGTTGCGGCTGGTCAAGGGCGCGTATTGGGACGCCGAGATCAAGCGCGCCCAGGTCGACGGCATGTCGGGTTATCCGGTGTTCACGCGCAAGGTGCACACCGATGTCGCGTACCTCGCGTGTGCGAAGGCGATGCTCGCGGCGCCCGACGCGATCTATCCGCAGTTCGCAAGCCACAACGCGTTTACGATCGCAGCGATCCACACGCTGGGCGGCGATGCGACGTACGAGTTCCAGTGCCTGCACGGAATGGGCGAAAGCGTCTACGACCAGGTCGTCGGCAAGGACAAGCTCGACCGGGCCTGCCGGATCTACGCACCCGTCGGGTCGCACGAGACGCTGCTCGCCTACCTCGTGCGGCGCCTGCTCGAGAACGGTGCCAACAGCTCGTTCGTGAACCGGATCGTCGATCCGGCCTTCAGCATCGCTTCGCTTGTCACCGATCCCGTCGCGCAGGCGGAAAAGACGGGGGGCTCGCCACACCCGGCGATTCCGCTGCCGGCTGCGCTGCTTCCCGGCCGGCGAAATTCAGCTGGCGCTGACCTCGCCGACGACGCCGAGCTCGCGGTTCTCGCGACCGCGTTCGCCGTTGTTTCCACGCCGCGCGATGCGGTGCCGATCCTGGCGGGACCCGTGAATATCGTCGGCCAATCGCGGACCGAAATACGCAATCCCGCGGATCGCGACGATGTCGTCGGTACGGTGGTCGAGGCGACGATCGCCGACGTCACTCGCGCGGTCGCGATCGCCGTGGAGCAGGCGCCGGCGTGGTCGCAAACGCCCGCCGGCGAGCGCGCCGCATGTCTCGAGCGCGCCGCCGACCTCCTCGAGGCCGCGCGCCCGCTGTTTCTCGCGCTCGCGGTTCGCGAGGCGGGCAAGACGTTGGCGAACGCGGTGGCGGAGGTGCGCGAGGCGGCGGATTTCCTGCGCTACTACGCGGCGCAGGCGCGTGCCGAGCTCGCGTCGCCGGGCATCGCACCGGTCGGCCCGATCGTCGCGATCTCGCCGTGGAATTTTCCCCTCGCGATCTTTGTCGGCGAAATCGCGGCAGCCCTTGCGGCGGGCAACCCGGTGCTCGCCAAACCGGCGGAGCAGACGCCGCTGATCGCGCACGAAGCCGTCCGCGTTCTGCATGATGCGGGCGTGCCGCTCGCGGCGCTGCAACTGCTGCCGGGACGTGGCGAAACCGTCGGCGCAGCGCTGGTTGCCGATCCGCGGATCGCCGGCGTCATCTTCACCGGCTCGACCGAAGTCGCCCGACAGATCAACCGCCAGCTCGCCGAACGCGACGACGATCCGCTGCTGATCGCCGAGACCGGCGGAATGAACGCGATGATCGTCGACAGCTCTGCGCTGCCCGAACAGGTTGTCGCCGATGCCCTCGCATCGGCCTTCGACAGCGCGGGTCAGCGCTGCTCCGCGCTGCGCGTTCTGTGCATACAGGACGACGTCGCGCACGAAATGCTCGCGATGCTCGAGGGGGCGATGCGCGAACTCCGGATCGGCGACCCCGCGCGACTCGCGACTGACGTGGGCCCGGTGATCGACGCAGACGCGCGCGCGGGGCTCGTCGCGCACGTCGAACGAATGCGCGCAGCAGGATTGCGCGTGTTCGAGTTGCCGCTGACGCCGGAATGTGCGCGCGGGACGTTCGTCGCACCGACGCTCGTCGACCTTCGAGGCATCGAGGGCCTCTCGCACCTCACGCGCGAAGTATTCGGACCCGTCCTGCACGTGCTGCGCTGGAAGCGCGACGAACTCCCGGCACTGATCGACGCGATCAACGCGACCGGCTACGGATTGACACACGGCATCCACACGCGCATCGACGAGACCGTCGCGGCCATCCTGGGGCGGGTCAGGGCCGGCAACGTCTACGTCAATCGTAACATCGTCGGCGCGGTGGTCGGTGTGCAGCCGTTCGGCGGGCATCGTCTCTCCGGTACGGGGCCGAAGGCCGGTGGTCCGCTCTACGTACGCCGGCTCGTCCGTGGCGTGTCGGCGCCGATGCCAACTGCGGCGATCGCGCTGCCTGGCCCCACCGGCGAAACCAATACGCTCGAATTTCATCCGCGCGGCGTCGTCGCGTGCATCGCCCGAGAGGAGCGAGTGCTTGTCGCACAGGCCACGGCGGCGCTGGCGGTCGGCAATGTGGTACTTCTGGTCCGCGATCCCGTGTCGCTGCGCGTCCGCGCAAGTCTGGGACGCGGGCGCATCGTCCTCGCCGAAGCGCTCGATCCGTCGGCAGTCGACGCGGTCATGCTCGACACCGATCGGGACCAGGCGCAGCGCGTGCGCGCGCAGTTCGCGACTGCGCCAGGCAGCATCGTGCCGGTCATCGTTCCCGACTCGGAGGGCCGGTACGACTGGATGCGGCTCGTCGTCGAGCGCACGGTCACCGTCAACACCGCGGCGGCGGGTGGCAATGCCGCGCTGCTGTCGCTTTCCGAGGACGCGGCGCAGGACGCGCCTTAGTCGCGCACGCCTTTCAACGCTCGTGCGCCATTTCGACGCGGCCGAAATCCGCGCCCGGCTGCCGTGGCCGCGAATGCTTGCGGCGCTCGACGCGATGCTGAAGGACGACGTCGCCGCGCCGCTGCGGGCCAATCACCCCATCGACGTGCCCGGCGAAGCGGCCGCGACGCTGTTGCTGATGCCCGCGTGGCGAAGCGGCCGGCGGATCGGCGTGAAGCTCGTCACCGTCTTCCCGGGCAACGCACTGCGCGATGAACGCGCGGTAGGCGCCGTCTATGTTCTCTTCGACGCGCGCAACGGGGCGCCCCTCGCACTCTTCGACGGCGAAGAGCTCACTGCGCGCCGCACCGCGGGCGCATCGGCTTATGCTGCGAACCGGCTTGCGCGTGCCGATGCCCGGCACCTCGTGCTGGTCGGATCGGGACGGCTCGCGCGCGGTCTCGTCGAAGCGCACCGCATGGTGAGGCCGATCGAACGTGTGAGTCTGTGGGGCCGCACACCGGAACACGCGCAGGCAGCTGCCGCAGCGATGGTGAAGGACGGTCTGCCGGTGACCGCAGTCCGCGACCTCGAACGCGCGGTGCGCGAGGCCGACATCGTTTCGTGCGCGACGCTTTCGACGGAACCGGTCGTTTACGGCGCGTGGCTTTCACCCGGCGTGCATCTCGATCTCATCGGCGCATTCAATGCGCGGATGCGGGAGACCGACGACGACGCGATTGCGCGCGCGGACCTCATCGTCGTCGACAGCCGCGTAGCGGCGCTTGCCGAGGGCGGAGATATCGTCCAGGCGATGAAGAGCGGCGTCATCGGCGAAGCCGACATCGCGTCCGACCTCGCCGCCCTCGCACGCGGAACGCATCCCGGACGCACGCGCGCCGATCAGATCACCGTCTTCAAGTCGGTCGGATTCGCGCTCGAGGATCTCGCCGCCGCGGAGGCCGTCTTCGACGCCGATGGCGCGCATGTCTGAGCGCTTTGCTCAGATCGTTGGAGCGCCACCCGGCGAGCGACACGACACCGGTGCAGTCGACGCAACGTGCCCGCGTTCGCACACGCGATCCGGTGACCGACAAGGCCTCACGCTGCGCGCGGCGCCTGCATGGGCTGTCGCATCTCGTACTCCTCGATGAGCGCGAAGAGCTCGTCGATGCGATGGCCCGCCGACGTGTCGGGTTCTTCGGCGAGCAATGTGTCGAGCTCGTCGAGGGCGGCGAGATAGCTCGCTTGCGTTTCGATGCGTTTCGGATCGAGTAGGTGCGGCATGGCGCGTCCTCCGTCGTGGTTGTCGATCGATGGCGAGCGCGATACATCGCGGCGCGCGACATCGTGCCCTCGACATCGATCATCGCCGCGACGCGCAGCACCTGACCATTGGCCGCTTGGACGAGGGAGGATTCCAGCGTGCGGTGATGCCCATCGCCGCATGCTCGCTGGTGACGGTTGCGACGCTCAGCGTATAGGGGGAAATCCCTTCGGCAATAACCGCTGTGTGTCCGCATGCCGTCTCATGTACGCGCGGACGAACCCGCACCACGGCTCGACCTCGAGCCCGTTGGCTTCCGCATAGGCAAACGCCGCGCGAACGACCCGGCTGGCGATCCCGCGGCGTTCGAGGGCCCGGGGTACCTCGGTATGATGGATTCGCATCACCTTGCCGACCAGGTTGTAGCTGGCGATGCAGAGGTGGCCTCCGACGGTCGCCTCGAAGCGACTCGCCGCTACGTTGTGGCGGACCTCGATATCGTGCGCAGCGCTGCTCATCGACTCCTCGGTTCCATTCCGATCGCAGGCCGGCCGAGGATCGCCTGCAATCGCGTGATTCGCCGGCTCGCAAACCTGTGCGTCGCCTCGGCGACGAGCCGAGTCAGGGAAGCTGGATCTTGCCGCCCCCGAGCGGGCCGCCCGGCGGCAGCGCCCCCCCCCTGCGGAATCACGATCGACGACGAGGCCTGCCGCCGCATCTCGGCGAGTTCGCGCATCGCGTGCGCGACGCCTTCCTTCGCCGCTTCGGCGTAGTTCGCGACGACCTCGGCGAGGGCCGCCCCGGGAACCTCGAAGCTGATCGGGAGCGGCCCCACGCTCGTCATCAGCTGTGCTTCGCCCGTATACACGGTTCGACGCGACGGATCCGGCGCGCCGTCGGCGGTCACGGGAATCAGCACGCGCAGCGTGCCGACGGCACGATCGGTATAGATTTCCTCGCGATAAAGCGACTTGGCGTCCATTGTCGGGTTGACGGAGCGCGCACCTGGGTCGATCGCCATGGCAATCCTTTCGCAGAGAGTTCGAATAACGCGATTTTACGGGACGCGCGGATGTTGCGCTCGACGCTGCTCGGGACTCCGGATGTTCGTTGCCGGGTTGACCGGATGGCGCCGAAACCAGGCGCTCGATCGGTGAAGTTTCCACGCTCGTTGCACGATGCGTTTCCCGACCTCACAATGCGCGTGGCGCGCGCTCCCTTCGAGTTTGGGTCGTTCCCCTTCGAATTCAACCCCCGCTCGACCAGCCAGAAAAGATGCTCATGTCCCAGCCGACCCCTGCCTCCGCCACCGATGACGACAACAAGCGCATGCGCGAAAAGGTCGACAAACTGCTCGCGCGGGATCCGCATTCGAGCGACGGCAGCATCACTCTCGGCGACCGCGCAATGGCATACAGCACGACCGCAGCTTTCGTGCCGGTGACGGCCGGGGGGCTCGACCACAAACGTGGCGAGCCCGAGGCGGCCATCTTCACCATTGCGTACCTTCTCAAGGAAGCCGATACACGGACGCGTCCGGTCTGCTTCGGGATCGCTGTCGCAAACGCCTGCAGCGGCGCGCGGCGCCGCCGAGAGTTTCGTCAACGAGGAATACCTGCTCGCACTGCATGCGGGCGCGCGCTTGCCGGAGGCGAAACGCCGTCGTGTGGCGAAACGGGTGGCGGAACTTACCGGGCTGTCGGTGGCTCTGGTCGAGGAGAAGAATCTGCGGATCAGCGACGAGACCTTCTTCTTCGAGCTGCTGCGCGATCGAGGGCTCATCGTCGGCAGGCTGGAGGCTCGCGTCACGGGACCCATGGCAGCCAGCCGCACGCGCGCATGGGAGTTCGACCCCGGCATCGAGGCACTTTCCGCACCCTTCACGATGGCTGCCCACGCATACATGAGCGAGCAGCTCGGGATCGACGCGGCGGCGCGGTACGACGTCCTGGCGATGGACGTCAACAAGCAGTGGAACTGGAATCGCGGCGAGGCGAAGGGCAACGGCTATGCTTCCACGAGCCCCGATCTTTCTCGCGCGCTGCGCCGCAATCCGCACTTGCGCGTGCTGGTCGCAAGCGGCTACTACGACCTCGGCACACCCTATTCGGCGACCGATTGGTCGATCGCCCAGCTCGATGCGCCACCGGAGGTTTTGGCACGCGTGGAGCATCACTACTACGACGCGGGCCACATGATGTATACGCGTGAGTCCGATCTCAAGAAGCTGAAGCAGGATCTCGCAGCGTGGCTGGTCGCATGAATCCGGTTCCCGTCGAATGAGGTCGTGCGCATCCGCGGCGCAACGGTCCGGCGCGCATCGATGTCAGGGCAGGGGAATCCATTCGCGTTCGCCCGGGATCTGCCCCATTTGCTGCCGCGTCCAGTCCTCCTTGGCTCGTTCGATCCGATCCCTGCTCGACGAAACGAAATTCCACCAGATGACGCGCGGCCCGTCGAGCGGCTCGCCCCCGATCACCACGTAGCGCGCGCCACGCGGCGCGATGACCGTCGCCTGCGCGCCGGGAGCGAGGATCGCCATCGTGAACGCCGGAACTTCGGCGCCATCGACGACGACAGGATGATCGACGCTGTATAGCGCACGCTCGCAATTCGAGCCGGCCTCGCCCGAGGGCACGACGAACGAACGGCCAGCCTCCGCGGCGATATCGACGTAGAGCGTCTCCGCAAATGTTGCGACGGGGGACTCGAGGCCAAACGCCTTTCCGATGAGCACGCGGGCGATGACCCCGGCCTGCGACCACGCGGGGATTGCCGTCGCCGGCGTATGGTTGAAACCGGGCTCGGATTCCTCGAAAGCCTTCGGCAAAGCTGCCCAGAGTTGCAGGCCGTGCATGGCGTAGGTCGTCCCGCGGAGGTCTGGCGGGGCCCGCTCGGAATGTACGATGCCGCGCCCCGCCGTCATCCAGTTGATCGCGCCGGGCTCGATGCGCTGCACGGAATTGAGGCTATCCCGGTGCAACATCGCACCTTCGAACAGGTAGGTGACCGTGGCGAGGCCGATGTGCGGGTGCGGTCGCACGTCATGGTTGTCCCCGGGATGCGTGGTGATCGGCCCGAAGTGATCGAAAAAAACGAAGGGACCGACACCCTGCCTGGGGAACGCCGGCAGCAGCCGACGGACGACGAATCCGCCACCGATATCCTTTTCGCGCGGGTCAAGCAATTGGTCGATAGGCATCTTCGATCCCCGGGGCGTGGTTCGCCAGCGTTCTTCGCAGAGGACGAATCTTGCAGCAATGCCCCCGCCGAATCCAGTGCGGGTGTGCACACCGTGCGGGCGAGCCCACACGATCGCCCGATTATAATTGCCCGATGCAAGCCCTCCGCTTCGACAACGCGTTCGTGCGCGATCTGCCCGCGGATCCCGAAGCCGGGCCGCGATTGCGGCAGGTGCACGGGGCGCTCTATTCGCGCGTGGATCCGACGCCGGTGGCGGCTCCGCGCCTCGTGGCCCATTCGCGCGAGGTGGCCGCCTTGCTCGGCATCGACGAAGCGAGCGTCGCATCGCCGGCGTTTGCGCGGGTCTTTGGCGGCAACGCGCTGCTCGAAGGCATGGAGCCCTATTCGGCCAACTACGGCGGGCACCAGTTCGGTCACTGGGCCGGGCAGCTCGGTGACGGACGCGCGATCACTCTCGGCGAGACCATCACCGCGGCGCGGCGAGCGCTGGGAGCTGCAGCTGAAGGGCGCGGGCCCGACGCCGTATTCGCGCAGCGCCGACGGCCGCGCGGTCTTGCGCTCATCGGTTCGCGAATTCCTGTGCAGCGAGGCGATGCATCACCTCGGCGTGCCGACCACCCGCGCGCTTTGGCCTGGTGGCGACCGGGGAAGAGGTCGTGCGCGACATGTTCTATGACGGTCATCCCAAATCCGAGCCGGGCGCGATCGTCTGCCGAGTTGCGCCCGTCGTTCATCCGCTTCGGCAATTTCGAGCTTCCGGCGGCGCGTGGCGACGTGGCGCTTCTGCGCGCAGCTGATCGACTTCACGATCCGTCGCGATTTTCCGGAGCTCCTCGCGCAATCGATTCGCGACGCGCACGACGCGTTGAGCGAGCAGCTGCGCGCGGAGTGGTTCGGCGCAGGTGTGTGAGCGCACCGCGCGGATGGTCGCGCACTGGATGCGGGTGGGCTTCGTGCACGGGGTGATGAATACCGACAACATGTCGATCCTCGGCCTGACGATCGACTATGGCCCGTACGGCTGGATCGACGACTTCGACCTCGATTGGACGCCCAACACCACCGACGCCGAGGGCCGCCGCTACCGATTCGGTCAGCAGCCGCAGATCGCGTATTGGAATCTGGGTCAGCTCGCCAACGCGCTGGTGCCGGCGTTCGCCTCCGCACGATCCGCTGCACGCGGGTCTGCAACGCTATGTGGACACGTTCACGGAGGCCGATCGGGGCCATATCGCGGCAAAGCTCGGTTTTGCCGAGTGCCTGGACGAAGACCCGGACCTGATGCAGACGCTGCACTCGCTGCTGCAGGCGGCCGAGGTCGACATGACTCTGTTCTTCCGCGCGCTGTCCGACGTGGACCTCGATGCGCCGACGCTCGCGCCGTTCGGTGGGGCGTTCTACGACGAGGCAAAGCGGCGCAGCGCCGAACCGAAGTTCAACGAATGGCTCGCACGGTATGCAGCACGTGCGCGCCTGGAGCGACTTCCGCGTGCCGAGGGCGTGCTTCGATGCAGGCGGCGAACCCGCGTTACGTCTTGCGCAACTATCTGGCGCAGCAGGCGATCGACCGCGCCGAGCAGGGCGACGGCGCGGGCATCGTCGAGCTGCTCGACGTCCTGCGCCACCCCTACGCCGATCAGCGGAGTCGCGACCGGTTCGCCGAGCGCCGGCCCGACTGGGCGCGCCACCGGGCGGGGTGCTCGATGCTGTCCTGCAGTTCGTGAACCGACCCGATCCCCTGCCAGTCCGCCGGACCGCGGCGGGGGACGCCCGTTTTCACCGGCAGCGCGGAGCAGACAACGCGTGAACGGACCTTAGGAGCCTGTCGGACTTGCCTTCGCGTATGCGACGGAAGCGCGTTGGGGGCATTTCTGCGTTACTCGCCCTCGCCATACTCCCGGTATGCCGTCGGGCTCGTGCCTTGAACTGCGCCCAACGCGCTTCCGTCGCATGCGCGAAGGCAAGTCCGACAGGCTCCTAGCGCAGGTTCATGTCGATCCACGGCAGACGCTCGGCGTCCTGTCGCGCGGCGGCGCGCGAGATCAGCCAATGTGGGGCACCGATGTCCTTCAGCACGTGCTCGTTCAGATCGGCGACGGAATCGAACGTGCGCAACTCGTCGCTTCGCGCTTTGTGGTCACGCCAGACGCGGGCGATGGCGTTCAGCGTGGTGTTCAACGCGGCGTGCAATGCTCCGCCAACACCACCGTCGATGCGCCCGGTCGGCGGGTGGGGAGACGCTATCGCGTGCTGGGCAGAACAGGAATTCATGGTCGACTCCCGATGAATTGACGACGCTGGTAAGCCTATAAGCCCAGGCAGCGCTTGGGAATCGATTTGTTCTGTCCACAATGGTCAGCTATTCTTACCATCATGTCGCGCCTGCCCCTGCACACGCTGCCGGCCTTCCGTACCGTCGCGGAGCTGCAGAACCTGCGCGCCGCGGCCGACGTACTGCACCTCACGCATAGCGCCGTCAGCCAGCAGATCCGCGGACTGGAGGAGCAGCTGGGCTTCAAACTGTTCGAGCGGCGGGGGCGCCGCCTGGTGCTGAACCCGTCCGGCGAAGCGCTGCTGCGCAGCGCCCAGGCGGCGCTCGCGCAACTCGAGGATGGTGTGCAGGCTGCCGCGGCCGCCGCCGGTGGCTCCGCCCAGCGGTTGCGAGTAACGGTGCTGCCGTCGTTTGCTCAGCGCTGGCTGCTACCTCGCATGGGTCGTTGGCGCGACCGGCATCCCGACCTCGCGTTGGAAATCGAATCATCGCAGCAGCTGGTCGACCTGCAGCGCGAGGGCTTCCACGCGGCGTTGCGTTACGGAGCCGGACCCTGGGCAGGACTGGAATCCGAGCGCCTCTTCGAAACGCCGATGCCGATGATCGTCGTCGGCTCGCCGTTCGCCGCGCGCCGGTTGCTGGGCGCGCAGCCCCAGGCACTGGCGCGCGAACCGCTGCTGGGCGACAGCGAGTTGTGGCAGCACTGGTTCGCGGCAGCCGGCATGCGCATCAAGGTGACGCCCGTGGCGGTGTTCAGCGACTCCGGACTGATGCTGCAGGCGGCGGAACAGAACCTGGGATTGGCGCTCAGCCGGGAGCTGCTGGCGGCGGACGCGCTTCACGACGGACGCCTCGTCAAGTTGACACCGCTGACGGTGACCTACGAGCCTGCGCACGCTTACCATCTGGTGTATCCGCCGAGCGTGCGCGACTGGCCACCGCTTGCAGCGCTGCGGCAGTGGCTGCGCGACGAGCTCGAACTGTCGCGCAAAGCCCTCCATCCGGTTTCGACGAAGCGATCCACAAGGCCGCGCGCACGCTGACCCCTGTGCGCGGCGAGGCGGCGATGGATGCGACGGCCTCCGTGGGTATCGAAAAGCTCCTCGCGGGCGAGCGCCGCGACGTCGCGATCCTCACGATGCCGGATGAAATGCGTACGAGTCGTTCGCGAGCGCGCCCCCTTCGAACCCCGCGGCGAAACGCTCGGCGCGCGCACCTTCACCTGCGGCGCCCCACGCGACGAGCAGCGGGAGGTAATGCTCTTCGGACGGGTGTGCACGCGCTGCTTCCGGCGCCTGTTCGCGATACGCGATGAGCGCGTCGGTGTCGCCGGTAAGGAGCCGCTCGTGCAGCCATTCGGCAAACGTCTGCGCGTAGCGCAAGGGCTCCTGCCGCCGCGGATTCGACATCCAGTCTCGCAGGTTGTGCGTTGCATGACCGGACCCGACGATCAATACGTCATCGTCGGCAAGAGGCGCAAGCGCGCGGCCGAGCGCCACGTGCCGCGCGGTGCCGAGCTCCGGCTGCAGCGAAATTTCGACGACGGGCACGTCGGCGTCCGGATACATCCAGCGAAGCGGCACCCAGGCCCCATGATCGAGTCCGCGACAACCATTGATGCCCGCCGTGATGCCGGCGTCCTTCAGCAGCGAAACTGCCTTCGCCGCCAGCTCCGACGCGCCCGGTGCCGGGTATCGGACTTGGTATAGGGGCTCGGGAAACCCGCCGAAGTCGTGGATGGTTTCCGGCTATTGGATTTCCGGTGAGCATCGGTACCGAGGTCTCCCAATGCGCCGACGCCATCAACACGGCGCGTGGTTTGGGAAGCTTCCGCGCGAGCCCCGCCCACGCTTCGCTCGATGGGGTTCGCTCGATTCCGTTCATCGGCGAGCCGTGTGACAGGAACAGCGTGGGCAGGCGGGACATGGCGGTTCGTGCCTTTAGTGACGTGGTTTGGACTCCGCGTCAGCGTCATCCCGCTCGCGCAGGGATGACGTTGTGCGGTGAATTGGACGGTGTTGCTGCGGTGGCTCGGGAGTGGCCAGCCTGTCGGAGCTGCCTTCGCGTATGCGTCGGCAGTCCGGCAGGTTGCATCAGGCCGTGCGCAATTCGGGTTCGCGGCTCGACGGACGCAATGCGTAGGCGCCATCGCCCAGCAATGCAAGGACGATCAGTGTGACGGTCCAGTACGCAGGATATTCCCATCCGCCGTTCGGCGCGCTGAACAACCAGCCGTTTCCCGAGTGTGCCCACGTGGCGCCGATCATCACGGGCACCAGAGCCAACGCGACGGCACGGGTACGGACGCCGGCGATCAGCAGAATGCCGCCGATCAGCTCGACCGCGAATACGACGTAACCGAGGCCGCCCGGAAGCCCGATAGATTGGAAAAACTGGGCAGTACCCGGTAGCGTGAAGACAAAGTACTTGAGTAGCGCGTGGGCGATGAACATAGTGCCCAACGAAACGCGAAGTATCAGCGCGGCGATTGCAGGGTTGCGTGAGTCGATCATCTTGGCTCCTTGGATTAGGTGTGCGCCATTGGTGGCGCGACGGACGAATAGTGACAGTTGCTGTCATCAGGATAAACATATTAATAAGTGATAGACTGTTGCGTGAAAGGCAATAATAGGCAGACCCCGCGATGGACCGCTTCGCCGCCCTCACCGCATTCGCCCGCGTCGTCGAGGCGGGCAGTTTCGCCCGTGCCGCAGAGCGTCTCGGTGTCGCCGTCTCATCGGTGTCGCGCCAGGTCGCCGACCTCGAAACGCATCTCGGCGCGCGGCTTCTGAATCGCACCACGCGGCGCCTTTCGCTCACTGAAACCGGGCAGTCGTTCTACGAACGCTGCGTCCAGCTCCTGGCCGACCTCGAGGAAGCCGAGGTCGCGGTCACCGCTGCCTCGATCGTGCCCCGCGGCACGCTGCGCCTCACGTGTTCGGGGGCGTTTGGCGCGCGCCATCTCGCGCCGGCGATTGCGGCATTCGCGGGTCGGCACACGCAGATCCAGTTCGATGTCGAGCTGTCCGAGCGAACCGTCGATCTCGTCGATGAAGGTTTCGACCTTGCCGTTCGCATCGGGCAGACCGGCAGCCAGAATCTCGTCGCCCGCAAGATCGGCGTGACACGTCTCATCTGCTGCGCCGCGCCGTCGTACCTGGAGCGCCATGGCGAGCCGCTCGTGCCGGAAGATCTCGCCAAACACGTCTGCCTGACTTACGAATATCTGCCGAGCAAGAACGTATGGCTGTTTCGCGATCCGGGCGGGGTCGAACGTCCCGTCCGGATCGCTGGAACGGTCAATGCCAACAATGGACGCTTCCTCGAGGCCCTGGCGGCGGAAGGCGTCGGAATCTCGCATGAACCGGATTTCATCGTCGGCCCCGACGTGCGCGCCGGACGATTGAAGCCGATCCTGCGCGGCTTCGAGCCGCAGCCGCTCGCTATCTATGTCGTCTACCCGAGCCGGCGGCATCTCTCGGCGAAGGTTCGGGCGTTCGCCGATTTTCTGATCGAGTATTTCGCGACCGCGCAATGGGGTCTTCCCGATTCCGGAGCGCCGAAAAGGCCACCGAGAAAGACGTGAACGGGCTGGATGGCGGCCTCCGAATCAGCCGGTGGGCCAAAAGAGCCCGTCGGAAATGGCGACGGCACCCGTCGGTGCCGTCGTGGACTACAGGATCAGATGCGGGGTCAGACCCAGCAGCGGCGCCGAGTGTAAAGCATGCCGACAAGCGCGAGGGTAATAAGCGCCAACGAGCCGGGTTCGGGGACTCTGGTTGTTGGTGGGGTAGTTTGGACGTTCCCAATGACGGTCTTCAGCTTTACGTAGTCGTTAGCTAGCGTATAGCCCTTGTCCGTGCCAGCCAACGGATTGTAGGCGCCGATCAACCAGTAGGAGGAATACACCGTCACTCGTATTGATCGTCTGAAGGACGCCACTCGTGGCGTTCGCGTAGCTGCCGATCTTGGTCCATCCCGATGCCGCCGCCCCAATATCGGACCAAGTCTTCCCAGCGAAAGTGGGGGCACCGGCGCCGTTGTAAGCAAGGACCGTGAAGTCGGAGTCGCCACCGGTCACGTTGGACGTCCCAGTCCAACCAAACGTCACGCCCTTGAGGTCCACGTTGTTGTTGAAACTGACCAGCTGCATCTCGTAGCGTTGTTCGTTGTCGACGGAGTGCTCTGGAGCGGTGCCCACTTGGTCACCAACATCGCAGTAATTGGAGGCGCTGGAGCACCCGTCGTTATTCGCAATGCCCAATCCGCCGCTGTAGGCCGTCAGGGTTTGCGATTCCAGCGTATAGGAATTGACGGCACTACCCGATCCGATCGTATTCGCCCATCCGGTCGAAGCCGCCGTTACGCTCGAATTGTTGCCACTAACTGATCCTGTACTGAGCGTCCACGTGGTAATCGCCGATGCAGGACCAGCCAGCACCAGCGCGAGGGCACCGCAAAGTCCTTTGAATTTGTAAGGTCATGACCACCCCGCCGATATTTGTCGCTTACGCATTAGCAATATCCGAACCAAGGATATATATAGCTTAATAACAATGGCTTACGAATAGCGCTCCAGAAACAGCGAAAGGCTCTGTAAAAAATGTCGACAGCTTACGAACCATCGATCAAAGCCCCAGTTCCGCTTTCAGTTGCTTCACACCGTCGCTATTTTCCACCCGCCCGGCGCCGCTGAGCGCAGCTATCAGCTCCTCACGGGCTTCGGCGGTTCGGCCCGTCTTTGCGAGCGCGTAAGCCAAGTGAAAGCGGATCTCGCCGCTTTCCGGCGCACGCAGGCGCGCGTCGCGCAGATAGCGCAATCCCGCCTCGACCTGACCTCTTTGAACCAGGATCCAGCCGAGAGTGTCGGCGAAAGCCGGATTGTTCGGGGCCAGTTTAAGCGCCTTCTCGGCCTGCTGCGGCGCTTCGGGGTCGTTCAGCTGCAATAGAAGATTGGCATAGTTGTTGAGCAGCGTCGCATCGTCGGGCGCGACCGCGATTACCCGGGCGTAGCTCTCTCGGGCGGCGGGAAGCTGCCCCGCGCGAAACTGCGCTTCGGCGAGGGCTTTCGACGCCGACAGATCGTTCGGTCTGATCTTTACCCATCCTTCGAGAAAACTTCGCCGCCTTTCGCGGCCTCGCCTGCCGCGACGTATGCACGCGCCAAGTTTAGCGCGTTTGCCGTCGTTTCGTCGCGGGACAGCGCCGCGCGGCAGGCGGCGACCGCCGCTGCATACTGACCGCGGGACATCGCGAGATTGGCCGTCGCCACAGCGGTTTCCGCACGGGTCGGATGCTTGGCGTTCAGCGCCTTGAGGGCGGCGTCGGCCTTCGGTGCGTCACCCCGCCGCGCTTCGATCTCCACGACCAGCGCCATCGCGGCGGGATCATCGGGCCGCCCCAAGAGTGCCTTTTGCACGTTGTAGGACGCCCCGCTCGGGTTGCCGGCCGCCAATTGCAGGTGGGCAATCACAATCTGGGTACCCGGGTCGAATTCAGCGAGTCGTGTCGCGCCTTGAAACGCATTTCGTGCGCCGGAGTTGTCACCAACCGCCAGTTGAGTGCGGCCGAAAGCGAGCAGGACGGCGATATTGTCCGGGTACCGCGAAGCCAGCTCCTTGGCGGTGGCCAACGCCTGGTCGGCCTGGTGCTGGCCGAGCTGGACCTCGATAAGCGCCATGCCGGCGCGCGGATCGCGGCGCTGCACCTCGTTGGCTTTCTGCAGGTGCCGAATCGCCTCCTCCGCGCGGCCCGCCCGCTGTTCCAGTAGCCCGAACTCATACAACACATCCGGATCATCGTGACGCTTGGAAAGTAATTCGTTCAGGCGACGGCGTGCGTCGTCGAATCGCCTGTCGCCGACGTCGAGTCGGGCGAGATTGAGTACGGCGGGACGAAACGAAGGGTCCCTTGTCAATACTTGGTTATAGGTTGATCGCGCGCCGGCTTTGTCGCCGGCTGCACCCTTTGACGGTACCGAGAAAGTTAAGCACTGTAAGATTGTCGGGCCCACGCTTCACCATCGACTCTGCGGTCTGCAACGCCTTCTGCGTCTGGCCGCGGCGCATGTAGATCATGGCCAGTGCCGTCCCTGCCTGCGTATCACCGGGATTCGTGGCGAGTGCCCGTTCAAGGCTCGCCAGTCCCAGGTCATTGCGCCCCAACCCCATTTGGCTGAAGGCGAGGGTGCGGTTCATTTCCGCCGAACCGGTACGCGCGGCCGCTTTCTCGAGCAATTCGGTCGCCTCGACGTAGCGCCGCTTCGCCATGCGCACCGAACCCAGCAGGAAGAGCACTTGCGGATCGTCGGGCGCGACCTTCCGCAAGTCCTCCAGCAGGGTCTCGGCACGGGAATAATCCCGCGACTCGACATAGATAGAGGCGAGCAGCTTGCGTGCTCCGAGGTTTCGGCTATTGCGGGAAATGATGACGTTGAGGTATTCGCGGGCTTTCTCCCGGTTGCCCAGGCCGTGATGGGAAAGCGCGCCGACCATCAGCAGTTGCTCGCGCCGGGCGAGCCACGGCGCCGGTAAGGCATCGATCACATCGACGGCCTCCTTCAACGCGGCAGCGACCGCGGGTCCATCGCCCTTCTGGCTAGCGATAACTGCCCGCAAATAAGCCGCCCGTGGTTCCTCGCGGGCTGAAGTTCGGAGCAGATCGAGATCCTTCTGCGCCTCCGCTTCGCGCTTCAGGTCGATCAGCAGGGCAGCACGCGCGACGCGAGCGTCGACATGCTTGGGCTCGAGTGAAAGTGCGCGGTCGTAGGCGGCGATTGCACCGGCAACATCGAGAGTCGTATGCAGAACCGACGCTTGCATATTCCATGCATACCCGTTGTTCGGGGCCAATTTGATCGCCTTGGCCGCCATCGCCTTAGCGCTTTCGATCTGGCCATTGGTGAGCAACACGGGGATTTCGGCGATCAGCGGCGTCACCGACTTGGGGTCCAGCGCGCGCGCCTCTTCGAAGCTCTCGCTCGCGAGGCGGAGTTTGTTCGATTCGGCGTAGGCCGTGCCCCGCATCGAAAGCACCTCGATCTGCAACGGCGTCGGCAGACCGGAGGCTGGAATCTTTGCAATCACGGCCTCGGGTTGACCAAGGGCAAGATAGATCTGACCCAAAGGCATAGCCACTTCGCCGCGATTGACTCCCTGTTTGAGAGCCTCTTCGAACGCGGCTTCGGCGGCCTTGAGATCGCCGTTCTTGAGCAATGCCTTACCGAGCAGCAAATGCGCGGCAAGCATCCGGTTGTCCTGCTGGAGGGCGTTCTTGAGCTGAACGACGGCGCCGGACGTGTCTCCACGATCAAATCGCGCAAGTGCGTCCTCGTAGTAGCGGGCTGCCTCTTCCGGCGTCGCCTGTGCAGACCCGATGGCGAGGAGCAGGCACAACAGGGCCAGCCCGACTCGGCCGTGCAAACGACGGTACCGATTTGTTGGGGCGGGAAGCATCACGTCATTCCAAAGTCCCTGGAGGCGGGCAGCTGAAGCCATCGATATTTGACGGCAGGTATTAACCGCTTACGTCAAGTGTTTACCCGCGGGAGCGCGATGTCCGACGGAGCCATCGCTCCGCGCTCTTTGTCATGCACAACAATATGTTAGATCAGACAGACCCTTGGCGCCTGCGCGCACAAACAGTATCTGGACGGTTTCGCGGTGGCGTTGCATGGGGCGCCTTACAGAAAGCTGCACAAATCGGGCCAGTGACCCAAGCTTATGCGAATTGACCGGATTCCTGGGGTTGCAACTTGCAAGTAGACCACCCGGGTTGGTCGAAGAATCCGCAGCACGCACGTCTTGCCGATCCGCGATTCATCGAGCAGGCGCTGCAAATCGTCCACCGTGGCGACGGTCAATCCGTCGATGCCGACGATCGTGTCACCCGCCGCGAGGCCGCCAACCTGCGCCGGCGATCCGCGCTGGACTTCCTCGACGCACACCGCGCTGCGCTGTTCCGTTTCGAGGAAGCGAGCTGCCCGGCGCGATAGCGGAACCGTCGAGCCCGAAAGCCCGATCGAGGCGCGACGGACCCGTCCGTGCGAGAAGAGCTGGGTGACGACCCATTTTGCCGAGTCGATCGCCGTGGCGAAGCAGATCGACTGGGCGCCGACGATGATGGCGGTATTGACTCCGATGACCCGGCCGCGGCTGTCCAGCAGCGGCCCGCCCGAATTGCCGGGATTCAGCGCCGCGTCGGTCTGGATGACGTTGTGGATCAACCTGCCGCTCGTCGCTCTAAGCGTGCGCCCGAGAGCGGAAACAACGCCGGCGGTCACCGTATGCGTGTAGCCCAGAGGGTTGCCGATCGCGATGGCGATTTGGCCAACGCGCAGCCTTGACGAATCGCCCAATTGCGCATGCGGCAGCGCACGGCTCGACCCGACGCGAAGCACCGCGAGATCGGTGTCCGGATCCTCGCCAACCAGATCGGCGCGCGTCTTGATTCCGTCCGCCCGTGTCACCTCGATCGTCGTGGCACCATGTACCACGTGGCTGTTGGTGAGCAAGTATCCATCGGGGGTGAAGAGGAATCCGGAGCCGGTCCCACCACGCGAACTTCGAGCGCCTCGAGCCTGCGCGGCAATGAATACGACGGACTCCTGGACCTGTTCGACCGTCGAGACGATCGCTTCGGAATAGGCGTCGAGGAGTTGACCGTCTTGAGCTAACGGCTCGATCGGCGCCGCGGAAGTTGCAAATTGCACCTGGAAGTCCCCTCGGGCACCCATGAAGAGCTCGATCCGTGGTGAGTTCGCTACCTGGAGTTCGGTCAGGCGAAAGTCAAGCGAACCCCGGACGATCGTGGGTAGTGGTGCGACCGCCACCCGATCGTGAGCATTGGACAAACGGCCGCGGCTGGTCGAAGCTTGCATCGAGGAGAGAGAACCATGACTGCCGAATCCAAGTGGCGCCTTCACGGCGTACGCGTCGTCCACGCGAACGAACTCGACACCAATACGGCTCAAACGCAGGGCATGAATCGCGCGGCCGCGATCACGCATGCGCGCGCCGGCGCCGAGAAGCTGTGGGCCGGAACGGTCGTGATCCACGCGAACGCCAAGACCGGCGCGCACCACCACGGCCCTGTCGAGAGCGTGATCTACGTCGTAAGCGGTCGCGCGCGGATGAAATGGGGTGATCGGCTCGAGTACACAGCCGAGGCCGGTCCGGGCGATTTCATCTTCGTTCCGCCGTACGTCCCGCACCAGGAGATCAACGCGAGCAGTGACGAACCCCTGTCGTGTGTGCTTTGCCGCAGCGGCCAGGAACCGGTGGTTGTGAATCTCGACCTGCCGAACGTGGAGCCGAACCCCGAGGAAGTGCATTGGGTCGACAACATCCACCCGCCGCCAGCACCGAAGACCGACTAGCAATCCGCACGCTGGGCGCACAGCGTCCACCCGCTGCCAGGATCGAAGGTCGGGTGAACAATCCGTTGCAGGTCAGTGGAGCCTCCCGGGCGCACCGCAACAGAGCTTGAATTTCTTCCCGCTTCCGCACGGGCAGGGGTCGTTGCGGCCCGTCTTGGGGGAATCGCGGCGCACCGATTTCGGCGGATTGCGCAAGACTTTCCAATAATCGCGGACCTCGACGATCGCGTCGCCGATCGCGTCTTCGCATGATTTGACGAGCTTTCCCCATTCGGCGGGCTTGAACTGGCGTCGTTCCTGTTCCGGCAGTTCGTCGGCAAGCACGATGAACGGAAAGAGCAGTTCGTCGACTTCGTCGGGATCACCTGCTTCATACCAGCTCGGTATCGAGAGGTCGACACCTTCGAGGTATCCGGCGCACCACGTTTGCAGGTCGTCCCGGCCGCCTTCGCGTTCGTAGAGGAGCAGCGTAAATTCCTCCGCGGCGGCGGCTCGCACGCATTGATTGTAGAAGCGCATCACGAGGTCGAGCACTTCCTGCGCCTGCTCGCGGTTTTCGTATTCGGGTTCTTCGCCCAACGCTACCGGTATCCAGCGCGACGGCACAATGAGGTCACGCGCGCAAGCAATGGCGAAGAAGAGCCCCTGCAGTGCATCGAGCGGCATCGCATCGCCGTGAAACAGCTCCGAGCCGAGCAACGTCTCGAACCGGTCGAGTTCGGCCTGCGTCAGCGGCGTGCTGGAAGTTGAAGATGTCACGGCAAGGAATCGGATGCGTGCTCGAGGGGAATGGACGCGGCGCCCGACGAGGAAATCCGATTATGCGGTAATCTGGAAGCCGTTCTGTTGGCGATGCGTACACTACAGGCTGGCGGGTGCGCCGCCCCCGGATTGGGAGTTCCGCTGCGTTGCAACCGGAGGCGCAGCCCAGCCGGTCAACCGCGGGGCGCCTATCGGCGTTCTTGATTGGAGAAGCCTGGCGGAAGGAATAAGATGGGTCAGCGCCTTTGTTGCGCAACCAAGACCTGAATTATGACCGCGTCGACGTGTCGAAACTGAGTCGGGGCTGGAGGTTACTTCTATGAACAGGATTACGATTGGACTGATTGCTTTGGTGTTGGCTTGCGCGACCGGTGCGGTAGCGGCACAAGGACGCGGTGGCAGTCACGGCGGATATGGCGGTGGAATGGGCGGTGGCCATTACGCCGGCGGATACGGCGGTGGGGGTGCTGGACACTACGGTGGCGGATATGGTGGTGGCCATTACGGCGGTGGATACAGCCGGCAAGCAGCGCCATTACGGCGCGGATATGGGCGCGGCTGGGGCGGATACGGAAACGTCGGATACGCCGGCGGCTGGTACGGACACGGGTGGCGCGGTGGCGGATGGTACGGCGGGGGTTGGCGTGGTGGTTGGTACGGACCGAGCTTCGGGGTCACGATCGGCGGCCCCGCATATTGGGGCGCGTGGCCTTACCCGTACTTTGCGCCTTATTACAACTATTACCCCTACGCGACCTTCCCATACCCGGTCTCCGATCCGGACTATTACGTGCAACAGGCGCCGAACGAGGCGCCCCCCGCCCAATCCGATTATTGGTACTACTGCACCGAGCCGGCGGGCTACTACCCTTACGTGCAGAAGTGTTCCAGGCCTTGGATGCAGGTGATACCGCAGCGCGGTGGCGGCGCGCCTTCGCTTGCACCTGCGCCGGCACCTGCACAATGAGCGATTAAGGACAGGACTTGTGATGAGTATGCGCTCACTTGTGTTCCCGCTCGCTGCGGTTGTCGTACTGGGCGGCTGCGTCACGGTTCCGGTCGGCCCGGCGGTCAGAGTGTTGCCGGGAGCCCAGAAGAGCTTCGACCAGTTTCGTGCCGACGACGCGGGCTGCCGTCAGTACGCACAAATGGCAATAGGTGGCCCCGAGGCCGGACAGAGTGCGGCGAACGCTGCGGCCGGCAATGCCGTAGTGGGATCCATGATCGGTGCGGCAGCGGGCGCGATCATCGGTTCCGCCTCGGGCCAGGCGGGAGCGGGTGCCGCGATCGGCGCCGGAACCGGATTGCTGTTCGGCAGCGCTGCGGGAAGCAATGTCGCCGGGTACTCGTCGTACGAGTTGCAAAGAGCCTACGACACCGCGTATATGCAGTGTATGTACGCGCATGGCAATCAGGTGCCGGGGCGGATGGCCTACTCGTACCGCACTCCTCCGTCGAGCTATCCACCGCCGAACTATCCAGCTCCGAGCTACCCCTCGCAGAACTATCCTGCCCCGGCCGCAGCGCCCGGGGATGCACCTTCGCCAAGCTACCCGGCGCCGGGTGGAAACTATCCGCCCCCCAACACGCCCCCGCCGCGCGTATAGGTCCGTGGCCCAGCGCTTTGAACGGCGCGGACGGGCGTTGTTGTGCGGTCGGCCCGGTTGGGCGTTGCCAGGCGCGAATCGACGCATTGCCGATGATTCGAAGTCGCGCGCGTCCGAATGGCGCGAAGATCTTGATTACGCGTGCACCAGCCTCCGTCCGTGTTCGCGGGTCGCGTGGAAGCCAACTTTGGGCCAGCGTTCCATCGTCACCTGAAGGTTGTACTTGTTGGTCGCGAGGAATACCGGATTGTCGTCGACGTCGGTCGCGAGCGCCGCCGCCTGTTCGCGCTCGAAATTTCGGCGCGTGTTCTCGTCGGGAAAAGTGAGCCACCGCGCGGTCGAGATATTGGCGGGGTCGTAGACCGCATCCACCTTGTATTCGGTCGCAAGTCGGTGGGCTACGATTTCGAATTGCAGCGGACCCACGGCGCCTAACAGCAGCGTGCCGGCATGCATCGACTCGAACACCTGGATCGCGCCCTCTTCGCCAAGTTCCCGCAGGCCCTTCGACAGTGGCTTCGACTTGAACGGATCGCGCGGCCGCGCGACACGAAACAGCTCGGGCGCGAAATAGGGAATGCCCTTGAAATCGAATGCCTCGCCCTCGGTGAGCGTATCGCCGATCGAGAGTTGCCCGTGGTTGTGAATGCCGATGATGTCGCCTGCCACCGCGTCTTCGCTTGCCACGCGCTCGTTGGCCATGAAGGTGAGCACGTTGCCGAGCTTCATCTCGCGGGCGCTCCGCAAATGCCGTACCTTCATCGCCGGTCGATACCGGCCTGAACAGACGCGAAAAAACGCGATCCGGTCGCGATGATTCGGATCCATGTTCGCCTGGATCTTGAACACGAATCCCGAAAACGAGGGCTCGGCGGGATGCACGATGCGAGTGCCACCGTCGCGCGGTTGCGGCGGTGGCGCCCAGTCGATCAGCGCCTGCAGGATCTCCTGCACGCCGAAGTTGTTGATCCCCGAGCCGAAGAACACAGGTGTCTGGCGGCCCGCCAGGAACTCGGCCATGTCGAACGGATGACTCGCAGCTCGAATGAGGTCGATGTCGTGGCGCACCGCGGCCATCTCATCCGGGAAGAGCGCATCGAGCCGGGGATTGTCGAGCCCCTCGATCAGTTCACTGTCGTCACTCACGCGCTCCTCGCCCGGCGTGAAGCGCTTCAACCGGTCCCGCAACAGATCGAACACGCCGCGGAAGCGTTTGCCCATCCCGATCGGCCAGCTCACCGGTGCGCAATCGATCGCGAGCACCGCTTCGATCTCCTCGAGCAGTGCCACCGGCTCGCGGACCTCGCGGTCCATCTTGTTCACGAATGTGATGATCGGCGTCGCGCGCAGCCGGCACACTTCGAGCAGCTTGATCGTCTGCGCCTCGACGCCTTTCGCGGCATCGATCACCATCACCGCCGCGTCGACCGCCGTGAGCACGCGGTAGGTGTCCTCCGAGAAGTCCTCGTGCCCGGGCGTATCTAGAAGATTGATCGTGTGCCCGGCGTAGTCGAACTGCATCACCGAGCTCGTCACCGAGATTCCGCGCTGCTTCTCGACTTCCATCCAGTCGGAGGTGGCGTGACGCCGGCTCTTGCGCGACTTGACCGTGCCGGCCATCTGGATCGCGCCGCCGTAGAGCAGCAGCTTTTCGGTCAGCGTCGTCTTGCCCGCGTCAGGGTGCGAGATGATCGCGAACGTGCGGCGCTTCGCAACATCGCGAACGAGATCGGCGGGGAAGGCGGGGGCGTTCATCGTCTGGGGGACGGCGCAGCGCTGTCGTCCGTTATGTCCGCAAAACAAAAGCCGCCGGCCATGCGGCGGGCGGCAAACTGATCAATTATACCAACCTCGATGCCCGGTGATTCCGGCTGACAGGCTCTCTGATGACTCGGGCCAAGTTCCCTGCAAATATCGGTCAGTCCAATGGGGCCATATCCATTCTGCGACGCGGCGTTCTCATGCCTTCCGCCCGGCTTCATACAGTGAAGGCGTCACCCGCGCGTGCGACAGGTATTCGCGGAGGTGCTGGACATCCTGCCGTCCCAGCGCGTTGCCGCCGTGCGGGCGGTGCAGGATGCCCTCGTGGCCGTTCAGTTTCACGCGAATGCGCGTTCCGGACAGGGACTCGATCGCCGCGCCGAGGTGGCGCAGCAGCGACTCGATCTCGCGCCACTGGATGTTGCCGCTGATCGGATCGTGGAAGACCGCGCGGATCAGGTTCTCATGCTTGTGGCTCATTGGGCTGGGCGGGTCACTCTCGGCGACGCGAACCGGCAATGCGCTCGGTCTGGCCGCAATCTTAGCGCGTACCCGCGACGAGTGCATAATCGCGCCGAGCCGATGCCGACCGAACCCACCCGCCTGATCGCTCATCTCGACATGGACGCCTTCTATGCGTCGGTCGAGCTGTTGCGTTATCCCGAATTGCGCGGCAGGCCCGTCGTGATCGGCGGTGGGCGCCGTCATCAGCCCGCGGAGTCGATCGACCTGGCTACGGGTCGACCAATCCGCACGTTCGCGACGCTTCGCGGCTACGCCGGCCGCGGCGTCATCACGACGGCGACCTATGAAGCGCGGGCGCTCGGGCTCAATTCTGCGATGGGGTTGATGAAGGCAGCGCAGATCGCGCCCGACGCAGTACTGCTGCCAACCGATTTCGAGGCATATCGGAAATACTCGCGACTATTCAAGGATGCCGTGCGCCTGATCGCGACACGGATTCAGGACAACGGCATCGACGAGATCTACATCGACCTGACCGACGTGCAGCCGACCGAGGTCGCAATCACCGCCCGCGAGCCGGAGCGCGACGCATGGGAACGAGTCCGTCGAATCGCGCTGTCGATCAAGGACGCGGTTCGCGCCGCGACCGGACTCTCGTGCTCGATCGGTGTCGCCCCCAACAAGCTGCTGGCGAAGATCGCGTCGGAGCTCGACAAACCGGATGGGCTGACGCTCGTCCGCGCGTTCGACATCGAGCGCCGCGTCTGGCCGCTGCCTGCGCGCAAGATCAACGGCATCGGGCCCAAGTCGAGCGCGAAGCTCGAAGCGCTCGGCATCCGCACGATCGGCGAGCTTGCCGCGGCGGATCCGGCTTGGCTGGTCGAGCACTTCGGTCGCGCACACGGCGCCTGGATGCACGACGCGGCGCACGGCCGGGACGAACGCGACATCATCACGGTGAGCGAACCGAAGTCGATCAGCCGCGAGACGACGTTCGAGCGCGATCTTTCCGCGACGCGCGATCGTGACGAGCTGTCGAGGATCTTCACCGCGCTGTGCGTCGGCGTGAGCGAAGACCTCACGCGCAAAGGCTATGTCGGCAAGACCATCGGCCTCAAGCTTCGCTACGACAACTTCAGGACCGTGACGCGCGACAGGACGATTCCCTGGCCGACCGACGATGCGTCGGTCATACGGCGAGCCGCCGGCGAATGCCTGAAGCGAGTGCCTCTCGATCGACGCATCCGCTTGCTGGGGGTGCGCGTCGGAGCGCTGGTTGCCACCGATACCGTCGGACCTGCGCCGGAAACGGCCGCCGTCGAAGCGATACCTTCATTGTTCGATGCGATCGGGACGAGTTGACCTCGTCGGGATCGGCTACCGAACCGCCCGTCGTCAAATCACATCGTGCGCGCCGCCGGCAACCGGCCCGCCCGTCGTCAGATCACTTGAACGGGCTCGGCTGATGGCGTTCGAGCCAGAGGCTCACGTCCTTCGACATGCTTCCGCCGACGATCCAGGCGGCCTCGAATGCGACCAGCGAGAAATTCTCGCCGCGTATGCGCTCGAACTGCGCCCGCATGTTCGCTTCCGGCTCCGTCGAGGAAAAGGCAACGGCCGCCGTGTGTTCTCCGAACCCCATCAGCACGAAATCCTTTTTCGAAAGGGCCGCGACCGTGTTCTTGACTTCGGCCACGAGAAGACCGCTTTCCTTGAGGCTCGAGTAGAACATCTGGACGACGTAAAGCCGCACGGCACCCCCTGATCATCGGGTCGGAAGCAAATGATACAGCCACCGAGGCCGACATCCGAATTCTGCGGTTCGCTTTCCTTGCGTTAGCGTCCGGCACGCGTAGCATGTGGGGTTTCGTCCATCGCCAATCAGCCGCACGCCAACAGGGGATTCCATGATCGCTGCCAATATTCTCGCCACCATTGGCAACACGCCACATGTCCGCGTCAACCGGCTGTTCGGCCCGTCGAGCTCTGTCTGGATCAAGTCAGAGCGTTCGAACCCCGGCAGCTCGATCAAGGACCGGATCGCGCTGTCCATGGTCGAGGATGCGGAGATGACCGGCAAGCTCAAGGTCGGCGGCACGATCATCGAGCCGACGTCGGGCAACACCGGCGTCGGTCTGGCGATGGTCGCGGCGGTCAAGGGATACAAGCTGGTATTGGTGATGCCGGACAGCATGTCGGTCGAGCGGCGGCGGCTGATGCTCGCGTATGGTGCGACATTCGTTCTGACGCCGCGCGCCGAGGGCATGAAGGGTGCGATCGCGAAGGCGCAGCAACTGATCGCGGCGACGCCGGGATCGTGGATGCCGCAGCAATTCGACAACCCCGCCAACATCGAGGTCCACGTTCGCACCACCGCGCGCGAAATCCTCGACGATTTCGCCGAAGGCCTCGAGGCGCTGATCACGGGTGTGGGCACCGGCGGCCACATCACCGGCTGCGCGCGCGTATTGAAGAAGGCGTGGCCGACGCTCAAGGTCTTCGCCGTCGAGCCCGCCGCATCTCCCGTCATCTCCGGCGGCGCGCCGTCGCCACATCCGATCCAGGGTATCGGCGCGGGCTTCATTCCGAAGAACCTCGACATCACGTTGCTGGACGGCGTCATCAAGGTCGACGCCGAGGCGGCACGCGAGATGGCGCGCCGCGCGGCGCGCGAAGAGGGCGTGCTCGTCGGCATTTCCTCGGGCGCAACGCTCGCCGCCATCGCGCAGAAGCTGCCCGACCTGCCGCCGCGAACCCGCGTGCTGGGATTCAACTACGACTCCGGGGAACGGTACCTGTCGGTCGAAGGGTTCCTGCCGGCGGAGTGATGCAGCGGCTGGTGGTTTCGGACGCTGGCGACGAGCAACCTTCGTGGTGGTGCAAGTCACAGCTCTGGCCGTCGCCGATGCCAATCGGTCGCCTGCTGGAACGCGCGGCCGATCCGCACCAGCGTCGCGTCGGCGAACGGTGCGCCGATGAGTTGCACGCCGATCGGCAAGCGTTCCGACGAGAAACCCGCAGGCAATGACAGCGCGCAGGCGCCGAGATAATTGGCGGCGCGCGTCCACGTCGCCAGCGGCGTCGTCGATTCGTCGACCTCGGCGATTGGCGACGCGACGATCGGCAAGGTGGGCGTCAGAAACGCGTCGCGACTTCCCATCCACTGGGTGAACCGCTTGACGGCGTCGCGCTGCAACCGGACGTCGTCGATATAGTCTGCGGCGCCGATCGATTTCCCGCCGAGAATGCGTCGCTTCACCCATGGGTCGATGTGGAGGCGCTCGTCCTCGATGTACGCGCGATGGATGGCGTAGGCCTCGGCCGCGATGATCCGGCCGTTTCTCACCATCAGCTCGTCGAAATCGAACGGAAAGGGCTCCTCGTCGACGATCGCGCCGAGATTGCGCAGTGTGGCGATCGCTTCATGAAACGCACGGCGGACATCGGCGAGGTCGTACTCCGGGAACTGCTCGGATGCAAGCGCGCTGATGCGCATGCGGCGGATGTCGGCCGCGCCGGCGACCGCCGCTTCGAAATCGACGCGCGGCAGATGAAGCGTCCCGACGTCGCGCGGATCCGGACCCGCCATTGCGGCGGTCAGCAACGCGGCATCCTCGGCCGTGTGCGCAATCGGCCCGATCGAGTCGAGCGTGGTGGACAGCGGCACCGCGCCGTAAAGGCTCACGAGACCGTAGGTCGGCTTGAGGCCGGTCAAACCGCAGAGCGCGGCAGGAATGCGGATCGACCCGCCGGTGTCGGAACCGATCGCCGCCGGGACTAGCCCGCCGGAGACGGCGACCGCGGAACCGCTGGACGATCCGCCTGCGACACGGTGCGTGCGCATGTCCCACGGATTCCACGGTGCGCCCATCGGTTGATTGCGGCCCCAGCCGCCAAACGCGAATTCGACCATGTGCGTCTTCCCGATCGGGATCATCCCGGCCGCGACGAGGCGCGCGACGGACGTGGCGCTGTAATCGGAAATCCGCCCCAGCCAGGTCTTCGAGCCGGCAGTCGTTTGTCGTCCTTCAAGATGCAGCAAGTCCTTCAGCGCGATCGGCAGTCCGGACAGCGGCCCGCAAGCGGCTCCTGCGCGCCGTTCGCGGTCGGCGGCGTCGGCACGCGCGAGCGCGTCGTCGCGATACACATCGACGAACGCGTGCAGGCGACTGTCGAGCGCTGTGATGCGCGCGAGGCAGGCTTCGATGATTTCGCGCGAACTCGTCTTGCCGTGCGCAAGGAGCCCCGAGAGTTCGGCGAGCGGGAGGAGCGGAAGTTTGTCCGGCATGGCTGGCGAAGATCATCAAAGCGCGATAGTCTCACCCGGCCGGTGGCGTCGTCATCCTGGCGTTGCGTGCACCCGATCGGAGATCCCTGTGGAACAGATGGCTGCACTGCGCGGCGTCATAGCCCCTGTCGTTACCCCGTTTGCGCCAGACCTCACCCCGGACGCCGCGAGACTTGCCAAGCACTGCCGCTGGTTGCTTGCGCGCGAGGCGGGTATCGCGGTGTTCGGTACGACCTCCGAGGCCAACTCGCTGTCGGTCGGCGAGAAGATCGAGCTCCTCGACACGCTGGTCGAAGCGGGACTGCCGCCGGCGCGAATGATGCCGGGCACCGGCTGCTGTGCGCTGACCGACACGGTCGAACTCACGCGTCATGCAGTGCGGCTCGGCTGCGGCGGGGTCCTGATGCTGCCGCCGTTCTACTACAAGGGAGTCACCGACGACGGACTGTTCGCGAGCTATTCCGAGGTGATCCAGCGCGTGGGTAACGCCGGACTGCGAATCTATCTCTACCACATTCCGCAAGTCTCCCAGGTGCCGCTGTCCTTGGCGCTGATCGAGCGGCTGCTGGCCGCGTATTCGGGCTCGGTCGTCGGGATCAAGGACAGCTCCGGCGACTGGAGCAGCGTGCGGAGTCTGCTCGAACGCTTTGCGCCGCGAGGCTTCGCCGTGTTTCCGGGAAGCGAAAACCTGCTGCTGGCCGCGATGCGAGGCGGAGGCGCCGGCTGCATCAGCGCGCAGGCAAACGTCGATCCGGCCGCGATCGTCGACGTCTATCGCGGCTGGCAGAAGGCCGACGCCGATGCGCGCCAGGGCGCGCTCGATGCTCTGCGCGCAGTCCTGGTGAAGTTCCCGATGATCGCGGCGCTCAAGTCGTTGATTGCGCATTTTGGGCGCGACGAGCCGTGGGCTGCCGTGCGACCGCCGCTCGTCGCCTTGAGCGCCGAGCAGCGAGCGGCGTTACTCGGATCGCTGCCGCAGGGCTTCGCGATGCCGGGCCTTTGATGCGGAGTGCGCCCGAAGCGCTCCCGCCGCTCTGTAGCGAACAACGCCTCCGGTGCGATGATGCGAAAAGCGGACCTTGGTGGCGAATCCGGCGTCCCGGCGGGCCGGGAGTCTGTCGGACTTGCCCTCGCGTATGCGTCGCCGGGTGGCCCCTCGCCCGGCCCGGAGGCGAATTCCAGCGAAGTCGTGCATACTTCCCGTTGTGTACTTTGCTGGAAGGATTGAGGGTCCCGGGCCTTCCCGGGCCACCCGAGTTCGGGAAATGGAACCACTGGTATTGACGGTCGACATGGCGGGCCTACCCCAAGCCTGGGTCGAGCTCGAGGAAGCCATCACGTACCACGCGAAGCAGATGGTCGCGTGGTCGGTGGGACGCGAGGTCCGCGAGTTCCGCGGCGGCTGGCAGAAGAACGGCGTGCGCTCGCGCATCGCGACGCGGTCGATTCTTGCCATCAAAGGCAGCGGCGCGGGCGCGCATCGGCACGCGCCGGGTCTGACTAATCAGATGCTGTTCGTGCGCGATCGGCAGGTGTGCGCATACTGTGGCGGCCGCTTCATGCTCCGCGATCTTTCGCGCGACCACGTCGTGCCGGTCTCACGCGGCGGCACGGATTCGTGGACCAACACGGTGACGGCCTGCCGCGGCTGCAACACGCGAAAGGGCGGCCGCTCTCCCGAGCAGGCGCGGATGCCGCTCCTGTACGTGCCTTACGTTCCGAATCGACACGAGCACTTCATCCTCAGGAACCGGCGAATTCTCGCCGACCAGATGGAGTACCTGCTCGCGGGCGTGCCGAGGACAAGCCGCCTTCACGCGGGCGCGAACGCGACGCTCGCGTAGACGGCCCACGCGATTTCCCGAGCGGTAGCCGAGGTCGTTACGGGGCGGGAGCGTTTGGACGCGCTAGTCTATTGGCACACGGTGCCCGGGGCGCGGAACACCCGGCGGGTCAACGCCCGTAGTAGTAGCGGGGACCGGGCGCCGCGTAGTAGCGCATGGGCGGCCCGCGGTAAGCAGGACGCGGCGAGTAATACGCTGGCCGCGGCGCGTAATATGCGGAGCGTAACGGCGGAGCGTAATAGACGGGCGCGACCGGTGCACCGTAATAGAACGAAGCGGTGGGCGGAGCGTAATACGCGGGCGCCACGGGCGGGCCATAGTACGCCGACGCGACCGATGGGCCGTAATACGCCGGCGCGACGGGCGCGCCGTAGTAGCGGGTGGCAACGGGATAGGCTGGGGCAGGACCCGCGTAATAGACCGGCGCCGCGCTGCCGCTGCGAGCGAGTGCGAACGGCGCTGTGATCAGGGCGGCGGCAGTGCCCACGACTGCGCCGGCAAGTCCGAGGGCGAGGGCGCCGCCATAGTAGCCTCCGTAGCCTCCGTAACCACCGTAGTGACGTCCATTCGCAAACGCAGACGATATCGGCGCGGCAACGAGGGCCATCGCAAGAACGCTGGCGATGAACGCGGCTTTGTTTCTCGACATCCTGACCTCCTCAATCGCGGCGAAAAAGTTCGGAGTCCAGGCTAGCACTCGCCCCGACCCAGCGCAACGGCGCCGCCCCGATGTCCGTTGCAGCTGGCGAATCCGAGCGGCAGCTGCGTCGCGCCGCGGGGGCTTCCTGTGCGCAACCCAATCACTCTGGCGCGGTGTCAGACGAGCCCAAACGCACCGAGAACCGCCGCTGCGGCGAGCATCCACAACGGGTGGACGCGTTTCGTCATCGCGAGTGCCAGCGTGACGCCAGTGACGGCGTAGGCCGGCCAACCATGATCGGTCGCGCGGGTCAGCACGTAGCCCGAAGCCAGGATCAGGCCGACGGTCACCGGCGCCAGCCCGCGCTCGATTGCGATGCGTAGTGGCGCGTCGCGAAAGCGATCCCAGGCACGTGCGACTTGATAGGTCAGCACCGACGAAGGTCCGCACATTGCAAGCATCGAGACCAGCGCGCCGGCGATGCCCGCCACTTTCCATCCGATGAGACTGACGATCAGCACGTTGGGCCCGGGGGCCGCCTGCGACAACGCGAACATCTGGGAAAAGTCGGCGTCGGTCATCCAATGCTCGATGTCGACGGCGCGCAAGTGCATCTCGGGGATGATGGCGTTTGCACCGCCGATCGACAGCAGCGATAGCATTAGAAACTGCAGCGCGAGCTCGACGAGCGGCGGAGAGATCATCGGCGGCTCCGCGCGGCGATCGCGACCGATACGGGTACAAGCGCCGCGAGCACCCACAGGAGCGGCAGGCGGAGCAATCCTATCGCGACGAAAGCAATCGCGAAGATGGCGACCTCGACCGGATTGCGCCGTATCGGTTGCGCCATCTTGAGTGCTACCGACAGCACGAGACCCGACGCCGCAGCGGACACGCCGCTGCAGGCGCCGCGGACCGCGTCGATGTGGGCGAATTCGGCAAACAGCATCGCAAGCAGCAGGACGATGACAAGCGGCATCAGCATCAGGCCCAGCGTGGCGGCGAGCGCGCCGATCGTTCCCCGGAAGCGCCGGCCGATGAGGACCGAAAGGTTGACGATGTTCGGTCCCGGGAGGAACTGCGACAGCGAGAGCGCTTCGGTGAACTCCTGCTCGGTGAGCCAACGTTGCCGCTCGACCAGCATCCGGTGTGCAAACGGCATGACGCCGCCGAAACCCGAAAGGCCGATCTTGAGAAATCCCCAGAACAGCTCGGGTGTCGTCGCGTTCACCGGGACCGTCTTCCGCTCGGTTGCGCCTGTCGCGTCCGTGATCCGCTCCCCTCGAAGGTTGCAACAGGCAGTCGATAGCGTGGCGAATGATCAGGCGCTCCACGCTTTCGTCGGCAAACGCTGCGCAGTATGGATCCTGCCCAGTTCGGCAGCGTACACGCGAATGGTGCGGGACGGGCAGACGGCTTGCGGGCGCGTCGGTGAACGACGCTGAGAGCGTAGCGGATTTCTTTCCGGGGCTGCCCGGGCTATTCTTCGGCATCATTGGGAACCGGCGACCGCCCGCCGGTTAGGTTCCTTAGGGGCCGGCGCATGGCCGACGAGGCGCCTGGCATTCGGCGGCCGTGGATATGGACCTGGAAGACCAGGATGCGGGGAGGCAGGGGTCATGACGCAGGAGGAATGGGCCGCCGCAAAGGCGGCGCGAGAGAGCGGCGACGTCGAGACCGAGTTGCGGCTCTATCGCGCGATATCCAATCGGGGCGACGCGCGCGCTCAGGTCAAGCTCGGTGCGATGTACGAAAAGGGCCGGGGTGTCGCGAAGGACCACGCGGAGGCGATGAAATGGTTCCGCAAAGCCGCCGACCAGGGCGACGCCCGTGCCCAGTTCAACATCGCGAACATGTACGACAGGGGCCACGCCGTGCCGCAGGACTATGTCGCGGCGATGCGGTGGTATCAGATGGCCGCCGACCAGGGCATGGCGCGTGCCCAGTACAATCTCGGTGTCATGTACGAGCGAGGCCGGGGCGTGCCGGCGGACGATGTCGAGGCGACCAAGTGGTACCGGATGGCCGCGGATCAAGGGTATGCCCGAGCCCAGTTCAACCTGGGTGTCATGTACGACCTGGGCCATGGCGTGCCGCAGGACTTTGCCGAGGCGATGAAGTGGTTTCGCCGGGCCGCCGAGCGAAACCACGCGAAGGCCCAGTTCAACATCGGAGCGATGTACGAGGGCGGCCAGGGCGTCGTCCAGAACTTTGCCGGAGCCATCAGCTGGTATCGCAAGGCGGCCGACCAGGGTGACGCCGCTGCGCAGAGCAACATCGGCAGCATGTTCGCGACCGGCCGTGGCGTTCCGCAGGATTTTGCCGAGGCGATGAAGTGGTACCGCAAGGCCGCCGATCAGGGCGACGCCGCTGCGCAGCACAACGTCGGCAGCATGTACGCCACCGGCCGGGGCGTGCCACAGGACCATGCCGAGGCGATGAAGTGGTTTCGCAAGGCCGCCGACCAGGGCGACGTCGCTGCCCAGAGCAGTGTCGGCAGCATGTACGCGACGGGCCGAGGCGTGCCGAAGGACTTCACGGCAGCGTTAAGCTGGTACAGAAAGGCTGCCGACCAAGGCGACCCCAGCGCGCAGAACAACCTCGGCAGCATGTATGCCGCGGGCAAGGGCGTGCCGCAGGACCATGTCCAGGCGTTCATGTGGTACACGATCGCGGCCGCACGATTCCCGGCGGAGGAAGCGGAAAACCGCGCGAAAGCGGTGAAGGGCTGCGACAGCGAGGCCGCCAAGATGACGCACGACGAGATCGCGGAGGCGCAGCGGCTAGCCCGCGAATGGATGCCAAAATAAGCAGGACCCACCGCGAAGATAGCTGCGCGCCCCTTTGGCAGCTGCGGCACTCGGGACTGCTCGCGACATTTTTGTGAACAGGCCCTAGTCCTTCGTGGCAAGCACCGTCGCGTTCCAGCCGCCGCCCAGTGCCTTGATGAGCCCGACGCTGGCGGTCAGGCGCCGGGCGAGAATCGCTAACGCCGTGCGCTCATCGCTCAACGCCGCCGCCTGCAGCACGACCACCACGATGTAGTTCGCGGTGCCCGCCTTGTACTGGTTGACGGCGATGGCCGCGGATTGACGCGCTGCCTTGACCGCCTCGTCCTGCACGATCGCTTCCTGCTCGAGGAGGGAGAGTGCGGCCAGGCCGTCCTCGACCTCCTGGAATGCGTTGAGGACGGTCGAACGGTAATTCGCCACGGTCTCGTCATAGGCGGCGACGGCCTCGGCCTTTTGCGCGCTGCGGAGCCCTGCGTCGAAAACCGTCTGCGCAAGCCCCGCGCCGAGCGACCAGTACCGGCTGGGCAACGAAAGAAGGTCGCCCAATGCCGAACTCTGCAAGCCGCCGATCCCCGACAACGAAAGCGACGGAAAAAACGCCGCTTGCGCAACGCCAATTTGCGCATTGGCGCTGGCGATACGGCGCTCGGCGGCGGCGATGTCCGGTCGACGTTCCAGGAGTTCCGACGGCACCGACACCGGAATGGCAGGAAACGTGGAGACGAGCGGTCGCGGGACGATCGCGAGCTCCGAGGGAGGCTTGCCGATCAGCACGGCGATCGAGTGCTCGAGTTGCGCGCGCGAGATTCTGGCGTCGAACACCTGCGCTTGTGTGGATTTGAGCTGCGCTTCGGCTTGCGTGACATCGCCGCGCGCGACTGTGCCGGCTGCATACTGGTTGCGGGTCAGTTGCAACGACTTTTCGTAGCCGGCGACTGTTTCGCCAAGCAGCTCTATCTGCGCATCCTGCACTCGCAGCAGCAGATAGTTCTGCGCGAGCAGCGCCTGCGCCGACAACTGCGCCGCCGCGAGGTCCGCCGCCGTGGCCTGGGCCGTCGCGTTGCTCGCCTCGATGCCGCGGCGCACGCGGCCCCACAGATCTACTTCCCAACTGAGGTCGATCGCGACGTTGTAGCTGTTGGTCGCGCCCGAGGTACCGGTGCCGGTACCGGTACGGGAGCTGCGCAACGCCGCGGCGTTTGCCGAAACGCCCGGAAAGAGGCCTGCGCGTGCCGCCTGCGTCGCGGCCTGCGCCCCCCGCATCCGCGCCTCGGCGGCCTGGAGCGTCTGGTTGGAGATGTCGAGTTGCTGCATCAGCGCTTCGAGTTCGGTGTCGCCGAACACCTCCCACCAGCCACCGCGCGGTGCCTGATCCTGGGGTTGCGCAATCTTCCAGCCTTGGCTTTCCTTGAACGCAGCGGGAGTCGGCGCAGTGGGTCGCACGTAGTCCGGCCCGACCATGCAACCGACGAGCGACGTCGCCAAAGCCGTCAGCAGGCCGGCGTTCAGCGTCGCGGTTCCCGTCGTGCGTTTGCTCATGGCCAAGTCTTCAATCGGCCGCCGCCGGCGCCACCGAGCGGCGTCCGCGTCGCGACCGGACTTGGCTCGCCCAGAGTCGGAACCGGTCGAGATACAGGTAGACGACCGGGGTCGTGAACAGCGTAAGTATCTGGCTGAACAACAGACCCCCGACGATCGCGATGCCGAGCGGACGGCGCATTTCGGCACCGTCGCCCGCGCCAAGCGCCAGCGGCAGCGCACCGAGCATCGCCGCCATCGTCGTCATCAGGATCGGTCGGAAGCGCAGCAGGCACGCCTCGAAGATCGCATCGCGCGAATTCAGCCCGCGCGAACGCTCGGCTGCGAGCGCGAAGTCGATCATCATGATCGCGTTCTTCTTCACGATGCCGATCAGCAGGATCACGCCGATGAAAGCGATGATCGTGAAATCGGTCTTGAACAGCATCAGCGCGAGCAGCGCGCCGACGCCGGCGGAAGGCAGCGTCGACAGGATCGTCAGCGGATGGACGTAGCTCTCGTACAGCACGCCCAGCACGATATAGAGCGTGATGAGCGCCGCGAGGATCAACCATGGCTGGCTCGCGAGCGACGCCTGGAACGCGCGGGCACTGCCCTGGAACGAGCCGCGGACCGTGTTCGGCACGCCGATCCGGGCGAGCGTGTCCTCGATCGCGCGCGTGGCCTGCGACAGCGACACATCGGGCGCGAGATTGAACGAAATCGTCGATGCGACGAACTGCCCCTGATGATTGACGCCGAGCGCGGTGCTGGTCGGACCGTAGGTAGCGAAAGCGGAGAGCGGCACTTGCGCGCCGTCGGCGGTGCTGACGTACACCGTCTTCAGCGCCTCGGGCGACTGCCAGTACTGCGGCGCCGCTTCCATCACCACGTGGTACTGATTGAGCTTTTCGTAGATCGTCGAAACCTGCCGCTGGCCGAAAAGGTCATTCAACGTGGTGTCGATCATCCGCGGCGTCACGCCGAGACGCGTTGCAGCGTCGCGATCGATCGTGAGCGATGTCTGCAGACCCTTGTCCTCCTGGTCGGTATTGACGTCCGCAAGCTCGGGCAACTGGGAGAGCGCCAGCCGGATCTTCTGTTCCCAGGTGCGAAGGTCGGCGAGGTCGTCCGCCTGCAGCGTGAACTGGTATTGCGAATTGCTCGGGCGGCCTCCGATCCGGATGTCTTGTACCGGTTGCAGGAACAGATTGGCGCCTGGCTCTCGGGCGAGCTTGCCGCGCAGTCGTGTGATCACCTGGTCTGCCGTCTCGTTGCGCTGCCCGAGCGGCTTCAACGCGACGAACATCATCCCCGAGTTTCGCCGCGCGCCACCCGTGAAGCCGACGACGTTTTCGACGGCCGGATCGCCGCCGACGATGGTCATGAAATCGGCGAGCTTCTGTCGCATCGCCTGAAACGAGATGCTCTGGTCGGCCTGGATGCCGCCGACCAGCCGTCCCGTATCCTGCTGCGGGAAGAAGCCTTTCGGAATGATCACGTAAAGGTAGACGTTGAGGCACACGGTCACGAGCAGGACCAGCATGACGACGCCGCCGTGGGCGAGTCCCCAGTCGAGGCTCCGCCCGTAGGCGCGCACCGTGCTGTCGTAGAGCCGCTCGCTCCATCGGCCGATGCGTCCGCTCTTGCGTTCCGTCGATGGGCGCAGCAACCGCGCGCACATCATCGGCGTGGTCGTCAACGAAACGACCAGCGAGATCAGGATCGCCGCCGACAGCGAGATCGCGAATTCGCGGAACAGCCGACCCACGATTCCGCCCATCAGCAGGATCGGAATGAACACGGCGATCAGCGACAGGCTCATCGACAACACGGTGAACCCGACTTCGCGCGCGCCCAGCAACGCCGCCGCAAACGGCGCCATTCCCTTTTCGATGTGGCGCGACGTGTTCTCCAGCACGACGATCGCGTCGTCGACGACGAAGCCGGTGGCGATCGTCAACGCCATCAGCGTGAAGTTGTTGACCGAAAAGCCGCACAGATACATGACGCCGAACGTCCCCACCAGCGAGACCGGCACGGCGATGCTGGGAATCAGCGTCGCCCGTCCATCGCGCAGAAAGGCGAACACGACGAGGATGACGAGACCGACGGCGATCGTCAGCGAACGTCCGACGTCGCGAAGCGAGGCGCGGATCGTCGCCGTGCGCTCCATCGCCGGAGTGAGCGTGATGGCGCTCGGGATCGACGCGCGCAGCGAGGGCAAGAGCTCCATTACGCGGTCGACCGTCTCGATGATGTTCGCGTTGGGCTGGCGATTGATGATCACCAGCACCGACGGCCTGCCATTGGCCATGCCGGCGTTGCGCAGGTCCTGCACAGAGTCGACGACCTCGGCGACATCGGACAGCTGGACCGCGTTGCCGTTCCGATAGGCGACGATCAGCGGCAGATACTCGGCCGCGGTCTTCGCCTGATCGTTGGCGTAGATTTGCCAGTGCCGGTCGCCGTCTTCGACCGAGCCCTTGGGCCGGTTCGCGTTTGCGGACGTGAGCGCCTGGCGGACGTCCTCGAGAGCGATTCCGTATTTGTTCAGCGTCTCGGGATTGAGCTCGACGCGGACCGCCGGCAGCGAGCTGCCGCCGACACTGACCTGTCCGACGCCCGCGATCTGCGACAGCTTCTGGGCGACGATCGTCGATGCCGCATCGTACATCTGACCCTGCGTCATCGTGTCCGAGGTGAGCGTCAGGATCATGATCGGCGCATCGGCCGGATTGACTTTGCGATAGGTCGGATTGCTCGGCAGCCCGGTCGGAAGCAGCGCGCGCGCCGCATTGATCGCTGCCTGGACGTCGCGCGCCGCGCCGTCGATGTCGCGGCTCAAGTCGAACTGCAAGGTGATGCGGGTCGAAGCGAGCGAGCTCTGCGACGTCATTTCGGTGACGCCGGCAATCCTTCCCAGCGAGCGCTCGAGCGGTGTGGCGACCGTCGCCGCCATCGTCTCCGGGCTCGCGCCGGGCAGCGACGCCTGAATGGAGATCGTCGGAAAGTCCACCTGCGGCAACGGCGAGACCGGCAGCAGGCGAAATGCGATCGCGCCGGCCAGCGCGATCCCCATCGTCAGCAGCGTGGTCGCGACAGGACGGTCGATGAAGGGTGCCGACAGGTTCATCGCGGCTCCGTTCCTTCGATCGCCGCTGCCGCCGGTCCCGATTTGCGACGGCGGGCTTCGACTCGCCGGGCGAGTCGGTCGAAGGCGAGGTAGATGACGGGCGTCGTGAACAGTGTCAGCGCCTGCGACAGCAGCAGCCCGCCGACCATCGCGATGCCCAACGGGTGACGGAGCTCGGAGCCCTCGCCCCAGCCGATCATCAGCGGCAGCGCACCCAGGATCGCCGCCATCGTCGTCATCATGATCGGCCGGAAGCGCAGCAGGCACGCCTGGAAGATCGCGTCGCGCGGCGTCATCTTTTCATGGCGTTCGGCGTCGAGCGCGAAGTCGATCATCATGATCGCGTTTTTCTTCACGATGCCGATCAGAAGGATGATGCCGATGATCGCGATGATCGACAGGTCGTTGCCGGAGAGCATCAGCGCGAGCAGCGCGCCGACGCCGGCCGAGGGCAGCGTCGACAGGATCGTGATCGGATGAATGAAGCTCTCGTACAGAACGCCCAGCACGATGTACATGGTGACGATCGCCGCCAGGATCAGCCAGAGCTCGTTGGCGAGCGACGCGCGGAACGCGAGCGCCGCGCCCTGGAAGTTGATCTGAACGCTGGCGGGCATCTGGAGCTCGGTCTTCGCACGCTCGACGGCGGCCACGGCATCCCCCAGCGACGCGCCGGGGGCGAGGTTGAACGACACGGTCGCCGCCGGGAACTGGGCGATGTGATTGATCGCGAGCGGCGCCGCCTGCTCGACCACGTGGGCGATCGAACTCAACGGCACCTGCTGCGGAGGTTGCCCCGCGACGGTCGACGTTACGTACAGGTCGTTGAGCGCCGCGGGCCCGCGCTGGAATTCCGGCTTGACCTCCAGGACGACGCGGTACTGGTTCGATTGCGTGAAGATCGTCGAGACCAGGCGCTGTCCGAACGCGTTGTACAGCGCGTTGTCGATCACCGCCGGCGTGATTCCGAGCCGGCTGGCCGTGGCGCGATCGAACTCGACGTAGGCCTGCAGGCCGCCATCGGAAAGGTCGCTCGCCACGTCCGCGAGTTGCGGTGCTTCCTTCAACCGATCGACGAGCTTGTGAACCCATGTGGCGAGCTCCTTCGCGTCGACGTCCTCGACGGTGAACTGGTACTGCGTACGACTGACACGCGCCTCGATCGTCAGGTCCTGCACCGGCTGCATGTAGAGCGCTATGCCCTCGACACTCGCGAGCTTGCCTTGCAGCCGGCGAATGATCTCGGTCGCGCTCGCGTGGCGCTGGTTCCGTGGCTTGAGGTTGATCAGCATCCGGCCGCTGTTCAGCGTCGCGTTGGCGCCGTCGACGCCGATGAATGACGTGAGGCTCGCCACCGCGGGATCCTCGAGGACGACCTTGGCGAGCGCCTGCTGTCGCTCCGCCATCGCGGCGAAAGAGATCGTCTGCGGTGCCTCCGAGATGCCCTGGATGGCGCCCGTGTCCTGGATCGGGAAAAAGCCCTTGGGGATCACGATGTAGAGCACCACAGTCAGCACGAGCGTCAGGATGGCGACGACGAGCGTCGCGGTCTGCCGGTCGAGCACCCAATTCAGCATGCGCCCGTAGCCCGCGATCGTGCGGTCGAAGACGCCCCCGCTCCAGCGGTAGAAGCGCCCCTGCTTTTCAGGTGGCGTGTGGTGCAGCAGCTTCGCGCACATCATCGGTGTCAGCGTCAGCGACACGACGGCGGAAATCAGGATCGACACCGCGAGTGTGATCGCAAATTCACGGAACAGGCGCCCGACGACATCGCCCATGAACAGCAGCGGGATCAGCACCGCGATCAGCGAAAACGTCAGCGAAATGATCGTGAACGCGATCTGCTGCGTGCCTTTCAGCGCCGCGTCCAGCGCGGATTCGCCCTTTTCGATGTAGCGGGCGATGTTCTCGATCACGACGATTGCGTCGTCGACGACGAACCCGGTGGCGATCGTCAGCGCCATCAACGTCAGGTTGTTGATCGAAAATCCGGCCAGGTACATGACACCGAACGTTCCGACCAGGGAGAGCGGCACCGCGACGCTCGGAATGAACGTCGCCGGCACGTTGCGCAGGAACAGGAAGATCACCATCACCACCAGCGCAACGGCGAGCAGCAGCTCGAATTGCACATCCTGCACCGACGAGCGGATCGTGACCGTGCGATCGGTGAGCAGCACCACATCGACCGCGGGCGGCAGCGACGCCTTCAGTTGGGGCAACAGCTGCTTCACGCGATCGACGACTTCGATGACGTTGGTGCCGGGTTGCCGCTGGATGTTGAGGATGATCGCGGGCGTGCTGTTCGCCCAGGCGGCGAGGCGGGAGTTTTCGGCCGCCTCCACCGCGTCGGCGACATCCGCGACACGCACCGGCGCACCGTTCTTGTAAGCGATGATCAGGCGCTGATATTCGTCGGCCGATTTGAGCTGGTCGTTGGCGTCGATCGTCGAGGCGCGCGTCGGCCCGTCGAAACTGCCTTTTGCCTGGTTTGTATTGGCATTGGCGATGGCGGTCCGCACGTCGTCGAGCGAGAGCCCGTACGCGGCGAGCGCCTTGGGGTTCACCTGAATCCGGATCGCCGGGCGTTGGCCGCCGCTGATGCTGACGAGGCCCACGCCGGGCAGCTGCGAGATCTTCTGCGCGATGCGCGTGTCGGCCAGATCTTCGAGCCTCGGCAGCGGCAGCGTGTCCGAGGTCAGCGCGAGCGTGAGTATCGGCGTGTCCGCGGGGTTGACCTTGTTGTAGACGGGCGGGTTGGGCAAGTCGGTCGGAAGAAAGCTACCCGATGCGTTGATCGCCGCCTGAACTTCCTGTTCGGCGACGTCGAGCGAGAGTTCCAGGCTGAACTGCAGCGTGATGACCGAGGCGCCGCCGGAGCTCGTCGACGACATCTGGTTCAAGCCGGGCATCTGGCCGAATTGCCGCTCCAGCGGCGCGGTGACCGAGGAAGCCATCACGTCCGGGCTGGCCCCAGGGTAGAGCGTCACCACCTGGATCGTCGGGTAGTCGACCTCCGGCAGCGCGGACAGCGGCAACACGCGGTACGCGACGATCCCGGCGAGGAGAACCGCCACCATCAGCAGCGTGGTGGCCACCGGTCGGATGATGAAAATGCGGGACGGATTCATGAGGTGAGCACCGGATCGCTGCTCTTAGCCACCGTCCTTGGACCGACGTTGCCCGTCGGGTCGTGGCCCGCCGCTTCCCGGCGGCCGATCAGCGCGGAGCCCGCGGCCCTTCGTTCCGGGCGGAGGCGCGTTTTGCGCTTCGCGCGTGATCAATTCGACCTTCGCGCCCTCGCGAAGTTTGTCGGTGCCGTCGACGACGACCATGTCGCCCGGCGCGAGCCCGCTCTCGACGGCGGTGACTTCGCCTTGCACCGGGCCGAGCTTCACCGGCGTCACCGTGACCGAGCCGTCATCCTTGACGACGTAGACGAAGGTGCCCGGCGCGCCGCGCTGGATCGCCGCCGACGGCACCAGCGTCGCATCGGGCAGCGTCTGAACCAGCATCCGCACGTTGACGAACTGATTGGGAAACAGCGCGAGGTCGTCGTTGGGAAATTCGGCCTTGAGCTTGACCGTGCCGGTGGCTGTGTCGATCTGGTTGTCGATAGTGACGAGCTTGCCGGTCGCGAGCTTCACCTTCTGGTCGCGATCCCATGCGTCGACGACGACGGCCTCGCCGCTCGCGAGCCGGCGCATCACCCGCGGCACGTTGTCCTCGGGAATCGGGTACAGCACGTTGACAGGCTGCAGCTCGGCAATCACGACCAGCCCGTTCGCATCCGACGCATGCACGATGTTGCCCGGATCGACCTGCCGCAATCCGACCCGGCCGGTGATCGGCGCCGTCACACGCGAGTAGGTGAGTTGCAGCCCGGCGCTGTCTATGGCGCCCTGGTCCGATTGGACCGTCCCTTCGAACTGGCGCACCAGCGCTTCCTGGGTATCGACCTGCTGCTTCGAAATCGAGTCCTGCGCGAGCAGCGTACGATACCGCTCGAGATCGAGCTGGGCGTTCTTGAGCTGTGCCTGGTCCTTCGCGAGCTGACCCTTGGCCTGCGTCAGCTGCACCTGGAACGGACGCGGATCGATTTCGGCCAGCAGGTCGCCGGCCTTCACGATCTGACCTTCCTGAAACGCCACACGCATGAGCTGGCCGTCGACGCGCGGTTTCACCACGACGATGTTGCGCGGCGTCACCGTGCCCAGTGCGTTGAGGTAGACGTCGATGCCGCCTTTCTTCGCCGGTGCTGCCACCACGGGAATCGTGCGTGCGGCGGCTGCATCCGGCCGCGCGTTGGCCGCAGCCGTCGGGGCCGCCGTTTGGGTGGTCCGATACCAGATGGCGATGCCAGCGGCAACGAGCGCAGAGACGGCAACGATCCACAACCAGCGCGGAGTGCGGTTGGCCGAGCCGCGCCCGGGTTTGTCGTGCGTGCCGGAAGTTGACTTGGAGGCGGGTATGTTGCCAGGGGCCATTGAGCGTTCGAAAGAATGCGTCAGAGGCACCGATTGTCCACTTTATGGCTGGGCCCGCGCTACCGAAATGTAACCATCTGTTAGCGGACGGTTCTGTGCGGCCTCGCACATCCGAGGCAAAGTCGCTGCGTTCGGTGCTTGCTGTGGTGCACACTCCGTTCGCAGCTGCGCACCGCGGCCGTGGCTGGCCCCCCGCTCGGCCCCGGGTCGTGGGTTAGATTTGCATCACCTGAAGATGCTCGCAAGTGGCCCGCAATACACTCGCTCCGTCACAACGACTTTGCGGTGTACCGCAAGCATCGCCCATTCGAATATTTCACAAGGAGGCAACACCATGCAAGGACTCATGCAAGACGTTCCGCTGCTGATCTCGTCTTTGATCCGGCACGCGGATCGTCATCACGGAAGCATGAACGTTGCGCAAGATAGACGTGGCGGTCGCCGGCGTCCCTCCCCCAAACGGTTGGGGTAACGGCGAATCCGCGGTGCGATCTTGTGGCGCTCTCATGTGCGTGGAGGTGACCAACAACCCGTATTTCGGCCTGACCGTCGCCCGGCACGTCCATATCTCCAACCTCCACGCACTGGGATATGCGCTGGCCGCCAGTACCACGCTGATGGATTTCTGTCGCCGCTTGCAGCGCTATTTCCGGCTGGTGTCGCAAGCGGCCAACGTCGGCGTCACTGAAACCGAAAGCGAAGTCTTCCTGCGCTTCGAGCATCTGGTCGAAATCAGTGGCGAGACCGAGGATGCTTTTTTCAGTTTCCTGGTTCTCACCATGCGCTTACTGTACAAGCGCGGGTTCAATCCGGTGCGGGTGGAGTTTCATCGACCCATGCCGCGCGAGGGACCAGGACCTTACAAAGTATTGATGCGCGCACCGGTCAGCTTTTCGCACGCGGCCGGCATGCTGGTATTTGAAAAGACCGACCTGCTGGAGCCCCTTGACGGATCCTGTCCGGAGCTGGCGCATGTCAACGACAATATCGTGGTCAGTTATCTGGCTCGCCTGGACAAGAACGATGTCATCACCGGAGTAACCCAGAAGATCATTGAATTCCTGCCCGACGGCGATTGCACTCGGGACAAGGTGGCGAACGCACTGTGCATGAGTCCGACCGGCCTGCAGTCCAAGTTGTCACAGCGCGGCACCAATTTTCAACAGCTGCTGGATGGCACGCGCAAGGAACTCGCGTGCAGTTACCTGCGACAGGCCGCGCGATCGGTGACCGAAATCACTTTTCTGCTCGGTTTCACCGACACCAGCAACTTCACGCGGGCCTTCAAGCGCTGGACCGGCGTGTCACCGACGGAATTCCGCCAGCAGCAGCACTGAACTCGCCGGCCAGGATATGACAGCGGGATCTCGACACACGTGAGGCCTCGGCCAGCCCCCCCCCCGCGCGAGGGGGTCTTCGGTGTCGGCAGCGCCGTGCCCGTGGCAGTCCCGCAGAGAAATCGAAGCGGCGCCCGATCACGCGTGACACAATAGCCCGCGACGTGGAGCTCGTCGGAGCGATACCGATGAAGAGCACCGGCAAGATCCCCGAGCTCGCATTGACTTTTTCGATGGGAGCCCCCTCATGATCCGCAGACTCTCGATTCTCGACCTCGCCTTCTTCGTGTTGGAGACAGCGGAGCGACCGATGAACGTCGGGCCGCTGATCGTGCTGAAACCGCCGCCGCAACGCGGCCGACACAGCTTCGCGGACGCGCTGTTCGAGCGAATGAGGGAGCGCCCTGTGGGAGCGCCGTTCAACCTCCGTCTTGACGCATCCTCACTCACTTCGCTGCCGGCCCTCATGCCCGACGAGGCATTCGATCTCGCGCGACATGTTCACCGCATCACGTTGCCGAAGCCGGGGACGCTGGCGACGCTCTTCAAGAAGGTCTGCGCAATCCATCCAGAGCGGCTCGACCGCTCGCGGCCGCTGTGGGAGTTCTACGTGATCGACGGGCTCGAGGGCGGCCGGGTCGCACTCTACGCCAAGATGCATCACGGCATCGTCGATGGCGCGGGCTTCGTCAGGATCATCGCGCGGTGGTTAAGCGATTCGCGTCGCGACCGGGTTGTCCGCGCGATGTGGGAAGGCGCCGAGGGCGCGACCGACACTCGCCGTGAGCAGGCTTCGCTCTCGCGCCGCGTGGGCAAGCTGCTGAGGGCGGGTGCAGGCTCCGCCAAGACGGTACTATCGTTCTATCAGATGCTGTTGCGCCAGAGTCTCAATACGTTCGGCGCCCGAGCCGGAACGCCTTTGCCGTTCTTGACGACGCCCGACGTACTGAAGGTTGCGCCATCGGCTCGGCGGTCGTTTGCCTACTGCATCCTTCCGTTCACGGAGTTGAAGATGCTTGGAAAAACGCGGGATGCAACTGTCAACGACATGCTGCTTACGGTGCTCGATATCGCGGTGCGCCGCTACCTCGATCGAACCGGCATTGCACCCGAGGCGCCACTGGTCGCGGACATGCCGATCGCGCTCGGTTCCGGCGGGTCAGGGGGCAATCGCATCGCCATGCTGCAGATCCCGCTGGGGGCGCCGGAGTCCGGTCCCGTAGAGCGTCTGGACTCTATCAAGGCGAAAACCCGTGCCGTGAAGAGCGAGGTCCATGGCGGTGCAAGTGACGCCGCCGTACTGCATTCGATTCTGACCCATGGTTTGCCGAGCTTGTTGGAGGGCGTGGGGCTGCACCGGGCGCCGCTCCTCGCGAACTTCGTCGTGTCGAACCCGTTCGGCTTCGCCGGGAAGCGCTTCCTGATGGGCGCCGAAGTCGAATTGCTGCTGCCCGTTTCGGTCGTGGCGCCCGGGCAGGTGCTGAACATCACAGCGGTCAACTACGCGGATTGCTATCTGATCGGATTCCTCGCGATCGCCGAGGGCGTGCCCGACATCGATCTCCTTGCGCAGGACACCGAAGAGGCGTTCGCGAGCCTGGCCGCCTCACTGGGCGGGCGGCGCGCGCGTCGCGGCACTGCGGGGTCCAGCACTCCGAAGGCGCGGAAGCGCCCAGGCGCGAAGCGGAGGGCGACCGCGACCGGGATGGCGCGTGCGCGCCCTCGATCCCGTCCGGTCGATGATGTTTGACGTCGGACGGGCGGCGGATCCCGCACTTGCGCGAGGTCGCCCGCCGAACACGAGATGCGCGCTCGAAGCTCAGGCGTGGCCGCGCGCCGGCTTGCCCCGGCGTGCAGCCTTGCGTGCCGTCTTCGGGGCAGACTTGCTTCGCGGCGTGTCGGGCATGGCGATCTGCTCGCGCTCGATCGCGACCAACGCCGCCAGTTCCTGCGACAGGCTCGCGACCAGCTCCGCCAACGTACGGATGACCTCCGCAATCGGCATGCCGACACGGGTCATCGTCTGCATGACGCGTGCGTCGAACATGCGTTCGTATTCGCCGACGGTCGAGTTTGCCGCCCCTGCGATGTCGTTGACGGCAGATTCGGCGCGATCGGTCGCGCTGTTGGCGAAGTAGCGGGTGAGGAGCGTCAACTGACCTTGGAGGGAAAGCAGATCGTCCCTGAGTTTCTGGCTGATGAGCCCGCGGTCGTAGGCCAAGGTGTTCGTGGCGGCGCCCCAGACCTGGTCACACGCGCTCAGCACGCGCCGCGTGCCGTCCTGGCTCGTTGCGATCACGTTCTTCGCCGTTACGCGACCCGACTCGATCACGTCGTTTGCTATGGCAGAGATCTTTTGCTCGTGCATCGTATGACTCCTTGTTCGGTGAGGTTGGCTTTCCAATGTCTCCCGGTTTTCTCATGGGATGCATTGGCGCCGGAACCCATTGTGGGTGCCGTCGCCTTGAAACAGGAACCTAACTCGGTGGGAAAGTTAGAGACATGGACCTAAACGTCGGCCGAGCGACAAGGCAATGCCTTGCCGGCGGGGTGGCGATCGCGATCATCTTGATTTGCCGCGGAACGCTCGGAAAGGTATTTGAGTTGTGAAGACCCGCGACCGCATCCTCGAAACCAGCTTGCGGCTCTTCAACCAGGAGGGGATGGCAAAGGTTCCAACCAACCGGATCGCGGTCGAGCTCGAAATGAGCCCGGGCAATCTCTACTACCACTTTCGCCAGAAGGAACTGATCGTCGAACGGCTGTTGCGCCGGCTCGAGGGTGAGATCGAGCCGCTGCTGGGTGGGCCGGGCGCGGATCTGGTCGCGATCGACGACTTCTGGCTGTTCCTCCACCTTGCGTTCGAGAAGATGTTTGAATACCGCTGTTCTTATCGCGACGCGGACTATGTCGCGAGCGAATATCCGCGGCTGGCTCCGCGCCTGCCACGGCTCAACGCGCGGGGATTGGAGGTGATTGAACGACTCTGCCGACAGCTCGCGGCAGCGGGCGTGCTCCGTGCCGTTGACGACGACATCAAGGTGCTTTCGCTGCAGATGATGCTGGTCGCGACGTGCTGGTTCACCTTTGCGCGCATGTTGCCGCCGAGCGCGGATACCGGTCCCGGACGCGCCGCCTACCAAGTGCTCTCGTTGCTGGCTCCGTATCTGAGCGAGGACGGGCGCCAGTACATGGATTACCTGCGACGAAAGTACATTGCGTAGCGGCGCGAGCCGGGAAGCAGGGGCCTCAGCTCGATAAACGCAACCTGCCCAACGACCGGTCAATCAACGTGCGTGCCGCGTTTCGTCCTTGCACGCGTCACGTGCGCACGATATTCGGCAGGCGTCGCCGCATGCGCTGACCGAAAGCGCGCGGTCAGATGACTCTGGCTGCTGAAACCGCAATCCCCGGCGATGCGCGATATTGGCAGTGTCGTCATGGTCAGCAGCTTGCGTGCCTGCTCCAGCCGCGCGGCAAGAATATAGCGGTGCGGGGGCGCACCCATTGCCTCCTGAAACAGTCGACGAAAATGCGCAAGGCTGACTTGTGCCTGATCTGCAAGCAACTGCGCCGAGAGATCCTCCGCCAGGTGCCCGTGGATGATCCCCAAGACGGCCTGCAAGCGGGCGAAATGAACGTGGCGTGGATTGATCCCGCCCGTCTCCGGCGTGGTGAGTACACGATACGTCTGTTCCAGCATCACCGATGCCAGCATAGCCATGAAGCGCTCGTCAGCACCACTTCCTTTGTGCAGTTCATTGACGAGCTGAAGCGCCGTGGCGCTGACCAGCGCATCTCCGAACAATAACGGCTCTCGCCTCGACTCGGCGAGCAGTCTGAGACGGTCCTGAATGCCCTCCATGTGGTCCGGGAAGTAGAACACGGCGAAATCAACAGTCCCCGAGTATTGCCAGCGGGTCGGGCAATTCGATGGCACCAGCAATGTCTGGCTTGGCATCACATCTGAGCTCCTGTGGCCGGCGCCCCTTTCCTGCACGCGCGAACCGCCGAACAGGGCAACCAGGGTAATGCCGTTAACGCCGGATACCGACCTTTCTACGCTCCTGAACAAGTAGCGTTCGGCGTACAGCGGAGCTGCACCCCCGATCATCCCCTCGGTGATGGGCTTGGTTCTCAATTCCTTCTGCACTTGTCGCCAGGGCTTCATGATTTTGCCATGAGCGGAATTTGATAAAGATACGCTCGATTCCTGAAAGCCGTAAAGCGCGCCAATGCCCAGAATGATGCCTGGCTGATTGAACCCATTCCCCGATCAAGAACGCTACCTGGAGCGAGACATGCTGACACTGAAATCCGAATTGACGCTACCCGCCGTCGGTCTGACGGGATTTGAGGTTCCGCTGAGCGAAGACGAGCGAGCGATCCAGGGCACGGTGCATCAATTCGCCAAGAACGTACTGCGGCCCATCGGGCGGGAGCTCGACAAGATGAGTGCTGCCGACGTGTGCATGCCGAGCTCACCGTACTGGGCCGTGTTTCAGGAGGCGGCCAAGCTGGGGCTCGACCCTTCGTTCTTCAGCCAGTTCGAGCCCGAAATCGCCATTCGCCTCGAATCCCTGATCGGTGAGGAAATGGGCTGGGGCGATGCCGGCCTCGCGGTCTCCCTCGCTGCTGCCGGTTTCCCGTTGCAAATGGCCATGGCCGCCGGCAACCAGGAATTGATCGACCTGTGCACCGGCAAGATCGGCTGCTGGATGATCACCCACCCGGACAAGGGCAGCGACATCATGGTCTATGACATGAAGCGCGAATGGCCGCAGGGCCAGCAGGGCAACCGGGGTAGTGTCGCGGCCAAAGTTGGCCGCGACGAGATCGTCATCAATGGCCAGTGCTCGGCCTGGGTTTCCAATGGTGCCGTGGCGCAGGTAGCGCTCGGCTATATCGCCGCCGACTACGGCGACGGCTACTTCGAGGCGGATGGTCGCCCTCGTGGCGTCGCTGTCATCATCCCCCTCGACCTCCCGGGCGTCTCGCGTGGCAAACCCCTCGACAAGATCGGCCAGCGTTCGCTGCCGCAGGGTGAAATCTATTTTGACAACGTCAAGGTGCCGATACGCTTCGCGGTCGGCCTCAAAGATGAGTATTACGGCAACCAGGCGTCGGCCTGGTCCTATGCCGGGACCCACATGTCACAGGTATTTACCGGCGTTGCCCGCTCGGCGTTCGAGATGGCGCTGCAATACTGTCACGAGAGGAAACAGGGGGGGCAGTTGCTCATTGACCACCAGCTGACCCGTTACCGCCTCGGCGACATGATGCGCCGGGTCGAACTGGCGCGCTCCGTCGCGCGCCGCTCGCTCGCGTATGCACGCCTGTCGCCCCAGACCCATCCGTACGCGACAGCTTCGGCGAAGGTAACCGTGACCGAAGAAGCGATGAAAGTCACCACGGAAGCCCTGCAACTTTTTGGGGGCGCAGGAACGTCACGCGAATATCCGATTGAAAAGCTGTTCCGTGACGCTCGCGCAGCCCAGATCGAAGACGGCGAGAACTACGTCATCACGATGCGCGTTGGCCTCTTGTGCCAGCAGCTTTACGCCGAAGGCTGGGCGCAAGGCTAGGCGCCAATCCCGCGCCTCGGTAGATATCAATCCAATCCCAACACCATCCCGTATAAGGAGGAGAACCAAAGTGGCCAAATATCCAGTCGTCGTCTATGGCGCCAGCGGTTACACCGGCATGCTGACCATGGACTGGTTGATCGACCAGAACATTCCCTTCACCGCCGTCGCCCGCAACGCCAAGCGCACCCAGGAAATGATGGCCCAGCGGGTCGTGCGTCTCGAATCCGCCACCTATGAAATCGTCGAGGCCGAGCACACGGTCGAAGCGCTGACTGCCGCCTTCAAGGGCGCCAAGGTCGTCTGCAACACCGTCGGCCCCTTCGTCAAATTCGGCTTGACGGCTGTCGAGGCTGCGCTCAAGGCCGGTTGTCACCATATCGACACGACCGGCGAACAACTCTACGTGCGCAATGTCCGCGACCAGTTCGGCGAGCTTTATCGCCAGGCCGGCCTGCTCGTCGCACCGTCGATTGCCTACATGTACAGCTTCTCCGAAATCGCCGCCGAACTCGCGCTCGAAACGCCAGGCATCGATGCGCTGGAAACCTCCGCCCTGTGCCGCGGTCCGCGCGCTGCAGCCGGCATCACCGTCGGTTCGACCGCCTCGATCTTTGAAATGTATCGCGCCGAGCAGTGCTTTCTGTGGGACAAGAAACTGGTTCCGCACGCCTTCGGCGCCTCCTTCCTGATCAATTCGCCAGACTTCATGCAACCGGTATTCGCGCTGCCCTGGAGCGGCACCTCACTGCCGGTCTATTTTGAAAACGATCCGCGTGTGCGCTCCTGCATCTCCTGCGTTGGCTTCTACGACAACGATGCAATGAAGATGGTGCATTCGCTCGGCCAGAAATGGGAAGCCGAATACAAGCACCTGCCGCCCGCCGCACAGGACGAAGTGATCAAGCAGATCGTCGCCGCGACCACGCCGTCGATGCCGCCGCGCGAGCGCACCACACTCGTACGGATGGTCGATACCGCCATCGGCCGCGGCCAGCTCTCGGCCGTGCGCGCCACGGTGCATGGCACCACCGCTTACATCGCTACTGGCGCATTGCAGACTGCGGCCGCCATCAAGCTGCTCGACGGCGACACCAAGAAGGTCGGCTTTGCATCGGGCTCCAAGGCCTTCGGTCACCGCTACCTGCTCGGCTTCCTCGAAGAGCGCGGTCTGGCCCGTGCCACGGTGACCAAACTCTGATCGTCGGCGACAGGAGAGCTCCATGGCCATCATCGATTTTTACGACCGCGGCTGGGCCATCAACCCGACCGGGTTAGCCTACATCCAGGGCGAGCGCTCCTACACCTTCAGCGAGGTCGGCGAACTCTCGTGCCGTATCGCCAACAAGCTGCTGGCGCTAGGATTGCCGAAGGAGACCAAGGGCGCCATCTGGTCGACCAACGACGTTACGGCCTGGGCCTGCACGCTGGGCCTGTGGCGTGCCAATATGACCTGGATACCGGTCAATGCGCGCAACTCGGCGGACGAGAATCATTACATCCTCGACGCCTTCGATTGCGAAGTGATGTTCTACCAGAACTACTTCGCTGAAATCATCGCCGAGCTACGCCCCAAGCTGCCGAAGATCAAGCACTGGGTCTGCATCGATGCCGATACCGCCGATGCGCCCTCACTGGAGGAGTGGAGTGCCGGCCAGCCTTCGACCCGCCCCGAAGTCGCCTATGCGATGGACGACGTGGTGATGCTCTCGCCCACCGGCGGTACCACCGGCATGCCCAAAGGCGTGATGAACACCCACCGCAGTGCGCAAACGTTCATCGCCCACTTCATGCTCGCCTGCGCCTACCGCGACGGCGAAAGGCCGGTGAATCTCGCCGCCGCGCCGATGACGCATACCGCCGGCCTGTTGGCTGTGCCCTGCACGGCGCAAGGCGGCACCGTGGTCGTGGTGACCAAACCCGATCCGGCACTGATGCTGGGTGCCATCGCGCAGCACAAGGTGACGGAATTCTTCCTGCCGCCAACGGTGATCTACAAGCTGCTGGAAATTCCCGGCATCGAGAAGGTGGATTTCTCCTCGGTCAAATACCTGATGTACGGTGCCGCGCCGATGTCGGTCGAGAAACTGAAAAAGGCCATCGAACTGTGGGGTCCGATCATGGCCGGCGGCTACGGCCAGACCGAAGCACCGGCGGGCATCTCCAACCTGCGCCCCGACGAACACTTGGTCGGCGGCAAGATCGCCGGCGACGAGCGCTTATCGTCAGTCGGTCGACCGAATCCGCTGATCCGGGTCGAGATGATGAACGATGCCAACAAGATTCTCGCGCGCGGTGAAACCGGCGAAATCTGCGTCCGCGGAGATCTGGTGATGAAGGGCTACTACAAGCAACCGGGCAAGACCGCCGAGACCCTCATCAACGGCTGGCTGCACACCGGGGACATTGGCCATCTCGACGCCGAAGGCTATCTGCACATCACCGACCGCAAGAAGGACATGATCATTTCGGGCGGCTTCAACGTCTACCCGAGTGAGGTCGAACAGGTCATCTGGAGTCATCCGGCGGTACAGGACTGCGCCGTGATCGGCGTCCCCGACGAGAAATGGGGCGAGGCCGTCAAGGCCGTGATTGAGCTGAATCCCGGCCAAAGTGTAACGGCGGAAGAAATTATCGCCCTGTGCAAGGCGAAGCTCGGCAGTGTAATGGCGCCGAAGTCGGTCGACTTCGTCACCTCGCTGCCACGCAGCCCAGTGGGCAAGGTGCTGAAGAAGGACTTGCGCAAGCAGTATTGGGAAGGCGCGCAGCGCCAGATCTGACCGGACGCCTCACGCGGCTTCATCCACAACGAAGGAAACACCATGAGCAACATCTATGTCGCCGGCATCGCGATGACCGTATTCGGTCGCCACGTAGAACGGAGCCTTGACGACCTCGCTCGCGAAGCCCTCAACGGCGCGCTGAAAGACGCCGGCTGCAAGACCAGCGATGTCGGTGTCGCCTTCTACGCCGGCATGACCAACGGTCCGCTGCAAGGCCAGATTTCCATTCCCGGTCAGGTGGTGTTCAGCAAGATCGGCATCGAAGGCATCCCCGTCTATAACGTCGAAAACGCTTGCGCCTCAGGTAGCTCGGCTTTCAATCTGGCGGTGCAAAGCCTGAAGGCAGGTACCGCGGACGTGGCGCTGGCGCTGGGCGCGGAAAAGATGAACATCCCCGACAAGCTGAAGGCCTTCTCGATATTCGAAGGCGGCTGGGATGTCTCCCGCGCCGACGAGAACTACCAGACGCTGATCAAGATGGGCGAAGGCGTGGTGCCGCCTCCCGGCTCGGAATCGGACAAGCCCTACAGCAAGTTCATGGCCATCTACGCCGCGCTGTGCCGCTTCCACATGAAGACCTACGGTACAACGCAGCGCCAGATCGCGGCGGTGTCGGCGAAGAATCACACCCACTCGGTGCACAACCCCTATTCGCAATTCCGCAAGCCGTTCACGGTCGAGGAAATCCTGGCTGCGCCGCCGATCACCTACCCGATCACGCTGCCGATGTGCGCCCCGCTCTCCGACGGTTCAGCCGCTGCCATTCTCTGTTCGGAAGACGGCCTGAAGCGTATCGGCGCCGACAAGAGCCGCTGCATCAAGGTCGCGGCCAGCGTGATTCGCAGCTCTACCCATCGCCGCCTCGACCAGCCCGAGCTGAATGTCGGCCGCCTCGCCGCGCTGCAAGCCTACGAACAAGCCGGGCTGGGACCGAAAGATATGCATGTCGCCGAAGTCCACGACGCCTCGGCGATGGGCGAAATCATCCAGGCCGAAAACCTCGGCTTCGTCCCGTTCGGTGAAGGCGGACCGGCCGCCGAACGCGGGGAGTTCACCCTGGGAGGGCGCATCCCCATCAACCCCTCCGGCGGCCTCGAATCCAAGGGCCACCCGCTTGGCGCCACCGGCATCGGCCAGCTCTATGAACTCGTCACCCAGTTGCGCGGCGAAGCCGGCGAACGCCAGGTTCAAGGCGCGCGCCATGCGATCCAGGAGAACGGCGGCGGCTTGCAGGGCATCGAAGAAGCGGCGGTTGCCATTCACATTCTGAGCAAGTGAGCCCCGACGTGCCGCCACCGCAATAAATCCTCACTGTAGCCGACGATCGCGATAGACGGGTGGGCGCCGCGACGGAGTCAACAACCTCATAGTGGAGCAAGAACCATGTTCAAAGATAAAGTCGCCGTGGTCACCGGCGCCGGATCGGGCATTGGCCGGGCGCTTGGCGATTCAACTGGCCGAGGCGGGCGCGCGTGTCGCCCTGTCCGACATCAACCGTGCCGGCCTGGACGAAACCCTGAAGGCATTGCCGAGGAACGCCAATACCGCTGGCGAATCCACGCCCAAGGCCAAGGCCTACCTGCTGGACGTGTCTTCGGCCCAGGCTGTGTATGCCCATGCCGAAGAGGTCAAGCGAGATTTCGGTGCCGCACACTACGTCTTCAACAACGCTGGCGCCACGGTTGTTGGGACGGTCGCCCACACGTCCGTCGAGGAGTTCGAATGGCAGATCGGCATCAACATGTGGGGCGTGGTTTACGGCACCAAGGCGTTTCTGCCGATGATGCTGGCGCAGCGCGAAGGCTGCATCGTGAATATTTCCAGTGTTTTTGGTCTGCTGGCGTTTCCCGACACAAGGTGCCTATAACATGTCCAAGTTCGCCGTGCGCGGCCTGACGGAGTGTCTGTGGTCGGAACTCGAAGGCACGGGCGTGCGCGCGGTCTGCGTCCATCCGGGCGGCATCAAGACCAACTTGGAAAAAGCTGCTCGGCGTGTCAAGGCCGCTGGCGCCGAGGAAGAGAATTTTTCCGAATTGGCCGTCAAGACTCTGCTGACGCCGCCGGAAGAGTGTGCTGCCGATATCATCAACGGCATCCGCAGGGGCAACAAGCGAATCATCACAGGCAACAAGTCGACCACGATGTTCTGGTTGGGTCGTCTGTTTCCCAACGCCTACCCTTCGCTGCTCAAGAAGCTCCTCTAACGGAACGAAGGACTCGTCGAATGGCGACTAAAGCGATGACTCCGGTTGCGGGCTTGCCGTTTTGGGAGCGGTCCAGGTCGAGTACCGATCCGGACACGTGATGAGCGCGTGCCCCACCTAAGTGGGGGGCCATTCGCCATTTCGGGTGGTACATAATTCGGGCGGGCCGACAGACACGCTGGCGCGGAACAGGCGTCTCCGTCGGTCCGCATTGAGCGCCGGACGTCCCGGCCGTCATCATGCCGCCCCGTCCAGCCGGACCCGGCCGTCGAAGGAGAACGATGATGCAAAGATTCGTCCATTTCATCGCAGCGGCGTGCATGACGGCCGCGCTCGCGCTGCTTTCGACCGGCGCCATCGCCCAGGCGCGCCCGAACATCCTCGTGATCATGGGCGACGACATCGGGATGTGGAACATCAGTGCCTACCATCGCGGGATGATGGGCGGCTCGACGCCGAACATCGACCGCATCGCCAGCCAGGGCATGCTGTTCCTGGACTATTACGGCGAGCAGAGCTGCACGGCGGGACGCGCGGCGTTCATCACCGGCCAGCATCCGTTCCGCACCGGGCTTGCTCACCGTCGGATCTGCCGGGCGCCAAGGTCGGTCTGCAGAAGGAGGACCCGACGATCGCCGAGCTATTGAAGCCGCTGGGCTACACCAGCGGCCAGTTCGGCAAGAACCACCTGGGTGACCGCGACGAGTTCCTGCCGACCGCGCACGGCTTCGACGAGTTCTACGGCAACCTCTATCACCTCAACGCCGAGGAAGAGCCCGAGGATCCCGACTATCCGAAGGATCCCAACTTCCGCAAGCAGTTCGGCCCGCGCGGCGTGCTCGACTGCACCGCCGACGGCGGCTGCAAGGACACCGGGCCGCTGACGCGCAAGCGGATGGAGACGATGGACGACGACTTCGTCGGCCGCTCGATGCAGTTCATGGAAAAGGCGGTCAAGGCCAACAAGCCGTTCTTCGTCTGGGCCAACACGACGCGGATGCACGTCTGGACGCGGCTGTCGCCGCAAGTGGCAGGACAAGAGCGGCTACGGCCTCTACGCCGACGGGATGATGGAGCACGACAACGACGTCGGCCTGCTGCTGAAGAAGCTCGACGACCTCAAGATCGCCGACAACACGATCGTCATCTACACGACCGACAACGGCGCCGAGACCTTCACCTGGCCCGACGGCGGGATGATCCCGTTCCGCGGGTTCAAGGGCACGACGTGGGAGGGCGGCTTCCGCGTGCCGGCGATGATCCGCTGGCCGGGGAAGGTCAAGCCGGGCGCGATCGAGAACGGGATGTTCTCGGCGATGGACTGGATGCCCACGCTGCTCGCGGCCGCCGGCGTGCCCGACGTCAAGGAGCAGCTGCTCAAGGGCTATAAGGCCGGCGACAAGATCGTTCAAGGTGCATCTCGACGGCTACAACCAGATCGACCTGCTGCAGGGCAAGGGCAAGACCAAGCGCGAGGAGTTCTTCTACTTCAGCGACGCCGCGACGCTGAACGCCGTGCGCTGGGGCGACTGGAAGGTCCACTTCACGCTGATGGAAGACTGGATCTCGGGCAAGATCACCAAGCAGACGTTCCCGAAGGTCGTGAACCTGAGGCAGGACCCGTTCGAGCGGGCGATGGCCGAATCCGACGATGTATTTCCGCTGGTACGCCGACAAGCTGTGGCTGTTCGTACCTGATCCAGCAGCGGGTCGGCGCGTTCGTCGCCTCGTTCAAGGATTTTCCGCCGCGCCAGCGCCCGGCGTCGTTCAACGTCGACCAGGTGTTCGAGCAGATCGGGCGGGCTGCCGGCGCGATGAAGAACTGACCGCGGGCAGTTGACATGGCCGTCGCGAGCGCGCATGACGCGTTCGACGAGCTTCGCGCGCGACTCGAGCGCGGAATCGTCGGCCAGCAGGCGCTGATCGAGCGCCTGCTGATCGGACTGCTCGCCGAACGGCCATCTGCTGGTCGAGGGCCTGCCGGGGCTCGCCAAGACCCGTGCGATCAAGTGCCTCGCGCGCGAGCTCGACGCGGGGCTGTCGCGCATCCAGTTCACGCCGGACCTGCTGCCCTCCGACATCACCGGCACCGAGGTCTATCACCAGATCGACGGGCGCGGTGATTTCCGCTTCGAGCCGGGCCCGATCTTCGCCAATCTCGTGCTCGCCGACGAGATCAACCGCGCGCCGGCCAAGGTGCAGGCGGCGCTGCTCGAGGCGATGGAGGAGCGGCAGGTCACGGTCGCCGGCAAGACGCACGTGCTGCCGCCGCTATTCCTCGTGATGGCCACGCAGAATCCGATCGAGCACGAGGGCACTTACCCGCTGCCCGAAGCGCAGACGGACCGGTTCCTGTTGCACGTGCGGTCGACTATCCGAAGCCGGAGGACGAGATCGGCGGTGGTGCGGCTCGTGCGGGCGGAAGAACGCGGCGCAGCGGCCGACGCACCCGGCGATCCGCCGATTGCGCAGCAGGCGATCTTCGACGCGCGCGCCGAGGTGCGTGACGTGCACGTCGCCGAGAGCATCGATCGCTATGTCGTCGAGCTGGTCAATGCGACGCGTACGCCGGAACGTTACGACGCTCAGTTGCGTGCATGGATCGAAGTGGGTGCGAGCCCGCGCGGCGCGATCGGCGCTCGATCGCTGCGCGCGCGCGCATGCGTGGCTCGATTGCCGCGATTTCGTGACGCCGGACGACGTGCGCGCAGTCGCCCACGACGTACTGCGGCATCGGATCATTCCGAGCTACGAGGCGAACGCCGCTGGTGTCACGGCGGATGACGATCGTCTCCGAGGTTGTGAAGCGGGTCGCGGCGCCTTGACCGGCCGGCGCAACCAGGTGCTTCTCGCGACGTGGGCTCGCCCGTGGAAACGCAGGGTGTCTACACGAGCTCTGCCGGATCTGATCCGGATGCAGTGGGCGGCGCGCGGGTTCAACCTGCTGCCGCGGCAGCCGCTGCGCAGCGTGCTCGCCGGCCGGCACGCGGCGCGCATTCGCGGCCGCGGGCTCGATTTCGACGAGCTGCGCGCCTATCTGCCGGGCGACGACGTGCGCTCGATCGACTGGAAGGTCACCGCGCGCACGCGCAAGCCGCACACCCGCGTCTACACCGACGAGCGCGAGCGCCGCGTGCTGCTGGTCGTCGACCAGCGGCTGGCGATGTTCTTCGGCACGCGCGTGCAGATGAAGTCGGTGACGGCGGCCGAGCTGGCGGCGCTCCTCGCCTGGCACGTGGTGGGCGCGGGCGATCGCGTCGGCGCCGTCGTGTTCGACGACGCGCAAGACCGTCGAGATCGAGCCGCACCGCAGCCGCGTGAGCGTGCTGCGCGTGCTGGAAGCGCTGGTCGAACGCAACCGCGCGCTGGGGCTCGACCGCGGCATCGGCGGCGATCCCGCCAGGATCAACGCGGTGCTCGAAGGCGTGGCGCGCCGCGCGACGCATGACTGGCTGATCTTCGTTGCGAGCGATTTCCACGGTGCGGACGCCGATACGCAGCGGCTCGTCAAGCGGCTCGCCCGCCACAACGACGTCGTCGCCGCGTTGATCCACGACCCGACGGCCGCTCACGCTGCCGGTCGTCGATCGCGCGGTCGTCAGCGACGGGCGACTGCAGATCGAGCTCGACCTCGCAGCGACGCGCACGCGCGCGCAGAGGTCGAGACGATGCTGCGGGAGCGCATGCGGCAGGTGCAGCGACTGGAAGACGGAGCTCGGCGTGCCTGTGCTGCCGATCGACACCGGCGGCGACGTGGCCGGGCAGCTGCGCCGCGCGCTCGGGTTCCGGCCGGACTGCGCGAGAGGCGATAGTCGACGTGCGGAGCCGCCGAACTCGCCGCGAAGCTGGCCGCGCTCGCACGACATCGTCGTGCCGGCGCCGGTGCCGTGGTGGCCGCCGGCGCCGGGCTGGTACGCGGTCGTTCGCGCTGGTGCCGTCCTGTGGCGGACTGGGCTGCGTGGCGCGCGTACCGGCGATGGCGCGCGAACGCCTATCGCCGGATCGCGCTGCGCCGGCTCGCCGTCGATCCGCGCGGAGCTTGCCGATCCTGCGCGTCGTGCCGTGGCGCTCACCGATCTCGCGGTGCTGGTCCGGCGCGCCGCGCTTCACATCGCGCCGCGCGAAAGTGTCGCAGCGCTCTCGGGCGATGCGTGGCTCGCGTTTCCTCGACGCCGGCGTTGGCGGTGAGGCGTTCCGCAGCGCCGCCGGGCGGCTCATCGTCACTGCGCCGTATCAACGCCGCGGAGGCGATCGCGCGGATCCCGCGTGCCGACCTCGATTGCGCTGTGCGTGCTCGTCGAACGCTGGCTCCGCTCGCATCGCGATCGCGTTACGCGAGAGCCAGCGCCGTGCTGCGCGGGCGCTTTCTCTGCAACGCCGATGCAGCGTGACGCGGACCGGTGCTTCTCGGCCTGACGTGGACTTGGACCACCGCGCACGGCGCGGTCGAAATCGCTGTATCCGTGGGTGCTGCTGCTGCTGCCGCTGCCGCTGGCTGTCTGGCGATGGCTGCCGGCCCACCACGAGCGCGTCGAGGCGCTGCACGTGCCGTTCTTCGCGCCGACTCGCGAAGATCACCGGTCAGGTTCCCGCGCCGGCGTCGGTGGTGCTGCGCCGCGGCCTCGCCGAGGCTTCGTGCATGCCGCTCGCGTGGGCGCTCATCGTAGTCGCCGCCGCCCGCCCGCAATGGGTCGAGCCGCCGATCGAGCGCATCGAATCCGGCCGCGACTTGCTGCTTGCCGTCGACCTCTCGCAGTCGATGGAGGAGAAGGATTTTCCCGACCCGACCGGAAAACGCATCGAGCGGATCGCGGCGGTGAAACGTGTGCTCGACGACTTCGTCGCGCGCCGCAAGGGCGATCGCATCGGGCTCGTCGTCTTCGGCAGCGGCGCCTATCGTCGAATCGACGTTCACGCTCGATCACGCTCTGGTGCGCGCGCAGCTATCGGTTTTCGCATTCCTGTAGCGCAGGTGTCACGATCCGGCTAGATTTTTCCGGGTCGACCAATCCCGACAGGAGCCCCTTGCATGGCAACCAATAATCCGGCTTCCGTTCTGATCGACGCGGTCCGCAAAGCTGTAACAGGCAAGCCGGGCAAGGAACTCGCCGCCCTGCTGCTTGAGAATGCCCCGCCCGACGATCTGCTGGGAGCTTCGCCAGAGATGCTGGCGCAGCTCGTTGACGGCAGGCTCGCTTTCCTCAACGAGCGCAAACCGGGCCGGGCGAAGATTGCAGTCACCAATCCGGAGGGCGCGCTGTACGGCGTCACAACGATTGACATCGTAAACGACGACATGCCTTTTCTCGTTAATTCGACCATAGGCCTGCTGGCCGAACGCGGCCACGAAGTGCGCTTGGCACTCCATCCGGTCGTGGCGGTGAAGCGCGACCTTGCGGGCAAGCTCCTCGATATCGCGGCAAAGCCCGCGGCCGACGGCACGGCAACCCGCGAGAGCTTCATCCATATCCATCTCGCGCGTCTGTCCGCGGAGGAAGTGGCGGCCCTCGAGGCCGACCTTCGCACCGTCTTTGCTGATGTGCGCCAGGTGGTGATCGACTGGCGCGCGATGCAGCAGCGGCTGCGCGAGGCAGATTCGACCACTACCAGACCGAGCCGCCGCCGATCCCATCGAGGAACTGACCGAATCGATCGCGTTCCTGCAATGGCTCATCGACAATCATTTCACCTTCCTCGGCCTGCGCGAATACCGTCTTCGCGGGCGGCGCCCGAAGGGTCGAGCTTCGAAGCCATGCAAGACACTGGGCTCGGCTCCTGCGTAAACCGGCCAAGGAGAGGTGAGGGGCGCGTCGGCTAACGCATCTGCGAGACGCCGAGATTCCGCGAATTTTTGCGGCTGCCGGCGGCCCTAATCATCACTAAGTCGGACCTTACGCTCGACCGTTCACCGCCGCGCGGCGCTCGACTATATCGGAGTCAAGCTCTTTAACAACGAGGGCGAACTGCGGGCGAACTCAGCGTCGTCGGGCTGTTCACCTCGTCGGCCTACACCCAAAACCCCAACGACATCCCGCTGCTCGCGCAAGCAAGCTGGCGCAGCGTCGTCGCGGCCAGCGGCTTCTCGCCATCGGGCCATTGCGGCAAGGCGCTGATTAGCATCCTCGAAGTTTTCCCCGCGACGAGCTGTTCCAAATCGACGGCGAAACGCTCGAGACATCGCGCACGGAATACTGCGGCTCGAGGAACGGCCGCGCACCCGCCTGTTCGTGCGCCGTGACAAGTTCGACCGCTTCGTCTCGGCATTTGTCTTCATCCCACGCGACCGGTTCGACAGCGACGTCGCCGAAGGTCGGTGAAATCCTGGCCGAGGCGCTTGACGGACGGTCGCTTGCTTCGCGCCTTCCTTCGGCGAAGCACACTGGTGCGCGTCCATTTCATCATCACGCGCAAAGCCCGCCGACGTGTTACCCGATCCTGCCGAAACCGGAGCAGACAGTCGTCGACGGCCGTGCGCAACTGGGACGACCGACTGGAACAGGCCCTGCATGCGGCAAGCGGCAAGGATGGCTTCGCATCGCCCGCTGGCGCGGCGCCTTCCCGCCCGGCTACCGCGACGAGAGTGAACCCGAGCACGCCCTTAAAGACATCGTAGCAAGTCGAAGCCCTGGGCGATAGCGATGGCGTCGGCGTCGAATTCCTGACAAGGGCGGGCGATGCTGAGCAGGGAGTTCCACTGCCGCCTCTATCACCATGGGCGACGCCATTGCGCTTAGCCTCCGTCTGCCGATTCTAGAAAACCTCGGGCTCCGGAAGCGATTTCCGAAACCACGCATGTGCTTGCCCCGGTTCCACCACGGGCCGCGCCCGCGCCGTCATCCATGACGTCCTGATTCACGCACCCGCCAAGGCACTGCAACCGGACCTCCAACCTTCACGAACCCTCGAAGCGGCGTTCACGCGCGGTGTGGACGGGGCTTCGCCGAGAATGATGTGCTTCAATGCACTGTCGCTGACCTCGGCGATGACCTGGCCTAAGTCGCGCTCCTGCGCGCCTTCGGACGCTACATCCGCCAGACCAGTCGGCATCTTACTCGCCCGACTACATGGCGCAGACGCTCGTCAAGCATAGCGGCATCGCCAACTACATCGTGGGCTTTTCTACGCGCATTTCGATCCCGATCCTCGATGAGACTAAGCGGCGGAAACTCTGCGCGGCGACTCGAAGCCGGCGCTCGCCTGGTTCCCAGCCTCGACGAGGACCAGCATCATCCGGCGTTACGTCAATCTCGTCGGCGCGATCCTGCGGACGAACTATTTCCACGAGGCCCGGACTGACGGCGAAGCCGCCGATCATCTCCTTCAAGCTCGACACGCAAGCGCGTCGAGGGACTTCCCGGAGCCCCGGCCGTTCGCCGAAATCTTCGTCTATGCGCCCGATGTCGAGGGCGTGCATCTGCGCGGCGGCCCGGTGGCGCGCGGCGGCCTCCGATGGTCGGACCGGCCGGAGGATTTCCGTACCGAGGTGCTTGGGCCTCGCCAAGGCGCAAGGGGTCAAGAACGCGGTGATCGTGCCGGTCGGCGCCAAGGGCGGCTTCGTGCCCAAGCGCATGCCGCCGGGCGCGGCCGCGACGCGATCCAGGCCGAGGGGGTACGGGTCTACAAGCGCTTCGTGTCGAGCCTTCTCGACCTCACCGACAATCTCAAGGACGGCAGGGTGGTGCCGCCCCCGCGCACCGTCAGGCGGACAAGGACGATCCCTATCTGGTGGTCGCCGCCGACAAGGGTACGGCGACCTTCTCCGACATCGCCAACGGAATTCGGCCGAGCACGGCTTCTGGCTCGACGATGCCTTCGCGTCGGGCGGATCGGCGGGTTACGACCACAAGAAGATGGCGATCACCGCGAGGGGTGGTGGGAAGCGGTGCAAGCGCCACTTCCGCGAAATCGACATCGATATACAGTCGCACCCCCTTCAGCGGTCATCGGCGTCGGCGACATGTCGGGCGATGTGTTCGGCAACGGCATGCTGCTGTCGCGGCAGATAAGGCTCCTCGCGGCCTTCGATCATCGCGACATCTTCATTGATCCCAATCCCGATGCGGAGCGCTCCTTCATCGAGCGCGAGCGGCTATTCGCGCTGCCGCGCTCGAGCTGGCAGGACTATGACAAATCGCTGATCAGCAAGGGCGGCGGCATTTTCCCGCGCCAGCTCAAGGCCATTCCGCTGTCACCGGAGATGCAGGCGCTGAGCAAACTCACGGCCAAAACCGCAACGCCGCAGGAATTGATGCA
>CAWJMQ010000014.1:0-138700 GCA_963844005.1 uncultured beta proteobacterium | reverse complement strand
GGAGGCGATCGGCAAGGACAAGGAGGGTCGCGGGTTGACGACGCAACAACCGCTCTGCTTCGTGCTCATGCCCTTCGGCCGCAAGCCCGCGGCCGGAGGTGGCGTCGTCGATTTCGACGCGGTGTACGCCGAGCTGATCGCGCCGGCGATCGAAGAAGCAGGCCTCGCAGCCGTTGCGCGCCGACGAGGAGCAGGCCGGCGGCATCATCCACAAGCCGATGTTCGAGCGGCTGATCCTGTGCGACTACGCCGTCGCGGACCTCACCGGCGCCAATGCCAACGTCTTCTACGAATTGGGCTTGCGGCACGGGATCAAGCCGGCGAGCACGGTGCTGGTCTTTGCCGACAGCGGCGGGGCGCTGCCGTTCGACGTCGCGCCGCTTCGAGCGCTGCCCTACAGGCTCGGCCCCGACGGGAAGCCGGCCGTGGCCGACGCGAAAGTCGGCATGCACTGGCGGAAAGGTTGATCGCTGCTCGCGCCGGGCTTGCCGACAGCCCGGTATTCCAGTTGGTCGACGGATTCCCGGACATCCAGCGACTGAAGACCGACGTCTTTCGCGATCGCGTCGAATACGCGCGGCAACTGAAGGAGCGCCTGGCGACTGCGCGCAAGGCGGGCCGGGACGCGCTGCAGGCGATCGAGGCCGAACTTGCCGGGTCGCCCGGCGGCCTGGCCGATGCCGAAGGCGGGCGTCGTCATCGACCTCTATCTCTCCTACCGCGCAGTCAAGGCATGGGACGACATGATCGCGCTTGTCGCGCAAGATGTCGAGGCCGCTGGCAGCGACACCGCTGGTGCAGGAACAACTGGCGCTTAGCACTCAATCGCGCGGGCCGCGGCGACGAGGCGGAGCGCGTGCTTCTGCGATCTGATCGCGCAGCGCGGCGCGTCGAGCGAGACCTACGGCATTCTCGGGCGGGTCTACAAGGATCGCTGGGACGCCGCGGTGAAGGCCGGTGACACCTTCGCCGCGCGCGGCTTGCTCAACAAGGCGATCGACGCCTATCTTCGCGGGTTCGAAGCCGACTGGCGCGATGCCTATCCGGGTGTGAATGCGGTGACGCTGATGGAACTCAAGGATCCGCCGGATCCGCGGCGAGCGACGACTCGTGCCGGTGGTGGCTTACGCGGTCGAGCGGCGGATCGCGGCGGGCAAGCCGGATTACTGGGACTACGCCACGCTCGTGGAGCTCGGCGTGCTGGGCATGAACGAGCAGCAGGCATTCGCGGCGCCTGGAGCAGGCGCTGCCGGTCATTCGCGAGCGCTGGGAACCGGAGACCACCGCGCGCAACCTCCGCCTGATCCGCGAGACGCGTGCACGGCGGGGAATCGACGTCCCGTGGACGGAGCAGGTCGAAGCCGAGCTCGTCAAGAAGGCATCGGCTGACAATTCGCCGAGGTGATCCGCGGCAACCCAGGACCAATCTGACGATTGCAAGGAGCGCTCAACATGCCTGCCAAACGCCCGTACGCAGCGGTCTTCGTTCATGGACTCGCAAAGAAGCCCCCACCGGAAAAGTTGACGGAAATCTGGCTTTGGGGCATGCAGCGCGGCAATCCGATGCCGAGCGTATTCGCGCCGCCGAATGCGGGCGTCGACCTGCCGACCCGCGGTGTCCCTCAGCGCTTCAACTACTATGCGGACGTGTTTTACGGCACGGACTACGAAACCGACTTCGATTCGTACTACGAGGCCAACGAAGACAAGGATCTCGCGAACGAGAACCTCGATCGCATCGAGGGGGACCTTCGCCTTCCACAGCCGGTCACGCCGCGCGAACACCAGTTCCTGCACGAGTTCGAGGCCAAGCTCACGGCGCAACTCGAGCTGCTGCCGTCGGAGCCTTCGACCGAACCGCGCAAGACGACGGTCAGCGGCGAACAATACGAGATCGCGAGCTGGCTGCCGGACGCGGTCAAGCAAGCCATCATCAAGAAGGCCGCGATGGAGGCCTACTACTTCCTGTTCGACAAGGATTATGTCCGTCCGGACGGTGCACACTTCAAGGTGCGACAGGAGCTTCGATCAAGGCTGCTTCGGGAACTTGTCGCGGCGAGCGCTGAAGCGGAACGCGTTGTCATCGTTTCCCACAGCATGGGCACGATGATCGCCTATGACGTGCTGCGCAACTGTCCCGAATGCCCGCAGGTGGACACCCTGATCACCCTGGGTTCTCCGCTCGGCATACGGGAAGTGCAACAGGAGCTGATTGCGGTCGACGCGAAAGACGTCGATTTTCCCGCCGCGAAATTGGGCCGGTGGATCAATGTGTATGACCCGCTCGATCCCGTGTGCGGTGCCGATCCTCAGCTCGCCAACGACTATGCGCCGGTAGATGGCAAGAGCGTCGTCGATCTCAAGGAGTCCAACTGGGGCAGTTGGCGGCACACGATCACCCACTATTTCGCCGGCACTCAGCTGCGGGCGCAGCTCGCGAAGGCCGTGGGAATCGGCTAGTCTGCTAGACATGGAAACGCGCGCCATTGCGCAACTCGCGGACGCGCTGAAGAACGGCGAGCTGCCGGACGCCCAGGCTTGGGATATCGGCGCCGCAGTGTGGTCGATCGTGGATTCGTTGCCGCGCGCGGAGGCGGGCGTCGGCGTCGATGCCGTGCGACGGGCGGCGAGGGCGCTCAACGGGCAACGGCAGTACGATCACACGCGCATGCTCGGCCAGGCATGGACCGAGGTCCGCGGTTTCGACGCGACTATCGCGAAACATCATGCGCAGGCCCTTATCAATCTTTCCGCGCTCGATGCCGCCGAGAAGGTGTTGCAGGACGGGTTGGTCCGAATAAAGGCCCCCGGCGCTGGGGCGCAAGCCGCGTCGGAGGTCCTCGAATACGAGGGCTTGCTCGGCCGCATCTACAAGCAGCGGTTTGTCGCGACGGGCGACAAGGATTCGCTGGTAAGGGCGACCGATCAATATTTCGCGCAGTACGACGCCAACCCGGACAAGCCCTACTGGCACGGCATCAACGCGGTCGCGCTTCGTGCGCGCGAGGAACGCGAAGGGGTGCGGCGCGCGGGCTTGCCCTCGTCCGAGACGCTTGCAGACGCCATCCAGCGTCAGGTCGCGCAACTCAATCGTCGCAATCCGGACGACCGATGGCACGCTGCGACGCTGTCCGAGGCCTTCTTGGCGCTCGGCAAATGCGACCAAGCTGAGTTGTGGCTGTATCGCTTCCTGCACCATCGGGCTGTGCAACCGTTCGACGTCGAAAGCTACGACCGCCAACTGCGCGAGATCTGGCAGGGCGGCGCGTCCGACGGCGGCACCGCGTGCGTTGACCGACTTACCGCGATCATCGCCCGTCACATCGCTCGCACCCAATCGCGGTGGTCGGTGTCCGCCGCCGCCATCCCGGCCATGGCCCAGGCGCTCGCGGCGGATCCGCGGGCTTTCGAAAAGAATTTTTCCGGCGAAGGCAGCTTCACCATTGACATAGTCAAACGCATGCTGGGTGTCTGCTCATCGATCGGCTGCGTCTGCAATACGAATGGCGAACGGCTCGGCACCGGCTTTCTGGTCGATGGCGCCGCGCTCAAGGCATCGTTCGGTCCCGGGCCCGTGTTCGTCACCAACGCCCATGTGATCAGTGAAACGCTGGCGAACGCGATCCGGTTGCCGAACGCCCGTGTCACGTTCGAAGTGGAGTCCGCGGTCGCCGGAGAGCCGGTGTTCTACAAGGCCACGGAACTGTTGTTCAATTCCGCGCCGGGCGATCTGGGCGTGTGCCGCGGTCCTTCCGAGAACCTGGATGTCACCGTCGTGCGGCTGGAGGCGCTGCCAGATCGATTCACGGGCCTCGAGACAGCCAATGCGTTGCCGCTGGTCGATGCCAAGGCCAAGGCCTATGTCGTTGGCCATCCGCGCGGGAGCGGCTTGCAGATATCCCTCCACGACAGTCTGCTCCTCGACATCGACGACGACGAGCGACTGGTTCACTATCGCACACCGACCGATCCCGGCAGCTCCGGCAGCCCGGTGTTCAACGCACTTTGGGAGGTCATCGCTCTGCACCATGGCGGGTCGGCATCGACACCGCGGCTCCATGGCGAGGGTACGTACGAAGCCAACGAAGGAATCGCCCTGTCCGCCATCAGGCGAACGCTCAGCGCCTGACCGGTCCGGGTCCGCGCCTCGACGGGAGCGCCGTTGCCCGGGGGCAGGATCATTCCGGCGACGCGCGTCGAAAGGCGTCATCGATGATGGTGGAGAGGCGGCAGGCTCGCATGCACTGGCCCGGAATGGCAGACAGCGAGTATTCGAGTCGTTAAACAAGCCCTATCGCGAGGTTGCTCATGGCACAAGGTATCTCGATCCACATCGGTCTCAATCGCGTCGATCCCGGTCAGTATGAAGGATGGGACGGTCAGCTCACGGCGTGCGAGGCGGACGCCAAGGACATGGTCGCGCTGGCACAGAAGCAGGGGTTCAAGCCGAGCTCGCTATTGCTCACCAAAGCCGCCACCGCGGAAGCCGTGTCGGCGGCGATCCTGAGCGCGGCCAAGACGCTCAAGTCCGGCGACCTCTTCTTTCTCACGTACTCGGGGCATGGCGGACAGGTCAACGACACCAATAGCGATGAAAAGGACCGCATGGATGAGACCTGGGTCTGCTACAACCGGCAGTTCATCGACGACGAACTCTACGAGTTATGGGGCAAGTTCAAGACGGGCGTTCGAATTGTCGTGCTGTCGGACAGCTGTCACAGCGGAACGGTGCTCCGCGATATTCCGGCGTTCGTTTCCGGAGGGCCGCGCATACGGGCAATGCCGACGACTGTCGTGCGCAAGGTCCAGAAGGCGCATGCGGATCTCTACAGGAGGATCCAGGATCAGCATCCCGCCGCCGAGAGCGCCAAGGTCAATGCCAGCGTGCTGCTCATCTCGGGATGCATGGACAATCAGACGTCGCAGGATGGTGCACGCAACGGGCTCTTCACCGGAACGCTGAAGAAAGTCTGGAACGGCGGAAAGTTCACCGGAGATTACCGCAAGCTGCGGGACGTCATCGTTTCGAAGATGCCACCGGAGCAAACGCCCAACTATTACTTCGTCGGCGCCCCGAATCCGAAGTTCGAAGCGCAAGCTCCTTTCACGATCTGAATCCGTCCGTGGGCCGCGTTTCCCCCGCCATTTGATGGCGATCGCACGGCAATCGCGGAGGGTGCGCATCTGCGTTCGGAACGGCGGGTGCGGGCAGCATGTCGATCAGGAGGAAATTGAATGATGGCCCCGGCAGCATGCCCGACGATTGCGTTCGTGGTGTCGGGCATCTCGCGCGCGCCGGAGTCTGGTGCGGCCACGCGCGGCGCGGCGCCCCCGTTGCTCCCCGCCGGGCTCACGCGTGGGAAAGTCAAGCAATCGGTGCGCGTCGCGGCGCAGCGAGGGGACGGTGCCGATATCCGCATCGCGGCAACGCCCGGGGAGGATGCGGTCGTGCTGCACATCGCGGGCGGCCCGGTCCTGGTCCTGCACCCGGAGAACGCCCGCGACCTGCTGCTCGCGCAAAGCGGCGTCAGACGCAGAGGTGGCGGTGACAATCTGGACGAGGCCGCCTCCGGGGAGGTCCGGATTCCGGCGAGCCTGCAGTGGGCGGGGTTCGAGCAGCAGCTGCTGCAACGTGGCGCCAAGCGAAGCGCGCTGGCGACCGTGCTGGTATCGGCCGTAGAAATCGTGACCGGCATCGGCGAGGATTCGGCAGCGGATTTCGCTGCGTCGGAAGTCGTTCGTCGCGTCGACGCCCAAGTCGACGCCGGGGTCTACCAGCTGTCGCCGGAATCGTTGCCCAGGCTCAAAGGTACGGCGTCGCCGCTGTCGCAAATGCCCGAGGCCAACGGCAAGCCGCTGCTGGTCCTCGTGCACGGCACCTTCTGCGAGACGTGCGGTACATTCGGCAAGCTGTGGGTGCAGTACCCGCAGCGCGTCAAGGCGCTGTTCGAACACTACGAGCAGCGCGTCTTCGGCCTCGAGCACCCCACGCTCGGCGTCAGCCCGATCGAAAACGCTCTCACGCTCGCGCAGGCATGTCCGCCCGGTGCGCGAGTTCACCTCGTCACACATTCCCGCGGAGGCCTGGTGGCCGAGGTGCTTGCGCGGGTCTGCGCGAACCCCGAACTCCGGGCGAGTGACTTCGCGTTCTTCAAAGGCGACAGGTATCGGGCACAACGCGAGGCGTTGAAAGCGCTCGGCAAAGTCGTGGCCGAGCGCGAGATCTTGATCGAGCGGGTCGTCCGGGTCGCTTGCCCCTCGCGCGGCACGTTGCTCGCGTCCAAACGGCTTGACGCTTATGTCTCGATCGTGAAGTGGGCGCTCGAGCTTGCCGACGTCCCCGTCGCGCCCGCAATCGTGGACTTTCTTGGGGAAGTCGCACAGCGCCGCGCCGACCCCGATCTCCTCCCGGGACTTGCGGCGCAGATTCCCGACAGCCCTCTGGTGCGATGGCTCCATGCGGTGGACGACGCGATTCCCGGGGAATTGCGCGTGGTCACCGGGGACATCGAAGGTGACTCGGTCGTTTCGTGGCTCAAGACGCTGCTGGCCGATGCATTCTTCTGGATGGACAACGACCTCGTCGTGCAGACCCGCTCGATGTATGGCGGCGCGCCGCGCGCAACGGGTGCAACCTTCCTCTTCGACCAGGGAGGCAAGGTCTCGCACTTCAACTATTTTTGCAACGAGCGGACCGCCGAGGCCGTCGTCAACGCGCTGCTCCAGGAAATTCCGCACGGATTCCGCGTCATCGGTCCGTTATCGTGGGCCGGCAAGTCGTCCGCGGGTGTCCGCGGAGCGCGGGGGAGGGCCGGCGACGGCGCGCTCGCGAGCCGCAAGCCCGCGGTGTTCTTGTTCCCGGGAATTCTCGGCAGCAACCTCAAAGTCGACGGCAAGCGCATCTGGCTGGGATGGCGTCTCGTCAACGGCCTGATGCGCGTCGAATACAAGCCCGGTCGGCCCGACAGGGTCGAACCCGATGGCCCGATCGAAATGACGTACAACGACATCGGCGATTTCCTTGCCGAAACGCATCAGGTCATCGAGTTCGCCTACGATTGGCGGCGACCGATGGAGGAAGAGGCGCAGCGCCTCGGCAAGGCAGTTGAGGCTGCGCTCGACGCGCGCGCGACCAGTGGGCAGCCGGTGCGATTCCTCGCCCACTCGATGGGCGGGCTGGTTGCGCGAACGATGCAGCTCGAGCGTCCCGACGTCTGGAAGCGAATGATGTCGCACCCCGCCGCGCGCATGGTGATGCTGGGCACGCCCAACGGCGGCTCCTGGGCGCCGATGCAGGTACTCTCGGGCGACGACACGTTTGGCAATACGCTGATTGCATTCGGCGCACCGTTTCATGACCATGTGGCGCGGCAATTGATGGCCGGTCTGCCCGGTTTCATCCAACTCCAGGCGGGACTCGTCGACGCCAAGCTCGCACTCGACCGGCAGGCGACATGGCAAAAGCTTGCCGACGACGACCTCGATCGCGTCCGCGCCTTCAACTCCTGGCACCGCAACACGATCCAGCTCGACGCGTATGCGTGGGGCGTACCGCCGCAAGAGGTGATCGACTGCGCGGTAGCGTTGCGCAAACGCCTCGACGCCCAGCGTGAAAGCGCCCTCGCGGACGACATCTTGAAGGGAAAGATGCTGCTGGTCGCGGGCCAGGCGCGATTTACGCCCGATGGCTTTGTAATCGGTGACACAGGTCTCGAATATCTCGATTTGCCCGAGGCGGGTGACGGTCGCGCGACGCTCGCCAGCGCGCGCCTCCCCGGCGTGCCGACGTGGCAAATCGCCTGCGAGCATGGCAACCTGCCCATGCACAAGGACGCGTTCCCGGCATACCTCGAATTGCTCACCGAGGGAACGACGAATCGCCTGACTCGCGTGGACCCGTCTTCGTCGGCGCGAGTGCGGCGACGATCGCGGCACCTGCCCGGGTGCGCAGCCGGCCGTCGCGCGCGCGCCCGTCCGGCCGTCCCCCGGAAACCGCCCGAGATCTTTTCTCACCCGCAGCCGCGCGTCCGGACGCAGAAACGGGCCCGATCCGGGCCGCGCTCAGGATCAGCGTGATCAACGGCGATCTTCTGTTCGTGCGCCAGCCGCTCATGCTCGGGCACTACGCCTCGCTGCGCCTAACCGGGACCGAGCGTGTTGTCGACCGGCTGCTCGGTGGGGAAATGAGCGCGTCGCTCGGCGCCGGGCTTTATCCGAATGCACCGGGGCATCACCAGATATTCATCAACACCGGGGTCAACCGGGACAATCCTCTGCAGTTGCCGCGCCCGGAGGCGGCCATCATCGTGGGGCTGGGCGAAGAGGGCAAGCTCCGCGCCACCGATCTCGTGCTCGCAGTGCGCCAGGCGGTCATCGGCTGGTCGCAGCGCCTGACCGAGATGCCGGGCGGCGCGCCGGCGGTGTTCGAGCTCGCGTCGGCGCTCATCGGCAGCGGTGGCGTAGGCATCGCGGTAGGACAGGCGGCACGGCTCATCGCGCAAGGCGTGCGCGACGCCAACGAGCACCTGGCGGAAAGCCGCTGGCCGGTTGCGGTCAATCTGCACTTCGTCGAGTTGTACCTCGATCGTGCCAACGAGGTCTGGCGCGCCCTGCAAGTGCAGGCGGCGGCTTCACCGGGCGCCTTCGTCGTCGCCGAAACCGTGCGAACCGGGCCGGGGGCGCTGCCGCGCTTGCTCGATTCCGGCTATCGCGGCAGCGACTACGACTTCATGTCCGCGCTGACTGAGGAGGAGAAGGACGGCGAAGCCTCGATCGCCTATACGCTCGACACCAAGCGAGCGAGGACCGAAGTGCGTGCCCAGGCGGCCCAAGGTCGATTGCTGCGGAACCTCGTTGCCGGTGCGTCCAATGCTCGCGGCGATGATCGTCAAATCGGCCGGACCTTGTTCAAGCTTCTGATCCCCATGGAAATGGAGCCGTTTCTCGGGGGAACGACCGACTTGCAGCTCGAAGTCGACGGCGGTACCGCGGGCATCCCGTGGGAGCTGCTCGACAGCGGGGCGCCAGACGGCGGCGACAGGCGACCGTGGGCCATCCGCGCCAAGCTGCTGCGCAAGCTGCGCATCGCCGATTTTCGCGCGCAAGTGTCCGATGCCGGCGCCGATGCGAGCGCGCTCGTCATTGGCGAGCCGGCCTGCGATCCGGACATCTACCCGCCCTTGCCCGGCGCACGCGATGAGGCCAGGGCGGTGGCCGCAATGCCTCGAGGCGCGCGATGCCCTCGGGGCCGAACGTGTCAAGGCGCTGATCCCCGATGACCCGGATGAGGCCGGTGCCGACGCGCAGACCATCATCGGCGCGCTGCTCGGGCGCGACTGGCGCATCGTGCACATCGCCGGACATGGCGAGCCCCCCGAGCGGATCGGCCCGGCACCCAGGAAGGAAGGCGACCCGCCGCAAGAGCTCGGGGATCCCCGTGGCGTCGTGCTCTCCGACGGAACGTACCTGGGCCCGCGCGAAATCCGGAACATGCGCAAGGTTCCGGAGCTGGTCTTCGTGAACTGCTGTCATCTCGCCGCCCGCAGCGCGGACCAGATGCTGACCGGAGACGCGACCGCCGCCAACGCGCCACCCGATCGCCCGCGCTTCGCCGCGGGCGTCGCCGAGGAACTGATCAAGATCGGTGTGCGCTGTGTTATCGCCGCCGGCTGGGCGGTCGACGACGCCGCCGCGAGCGAATTTGCCACCCGTTTCTACGCTGCGCTAGCGCGGGGACGCCGCTTCATCGACGCCGTCGCCGAGGCGCGGGAGGCTGCGCTTTGCAATGGGTGGCAACACCTGGGCCGCGTATCAATGCTACGGCGATCCGGATTGGTACTTTGTTCAGAATGTGTCCGATGCGCAACGCCCGACGCCCTCGCTTGCCGACGAATTCGCGAGTGTGGCTTCACCAAAGAGTCTGGTCCTCGCTCTCGAAACACTTGCCGTCGGGAGCAAGTACCAGAAGGCGGCGGCACAGGGTCAGCGAACAAAGATCCGTCACCTCGACGCGCGATTCGGGCAACGCTGGCGCGACATCGGCGAGGTCGGCGAAGCATTCGGGCGCGCATGGGATGCCGCCGGCGATCGCGCGGCGGCCATTGCATGGTACGCGCAGGCGCTCGGCACGAACGACGGGACCGCGTCTCTCAAAGTGGTCGAGCAGCTCGGCAACCTCCGCGCCCGGCAGGCGTGGGACACGGCGGAAAACGCGATCCGGAACTTCGCTCGCCGCGACGAACCGAACGTCAGAAGCGAAAGTCCGAAACCTGGGCGAGTTCGGCAAGGCGGCAAACCCGCGAAAGCGGGAACAGCACGAGCGGCCGAGGCGCTGAAAGTGGCGCTCGGCCGCGCGCGCGACGAAATCGCCGCGGCGCTGCGCATCCTCGAGCAGCTCACGGCGCTGCAGCCGACGATCGAGCGAGAGAGCCTGTGCGGTTCCGCTTGGAAACGCCTGGCCATGGTCGAGGCCGCGGCAGGATACCCTCGAGCTGAAGCCAAAGCGATCGAGAAGATGAAGCTCCACTACGGATGTGCCGAGCAGTTGGCCCGCGCCATGAGCCACGATGAACTCTTCTATCCCGCGCTCAATCGAATGGCCGCCGAACTCGTCGCGGACGCAGGCAAGCCCCGCTGGCGCAACTTCGATCCCGCTGCGGTTACCGACGTTCGGGCAAGCCTCGCCGCCAGGACGCGCGACGACCCTGACTTCTGGAGCGTCGCCGGTCTCACCGAGCTGCGTATCTACCTGGCCATCGCCGACCGCAGACTGGCAACCGAGCTCGACACGATCCTGCGCGAATTTGACGATCTGTACGCGCGTGTGAGCGCGCCGTCCGAGTGGGGCTCGGTGCGGGATCAGCTGCGGTTCGTGTTGCCGAAATACGCGGCGCGGGCGACCGCGGCCGAAAAGAAGGCCGTGGCGACTCTGGCGGCGCATTTGGCAGGACGCGCCGGCGATTCGACCGAACCGCCACCATCTTCGGGCTAGGCTCGACAGGCTCCTGGAGGGAACCGCATGCCGATTGCCGTGAGCATCCACACCAACGGTGATGACGCATTGATTGCGTGGAGACCCGATCCCTGGTCGGACGACTGGGTGGGGTTCCGCGTGGAGCGGCGCATTGCGAAGACCGGCGAGATCACGGTGATCAACAACCGCGTACCGGCAAGGGTGGGTCAAGGCGAGGTTCCGGTCGCCGGGATCTCGTCGGAACTGTCGCCCGTTCGGCGCTGCATCTGGACCGACCACAGCGTCGATGACGCCGACGAGGTTACCTACCGTGTGACCCCGATGACCGACAACGGCGACGGGACGTTCGCGGCGGTCGTCGACCAGGCGACGCCCTGGGCCGATCCTGTCGTGGTGTCGAGTCATTTCGGGGACGGGATCTCCGCCGGCTTCAATCGTGGAACGATCATGTCGCAAGTGGTGAGCCGGATGGTCGGTGAGATCAGCGTGGCGGCCCTCAAGCGGTTCAAGACACGGCTGGCCGAACCGGGATTCCCGGGGCGCCGGTACCTCGCGGGCGATGCCAGGCACGCGATCCTGGAGTTCCTGGCCGATGCCGATCGCCGCGGGAGCGAGATCTACGCCGCGCTGTACGAGATCAACGACCGGGAACTGATCGATGGCCTGAAGGTGCTCGGTACGAGGGGACACGTGCTCATCGGCAACGGCAGCGCCACGCGCGACAATGTGGCCGACGACCTTGCTGCAGCGCATCTTGAGGTCCGGCATCGGGATCTTTCGCACAGCGGTGCGTCGAGTCCCAGCGTCCACAACAAGTTCGTGGTCGAGCGCAGCTCGGCGACGGGGAATGCCGTACGGGTGCTGACAGGCAGCACGAACTGGACCACGACCGGGTTGTGCACCCAGCTCAACAACGTGCTGGTCATCGAGCGTCCGCCGACGGCACAACGCTTCTATGAGCAATGGAAGGCGCTGGTCGCAGCCGGAGACGACCTGACCGCATCGCTGATCGCAGGCAATACGCGACCCACCGACGATGGTCCGCTCACCACGTACTTTGCGGCGACGCGCAAGGAGGCGGAGTTTGCGCCCATCCTCGAACGGATCGCGGGTGCGCGTGACGGTCTGCTGTTTCTGATGTATACGCCAGGGCAGTCGCCTTTGCTGGGTGCATTGCTTGATCGCGCACGCGAGGTCGCCGGACCCTATGTCCGTGGGGTCGTGTCTGAAGTGCGGCAATCGGCAAACGGCACGATCATCAGCCACAAGGCGCAGGTCGTTCGAACGGGCGCGGATCCTGCGGAGTTCAAGGATTCGACGCTGCTGCCCGACGGCTTGCCGTCCGACAACGTGCCATCGTGGGCGCGCGAGGAGTTTCAGCGGCGCATGTACTTCCCTGCCGGGCTCAATGCCATCATTCACTCCAAAGTCATCGTCATCGACCCGTTTTCCGACGACTGCATCGTCGTCACGGGTTCGCACAACTTCTCGGACGCGGCGTCGAAGGGGAACGACGAGAACCTGGTGATTGTCCGCGGGAACAAGGCGCTCGCCCAGGCCTACGCGGTGCACATCGAAGGGGTTTACGACCATTTCTCCTGGCGTGCCTTCCTGGCGGATGGCGGCGACCCTGACAAGATCTTCAAGCCTTTGAACGGTTGGATGCCGGGCGGGAATCGCGAGCGCGAGCTCAACTTCTGGATGCGTTGAGTTCGCTGGAGGGAACACAGCCCCCTCGCATACGTTGACAATATTTCTTGAAGGGATGATTCTTGAAGCGGACGGCTACGTTGTCCAATGCTTGGACGCGTGCTACGAGCGACGCGGGTCGAAAGCGAGGTCGAATCCCGATGAAGGCGAAGATATTCGTACGACCGATGTTGGTGTCGCTTGCCGTGTCTACGGTTGCGATGCCGGCGTATCCTCAAAATGTCGCACCGCAGCCCGCAGTCCAATACCAATGCCTCGTGACGACGAAGGATGCTGGAGTTGAGACAACGACCATTAAGGCAGCATCGGAGGACGCCGCCAGGAAGGCGGCTGCGCAGAAGTTTGGTTCACGGTCAACCGGGTTGACGGGCGTGTCATGCGCTCGTACTACCGGATCAGCAACGGGCCCTGCTGATTCCTCTGCGCAGAAGGAGAGTGTCAAGACACGCGCGTCAACTCCGCCACCCTTCGACCCTATCCGCCCTAGCGTTGAGTTCCTTGCAGATGGCTCGTGCAGACTGTCGCAACAAGCGATAGTGGCTCACCCTGAATCTCGCCATCACTGTCAGGCCGAACCCAGCTCTAAGGGAGCGGCATTCGGCTGCCCGGCGAAGTATTGCGAAACACTGAAGTGAACGTGCAATAGATGATTGTCCTTAATGCCAGCTGTCTGCAGAGCGGGATGTAGAGCAAGCGGCTCAGCGTAACCCGTCGCCTGCCGACCTGTTCCATTGGGGTTGGTTGACATGGCGGCTTGTTTTCTGAGGCGGCATGATGCGCAATCGACTTTTTGCGATCATGGGACTTGCATTGCTATCGGCGACATTGCTGTATCTCGCATTCTGGCAGTCCTCGCGCGAGCCGTCGGCGCCGCCGCAAGATGCCGCATCGCCAAAGGTACGGGGATCACCCCTCCCTCCGGAATCGCCGACAGCGGCGGCAGCGATTCCTGCCTTTCCGTGGCCACCTCCCGCGGCGTCCGCCGAGCACCAAATTCGCAATGCCTGGGTCTCGAAAGGCGAGCACACAAAGCTATCGGATGTTGCGGAAAGACTCGAGGCGGCCCTGGATGAGGCCAACTATGAGACATGGAGATACTCTTCCGTGCCGCGTGGGTTCGCTTTGGTTACACAAATAGAGCAGATAAAGCCCGATGGCACTCCCCGGTCCGGCAAGGAACGTTTTCGGACGGATCTCCCTTCGCTCGGCGACATGACTTTCGTTGAATTCCTGAAAGCCTTGGCAAAGGCGCCGCCCGGCTACTATCGGGTGATTGCCTTCATCGTCACCGATACACCTTTTTCGCGGGCCGACAAGAGACCGAGCGAAGATGAGGCGCGGCGCTGGCTTGATGTTGGGCTAAATCAACTGCCGAAATCGATGGGCATGCTGATCTATGAGGAGGGCTACAGGACGACTGCGTTGATATACGAATTCAGAAAGCTTTCAAAAAATGAACCCGCGACTTTCGTTCCGAAGAGCCTTGAGTCGGGCAAGACCCACCTTGAAAAGGCGCGCATTTGGGATGCATTGTCCCGCTAATCGTGATCCGCGAACGCTCGCCGGCCCAGTCATGTGCGTAGCAAAAGCCACACGTCTCTGAGATGCCGCGGCTATGCGGACCGTATTCCTCAGCTATCGACGAAGTGATACCGGCGGCGAAGCCGGGCGCCTCGCAGACACCTTTCAACATAGGCTTGGTGGTTCGCTGGCGTTCAGGGATGTCGCGGATATTCCTCTTGGGGCGCAATTCGATTCAACGCTGGACAAGGAGTTGGCCGCTGCCAAAGTTGTATTGGTGCTGATCGGCCCCACCTGGTTGGCTGAACTCCAGCAAAGGCGGAAGCAGGCAGATATCGACTACCTGCGAGTAGAAGTAGCCTCTGCATTGGCAAAGGGAAAGCGGGTAATTCCCATTCTGCTGAAAGATGCAACGCTGCCCCCAGTGCACGCGCTGCCCGAGGATCTTGGCTCACTTGCCAAGCACCAGGCAATGACGCTGCGTGATGAGTCCTGGAACCAGGACGTAGACCGACTGATCGATGCGATCGGACGACCGTATCATTGGAACATCGTCGCGCTACGGACGGTGGTCGCGCTCCTTGCGATTGTCGTCGCGGTGAAACTGTTGGTGCCTTTGCTCCCCGACGATCGTGCCAATGACGTCGTTTTCCTACGTACTCTAGTCGCCTCGCTCGCGGGCATGTACGGTCTGGTTGAGCTCGCCGTCGCCCGCCGGTACTTCAAGCGGTTGAACCGGGAATACCAGGCCTGACCTTGCGGTTGCCTTCGGAGAGGACTCCTTGTCTGTAGCGTCTGGAGCCGTCAGCTCTTCGGCACGAATAGGAAATCCCCGGATTCGCCGCCTGCAAAACGAATCGGGCCATATTCCGGTCGTTGCTGGAAATTCATCCTGCGGGCGACGTCGAGCACGCGCGCGGAGAGGACGTCGGAGAGTTGCTTGCCTGGCAGAACATCCTGATTCTGCGTCAGGACGTCGATGAAGTTTTGGGCAAAGACGGAGTGCTTGGCCCCGCCGCCGTCCATGACCGGGCTCACGCCCCCGCTCGTCAGCACCGTCCGCGAGGGCGAATCGGCGATCGACTTCAACCAGACGAGCCTCGCTTCGTCCGACAGACCCGGCTGCAGCTGTCCGATCGACGAGCGGGTCATGGCCCCCGAATAGCACGAATCCGCCACCACGAGTATGTGCCTTGCGGACATCATGTTCAGATTTTCGGTGAGGGTAGAGCTTGCAATCCAGTTCGCGGTGCTGGCGGGATCCGCATCGACGGGTAGCCAATTCGCCAGCGCGTTCACGCGGTCAAGCTGTCCGTGCCCGGCGTAGTAGATGAGCAGATTGTCCTTCTCGGTGACGAGAGCCCTCATCTTGTTCAACTCTTCCAGCATCTCCCAACGGGTGGCATTGAACAGCATCGTGACGGTGAAGCCGTATCGGTCCTTCAGCAGCGCCGCGACATCTGCTGGCGTCGGCCTCCGGTGTATCCAGCTGCGCAAGCCTCTGGTACTTCTGATTGCCGATCACCAGCGCGTAGTACTTGCCAAGACCGAGGCTCTGGCCGGACGGTCTTCGGTGGCACCGCGGCGGCAGCCTTGCCGATGGTTGCGTCTTCCTGCAGGAAGAACTCGAGCATCGCGCGCTTTCCTTGACGATCGACGGCAACCATCGTCACGCGCGACTTCCCCTCCCCAGCTCGACGCTGGTCTTGAAATACCCATCCGCGTCGACCTCCTGGAGCACGTCGTTTGCCGTAAACGACAGCAGCCCGGCCGGCGCCGTCACCCGTCCGACCACCGTGCGCTTGTTCAGTCCCGCGCGCACCTTGACCGTCGCCGTATCCCGCGTGACCACGATCGGTGGGTCGATGATCTGGATCGACGGCGGCGCCATCGCGACGACCTGCTTCGCCGGTTGAGGCCGGGCCTCGAGCTTGGCCACCGCGTCCTTGTAGCTGGTGACGTCGGCCTCGAGTCGTATGATTTCCTGCTTCTGGCGCTCAAATTCCGTCTTGTTTTTCTGGAGTTCGGCCTCGAGCGCCTTGATGCGCGCCGGGTCGACCGGGGCTGCGGCGCTCTTCTGCCGCGCAATCTCCTGCTGCATTGCGTCAAGTCTGCGCTCGGCCTCGATCGCGGCGTTCTTCTTGTCTTCGACCTCGCGCTGGCTTTGCGTGAGTTGCCGTCGCGCCTGTTCGAGCTGTTGCCGCAACGATGCGCTTTCGCCCTCTAGGCCGGTCAGTCGGGCTCTGAAGTCCTCGTTGGTCCGTTCGAACTGCGCGACCTCCTGGCGTCGCTTTTCCAGCTCGGCTTCGCGTTCCTTGAGCAGGGACTCGAGCCGGCGCGTCTCCTCGGCATTTCCGGCGGCGGCTGCCTGCAGCTTCTTCTGCGTCAGTCGCTCGATTTCCGAGCCGGACTTGAGCCGTTCCTGATCGAGCAATCGACGGGCCCGCTCGAGATCCTGACGCGTGCGTTCGAGCTCCTTTGCGCAGAGCGTCCAGTTCCTCCTTGGACGCCGAGGCGGGCCTGACCTTCGAGGTTGATGCTGCCTTCGATGCCTGCGGCCTTGCGGTAGAGTTTCAAGGCCGCAGCCTGATCCTTGGGCACGCCAAGCCCCTGCTCGTACAGGAACCCAAGGTTGATCATGGCCCGCGCAGTATCCTTGATCGGCCGCCTTCTGGTACCAACTGGCGGCGCCGGCATAGTCGGGCGCGATGCCAAGGCCCTTCTCGTAAATCTCCCCGACGTAGGTCTGCGCCACCTTGTCCCCACTCTGGGCTGGCGGTAGCCAGACTTTCAGCGCAGTAGCGTAGTTGGCCCGATCGTTGGCGGTGTACTCGCCTCCGCGAATCGCGCAATCGGATCCCGTGGTCTTGATGGCGCGTCGCGGTGCCATATAGGTCACGCCGGTACCAAGCTGGCGCACCTGTCCCGGCAGCAGGCAGTCGACGATGAGCAGCCGGTCGGCGTTCTGCCGGTCGTTGAGCGTCGCCACGACCCCATCGGCAGCGGCCCCCACCTGAGTGTGGCCGATCATGCAGCCCGCGAGCGCGGCCAGCGCCAGTCGCCCCGTCTTGGCGCGCCTCGGGCCGAGTTCCAATCCAAGCTTGCTCATGGCCGATCTCGAGCTATTACGACGCAAAACAATCCAACTAGCCCCTTTTACCGCGGGCTCGGCAGGGCCAGCACCTTACTTTAGTCTCAAAGCCGGCCCGGCGCCTATCCCACGATCAACCGACGGCGTCCCGGCCAACGTCCAATGGCACCAAGCCAGTGGCACCGCATCCCCGAAAATTCACGTATTTCGTACCCCACTTACCATTTCCGCGACACCGCCTGCAGCATCTGCGTGACCGGTGTCACCGCGGGTTGACATGCGCCTTTGTAGTCTGCAATTCTATCCACTTAGAGACGGGAACGTTAGCGGGCAGAACTTCGCAGAGAGGGGATTCGAGTGATCGACCTGATGCGTTACCGTGCGCTCGGCAAGATGGCGGCGTTGGCCGCTGGGGGCGTTGTGCTTCTCGTAGGCCTTGCTGGCGCAGTTGCCGGACAGGTGTCGCCGAGCGTTCCAGGGTTGCCGAGCGTTCCGGGTCTGACCGAATTGCAACAGCCGGTCGCGGACACCTTGCAAAGCGTCTGCGTTCAACTCCCTCCGCCAAATCCGAATGGCGACCTTACGCAACGCCTGTCCAACTCGTGCACGAAGATGGTGGTGAGTTCACTTGCCAATCAGGGCGCGTCCTCCGTGCCTCAAAATTTCAACCTGAATATTTCGAACTCCCAAATTGCGACCGGCGTGCAGGCCATTGCCCCGGTGCAAATGAACGCCCAGAAGCAGATCAGCATGGAAGCGTCGAAAGTGAATTTGATCGGCGCGAGATTGCTCGATCTGCGTAGCGGCGCGAGAGGGCTCGTGGTTGGACTGAACGGGCAGTCCACGCAAGCCGGCGCGGACCCGCGGGGGAATCCCTTACGCGGTGCGACCGGTGGCGCGGCGGCCGCCGACGACGCGGGAGGTGGACCGTGGGGCGGATTCCTGAACGTTGCCTACAGCTGGGGCGATGTCGATCAGACCACGTTGCAGGACGCCTACAAGTACGGCAGCTTCAACCTGCTTGCCGGCGCCGATTATCGCGTCAGCGATAAGTTTGTCCTTGGTGGCGCCATAGCCTACAGCGATACGCATTCCGACTACGAACAATCGCTCGGCGACGTCAAGGCGCAGACGGTCAGCGTATTGGGCTACGGCACGTACTACGTCGACGACTGGTACATCGACGGGCTGCTGGCTTATGGCTCGGTGAACTACGATTCGACGCGCAATATCAACATCCCCTCGAACAATCCGTCGGTGCCGGCCATCGTCACCGCAGCGACGTCCAGTCCCGATGGCCAACAGTGGTCGGCAGCGATCGGCATCGGTCGCAATTACGCATTCGAGAGCACGATCGTTACGCCATTCCTGCGGCTCGGCTACATCTGGGTCAAGAACAAGGCCTTTTCCGAGAACGAGCCCATCGACGGACTCGGGCTTGCCGTCAACGAACGCACCCTACGCTCGTTGCAGTCGGCGCTTGGTGCAAGGGTGAGCAAGAGCATCAGCACGTCATCGGGGGTGTTTACGCCGTACTTCTCGGCGCAATGGATGCACGAGTTCGAGAACGACAATCCGTCGATCATCTCGAAGTATGTGGCCGACCCCACCAATCAGTTCTTTGCCATTCCGACGGCGAATCCGACGCGCGACTACGCGGTGCTCATCTTGGGAAGCAGCGCAACGTTTCCGAACAATCTCTCCGGGTTCGTCCAGTTCAGCGCCGCGGTGGGTCTCGAAAACGAGACCAACTATGGTGTCGTGCTCGGCATCCGGAAGCAGTTCTGACGACGAGATTGTCGCCTGAGCCCGACCTACGGAGCCTGTCGGACTTGCTTTCGCGCATGCGACGGAGGCGGTTTGGGCGCAGTTCAAGGCGCGTATTGGCGGAGACCGCCGGGCGCGCGTGACCGTGTGGGCACCCGTCTTCTTCGACGTCGGCCGGCAACGATGGCGCTGTCTTGCGCTGATGGCGGCGGTGTTGACCGCATGCGCCACGCCAGCGGAACGACTTCGAGCGGCGCGGCGCGGGGCTAGGCTTCGCTTCGATCAGCCTGCAGGGAGAGGGCTTTCATCACCGCGCCTATGTGGCCGGGATGCAGGAAGGCTCCGACACGTTGCACGTGTACGTCGAACACGACGGAACGCCCTGGACCGATTTCACGCACGTCGCCGACGACCCGACACCACGCACGCCGTTTGCCCTCGAGCTCATGGCGCAGGACGTCGGCCCGCGGCTGCTCCTGGGCCGGCCGTGCTACTTCGACGCCGAGAAAGGACTCCGGCTGCGGCCCGCTTCTGTGGACGCACCGAAGATACTCGCCCGAAGTGGTCGCGAGCATGGTTGCGGCATTGCGAAGCTTCCTGTCGATGCACCCGTTTCGCCGTGTCGTGCTCATTGGATATAGCGGAGGCGGCACCATCGCCTGGCTGATGGCGGCGTCACGTGCCGGAAACGATAGCTGTCGTCACCGTCGCAGCCAACCTCGACACCGACGACTGGGCGAGGATCCATGGCTACAGCGCGCTAGAGGGCTCTTTGAATCCTGCGTTGCTGCCGGAGCTTCCGCCAACGATCATTCAGTTGCACTACGTCGGCAGCCGCGACCAGAACGTGCCGCCCTCGATCGTGCGGTCCTTCGCCCGCATCATCCCGGTGCTCGCGTCATCGAGGTCGCCGACTTCGAGCACGAGTGCTGCTGGATCGAGCGCTGGCCGTGCTGCTCGACGAATCGGCGACGACGCCCCTCACGACGCGTCGCGCGCTGGACTGAGTGGCATCCGGAAACTCATGTGCGCGCGAATCCAAAGAAAGGGACTCGACGAGGCTTGTTGTCGAACGCATCCGGTCGGTCGCCCTGTCAACGCGCCTATAATGCCGGCGATGAACGCGCACGACTGCCGCTGGACCGTACAGACGATCGCAACCAGACCAATGACTGACCTCCCTCAGAGCGTCCGCAAATTGTCATCATGATCAGCAGTACGCGTGCCGATCTGATGCAATATCGCGAAGAAGCCTCCCGAGTGATCCGGAAAGTGGCTGGTGACTGCGAAAAGCGGCTCCAGCTCGTCGAGAAGTCGATGGAAAAGGAGGTTCAGACGCGGCGATCGCGAGTTGGCGGTGGCCGTCAGCAAGCGCTGGGTCGAGGAGTCGGACTGGGTTGTTGCTCATCGTCGGCTGGAACTACGGCACTGTCGCGAGCGATCCCGCGGCTGCCGGAATGAGCGTCACCGAGTGGGAGTTCCGCCACGCCGTCGAGCTGCGAAACGGACATTTGCGTTCGTCGTCGGCGAGCCGGGAACCGCCAACGAGTATCGCGCGTCGGACGAAGAAGACGACGGACCTCAAGGACTGGAAGGACAAGCAGGACGACGAGCATCGCGCCAAGCTCAAGGCTTTCAAGGAGTCGTTAGCGTCTGCTCATCTGGAGTACTTCAAGAACCTCGCGGCACTTCGGCGAGCGACTGGAAAAAACCCTCCGGGAAGCGACCGATCCCATACGTCCTGGTACGCCTCTGGCCGATCTCCTGATCGCGGTCGGACCGTCAATCCAGCAATGCATCGACAAAGTCAAGGTAATCGCCTCATGCAAACGGGTACACGACCATTTGCACGAGCTGCGCCAGAATGTCATTCGCCCAATTCTGGAATCTGCGCTCATCCAATGGCGACGTGACGGCCAGCTTGGAGTGCCGGTCGCTACGCTGATCGCGAACAAGGTCGGATTTGCGGAAGGCCTGGTTCGTGACATCACCTTTGAAAAGCAAAATCTTGGCGATCAAGGGCGGAAACCTGCTCGCGGCTGTTGGCGAGAGTCATCGACATGAATCCAAAGATAGATTTCCAGAACGAGTTGCCCGATCTGGAGATCTTCGCAAAGACAGTCGGCCGCTATTCGGCGGCGGTACAGACGGCGTTTACGCTTGCCGACGAGGCGATGCTCAAGGACTCCCATGCGCTCGACGACCTGCACGTTGTCGTTCGTCACGCACATGGTGGCGGCCAGGCAACGGCGCAGGCTCAGCCCTGCAGAAGAGGCCAAGCTCGACGAAGGACTGCAGCGCGTGGAAAAGAACAAGCTGCGTCTGATCCAGGTCCTCGACGTGCACCATGCTTGGCAGTATCAGCACGACAAGCTCGACATGCTCAACGGTTTCCGGAGAAGCGAGGATTTCGACGACCAACTGGCGAACTTTCTGGATGAATGACTGCTCCTCAATTGAAATCGATGGTCGAAGACGCGACGGCTGAGCTGGCGCAGGGAGACGCCGACCCTGTTCTTTCCGGCAAGCTCGAGATGCTCGGCAGGAATCTGGCTGCCATCGCGCTGACGCCCGTCCTCCCGGAATTCGACAGCATGCGCAAGACATTCGATGATGTCTTCTACCAGATCGACAAGCGCACGCTCGCCGCGGTCCAGGCGTCCGAGCAGCGGGTCCGTGATCTCGAGAGTCGACTCAAGGAACTGGCGCAGCAGCAATCCGAGGCGGCCTGATCGCACCGCTGGGTTGAGGATGCATCCGTCATGAGCCTTAAGACCCTGAGCGAGTTTTCCGGCAGAGTCCAATGCATTCGATGCGCGGTTTGACGCGCTCCGTCATGGGAAGGCAGGCGGCCCGGAGACATCGCCTCCGGTCGACGAGCTGCTGGCGTGGCTGCGTACCTGCGTCGCGCACGGGCGCTACCTGCCCGAGTTATCGCCGGATCGCGACGCGCTGCAGGGCCTGGTCGACTATTGGACGACGCGACTGCTGCGGCTTGGCCAGGCGTTGCCGGACGATGTCGACCGTCTCGCCGACTTCGAGCCGACGGCGGGCATTGCGCTGGCGATCGAATGCCCTTACCCCGGCCTGGACCCGTATACCGACCGGCAACGCAGCGCATTCTTCGGCCGGGAGGCGCTGGTCGCGAGTTACATCGCTCATCTGGAAGATCCGCGAAGCGAATTCTGCTTGATCATCGGCGCATCGGGCTCCGGCAAGTCGTCGCTGGTGCTTGCGGGCGTCCTACCCAGATTGGAGGAGCGTCATCGGGACGAGTGGCTGTTCGCGCCGCGCTTCACGCCCGGAGACCACCCGGTCGCATCGCTGGCCGCCGCAGTCGCGCAAGCCATCGGCGAGCCGCCGCTGGCACCGGAAATCGAGCGCAGAATCGCCGCGAAGCCGGCCGATGCGACTGGCCGAGCTGGCAAGATGGTGCCAAGGCAAGCCGCTCCTGCTGCTCGTCGACCAGTTCGAAGAATTGTTCACGCTGTGCCGCGACGCGAATGAACAGAAGGCCTTCGGCGACCTGCTTTGCGCGCTCTCCGAGCCGGATTCTGTCGCGGGGAGCTTTGCTTGCCGCATCCTGCTCACCCTGCGCACCGACCATCTGGCGCGCTTCGAAAGCAGCGATGCCCTGAAGCCATTGCACGTGCGGCTGCTGGGTCAGGCAAACGAACGCTACCTCTCCGCGATCGGCTTCCTGGAGATCAAGCGCGCCATATCGGAACCGGCCAAACGGGTCGGCCTTCGCTTCTGCCCGACCGCGCTCATCGACCAGCTCGCCAGCCAGACGGCGGGCCTCGCCAACGGTCTGCCGCTGCTGCAGTTCGCGCTGCGCCGATTGTGGGACACGCGTCCGAGGAACGCGCAAGGCGAACCGCTGGACCTGATCACCGAAGAGCAGGTCAATGCGCTGCCGGACGTGCAGCGTGCACTGGGTGACGGTGGCCGACGGCATCTTCCAGCAGTTCACCCCGGCGCAACGGCAGGTCTGCGAGCGCATGTTGCAGGAGCTGGTTGTGCTCGACGAGAACTTCGAAGAGCCGCTGCGCCGGCGCCGAAACGAGGCCGAGTTGACCGCTGTGCTGCGCACCCGTCTTCCCGCTGCAGCAGGAAGACGTTGCCACGGTCATCGAGCAATTCGCGAAGGCCGGTCTGCTGCGCCGCTTCGGCGACGGTTCCCAGCGCCAGATCGAAGTGGCGCACGAGGCGCTCCTGCGCCATTGGGAGCACATCAACCGGCTGGTAACCGGGGAACGGGTCAAGGAGCAGCTGCACCTGGTCAAGCAGGTTGGCCGCGAGGCTGCCGAGTGGGTGAGCCGAGGCAAGACCGAAGGCTATCTCAACCTGCGCGGCGAACGTCTCGAGCGCGCCCTCGAGTACGCCAAGGATGGTTGGCTGGCCGAGATCGAGACGACCGAGTACGTCGAAGCCTGCGACGCGCGGGAGAAGGCGGAAAAGGATCAAGGAAGCGCAGGCCCAGCAAGCCAGGCTGCGGGCGCAGGAGGCGGAAGAGGCCGCGGAGCGGGCGGGACTGGAAAAGGCGCAGGCCGAAAAGCGCGAAGCGGAGGCGCAGGGAACGCGAGGCGACGATCCTAGCAAAGAAAAAAACCGTCCAATTGTGGCTCGGGGGCTGCATTCGGGTTACTGGTGCTGGGTGGTTTGCTCGCTTGGAACACGATCACCGACCAGCACCGGGATCTCGAGAACCGGCGCGCCCTGGCGAACGCAAGTCTCAATACGCTCAGTGCTCTTGGCCTCCGCCTTGCCGCCGTGGGAAGGATTGGACGTGGCTTATTCGCTCGTTCAGCAAGGGGATCCGAGCTTTCGCTTTTCCCTCGCTCATGCGTTGGAACGCATGGACGATACCTGGCTCGTCGGCGAACACCGCAATGTCGGCCTGTCTCCCAACCAGGATGGCAGTGCATTGCTGCAGATCGACCGCACGTCCGGCAGCGAAAGCCTGCGCGTCTATCCGATTGAAACCGGCAAAACGCCAGGCAGCGCCCGGATGTCCATCCCCTTGCCGAACCGCGTCGACTCGCTCGCGATTCGCTCGAGTCGGGCCGCCGATTGGCGGCAAGAGCGACGATCGCCTGGTCGTGCTGGTGTTTCGCGATCAGCCTGTCGACAATTACATCGTCGAGGCCTACCGCCTGCCAGATGGACAGGGCGGCAGAGTGTCAAGTCCGATTCCGCCGCCTTGATCCAGATTGGACAAGGGTCTCGGTCTTGTCAGCCATCAACTTCGCATGCGCAGGGGACCCAGGCCGCATTCAGCGCCATCGACTACCGCAGCTTCACGAGCACGATCTACCGCGTCGGAGCTGAATTCATCCGGCAAGCCGGAGCTGGTCCGACTCGACGATCCGGCCGGACCCGACGCCTTTCCGGCCAGCGCGGTCGCCTTCGGCGCGGGCGAACGGATACCGACCCCGTCCTCATTACCGGCCGGCTCGATGGATCGGTGTACTGCGGACAGAAACGGCTGAAGGCGAAAGACGCCGTTGCCACTTCGGACGTCGGGTTCGGTGCGCGAAATCGTCATGCTCCCCGGGTCCGACGTGTTTGCGCTCGACGGATTCCACCGAGGCGCGTCTACGCCTGGAGTTGCGCTGACGCCGAAAAGAAGCCTCTTCGGAGCGAAGGCAAGGTCTCCGGCGTCACGCTGACATGGATGCAAGTGGATCAAGGATCGAATACCGCTGCTCGGGTTCCTCGACGACAATCAGCCGCGCTGCAACGCCCGCACCAGCGACAAGGGGTGGTCCTGGCGACGCTGCAACCCGCTGCATCGCGTGAGCGCGAGCGTCCCGCTACCGGACGGACGGCACCTGACCGTGGAACGCGGCGCATGTCGCGGCGGTGCAGATCTATCCGATGGAGATGCTTGCCAGGAAGGATCAGAAGTACGACGCGCGACGTGCCGGATCGACCGTGGTGCGCTGGGAATCGCCGGAAAGCGCAGCAAAGCAGTTTTCCAAGACGGTCGCCGCCTCGCCCAAGGCGGGCGCGGATACGCCTTCAGGCAAAAGCCTGCCATGGCGGATGGAAAACGGCGAATGGGTGGGCGACAACACGATCAGTCTGGTCACCTATGCCGCTCTTTCCCGTGACGGCAAGTGGCTCGCGTGGATGGAGCAGCGTCCAAACGAGACGAAAATCGTTGCGCGCGCGTGGAAGATCGGCGCCGATACGCCCGCGCAGCTTCCCACGCAGTCCGGTCAACCGGTCAGTGTGGCCATCGCCAACGACGGGACACTCGTCCATGGCCAGGCGGTCGCGGGCCAGCCTGTCGAAATCCTTCTTGACGGCGTGCGCGTCGACAGTCTCGATGCGCGCGACCGGACCGCCTGCCTGGCGTTCTCACCGCAACGACACTGGCTGATTGCGGGCACGGTGCCGGGTGGTCGGGTGCGTGCCTACGCAGTTCATCGCGAGCCTACGACCGGCGTGGTGTCAGCTGCGGCGTCCGGCCCGTGGGAAGCGGCTTTCGACAAAACGGATGATCAACGACCAAGGCGGATAACTGCCTGCGACATAAGCGACGACGGCGCCGTGGTCATTGGGAGCGACGAGGGACAGGTCAGCCTGCGTCGTCCCAGCGGTACGTGGCTGAACCTGACCGAGCGCGCGACTTTTCGGCTCGCCGCACCCGTACAAGACGTTGCAATCGACCACGCCGGGCAGCATGTGTCGGCGCTTTCCGCCTGGCAACTCTTCGACTGCAGCCGTCCGGGCCTGCCGGGGCAGGCGCTACGCGTGTGGAATGTGGCACCGTCCAACGACAGCGTGACCATCCCGATTTCGAGCGTGTGTCTTCCCAAACCAGGTCGTGCTTGGTGTCGGCGACCTCGTGCTCGACAAGCGCGGGGAGCCTGGTGACATGCTGGTCACTGCCCGCGGCACCCGATGGCACGGTTGTCCCGGCTGCGCTCGATCTAACGAAACACCGGACGCGATGCTGGCCCGCCTCATCGAGAGCGCAAGAACAGCAGGAGCGCAATCATGGGGCAAAGACAAGACGAAATTCTAATGAGCGCCGGGAAGCAACGACACGATGCTACGCGCCTGATCATCCCCTCTGTAGATCGTGGCGTAGCCATACCGCTCCTGCAGATCGGGTCGCGCCCACACTTCGTTGTAGCGCGTCCGGTAATTGAAATGGAGGACCGGGTGGTCACCGCCGTACTTGATGATGCGCGCGATCGCCTCTCGATCGGGATGACAGAAGTGTTCGCCGTTCGTCGACACGCAATACGACTTGCAATCGAGGAGCGACAGGAACTCGCTGCTCACGTTGTTCTGGCTGGCGTGATGCGACACTTTTAGAGCGTCGAGCTTCAGGCGATCGACGCCGCGTTGCCGGAGCAGGCTGCGAATGCTGTCCACCAGCACCGGCGCATGGGCGTCGGCACCGAACAGGGCGCATGCACCACCGAATTCGGCGAGGAGCGCGATGCTCGAGCCGTTCGCCGCGGCGGTGTCGCTCGCAAACGGTGTCTCGGCCAGCTTGTCCACGTCGGTCGACGTCGACGGTGTTCCCCGCAGAAAGTTGCTGTAATCGACGCGCGCCCCGGGTTCGAGGCCAGCCTTCTTCAATTCGCGCGTCCACGCAGGCGCCAGCTTGCTGAGTTGCGCCGGTCTCGGTGAGAGCAAGGTCAGCTTCATGCCACCCGGCAACATGTGGACCGGCTGGTCTTCGCCGTCCACGACGATGGCCTGACCCTGGCGCGATGCATTCCACGGCAGATTCATGTCCAGGATCGCGGATGAAAACATCTCACCCTGTTTCGAACCCAGACGGCCGGACAGGTGACGCCAGCCGTTGAACCAGACGTCGCCGAATCGCAGTCCGCGCTGGACGGCGCTCAGGAAGGGCAGCACGCCGCCGATGTGATCCGAATCGATATGCGACATGACGAGCAATTCAAAATGCCGCTCGCTCTCCGGCAGCGATTCGACGCGTCGCAACAGTTCGGGTGCGGTCGCCTGGGTACCGCAGTCGACGAGCCATCGATGCGTCTCCGACCGGTCGCCGTACTCGATCCAGAGGCAATCGCCGTGTCCGGCCGGCAGCATCTCGATATCGAAAAATGGCGCATCGCGCGTTCTTGCCGCGACGAGTGTCCGTTTCCCGGCCGAAACCGCGGCCCGAGTCGATACCGGCGCTGAGGCAGCCGGCGTTCCACGCGTGGCGGGAGCCACCGTGCGTGACTGAAGGCGCCGAGGGTGTCGTGGGGGCATCGGGCGCGCCGGTTTCCCCTCCCGGTGATCTTGGCTGCAGCACGCCGATGAGGCGCCTCGCCGTGTCGATCAGCCCGAACTTGCTCCCCCATCGCGTGCGGCGCTCGAGCCCACGCGCAGCGAGATCCCGCTCGAAGCGCGGGTCGCTCCACCAGTTCACGTATCGCACGAGCTGACGCCAGGTCGACGTGACAGGAAACTCGGTACGCGACGGATAAAGGCGCGCCAATTCCGCAGCGTGATGGAATGCGCGGTCGCTGATTTCGCTCCGGCGCTGCTCGTCGTCATCGAGGGCGGAGTCGCCCAGCCGTATGAGCCACAGCTCCGCCAGGCTGCCGTGCGCCCATGCGCGCTCTTCAATGTCCGGATGCTCGCGGTACATGTCCGCGCAAAGCTTCGCGGCTTCCCACCGGCCCGCATCCCTCGGCTTGCCCAGGACGGCGGACAAGGACTCAACCTGAACCAGCGACCCAGTGCAGCGTGGCAATCCGCTGCACCGCCCGCCCGTCGTTGACGAGCAGGCCGCGAACCGCACGATCGTAGTCGAGCCACGCCTGGTCGAGCAGATCGCAGGTGTCCTCCTTCCATTCGGTGTGCTCCGATGCCCGCTGTCCGGTCAGCGCGAAGGCCGCATGCGCGAGCCGCTTGCGCGAGCTCGCGCGGAGCCCGACACACTCGACGCCGAACGGTCCGTCGAGGGGCAGGTGCTGCGACGGCTTGCGTGACGGCCTTGTCGAGGTCCGCCGAGCGAATCGCGCGCCGTGCTCTCATCTGTCGGTTGTACCGCCCGGTCGATCCGTTCCAGCGCCGCGTCGAGTGCGCGCCTCGCCTGGAAATACTGGACTCGGTCCAATTGTTCGTCCAGCGCCTGCGGGAGTGCTTCGTACACGACGAGGCTTGCCCAGTCGTGCCAGCGCGACGTGTAGCGGGCGTGCAATTCGGCGCGGATCTGCTGAAGGAGAAGGAGTGGATTTCCGCCCCACAGCAGGCCGCTGTAAAGTGTCGCCACCAGTGGCACGGAACCCTCGGTGCTGAGCGGAAACTGCGAGGCGACCACGAGCGGCACACCACCCTGATGGAGCGCATGGGCGAAGCTCGCCCCGGGTCGCACCACCGTTCCGACGTTGCCGCTGTCGCAACTCGCCACCGTGACGACCGTCGGTCGGTGGATTCGACCGTCGCCGATGGTTGTCAGCGCGCTGCAGAATCGTTCACCGGAAACGACGTCCGAAGACTCGTCCGGACCGCGCAACACGAGCCCGTAGGAGTCATGCGTCGATTCGTCGAGATCGCCGTGAGTGAGGATGTGGACATGCGTGTATCGCGTTTCGCGACACTCGCGGAAGACGTCGGTCAGCGTCGGATTGACCAGGATCGTCAGCAACTCGCCGAACTGCTCGCGAGCGGCGTCGGACGACTTCGCCGCGTCGTCACGCTGGGGATACCGAAAGGGCTGAATTGCCCCGATCAGCGCATCACGATGCTCGTTGAAGGGAATGTTGTCGGGATCTCCTGCCACGAACAGGATGCGCGGCTCGTGGGGCCAGACCACACCTTCCGGCGACACGGTGCGGATGTTTCTGGTCACGCAGACGGGCGGTCGGGTCTGAATCGCCAGCCAATTCTCGGCCGTGGCATTCGGACCGACCGGCACTTTCGCGATCTCGAACGGTAGCAGCGCGAGCTCCGACGCGGAGAGCGTCAGCCGGAGATGGATAAGCAATCCGGCCTGGTTCGGATCGATCGTCAATCCGCCAGGCAGACCCGGAACGGAGCCGAGAATGCGGCCCATGTCGACGCCGATGTCGTGCAACATGGCGAGACGATCGCCCGGATCGCCGGTCTCGTAGCGCAGTTCCTTCAGCTTCCGCTCGAACGTCGCGTGCTCGTACGGAACCGTCACGACTCCCGCGCCCGCGTCCCCGCAGACGGCGAGGTATTGCGTGAGGGGCGAGAGCAGCTGGTTCTGTGGCGGTCCGGGGCGCAGGAACTCGACGTTGACGAGGCGAACCTGGATGTTCTCGGCCATGGTCGCGTTCTCCGAGTCAGGCCGCCAGCGACCGACTGTTGACGTATCGGCTGCTCATGCGACCCACGTTGTACGGCCGCAAACGCGACCCGTCAAGGTCTTCATCTCGATTGCCTATCGCGTTCCGAACCTGCAAGATGCGAAAATCGGGTTTCTGGAGCCTCGTCAGTTCGCATGGATCAACCGCCATTCCTGGATCCGGGCGCCGGCGAATGTGTCCTTGGACTGCAGCCGGGCACGGTTCGTCTGCGCGAATACACGCCTCTCTGGGCCGAACTGTTTCTGATCGAGGCTGCCGACATTCGCGATGCACTCGGCGAGCTTGCGCTCGACGTGCAGCATGTCGGAAGCACGGCTGTGCCCGGCTTGAGGGCGAAGCCGATCCTGGATATCGCTGTTGCGATACCCGCGAATGACGTTGTTCCGAAGTGCGCGGCGCCGCTGGCGCGCCTGGGTTACCTGTATGCAGCCCGGGTCGACCTGGAAGACGACTTCGTATTCGAGAAGGGAATCGAGCGCACACATCACGTGCACCTCGTCGCGCTAAAGAGTCGCCAATGGAGCGACTACATTCGGTTCAGGGATGCTCTACGCTGCAATCCGCAACTGGTCGGCGAGTACGAGCGCATCAAGATGGAGCTTGGTTGCAGGTTCTACGGTAATCGCGCGGCCTACACGAGCGCGAAGGCCGAGTTCATTCGCCATGTATTGTCCGTCGCATGACGGCGCGTTGAGCGTACGAGAAGAATGGCCACCCAATGACCCGGGCATTCATCATCCGGCCGTTCGGCACCAAAGGAGGAGTGAATTTCGACGCGGTCGACGAACGGCTCATCCAGCCTGCGCTGAGGCAAATCGGCGTCACCGGGAGTACCACGACGGAAATCGTGGAACAGGGCAACATCCGGGAAGACATGTTCCGGCTTCTGGTCTGCGCCGACCTCGTCATCGCCGACATCTCGATTCACAACGCCAATGTGTTTTACGAGCTCGGCATCCGGCATGGCATGCGACCAAACGCAACATTCCTGCTCCGCGCAAACGTCGACGAGTATCCGTTCGATCTGCGCACCGACCGCTATCTTTCCTACGATCTCAACGACCCTGCTTCGAGCGTCGACGCGCTGGCGCGCGCGCTCAGGGCCACCCTCGATTCGTCGCGCGTGGACAGCCCCGTCTACCAGGTCCTGCCGAACCTCAGGGCCCCGGACGCGACGGTGTTGCGCGTCGTGCCGAGCGACTTTCGGGAAGCCGTCGAACGCGCATCCGCTGCCGACCAGCGCGGCGACTTGCGTCTGCTCGCGCACGAGGCGTGCAGCTTCGAATGGGCAAGCGAGGGCCTGCGCCTGGTGGGACGCGCGCAGTTCGAACTCAAGTCGAATCCGGGTGCACGGGAATCGTTCGAAATGCTGCGCGAGATGCGGCCTGATGACGTCGAGGCCGATCAGCGCCTGGCGACAATCTACCAGCGGCTGGGCGATTTTGCCCGGTCCAGCCAGGCGATCCAGCGCGTGATCGCGTCAGCGTTGGCCGACAAGGGGCAGCGTGCCGAGGCGCTCACCCTCCATGGACACATTGTCCGGACACGATGGGTCGAGAGTTTCAGCGGTCGGTCGGGCGAGGAGGCACGCAAGGCTGCGCTGTGTGCACCGGCGCTCGACGAGGCGCTGCAGTGGTACATGGATGCTTTCCGCCAGGACTTGAACCGCCCTTATCCCGGGCTTGCGGCACTGGAACTGCTCTGCATTCGGAACGAGCTGGCCCATGCCATCCCGGGCGCATGGGCCGAACAATTCGACAGCGACGATGACGCGACGCGGGAACTCGGCACGAGCGTGACGCAGTTCGGGCAACTTGCAAGCACGTTGCAGTTCTCGCTCAAGTCGCGCCGCGATTCGCTGCAACGGCAAGCGGTACCCGATAGCGAAGCAATGGCTCGATTGGAACTTCACGAAGCCGACTTTGCGCTCATCACTTCGCCGCGCCCCAAAGCGGTGGCCCAACGCTACCTTGACGCGCTTGCCGACCAGCCGGTGTCGGTGTTGGACACGGTTCGCGAGCACCTCGATGTTCTGCGGCAGTTGGAGGTGCGCAACGACTTCGCGGTTGCGGGCCTCGCGGCGGTTGCCGAGCTGATCGGGAGAAAGCCTGCCCTCGCGCAGGCTGCCGAACCGCCGACGCGCGTTCTGCTGTTCACGGGACACATGGTCGACGAGCCGGGCCGCCCGGAGCCCCGCTTTCCGCCGACCAAGGCTGCAGAGGATAAGGCGCGGGAAATGCTGCGCCAGGCGATTGCCGCGGAGCAGGCTCTGAGCAACGGAAAGATCGTCGGCGTCGGCGGCGGGGCATGCGGAGGAGACATACTCTTTCACGAAATCTGCGCCGAACTCGGAATCCCCACGCGGCTCCATCTCGCATTGCCACGCGAACGGTATTGCGTTACCTCCGTCCAGCAAGGGGGCCCGGATTGGGTCGAGCGGTACTACAAGCTCTGCACTCGAATCGCTCCCCGCATCATGATGGAAGGCGAGGAATTGCCGAAATGGCTGCGCGGCAAACCGGGTTACGACGTATGGCAGCGCGCCAATCTATGGATGCTCTTCAACGCGATGGCGCTTCGCGGCAAAGAGCTGACGCTCATCGCACTATGGGACACGGGCGACGGTGGCGGACCGGGCGGCACGGACGAAATGGTGTCGGAAGTGCGCGCTAGCGGCCACAAGTTGCTGCGGCTGCCGGCCGAGCAACTAAAGGCCCTGGTTTGAGGATCGGTCGATCGAAGTGCGCGATATTCCGGCCTCACCCGCCGGAATATGATAAGAGCATAATGCGGTCGGTCCAAACAGGATAAGAAAGGTGGCATCGCTGGTGGGTATTCGCGCGCCCCGCTTGGGGTCGGTGCGACGCCCGGGGAACCGAAGATCGAAACGGCTTGAGGAGTGGGCCATGAAGCGATTTCTGCTCATCGCGTCGGTGCTCGGTATCGGTATCGTCGCTTCCATCGTCGATACGAATCGGGAACCACCCAGGCCCAAACCGCCACGAGCGTGGTCGGCCGGGCCAGGCTCGGCCGGTTCCGGAAGCGTCGATCGTCGATCAGGACGCGCCGTATATCGAAGCCTGCGCCCGCGAAGGACTGAGTGCATTCGGCGTGTGTGGGTCGCCTCATCTGGTACAAGGCCACCGGCGGCAACGATCGATTCCACACCTATACGTTCCAGCAGCGCATCGGGGTGCTGGTCGATTGGTACCGCGTGCTGCGCTCGGATCAGCGCGACGACCGCTTCGCGGCATGGGGCATCATCAACGATCCCGCCTGCTGCAAGCCCGGCGATCCGGATTGTCCGGCCAAGAGTCCCGACGAGACCTATGGCTTCGACTGGTGTCCGGGCGACGACGTCCTGCTGAAGTATGTCGGCAAGCCAGGGTATGTCGATCCGGCCTGCGGTCTGCAAGGACGCGCCGCTCGACGCCAGGATCCGCACACGAAGGGCGGCAACGCTCGACCAGCGCCATTCGGCGTGCGATCTCAAGTTCGGCACCTCCACCGGCGCGCTGGGCCTGCGCAAGTTCCCGAATCCGCGCTTCGATGCCGCAGAAGTGGAAGCAGCTGAACGGCGGCACCCTCGCCAACTGGGACGGCTTCCGCAAGCAGATGATCAAGGCGACCGGCATCCCGTCGGACGAGCGCGTGAGCAAGCTCGCCGATGCTTCGTACGAACCGCCGTTCCTGATCGGCACGACCTGCGGCTCGTGCCACATCGCGTTCGACCCGCTCAATCCGCCCAAGGATCCCGCGCATCCGAAGTGGGAGAACATCAAGGGCCTGGTCGGCAACCAGTATTCGCGCATGTCGGAGCTGCCTGGGCTCGGGGATGCCGAAGACCAGCATCGAATGGCAGATGTTCACGCATGCGCGTCCGGGCGTCACCGACACGTCGGCGATCTCGCACGACCAGGTCAACAACCCGGGGACGATGAACTCGATCATCAACCTCGCGCAGCGCCCGCTCTTCGCGGGCGAGGTCGTCACCAAATGGCGCAAGACCGATACGTGCGGCGGCGAGAAGGACGAAGACAAGTGCTGGTGCGAGCCGGGCCGCGACAACAAGTGCTGGGCTGCGCAGCACGCGCAACGACGACAAGACGCTGGGCCGCGACGGCGTCCATCACATCCTGAAAGGCGGCGAGGACTCGATCGGCGGCCTCGAGGCGATCCAGCGGGTCTACTTCAACATCGGCTCCTGCGCCGAGGCGTGCTGGGTCAATCACCTGACCGACTTCCGCCAGGTCGATCCTGCGCAGCGCGGCTTCGGCCAGACGTCGTTTCGCATCGGCCAGTGCCGGCGCGACTGCCCGAACTTCCGCGCGATCGAGGATCGGCTCGCCAACGTGCTCGATTTCTTCCTGTCCGCCGAGGGCGACGAGACCGATCTGTACGTCGCCCGCGATCGCGAGCGCAAGGCAACGAACAGCCAGCGCGCGCGATTACACGCGCCAGGACCTGATCGCCGATCTCGACAAGGAATTCGGCCCGGACGCGGTGCGGCGGGGCAGGGTGCTGTTCGCCGAGAACTGCGCGCGGTGCCATTCGAGCCTTCCGGACACGCCGGCCGACTCGTTCAAGACTCGCGATTTCTACGCCGTCGCGGAAGACCATCCGCGCAAGGTGCGCAAGGACTTCCTCGGCAACGACGCATCCACACCGGCGACCGAAGTGGGCACCTTCCGCTGCCGCGCGCTGCACTCCAACCACGTGGCGGGCCATCTCTACTCCGAATACGGCTCGGAAACCCTGCGCAGCCGGCCGGTGGTCGCCGACATTCCCGAGCGCGAAGAGCTGAAGGACAACGGCCGCGGCTACTACCGCAATATCTCGCTGCTCAACGTGTGGGCGACGGCGCCCTTCATGCACAACAACGCGATCGGTCCCGAGGTGTGCGGCAAGCCGAAGAACGAGGAGAACGACTTCTTCCGCAGCCGCTACGTGGACGCCTCCGGCAAGCTGCTCGATCCGCAACCGCAGTGCGTGGCCTACGACCCGAGCGTCGACGGGCCGCTTCGACCTCTACAAGCGGTCGATGTACGACCTGCTGCATCCGAAGGAGCGCGGCATCAAGCAGACGCTGACCGACTACGACGTGATCGTCGACATCGGCCTGCGCAGCTGGGACGGCAAGACGGAAAAGGCCGTCTGATCGGGATCGGCGTCGTCGAAGATTCCGAAGGGCAGCTCCGCCGGCCTGCTCAACGGCTTCGAGCACAAGCAGTTCATCGACGACCTCTTTCTCGCGAAACGCGACCCGGCGCGGCTCGAGGCGGCCGGCAAGAAGGAGATCATTCCCGAGCTTCAGGCGATCGCCGACGACGTGCTGAAGAACCCGGCGCGCTTCGTCGACGTCCTGCAAGGAGAAATCGGCGTTCATCCAGAAGCACTACGAGACGTGCACGCAGACGGTGGAGAACGAAGGTCACCGCTTCGGCGAAGACCTGCCCGAAGCGGACAAGAAGGCGTTGACGGCGTTCCTTGCGACCCTGTAGACGGGAGACGATCATGCGACCGAGACCGTGGATCGCGTTCGTCGTTCTGCTGAGCATGCTGCTCGCCGGCTGCGACTGGTTCAAGCCGAGCCCGCCGGACATCAAGTTCGCGCCGGACAACGCCGACTATCGGCTGAAGATGGACCTGGCCGAGGTCGAGTACAAATTTCCGCTGCTGCCGGCCGATCTGCAGAAGATCACGCCGGAGAACCTGGCCACGCTCAACCAGGAGCAGATCGACCAGATCTATGCGCGCTCTCAGCGCGGGCCCGATCCCGGACGGGCCCTTCGACGGCGGCATCCTGTTTCCACGCGGCACGCAGCGGCAAGTTCCGCGCCGCCGAGATCATGGGCGGCCTCGCCGGAGCGGCGCTGCAGCTCAAGGGCATCGCGCTCGACGCGGTGGGCGAGAACCTGTGGCACGGCAAGGTGTTCTTCCGCGACGAGCGCGTGCTGCGCAATCGGATCGATGACCTCGGCGCCTTGAAGAAGCTGGGACTGGTCGAGGGCGAGCCGAAGAAGATCTCCGTCAACGGCAAGGATGCGTGGCTCCTGTTCCCCGCCAAGCTCTACTGCGGCCAGAGCCTGTTCGACTCCCGGCGCGAATCGATCATCATCGACTACTTCTTCACCGAAGAGATTCCCGGCTATCAGGAGAAGCCCGATTTCCTCGCCGGGCGACGCGGAGTGCGCGTGCGCGACGAGATCCGCATGGTGCGCCCGGGCTTCTATCTCGGCCGCGCCTATCTCGATCGCGTGTTCGGGTTGAATTTCACGCTGTACAACAAGGCCATCGCCGAGAAGGACGGCGCGGCGTTCCTGAAGACCGGGCAGGTCAACGAAGACTGCTGGACGGGCACTCAGGCGCGCGCGTACGCGAGCAGGTGACGTCGAGACGGCGCGCTCCCGGCGATGAAAACGCGGCGCAAATCGACAGCACCGATCTTGCATGGCGCTGCTGACTGGCGTCCGGATGGCCCGTCATGAACGCGATCAGTCACGCGCTCGACTCGGGAGCGCGGCCCGCGCCCGTCGTCCCAGCCGTCGCGCCGGCGCCGATCGTCCCGGCGAGCGTCACTGGGTGATCGACCCGACCATCGCGGGCGATGATCTGCCGCCGCGTGGTCGCTCGTTGTTCGACTTCCTCGTGATGCAGGAGCGCGGCGGCGAACTCGTGCAGGATCGTTCCGTTTCCCTTCACCGCGCTGTTGCAGCGAATGGAGGCGCGGATGGGGCGCGATGCGCGCGTCCACGGCGGCGAAGGCGGTGCTCATTCCGCTCGGCCGCTCGCTGCAGCGAAATTCCGCGGCGCCCGAATTCTTCGCGTATCCGCGTGCCGTGGTCGCCGCCGACGCGGAGCCGGCCGGCACCGGCGATCTCTACCTCAAGGACCGGCTCTATCTCGGCTATCAGGAAAAGGCGAACCTCCTCGAGGTCATCAGCTACAACGAGGACGCGGGGCGATTCGAATTTCAGGTCGTCACCGACTATCGTGCCGGCGGCACGCCCCGGATCGCATACGCCAACCGGACGCTGTGCGTCGCCTGTCACCAGAATGCCGCTCCGATATTTTCCCGCGCCGTCTGGGACGAGACCAACGCCAATCCCCGCGTGGCGGCGCTGCTCGCGTCGCAGCGCAAGGATTTCCATGGCATTCCGGTCGACCGCGGCGTCGACGTGCCGAATGCCATCGACGACGCCGACGCTGCGCGCCAACCGGTTCGCGGTCCACCAGCTGCTCTGGAAAGACGGATGCGGCGGCAACGACGAGCCTGCCGTGAGGTGTCGCGCCGGGCTGTTCGCGGCGCTGCTCCAGTACCGGCTGTCCGGGCAGCAGCAATTCGACCGCGCCGACGCGTCGTACCGCAGCGACGTCGCGGCACGGTTGTCGGAGGCCGCGCGCCGGCGATGGCCGGGCGGGCTCGCGATCGGCAACCCCGATCTCCCGAATCGCAACCCGTTGCCGGCCGAAGCGCCGATGTCACCCGCGATCGCCCTTCGCGACTGGGCGCGACCTCGCGCATGTCGCCGCGGCGTTCGATCCGCTGCTGCCGCGCCCGCCGCTGGAAATCTGGCGCGTCGCCGAGCAGGACGACGTCGCGCGGCTTGTCATCGGTCTGGCCGATTTCATCGCCGAACCGGACGTGGAGCGTCTCGACCACGCGTTGTTCAAGCGAGCGGCGGCTCGTCGGCGCGGCACGCCGGACCTACCGAGGCACCTGCGAGGTCCAACCCGCGCCGGCGGCGGGCGGCAGCCAGCGCATCGAATTCCGCTGCGCGTCTCGCCAACGCCGGCCGATCGCGGCCTGTCCCTGGACGGTCGACTGTTCGTGGTCGGAAGTCGGTGTCCGGCGGCGCGATCGACCGTCTCGAGATCGACGGGCAGCCGCCGCTGCGCGACCTCGATCTGGCGACGACGCGCCGCGTCGATGCGCGCGGGGCTCAGCGTGTGGCGGTGCTCGACGCCGCTGCGCGGCCGCGTGCACGCGCGCGGCGCGGACGGCAACGCGCTCGAGCGCATCGAACTGCGCTGGAGCGATCGCGACGGGGCCGCAAGCCTTGTCGTGCTCGACGACTTTGCGTCGGCGCGAAGTGCGATCGACGCGTTGGTGCGCGACAGTCTCGCGGGCAAGTTCGACGGCTTCGACGCGCTGGCGTTCCGCCGCGCGCGCCTGATGCCGGCGCTGCTCGAGCCGCCTGGGTGCGTCGCCCGGAGCCTGGTGCTGCCTCGACGCCTCCGGCATGCCGCCCGCTCGGGCCGCGCGCGACCCGACAGTCCCGACGCGCCTGCCGCCGGCGAGGGCATTCAGTCCGCGATGGCCGCGTCGCACGCCGGCTTCTATCGCTATTGCGCGGAATGTCATCTTGGCGCCGAACGGGCCCCACCGAACTTCCTGCTCGGCGACGCCGAGGAGGTGGAGGCCAAGCTCCGGCACTGCGCGCCGCGAATCTTCGTTCGACTCAGCATGTGGCGCAGCCTGCGCCGGAGGCTCGCGCCAAGACCCCGATGCCGCCGGAAATCGCACTGCACCGATTCGAGGTCTCCAACACCGCGTGGCGCGACGGCGACGCGCTGTCAGGGCTCCTGCGATCGGTGAACGAGCGGCTGCGCGCCGAAGCGGGAAGCGGAGCAGGCGGTCGATGCGCTGCTGCGTCAAGAGCTACGAGAGCCTGCGCGCATGTCTGCCGGACGAGCCAGCGGCGACACTGCTCGGGCGCAGACGCCGACCGGCTCCGACGCACGGAACGCCGACCGAAGGGGAACCTCATGAACGAACTCAACGATGCGCAGAGAGCCGCGAAGTGGCGCCGTCGCTTTCTCATTCTGCTCGTGCTCGTGTTCGCCCCGGTACTTCTGCTCGGGGGCTACCTCTTCCAGCGTTTCGGCGGTGACGTACCGGTCGACTACGCGAGCAGCGAAGAGCACTTCAAGTACGGCTCAACCGGGGGCGAGCATGCCATGGGTTTTCCGTACTGGATCTGGCGCGCGCTCCCGCAAGTGTGCGCCGAGCACCTGCCGGGCCCCGGGTACGAATCGCTCGGCATGCATCTTCGAGCCGGGAAAGGACGCTTCCGGTAGGCACGTCCAAGCGCCGCTATCAGGGCGTGGATCGCGTGTTCCTCAACTGCGCGGTCTGCCATACCAGCACAGTGCGCACCGAAAAAGGCAAGCCGGCGATGGTCGTGTCCGGCATGCCGGCGAACAATTTCGACATCATGGCGTTCCAGAAATTCTTCTTCGGTTGCGCCGCCGATCCCGCAGTTCCGCAAGGAATACGTGATGGCGGAAATCGATCGCCTCGGAGCGAATCTCGATCTGCTTGACCGCTACGTCGTCTACCCGGTAGCCATCGCCATCATGCGCGAGCGGGTGCTGACGCTCGCGGGACGCTTCGATTGGATATACCGGCAGCCGGACTGGGGTCCGGGACGCGTCGACACCTTCAACTCGGCGAAGGTGATCTTCAATTTTCCGATGGATGATCTCCCCGCACGCGGAGCTTGTCGGCACCCGCCGACTTCCCGTCGATCTGGAACCAGAGGCCGCGACAAGGGATGAACCTGCACTGGGACGGCAACAACTCGCTGGTCGAGGAACGCAACAAGAGCGCAGCGTTCGGTACCGGCACGACGCCGCCGACGATCGACATCGCGCGCATCAAGCGGGTCGAAGACTGGCTGCTCGAGGCCAAGCCGCCGCGCGTTTCCATTTGCGGTCGAACGCCGAGCTGTCGGCCAAGGGGAGCGGCATCTACAAGCAATACTGCGCGGATTGCCATGGGGCGAGCGGCAGCGACTTCGGCGGCGCGTACGTCGGCAAGGTCACGCCCTCTCGCCGCAATCGGCACCGATCGCCGCCGGCTCGATTCGTACACCACCGAGCTCGCGGTCAATCAGGGAACGCTGTACGCCGGCTACCCGTGGCGTTTCGCGCATTTCCGCAAGACCCACGGCTACGCCAACATGCCGCTCGACGGCTTGTGGCTGCGTGCGCCCTACCTGCACAACGGATCGGTGCCGAGCTTGCGCGACCTGCTGGAGCCGGCGTCGATGCGTCCCAAGGTGTTCTATCGGGGAAACAATCTCTACGACCCGGTCCGCGTCGGCTTCGTGTCGAACGTCGCGGAGGACGACGGAAAGCTGCTACTTCGAATTCGATACGCGTGTCGACGGCAACGCCAACACCGGACACGAGGGTAAGGCGTACGGCACCGAGCTCAGCCCGGAAGACAAGGCCGCGCTGGTGGAATTCCTCAAGACCTTCTGAGTTCCGCACGGGAGACACGTCATGGCTGCCCGATACGAGTCCGGCCGAACCTCGGCAGCGTTCAAGATCGTTCTGCTGCTCGCTGTCCTCGTGGCGGCCGTCGGCGCCTACGTTGCCTGGGATCGTGGGTTTCGCGAGCATCCGCAGCCCGATTGGGTGACGGCCACGCCGGAGATGCGGTTCAAGTACGGCTCGCTCGGCGCCGAGAACGATGCCGGCATTCCGTACTGGATCTTCTATGTGCTGCCGCGCATGTTTCCTGAAAAGCTGCCAGGGCCCGGCGGATACGCCTCGCTCGGCGTTCCGTGGGAGCAGGGGCAGGAGCTGCCGGTCGGCTTCACCAAGAAGATCATCGGTTTTCCGCGCGTCGCCAACAACTGCGCGGTCTGCCACACCGCCACGTATCGCGGCAGGCCGGACGAGGCCCCGATATTCGTCGTCGCCAGCCCGGGTCACACGACCAACGTCGAAGGCTTCTTCCGTTTCCTGATCGACTGCGCAAAGGATCCGCGGTTCAACGCGGACAACCTGATGAGCGAGATCAACCTGGTCACCCAGCTGGACGTGATCGACAAGCTGCTGTACCGGTTCTTCGTCATTCCGATCACCAAGAAGCGCCTGATCGAACGCGAAAGCCCAGTTCGCCTGGATCTACCGCAAGGATTTTCCCGACTGGGGCCGCGGTCGCGACGATGCGATGAACCTCACCAAGTACTTCATGGTGAAGCAGCCGATGGACGACACCTTCGGTCCGACCGACATGCCTTCGATCTGGAACCTCCAGAAGTACCGCGCGGACCAGGGCATGTTCATGAACTTCGCCGGCGACAGCCACGACGCGTACTCGGTGATCATGGATTCCGCGCTCGGCCTGCTAGGTGCGGCGCCTGCGCACAAGCAGGACTTTCTCGATCAGGTGGCGTGGCTGCACGAATACCTGACCAAGCTGCCGGCGCCGAAGTATCCGTTTCCCATCGACGCCGCGCGCGCGGAGATCGGCAAGGAGGTCTTCGCGAAGAATTGCGCCACGTGCCACGCCAGCGCACGGACCGGGACGCGTATCCCGCTGGCCGAAATCGGCACCGACCGCAATCGCCTCGATTCATGGAACAAGAACGCGGCGATCGTCGCGAACAAAGTGGTGACCGACATGGGGCTCGAGCGCAAGGGCTTGGTCGAGGCGACGCTGGATGGGTACATCGCGGCCTTCCTCGACGGTATCTGGCTGCGTGCACCGTATCTGCACAACGGCTCCGTGCCGAGCCTGCGCGATCTGCTGGAGCCAACGGCGAATCGGCCGAAGATGTTCTATCGCGGCTACGATGTCTACGACCCGATCAACGTGGGATTCGTGACCGCGGGGCCCGAAGCGGAGCGCGTCGGCACCCCGCTCGATGTCAGCCGGAAAGCCAACGGCAATCAAGGTCACGAGTTCGGAACGACACTGTCCGTCCGACCGAGAAGGACGCGTTGGTCGAGTACCTGAAGACGTTGTAGACAGCCTGTAAGGCAGCGTTCGAGGATTGCCTCGCCGCTTAGCGACCCCGGTCCTCCCCGTCCTTGTGACTCCGTTGGGTCTGCCGCGGCAGTTCGTGGAACCGCTCGTGATAGTAGGCCGCGAAGCGGCCGAGGTGTCCGAAGCCGAAATCCAACGCGACTTCCGTGACATTCGCATTCGGCTGTAGGAGGAGCCTGGAGCGCACGGCATCGAGGCGCATGTTGCGCAGCAATTCCATCGGCGTCGTACCGTGGTAGCGATGGCACAGCAGGTTGAGCGTGCGCACGCTGACGCCGCCGGCGCGCGCCAGGTCATACAACGCGATCGGCGCACTCAAGCGCGAGTGCATGTATTCGCGCACCGCCTCCATCCGGCGGGCACCGTCGGCGCGCGAGAGCGGCCGATCGTGGCCTTCGTTTCCGGCGGTCGCCGGCTCATCCGCCGACACGGGCAGCGCGGTCGACGGTTGATGCTCGACCAGAAACTTGGCGACGCTCCGTTCGAAATGTTCCACCCAGGCCGAGGTGAGGCTCGATTCCCCCGGGATCGACATGATGTTCAGCAGGCACTGCATCAGCAGATCCCACTGCGGGCCGAGCAATCGCGGCACGAGAAAACCCGACGCCAGCGGAAGCCCCTCCCCATCGCCGGGTCCCCGGATGTTGCGGATCAGCGCATGGGGAACCTTGAGGATCAGCTGTTCGGTGCCCGGAAGCCAGTGCAGCCGGATGCTGCGCCGCGGGGCAATCACGGCGGCGCGGCCCTCCGCCACACTGAGCTTGTGCCCGTCGCACTCCATTTCGGCGCCGCCACGCAGCGACGTGTGCACCAGTACGAAATCCTCGAACGGGCGCGGCGTGACCTCCACCTCGGCCCCGTACCGGAGCAGGTAGATCTGGAGCTGATTGAGATTGCCCTTGAACATGGCCGCGTCGACCGCGCCGCGCCTCCACTTGAGCACGTGGTCGGCCAACTCCCGTGCAACATGGAAGTGCGATTCGACACGCTCGTCGGAACGAAACAGGCAGTTGCGAAAGAGTGGCGACAGGTCGCTCGTGCTGCGCACAGCCCCCATCTTCATTATCCTTTCGACGCATCGCTAAGACCAATATAGCAGCGGGTGACCATCAAGGAAAGCTGCGCTTTCCCGCTGTTGCTTGCGGATCTCCGGACGACACGGTCAGACTGTTCCTGGAGGTGGCGGGGTTCGGGCTGGCAAAGCAGGCGATGGCCAGGCCAGACAATAGCGACGAGGTGTTTCGGGGGTGGCTACAATTACCCGGACAAGCCTACAATCACCGGGACCGACAAGACGCTTGGCCCGGCGATCCTCTACCACGACCGCGAGCTGAACAAGCGCGGTCCTCGGTCTTTACCTGATTGCGTGACACACCAAACAGCCGCGGTCATTTTCGCAATTGGCGGATGGAAACAGCATCACCGAATGCCGTTTCCGGATAGCCGCAATGAAGCGCTTTGCCTAGACTTGGCCCACATCACGGTAACAGGAGGAGACGATGTCTGGAGTGGCGATGAGCGGTGCAACGAGCGAGCGGCGGGTGCACTTTCCGCAGGCGGACGGCTCGTGCGTGCCCTACAGCGTGTTCAGCTCGCAAGAGGTGTTCGAGCGGGAGCAGGAGCGCATTTTTCGGGGCCCGTACTGGAGTTTCGTTGCGCTGGCCTGCGAGATTCCCAAGGTCAACGATTTCAAGAGCACGTTCGTGGGCGATACGCCGGTGGTGGTGACGCGCACGGCCGACGGCTTCGCGTGCTGGGTCAATCGCTGTGCCCACCGCGGCGCGATGGTGTGTCGCGACAAGTACGGCAATGCCGACTCGCATACCTGCGTCTATCACCAATGGAACTATTCCTGCAAAGGCGACTTGCAGGGCGTGCCGTTCCGGCGTGGGCAGAAGCAAGGCCCCGTGATGTTGGCGGGTATGACCAAGTCGTTCGATCCGAAGAATCATGGCCTGCGCAAGCTGAGAGTCGAGGAATACAAGGGCTTGGTGTTCGCCACCTTCAGCGACCAGACGCCGTCGCTGCCCGAGTATCTGGGTCCCGAGATGCGGCCATGGGTCGACCGCGTATTTCACAAGCCGATCGTCTTCCTGGGGTGCGCGCGCCAGTATTCGAAGTCGAACTGGAAGCTCTACTTCGAGAACGTCAAGGACCCGTATCACGCGAGTCTGCTGCACCTGTTCCACACGACGTTCAACATCTTCCGGGTGGGCATGAGCGCGCGATCGATCCCGGATGCCAAGCACGGGCTGCATAGCCTGATCACGGTCACCAAGCCAAAGGTCGAAATCGACACCGCTGCTGCTTACACGGACCAGAAGATCCGTTCGATGCAGGACGGCTTCGCGCTGGAGGACCCGTACGTGCTTGGTCAAATCTCCGAGTTCGAGGAGGACTGCACCAACCATATCCAGCCGATCTTTCCGCAGCTGGTGATCCAGCAGATTCACAACACGCTGGTCGCTCGCCAACTGCTGGCCAAGGGGCCGAGCAACTTCGAGTTGATCTTCCACTTCTTCGGCTACGAGGACGACCCGCCCGACTTGCGCGAATTGCGCCTGCTGCAGGCCAATCTGGTCGGTCCCGCGGGCTACATCTCGATGGAAGACACCGAAGCCACCGAGCTGGTGCAGCGCGGCACCGTGCGCGACGGCGACGAGACCTCGTTCATGGGGATGGGGCTCGATGCGCCGGAACAGACCAACAGCAACATCACCGAGAACCTGATCCGCCGCTTCTGGGCGGGCTATCAGCAGGCGATGGGGTACTGAAAATGGACAACAACCTCATGCTCTGGTTCGAGCTCAGCGAGTTGCAGCACCGCTACGTCCAGACGATCGACAGCGACCGGCTCGAGCAGTGGCCCGACTTCTTCACCGAGGACGGCACCTACAAGATCATCTCGAAAGAGAATGCGGACCGCGGTCTACCCGTCGCGATTATCTATTGCCGCAACCAGAAGATGATGCGCGACCGGATCGTGGCGCTGCGCCATGCGAACATCTACGAAGCCCACAGCTATCGCCATTCGGTCGGCGGCCTGGTGATCGACGAAGTCAACGGCGACGAGGTGAAGACGACGTCGAGCTACATCGTGGTCAACACCGGCCTGGCTGGCGACTCGACCGTGTACCAGGCGGGCTGCTATCAGGACACCGTGGTGAAGCGCGACGGGGCGTGGCGGTACAAGGACAAGCGGGTCGTTTACGACACGTCGCGCGTGCAAACGTTGCTCGCCACCCCGATCTAGCAGGCTGATGCAGAACCCCTCATGAGCCGCGTTTCGGACGAGATGGCCCCGGATACTAGGCGCGAGCCGCGTCGAATAGCTCGCGCATATTCGCAAGGCTGCTACGACGTAGGCGGGGCCCCCATTTGCCAAATGAGCGTCGAAACCCGGATGGGCAGTGGCGTGGCAGGCGGTCTGCTTTGTCGCGGCTCGCTCGTGTGGGGTCGACCGCACGTCGCTCACCGCTTCGCGCAGCCCATCCTGCCACGCCACTGCGCGGCCATGACGGGTTCTGCATCAGCCTGCTGACCCTGGAGGGTTGCATGAGCACATGGCATGACGTCGGCGCGCCCGACGACTTTGTCGAGGACGAGCCGCGCGGGGTGGTCGCGGACGGGGTACCGATCGCGGTGTTCCGGATCGGCGAGGAACTGTTCGCGCTGCATGACCTGTGCACGCACGAGACGGCGCCGTTGTCGGAGGGGTTCGTGGAGGACGGCTGTGTCGAGTGTCCGTTGCACCAGGGCCTGTTCGATCTGCGCACCGGCGCGGCGCGCAAGGAGCCTTGCACCGTGCCGGTCCAGACCTATGAAGTCCGCGTCTCCGCAGGCCGCGTCGAAATCAAGGTCACGCCACGCGTCAGCGCGGCCTGACGGTCGACAGACCAGTTCGCTCGCTGCGCTCTTTGGGTTGAGGCCATCATGACCGGGCAGATCGTCATCGTCGGTGCCGGCCAGGCCGGCGGGTGGGCGGCGCAAACGCTGCGCAAGGAGGGATTCGCGGGCTCGATCGTGCTGGTGGGTGAAGAGACCCATCCGCCGTACGAGCGCCCGCCGTTGTCGAAGGCGGTGTTGTCCGGCGAGGTGCCGCCAGAGTCGACGCATTTGATCAAGTCGGACGCGTTCTCCAAGCTCGCCCTCGATTGGCGCCGCGGCGCCTGCGTTACCCGCATCGATCGGACGACGAAGACGCTGACGCTCGCGGATGGCGAGTCGCTTGGGTACGACAAGCTCATCCTGTGTACGGGCGGCCGCGCTCGCACGCTGAATGTGCCGGGAGCGGACTTGCCCGGTATCCACACGTTGCGCACGATCGACGATGCGCTCGCCCTTGGCCGTGCGCTCGCACCGGGCAGGAAGATCGTGGTCGTCGGCGGCGGCTGGATCGGACTGGAGGTCGCCGCGACCGCACGCAAGAAGGGCGCCGAGGCGGTCGTCGTCGAGGCTCTGGCGCGGCTGTGCGAGCGCACGGTGCCGAGCGAAATTTCCGACCACCTGTTGAGCCTGCATACCGGGCACGGCGTGGAAGTGATCCTGGGCGCAGGTGTCGCGGGCTTCGGGCGCAATGCGGAGGGGCGGCTCGTGGTGAAACTGGGCGACGGGCGCGACATTGACTGCGATGTCGCGGTAGTCGGCGTAGGGCTGGTGCCCAACGACGAGTTGGCGCGTCAGGCGGGGCTGGCGTGCGAGGGAGGCGTGCTCGTCGACGCGCAGTGCCGGACCTCCGATCCCGACATCTTCGCCGCGGGAGATGTGGCGGTCTTGCATGTTGCCTGCGCCGGTCGGCGGATGCGGCTGGAGTCGTGGCAGAACGCGCAGGACCAAGGAATCGCCGCGGCCAAGTCGGCGCTGGGCATCGCCGTCGAGTATCAGCCGTTGCCGTGGTTCTGGTCGGACCAGTACGACATGAACCTGCAGATCTACGGCATACCCGCGCCGGCACAGCAGCTCGTTGTGCGCGGCGATCGCGCGTCGGCGAGCTTCGTCCTGCTGTATGTCGACGGGACGCGGGTCAAGGCGGCACTCGGCCCCAATGCAGCACGCGACCTGCGCTTTGCGCGACGGCTGATCGAGAGCCAGAAGAGCGTCACGCCGGAGCGCCTCGCGGACACCAGCGTGGCGATGGCGAAGCTTTAGCCCGAGCTTCCTTCCTGCTCGAGCCCCCGCCCAGGGAATGACTGAGTGGCAGAGCAAGGCGCAACCCATTTCCGCGCCGCCGGCCCGTGTACACTGACGCCGCGCATTACCTGACCCGCCGGCATAGACCGGCATGACCACGGAGGCCGCAATCATGATCACGCTTCGCACCACCCGTTCCATTGTCCTGGCCGCCGCGGCTGTGCTTGCCGCACCGATGGTCATGGCGCAAGCGCCCGGAAAGCTGAAGGTCGGCCTGATGCTGCCGGCGACCGGCACTTTCGCCGCGCTCGGCACGGCGATCGAGAATGGCTTCAAGCTCTACGTCAACGAGCAGGGCGGCAAGCTGGCTGGGCGCGAGGTCGAGTACGTCAAGGTCGACGACGAATCGGATCCCGCGAAGGCCGTCGACAACGTCAACAAGCTGATCAAGCGCGACAATGTCGACGTGTTGGTGGGCAGCGTGCATTCGGGCGTGGCGATGGCCATGGCCAAGTCGGCCAAGGAGTCGGGCACGCTGCTGATCGTCCCCAACGCCGGTGCCGATGCGGTGACCGGGCCGATGTGCGCGGTCAACATCTTCCGGAGCAGCTTCAGCAACTGGCAGCCCGGCTACGCGATGGGTGAGGTGATGGCCAAGAAGGGGCTCAAGAACGTCGTGACCATCACCTGGAAGTATGCTGCTGGCGACGAATCGGTGCGCGGTTTCAAGGAGGCGTTCGAGAAGGGCGGCGGAAAGGTGACGAAGGAGCTCAGCCTGCCGTTCCCGAACGTCGAGTTCCAGGCGCTGCTGACGGAGATCGCGGCGGCCAAGCCCGATGCCGTGTTCACCTTCTTCGCCGGTGGTGGCGCAGTGAAATTCGTCAAGGATTACTCCGCCGCGGGCCTGCGGAAGACGATCCCGCTGTACGGCTCCGGCTTCCTCACCGACGGCACGCTGGAGGCCCAGGGCGCCGATGCGGAAGGTCTGGAGACGACGCTGCATTATGCCGACGCCCTCAACACGCCGCGTGACAACGCGTTCCGCGCTGCCTACGCCAAGGCCTACAAGGTTCAGCCCGACGTCTACGCGGTGCAGGGCTACGACGCCGCGCAGATGCTCGGGATCGGCCTCACCGCCGTGAAGGGCGACGTGAGCAAGAAGGCTGAATTCGCCGCCACGCTGCGCAAGGCGACGATCGACAGCCCGCGCGGTCCGTTCACGGTATCGAGCTCGCACAACCCGGTGCAGGACATCTATCTGCGTCAGGTTACCGGGAAGGAGAACAAGTCCACCGGCGTGGCCAGCAAGGCGCTGGCCGACCCGGGCCGCGGCTGTAAGATGTAGCCGAAGGTTTCGCGTCGAACGCACACTCCAAGGCCCGGCGCAACCGCGAGGGCCGGTCAAGGGACGCCCATGGACCTGACGACCTTTCTCATCCAGTGCCTGAACGCGGTGCAGTACGGGCTGCTGCTGTTTCTGGTCGCCTCGGGCTTGACGCTGATCTTCGGAATAATGGGGGTCATCAACCTCGCCCACGGCAGCTTCTACATGATCGGCGCCTACATGGCGTATTCGTTGTCGCCGATCGTGGAAGCAACACTCGGCGGCGGCTTCTTCGCCACGCTGCTGGTGGGCCTCGTGCTCGCCGTACTGCTCGGCTACGTACTCGAGTGGGCGTTCTACAGCTACCTGTACAACCGCGAGCATCTGCAGCAGGTGTTGATGACCTACGGGCTGATCCTGGTCTTCGAGGAACTGCGCAGCTTGCTCGTCGGGGACGACGTCTACGGCGTGAAGCCACCCGAGATCCTGGCCGGTTCGCTGCCGCTGGGCGACGTGATGACCTATCCGGTCTACCGGCTCTTCATCTCGGGGGTCTGCATCCTGCTCGCGATCGGCATGTACATCGTGTTCACGCGCACGCGTCTCGGCATGATGATCCGCGCCGGCAGCACGAACCGCGAGATGGTGCAGTCGCTTGGCATCGACATCAAGTTCCTTTACCGCGTGGTGTTCGCAGCCGGCGTCGCGATCGCCGCGCTCGCCGGGATGGTGGCGGCGCCGGTGTCATCGGTTTATCCGGGAATGGGCAACCTGGTGCTGATCATTTGCTTCGTGGTGGTGGTGATTGGGGGCATCGGGTCGATCAAGGGCGCGCTCGTGGCCTCGCTGCTGATCGGCGTGGTGGACACCTTCGGCAAGGTGCTGTTGCCGCAGGCTGCCGGGGTGCTCGTCTACCTGCTGATGGCGGTGATCCTGCTGTGGAAGCCGGACGGTCTGTTCAAGGCGGGGTGAACCGATGAATACCAGCAACACGTCCAGGTTCGCATTCGTCGTGATCGTCTTTGTCGCCATGGCGGCCTACCCGCTCGTGGGTGGCAAGTTCGGTGTCGACCTCGTGAACAAGATCATGATCTTCGCGATCTTCGCCTTGAGCCTCGAGTTGCTGGTAGGTGGCACCGGGCTGGTCTCTTTCGGCCACGCCGCGTTCTTCGGTATCGGTGGGTACGCAGCCGTGCTGCTGTCGCCGCAGAACGAATCGGGCTCGGTCGCCCTGCTGCTGCCGGCTTCCGTCATGGCTGCAACCGCGTACGCCGTCTTCGTCGGGGCGCTGTCGCTGCGCACCAAGGGCGTGTACTTCATCATGGTCACGCTCGCGTTCGCACAGATGGCGTACTTCGTCGTGCACGATACGCCGCTGGGCGGTGGCACCGACGGCATCTATCTGACGATGAAGCCCACGCTCGGCGCCATGCTCGATCTCGACGGGCCCCTGACCATGTATGCCTTCACGCTGGCCTGCCTGGTCGCGGTCTTCGGGTTCCTCGCCGTGCTGTCGCGTTCCCGGTTCGGCCGCGCGCTGGCCGGCATCCGCGTCAACGAGCAACGCATGCGTGCAACCGGTTTCTCCACCTACCCGTACAAGCTCGCGGCCTTCACGATATCGGGCGCGATCGCCGGTCTGGCCGGGTTCCTGTTCGCAGTCAAGGATGGTTTCGTGAATCCCGAGCTGATGAGTTGGCACCTGTCGGGCGCGGTGCTGATCATGATCATCCTGGGCGGCCTCGGGCACCTGCGAGGCGCGTTGATCGGTGCTTTCGCGTTCGCGCTGCTGGAAGAGTTCTTCAAGTCGGAGGCCATCTTCGGTGCCTTTGCCAAGCACTGGCACCTGGGCCTCGGGATGGTGATCATCGCTTCCGTGGCGCTGCTGCCACGCGGCCTAGTCGGCCTGCCTGCCCAGCTGAGGGAGCGCCTGGCGGGCCGTTCGATCGGCCCACCGGCCGTTGGCGGTGCCGGCGCCAAACAGGGGGGTGCGCGATGATGGCAGCTGACGTCTTGCTACGTGGGCGTGCCATTACGCGCCGCTGGGGCGGCCTGGTCGCGGTGAACAATGTGTCGATCGAACTCGAGCGTGGCACGGTGCACGCCGTGATCGGCACTAACGGTGCCGGGAAGTCCACGTTGATCAACATGCTCTCGGGCGAGTTTCCACCCTCGGAAGGTACCGTTGAACTGCTGGGCCACGACGTCACCGCGTGGACGCAGCCGCGTCGCGCGCGGGCCGGACTTGGGCGCAGTTACCAGCGCAATACGATCTACCCGAGTTTCAGTGTCTTCGAGAACTGTCGCCTTGCGGCTCAAGCCCGCGCGCAGAAACCTTGGACGGTGTGGGAGCGGGCCGACCGTTGCGAGGTGAGCACCCTAGCAGCCAAGGAGGCGGCTGCGCGGGCGGGTCTGGACGACCTGCTGGACCGGGAGGCCGGCCTCTTGTCCCACGGCCAGAAGCGCCAGCTCGAGATCGCGATGTGCCTGGCAACCAAGCCCGAGGTGCTGCTGCTCGACGAGCCCTTGGCCGGCATGGGTGCCGAGGAGACCGAACGCATGTTGAAGCTGCTGGCCGAGCTTAAAAACGGCCACGCGATCCTGCTGGTCGAGCATGACATGGATGCGGTGTTCCGGATCGCCGACCGCATTACGGTGATGGTCAACGGTTCCGTCATCGCTTCGGGCGATCCGGACTTCATCCGCAACAGCCCCGAAGTCCGCCAAGCCTACCTCGGCGAGGGACACTGACATGACCACCGCCGGTGACTTCCTCGTCGATGCCCATGCGGTGCACGCATGGTACGGCTCGAGCCATGTGCTGCACGGGATCGATCTGCAGATCTCGCGCGGCCAGACCGTGGGCCTGCTCGGCCGCAACGGGATGGGCAAGAGCACGCTGATCCGCACGCTGCTGGGACACGTGACGCAGCGCGATGGGCGCATCGCGTTCTTCGGGCAGGACGCCTCGCGGGCGAAGCCGCACGAGGTGGCCCGTCTGGGTGTGGCCTACGTGCCCGAGGGCCGCGGCGTATTCCCCAACCTCACGGTACGCGAGAACCTCGTGATGGCCGCGCGCCCCGGCCGCGATGGCCGCAACGACTGGTCGTATGAGCGTGTGCTGGACAGGTTTCCCCGATTGAAGGAGCGGCTGACCAACCTCGGCTCCCAGCTCTCCGGCGGCGAACAGCAAATGCTCTCGATCGGACGCGCGCTGATGACGCACCCGGAGTTGATCATCCTGGATGAAGCCACCGAAGGTTTGGCGCCGCTCATCGTCAACGAGATCTGGAACGTGATCGCCGACATCCGCGAAAGCGGTATCGCGACGATGATCGTCGACCGCGACTATCGCCGGGTGCTTGCGCACAGCGACCAGGCCTTGGTGCTTCAGAAGGGCCAGGTTGAACTCGCCGGAACGTCTGCCAACGTCGCTGTCGACCCGGCGCTGACCAAGTTGCTCGGTGTGTAAACGCCGGACCATCCGTCGACGCAAGGAGCCTCCCCGATGACTACCGCCACCACGATCATCAAGGACGAACACCGTGCGCTGGCCGCGGTGCTGCGCGGTCTCTTGTACCTGATCGAGCAGATTCGCAGCGGCCAACAGGCGCCCGACTTCGCGCTGCTGAAGGCGATGCTCGACTATATCGAGGCTTTCCCCGACAAGCTGCACCATCCGAAGGAAGACGAGTACGTGTACCGCGTGCTGCGCGAGCGCGAACCGGCGGTGGCGCCGACGCTCGACGAACTCCAGGACGACCACCGGCGCGGTCCCGACGCGACGCGGCGCATGGTGGACGCGCTGCGCGAATATCGCGGTGACCCGACGGCGTTAGAGACGTTCGCCCGGGCAGTGGCCGACTACGCCGACTTTCAGTGGGCGCACATGCGCAAGGAAGAGGAGGTCATCCTGCCGGCAGCGGAGAAGTCACTTCTGCCGTCCGACTGGACCGCGATCGACGCCGCGTTTCACTCCAATGCCGATCCTCTGGTGGGTGTGGACACGCAACGCGAGTTCCGCGAGTTGTTCAGCACCGTCGTCAACCTGATGCCCGCCCCGATGGGCCTCGGTCCCGAGCGCCACTGACTGCTGTCGTAGCGCGAGAGCAAGCGTCAGGCCACCGATCCCGCTGGATGAGCGCGGAGGGGTTGGCCAGATGGTCTATGACCCAAACTGTGGTAGCGGATTGCCTCGCCGCTTAGCGACCCCGGTCCTCCCAGTCCACCCAATCCACCCGATGGGTCCTGAGATAGCTGCTGACGGCGGCACCCATCGTCGGATAGAACGCCGTTTCGCCAAGCCGCGCGAACAGGCCGAATCGTTTCAACTTGTCCTTGACGGGATCTTTCATCTCGGCAAAGCACAGCTCGACCCCGGCCGCGTGCAAAGTCTCGTCCAGCTCGGCCAGCATGTCCGCAGCGGTAACGTCCACGCTGGTGACCGGTTCCGCCGCGACCGCCAGCCATTGCACAGGCGTAGGCGATGTCGCCACTGCATCCAGCGCGCGGTTCTGGAACAATTCGGCGTTGGCAAAGAATAGCGGCGCATCCCAGCGAAACAGGACGAGGCCTGGGATCCGGCGGGCATCGGGATAGCGCGTGATGTCGTGGTAGCCCTTGACGCCCTCCGCGCGCCCGAGAACCGCGGAGTGCGGACGCCAGCCATCCCAGAGGAATTCGATGACGGCAATCACGATTGCCAGTCCGATGCCCGGAATCGCGCCGAGCACGGCCACACCGGCGAAGCAGCCGATGGACAGCCAGAATTCCCACTGCTGGATGCGATAGATGCGACGAAGGTCGGTGATCTCGATGAGGCCGATGGCCGAGGCGATCACGACAGCGGCCAGCGCGGAATCGGGCAGATGCTGGAGCAGGTCCGGCGCCACCACCAGCAGCAGCGCAACCGACGACGCGCCGACCACGCCGGCCAACTGGGTTCTGGCACCCGCGGCCTCGGCTACAGGGGTGCGTGACGAGCTGCTACTTATGGGAAAGCCTTGAAAGAACCCGGCGGCCAGGTTGGCCGCCCCGAGCCCCACCATCTCCTGGTTGGGATCGACATAGGTGCCGGTCCGCGCGGCATAGGTACGCGAGAGCACGCTGGTGTCGGCGAACGAAACGAGGGCGACCGCGCAGCCGCCGATTGTGACCGGGATGATATCGGCATAGGAGATCCATGGGATGGCGAACACGGGCAGGCCCTGAGGGAGCGGACCCAGGATCGATACGTTGGCGCGCACCGCCAGGTCGAGCGCGCCGACGATGACGGTCGCGCTGACCACGGCAATAAGGATTCCGGGCACCCGCTTGCTGTCCTTGAGCAGCAGGATCACAACCAAGGTTCCCGCGCCGACCATCAGCGCCGTCCAGTTCGTCCTCCCGTTCAGCACCGCCTGGGCGAAGACCGAGACCTTGACTAGCAGACCGTCACCAGGGACCGAGAAGCCGAAAAGCTTGGGCAGTTGGCTGATCAGCACGGTCAGCGCGATTCCGTTCATGTACCCATAGCGGATCGGCTTGGAAAGAAGCTCGGTGACGAAACCCAGGCGCGCTACGCCGGCCAGGATGCACACCGTTCCCGACACGACCGCCATCATTCCCGCCAGCGCGACGGCGCGAAGCGGGTCGCCGCCGGACAGTGGCAAAACGACGGCAAGGATGACGGCAGCCAGCGAGGAATCCGGCCCCAGCACCAGGATGCGGCTGGGTCCGAACAACGCGTAGGCGAACAGCGGAACGATGGACGCGTAGAGACCGTAGATGCCGGGCACGCCCGATGCCACCGCGTAGGCGATGCCGACGGGCACCAGCATCGTGGTCAGCACCAGTCCGGCCAGGATGTCGCGCCGCAACCAGGCCACTTCGTACCCGCGCAGTGTGCGGAGTCCCGGCAGCCAGCGGCCCCAGCCGGTCTGATCGACGGCCTTCAACGGGCGCGCGATCCGGCCCGGTTCCGGGCCCCGACAATCCGGATCTATGTGCGACTCGTCCATTGATCCCCGTCAATGCGGGTGCCTGGTCCTGGCGTAGGGTTGAATACAGCGACATCGGCCAAGGAGAATCAGCGATGGATATTATCGTCGAGCGTGTGGATGTTTGGGCGGCGAACATCGAAGACAAACCCGGGGGTCTTGCCGGGGTGTTGGGCACTCTGCGGGACGTGGGGGCCGACCTGCAATTGATCATTGCGCGGCGTGCCCCGCAAGAACCCGGCCGGGGTGTGGTGTTCGTCACACCGCTACAGGGTGATCGGGAAATCGCTGCCGCCGCACAGGTCGGTTTCAACGTCACCCAAACCCTGCATTCGGTTCGAGTCATGGGCCGGGACCGGCCGGGCGCTGCTGCCGAATTGACGCAGAAGCTCGCTGACGGAGGTATCAATCTCCGCGGATTCTCCGCTTCGGTTATCGGCAGCCAGTTTGCCGCATACGTCGCGGTGGACTCGCTGGATGAAGCCAACAAGGCGATAGAGATCCTGAAAAGTACCTGACGCCATGCTGCAGGCCGCAGGCGCCCGATTCGGGTAGCGTGCAGCGGCGTAATCCGGTGATGTCTCCGGGGCGAGCCAAGCCTTGATTCGCGATTCGCAACCTGGCCGTCGTTTTTCAATCGCTCCCCGGCCGTCCGCTGCGCAAAGCGCTAATCGCGTCCGATGTTCGCGCGCGGATCACGCCGACGCGTCCTTCGTGGGCAATCGGATCTTCGGGCACGACGACCCAGGACATGAGATCCCGAATCGAAACCAGGCCGCGGACCTTCCCGTCTTCCTCGACCAGCAAGTGACGGTGGCCATGCACCACCATTAGGCGCAATCCCTCTTCGAGGGTGGACGAGGATGGTATGCGCCGGACTTCGCGGCTCATGACGAGCGACGCCGGCGTGGTCCCGGGGTCACGCCCCTCGTTCAGAACGCGGCGCATCAGATCGCGCTCGGTAAGAATGCCTTCAATCGGGCCATCTGGTTTCTGGATCACGATGGCACCGATCCCTTTGCGGCTCATCACAGCGACCGCCTCGGCGACCGTCGCCGATGCCGGAACGGCGACGAGCTCCTGGATCGCCTTGCTCTCCATGATGCGGCCTATCGTTTCCGTGATCATGTTGCCTCCACCTTGCGCGGTTGCAATCGTCGATACGGATTCCCCCGCGCGCGAGAATACGCAACGACTTCCTGAAGAGCTTCGATCCTACGCCACTCCGGAAACTTCCCCAATTGGCGTGTTCATGATTTCGGGGGCGTGAGCGAAGCCCATCGTGCGCTCGAAGAGCACCGGTCAATCGGCATTTCGATTCTCGGCTGGGTGCGCAGACTTGACCGAGTATGCGCACCGATGCTTGCAGTTCTTCCTTGTCTTGCTTAGAGTCTTCGCGCATGCTCGCTACACGTGCGGGTTTTCGCCCGCTCGGCCAGTCGAGAATCCGGGTTTTCGCGCGCCATTCAGTTGCTCCCTTGCCAGCCGAGCAGCAGAATATATTCACGAACAATGGCTTGGAGCCATAATGGCAACGTATCGCTACGTGGCACGATTACTGCGGTACGGTGTGTCCATCGACGCCGCAATGCACGGCGCCAGAGAGCAACGATGGTAGGAGGGGAACCCATGATCAGGGCGCACTGCTTCAACGGATCCGGATCGATCGCGGCCGTGGTCCGTTCGAAACCCGGTCGCGTGTCGCGGGCGGGACTGCGGACCCTTGCCGTGTCGATGATGGCCATTGTCGCGGCGTGTTGGCTGCTGCCTGCCGTCGCGCAGCAGGCCGGCGTTCCGTTCGTCATCAAGTACAGCGGAACGCTGAAGAGGATCAACGATAGTGGTACAGTCCGCATCGGCCATCGCGAGAACTCGCCGCCGTTTGCGTTTCTCGACAAGAACGGGAAGCCGATCGGTTATTCGCTCGATCTTTGCGAGATCGTCGTCGAAGAGATCGTCGCCGAGCTTGGCAAGGACATTCGGACAGAATTTCGGCCGGTAACCCCCGAGAACCGCTTCACCCTCGTGACCTCGGGCGAGATCGATCTCGAATGTGGTTCGACGACGAATAATTTCGAACGGCGCAAGATCGTGGCGTTCTCGCCGACGATGTTCGTCACCGGCACTAAACTGTTGGTGCGGCGCGGAAGCGGAATCCTGAATTTCCGCGACCTTGCGGGCAAGACGATCGTGCTCACGCGCGGCACGGTCCACGAGACGGCGATCCCGAAGCTTGCGGAGCGGCAGAAGCTGCAGATCAAGTTCATCTTCACGGGCGATCACCAGGAGTCGTTCCAGGCGCTGGCCTCGGGTAAGGCCGACGCGTTCGCGAACGACGACGTGCAACTTTACGGAATCCTGGCCGAGACGAAGTCCGCCGCCGATTTCCGTGTCGTCGGCGACTTTCTCACCTATGCCGATTACGCGTTGATGTTTCGCAAGGACGACCCGGAATTTGCCGAGGTCGTCGAGCGCGCGTTTCACAAGCTCGCGGGGAGCCGCGAGATCGTGGCGATCTACGAACGCTGGTTCCAGAAGCCGCTGCCTTCGGGCATGCGCCTCAATTTGCCCATGAGCCCGCACCTCGAGGAGCTCTTCCGCGTACAAGGTTTGCCGTCGGATTGATCGTCGCAGGCGCGAACCGGTCATCAGCGGTCGCGTCGGTTCTACAAACAGCAGCCAAGAAGGAGGACGTCCATGGGAATCCTGAGCGACCACGATCCTGTCGAGACCCAGGAATGGGTCGATTCGCTGCGCGCGGTGCTGCAACACGCCGGACCCGATCGGGCCCGATATCTGCTGAGCAAACTACGGGAGGAAGCGTTGCGAACCGGCACGATGCCGCCGTTCCTCGCGACCACGCCGTACCGGAACACGATTGCGCCCGAGCAGGAGGCCAAATCGGCCGGCAATCGCGACCTCGAGCACAAGATCCGCTCGGCGATCCGCTGGAACGCGGTGGCGATCATCCTGCGCGCGAACAAGGAATCGTCGGAGCTGGGGGGGCACATCGCGAGCTTCCAGTCCTCGGCGCTGCTCTACGACATAGGGTTCGGGCATTTCTGGCATGCGCCGACGGATGCGCACGGGGGCGATCTGATCTACGTGCAGGGTCATGTTTCGCCGGGCATCTACGCGCGGGCGTTCGTCGAAGGGCGGCTCACCGAGCAGCAGCTCCTCAACTATCGTCAGGAGAGCGAGGGCAAGGGCATCCCGTCGTATCCCCATCCCTGGCTGATGCCGGATTTCTGGCAGTTCCCCACGGTGTCGATGGGCCTGGGGCCGCTGATGGCGATCTATCAGGCGCGGTTCCTGAAGTATCTCGAGGGCCGCGGCCTCGCCAAGACGGACAACCGCAAGGTGTGGGCGTTCCTCGGCGACGGCGAATGCGACGAGCCGGAATCGCTGGGCGCGATCTCGTTGGGTGGTCGCGAAGGTCTCGACAACCTGATCTTCGTCATCAACTGCAACCTGCAGCGGTTGGACGGGCCGGTGCGCGGCAACGGCAAGATCATCCAGGAGCTCGAGGGCGTATTCCGTGGCGCCGGCTGGAATGTGATCAAGGTCGTGTGGGGCTCCGGCTGGGACAAGCTCTTCGCCAAGGACAAGGCGGGGATTCTGCTGAAGCGCATGGAAGAGTGCGTCGATGGCCAGTATCAGGACTTCAAGAGCAAGAACGGCGCGTATGTGCGCGAGCACTTCTTCAACACCCCCGAGCTGAAGGCGCTGGTCGCCGACTTGAACGATGAGCAGGTGTGGAAGCTCTCCCGCGGCGGCCACGATCCGTTCAAGGTGTATGCCGCGTACGCCGCGGCGGTGAAGCATCAGGGTCAGCCGACCGTCATTCTGGCCAAGACCGTGAAGGGCTACGGGATGGGCGAATCGGGCGAAGGGCAGATGATTTCGCATCAGGCGAAGAAGATGACGCAGGAGGCGCTGAAGCAGTTCCGCGATCGCTTCGACATTCCGATGCCGGACGACAAGATCGCTGCCATGCCCTTCATCTCGCTCGCGCCGGATAGCCCGGAGATGAAGTATCTGAAGGAACGCCGCGCGGCGCTTGGCGGCTATCTGCCGCAGCGCCGGCAGAAATCCGCATCGCTGCCCGCGCCGCCGCTCGCGAACTTCGAGCGGTTGCTGAAGAGCAGCGACGAGCGCGAGATCTCGACGACGATGGCCTTCGTGCAGATGCTGGGCACGCTGGTACGGGACAAGGCGATCGGCAAGCACATCGTCCCGATCGTTCCTGACGAGTCGCGCACGTTCGGGATGGAAGGGATGTTCCGCCAGCTCGGCATCTACTCGTCGGTGGGTCAGCTCTACAAACCGCAGGATGCCGATCAGCTGATGTACTACCGCGAGGACAAGGCCGGCCAGGTGCTGCAGGAAGGCATCAACGAAGCGGGTGCGATGAGCTCGTGGATCGCGGCGGCGACGTCCTATAGCACGAACAACCTGCCGATGATCCCGTTCTACATCTACTACTCGATGTTCGGCTTGCAGCGGGTCGGAGACCTGGCGTGGCTCGCGGGCGACATGCGCGCGCGCGGCTTCCTCCTGGGCGGCACCGCCGGCCGCACGACGCTGAACGGCGAGGGTCTGCAGCACGAGGACGGCCACAGTCACATCCTGGCGTCGACGATCCCCAATTGCGTCGCCTACGACCCGACCTTCGCCTACGAGGTCGTCGTCATCGTTCGCGACGGCATAAGGCGGATGTATCAGGAGCAGCAGGACGTCTATTACTACGTCACGCTGATGAACGAGAACTACCCGCATCCGGGCATGCCAGCGGGCGCGGAGGAGGGGATCGTCAAGGGACTCTACCTGCTGAAGGAAGGCGCCAAAGCGAAAGGACCCAGGGTCCAGTTGATGGGCTGCGGCACGATCCTGCGCGAGGTCATGGCGGCTGCCGACCTCCTACGCGACGACTTCAAGGTCAACGCGGATATCTGGAGCGCGACGAGCTACAACGAGCTCCGGCGCGACGGCATGAGTGCGGAACGCTGGAGCCTGCTGCATCCGACGCAACCACGGCGCAAGAGCTACCTCGAAACCAGTCTCGAAGGGCACGCCGGCCCGGTCGTGGCCGCGACCGACTACATGCGGAGCTTCGCCGATCAGGTGCGCAGCCAGATTCCCCGCCGCTACGTTGTACTCGGCACCGACGGCTTCGGTCGCAGCGATTATCGCGTGAAACTCCGCAAGTTCTTCGAAGTGAATCGTTATTACGTGGCGGTCGCGGCGCTGAAGGCGCTGGCCGACGACGGCGAGGTCAAGCCGGAGGTCGTCGGGGCGGCGATCAAGAAATATGGCCTCGATACCGAGCGGCCGGATCCTTGGACGGTCTGAAACGACGCGTCGTGCGCGCCGGCCGGCGGCATAGCGTTGGACGGGGCGCGGACCATCGCGCGACTTTCTGACTCGGTACACAGGTCTTACCAAACGCGATTGTGGGGGTGACATGGGAGCAGTGACCGAAGTGAAGGTGCCTGATATCGGTGACTTCACCGACATTCCGATCATCGAAATCATGGTGAAGCCGGGGGATGTCGTGAAAGCCGAGGACCCGCTGGTTTCGCTCGAATCGGACAAGGCGACGATGGAGGTACCAGCGCCCGCCGCGGGAACGGTCAAAGCGCTCAAGGTCAAGGTCGGCGACAAGGTCAGCGAGGGCAGCGTGATCCTGCTGCTGGACGCGGGCGGGGCGGGAGAGGTTGCGGCACCGGCCGCCGCGCCGAAGAGCGCCGTGTCGGCGCCGCCGTCACCGACGAGCGCGCCCGGGGGCATCGCCGAGGTTCGAGTCCCGGACATCGGTGACTTCAAGGACATTCCGGTGATCGAAGTCCTGGTCAAGCCGGGCGATACGGTGAAAGCGGAAGATCCGCTGGTGACCCTGGAGTCGGACAAGGCCACGATGGACGTGCCGTCGCCGTTCGGCGGCACGGTGCAGGACATCAACGTCAAGGTTGGCGACAAGGTGTCAGAGGGCGCGCTGGTGCTTACGCTGTCGACCGGCGGCCCGGCCGTAACCTCAGCAGCGACCACTGCGGCGGTGCCGGCCGCCGTCGCAGTCGCCGCTCCCGCGCCCCCGCCGGCAGCGAAGCCAGGCACGGCCCCGGTGCCGGCGGGCGCGATCGACGAGGTCGCGTTCGGGCTCGCGTATGCAGGACCCGGGGTGCGCAAGGTCGCGCGCGAGTTGGGTGTGGATCTCGGCCGGGTGAAGGGCAGCGGCAACAAAGGCCGGATACTGAGGGAAGACGTCGAAGGTTTCGCGAAGGGGGCGCCGGCGGCGGCGAAACCGGCAGCGGCTGCCGCCGCCGGCGGTGTCGGCGGTATCGACCTGCTGCCGTGGCCCAAGGTCGACTTCGCGAAGTTCGGTCCGGTCGAGGCGAAGCCGCTGGCGCGAATCAAGAAGATCTCCGCCGCGAATCTGCATCGCAACTGGGTGATGATCCCGCACGTCACCAATCACGACGACGCCGACATCACCGACCTCGAAGCCTTCCGCGTGCAGCTGAACAAGGAGATCGAGAAGAGCGGGGTCAAGGTCAGCATGCTGTCGTTCATGATCAAGGCGGCGGTCGCCACGCTGAAGAAATTCCCCGACTTCAACGCCTCGCTCGACGGCGACAACCTGATTCTCAAGAAGTACTACCACATTGGCTTTGCCGCGGACACGCCGCAGGGATTGGTGGTGCCGGTGATCCGCGACGCCGACAAGAAAGGGGTGGTCGACATCGCCAAGGAGATGGGCGAGCTCGCCAAGCTCGCGCGCGACGGGAAGTTGAAGCCCGACCAGATGCAAGGTGGCTGTTTCACGATCTCGAGCCTGGGCGGCATCGGCGGCATCTATTTCACGCCGATCATCAATGCGCCCGAAGTCGCGATCATGGGGGTGTGCCGCTCGTTCTGGAAGCAGGTCTCATTGGATGGCAAGACGGCGTCGTGGCGCTTCGTGCTGCCGCTCTCGCTCTCCTGGGATCACCGCGTCATCGACGGCGCCAGTGCGGCGCGCTTCAACACCTATTTCGCCGGCCTGCTCGCGGATATGCGCCGCGTGCTCATCTGAAGGGGCCAACACCATGGCTACGCTAGTCGAAGTCAAAGTCCCCGACATCGGCGACTTCACGGACATCCCGATCATCGAGGTGTTCGTGAAGCCGGGCGATACGGTGAAGGCCGAGGACCCGCTGATCTCGCTCGAGTCCGACAAGGCGACGATGGATGTGCCGTCACCGGTCGATGGCGTGGTGAAGGACATCAAGGTCAAGATCGGCGATAAGGTGTCGGAGGGTTCGCTCATCCTGACCGTCGATGCCGACGCCGCGCCGGCGGGGGTGGCGCCACGGGAGAAGATCAAGGAAGGTGGGCATTCCACGGCGGCGGGAGCACCCGCGGCCGACTACGGTACGGCGGGTGTGTACGAGGCGATCGACGTACGCGTGCCCGATATCGGCGATTTCAAGGACATCCCGATCATCGAGGTGTTCGTGAAGGCAGGCGATGTCGTGAAGGCCGAGGACCCTCTTGTTTCGCTTGAATCCGACAAGGCTACGATGGACGTGCCATCGCCGGCTGCGGGTACCGTGACCGAACTCAAGGTCAAGCTCGGCGACAAGGTGTCGGAAGGCAGCCTGATCCTCACGCTGTCAACCGGCGTTAAAGGTGCGGCGCCGGCTGCGCCACCTGCTCACGGCACCGCAACCACCGGTGCACCGGCCGTGCCCGCCCCGACCGCCGCGTCCTACGCTGGCGGCGCCGACATCGAATGCGAGATGCTGGTGCTGGGTGCCGGACCCGGTGGCTATTCCGCGGCGTTCCGCTCCGCCGACCTCGGCATGAAGACGGTGCTGGTCGAGCGCTATGCGACGCTCGGTGGCGTGTGCCTCAATGTCGGCTGCATCCCGTCGAAGGCGCTGCTGCACACGGCCGCCGTGATGGACGAAGTGAAGGAGCTGGGCGGGCACGGCATCAAGTACGCCGCGCCGCAGATCGACATCGACGCGCTGCGCGGATTCAAGGAAGGCGTGATCAAGAAGCTCACCGGCGGTCTCGCCGGCATGGCCAAGGCGCGCAAGGTCGAAGTGGTCCGCGGCATCGGGCGCTTCCTCGATCCGTATCACGTCGAAGTGGAATTGACGTCCGGCACGGGTCAGGACAAGACCGGCGAGAAGAAGACCATCCGTTTCCAGAAGGCGATCATCGCCGCCGGCAGCCAGGCGGTGAAGCTGCCATTCATTCCTGAAGATCCGCGTGTCGTCGACTCCACCGGTGCGCTGGAACTGAAGTCGATCCCCAAACGCATGCTGGTGATAGGCGGCGGCATCATCGGCCTCGAGATGGCCACCGTGTACTCGACGCTCGGCACGCGCATCGATGTGGTGGAAATGCTGGACGGCATGATGGCCGGCGCCGATCGCGATCTGGTCAAGGTGTGGGAGAAGAAGAATGCCGCGCGTTTCGACAACGTGATGCTGAAGACGAAGACGGTGTCGGCCGAAGCTACTCCAGCGGGCATCAAGGTCGGTTTCGAAGGCGCGAAGGCTCCGGCCGAGGCCCAGTTGTACGACCTGGTGCTGGTGGCGGTCGGCCGCAGCGCCAACGGCAAGGTGATCGCGGCGGACAAGGCGGGTGTGGCCGTCACCGACCGCGGCTTCGTCCCGGTGGACAAGCAGATGCGCACCAACGTCTCGCACATCTTTGCGATCGGCGACATCGTGGGGCAACCGATGCTCGCCCACAAAGCCGTGCACGAGGCGCACGTGGCGGCGGAAGTCGCGGCGGGGCAGAAGTCCTACTTCGATGCGCGGCAGATTCCCTCGGTCGCCTACACCGATCCGGAAGTGGCCTGGGCCGGGCTCACCGAAGAGCAGTGCAAGGCGCAGGGCATCAAGTATGGCAAGGCGGTGTTCCCCTGGGCCGCCTCGGGCCGCGCCATTGCCAACGGCCGCGACGAGGGCTTCACCAAGCTCCTGTTCGACGAGACGACGCACCGCTGCATTGGCGGGGGCATCGTCGGGACCCACGCCGGCGACCTGATCGGCGAAGTCTGCCTGGCCGTGGAAATGGGCTGCGATCCGACCGACATCGGCAAGACCATCCATCCCCACCCGACACTGGGTGAGTCCATCGGGATGGCGGCGGAGGTGTTCGAGGGTGTGTGCACCGACCTGCCGCCCGTCAGGAAGAAATGAAACGCCTCGTCTTTTTTGCGAGTGTTGCCGGGGCCGCCGCGCGAAGGTGCCGCGCATGTTCGCCCTCGACATCAGCGCAGCCTCGCCCGAGCGCTTCGCAGCCCAAATTGGAGACGCATCATGTCTGAAGAGCAACTTCGCATCGACGCCCTCGAATATCACGAGTTCCCCACGCCGGGAAAGATATCGGTCGCGCCCACCAAGGCGCTGGCAAACCAGCGCGACCTGTCGCTCGCCTACTCACCCGGTGTGGCGTATGCGTGCACCGCCATCGAGAAGGATCCGGCACTTGCCGCGCGCTATACGGCACGGGCCAACCTTGTCGCTGTGATCACCAACGGTACAGCGGTATTGGGGCTGGGCAACATCGGTGCGCTGGCCGGCAAGCCGGTGATGGAGGGCAAGGGGTGCCTCTTCAAGAAGTTCGCCGGCATCGATGTGTTCGACATCGAGATCGACGAAACCGATCCCGACAAGATCATCGAGGTCGTGGCTGCGCTCGAGCCGACTTTCGGCGGGATCAACCTCGAGGACATCAAGGCGCCGGAATGCTTCTACATCGAGAAGAAGCTGCGCGAGCGGATGAAGATCCCGGTCTTCCATGATGACCAGCACGGCACCGCCATCGTCGCCGCGGCCGCCGTGCTGAACGCGCTCAAGATCGTCGGCAAGGACATCAGCAAGGTGAAGTTGGTCTGTTCCGGGGCAGGCGCTGCGGCGCTTGCGTGCCTGAATCTGCAGGTAAGCCTCGGACTCGACCGCCGCAACATCTTCGTCGCGGACAGCAAGGGCGTCGTCTACAGGGGACGCAAGGAGGCGATGGATCCCGACAAGGAACGCTATGCACAGGAGACCAAAGCGCGGACGCTGGACGAGGTCATCGGCGGTGCCGACATCTTCCTTGGTTTGTCGGCAGGTGGGGTACTGACCGCCGAGATGGTCAAGAAGATGGCGGACAAACCCATCATCCTGGCCATGGCCAACCCCGAGCCGGAGATCCGGCCCGAAGTCGCCAAGGCGGCACGGCCGGATTGCCTGATCGGAACGGGCCGGTCCGACTATCCGAACCAGGTCAACAACTCACTGTGCTTCCCGTTCATCTTCCGTGGTGCGCTCGATTGCGGCGCTTCTACGATCAACGAGGAAATGAAGCTCGCGGCCGTCCGCGGCCTGGCCGAGCTCGCCCGCGCCGAACCGTCCGAGATTGTCGCGTTGGCGTATGGCGAACAGACGCCGCCATTCGGACCGGACTATCTGATCCCGCGCGCGTTCGATCCGCGCCTCATCACCAACTTGGCGCCGGCCGTGGCGAAGGCCGCGATGGACAGCGGCGTTGCCAGCCGGCCGATCAAGGATTTCGACGCGTATCGCGACCAGTTGACCCGGTTCGTCTACCAGTCCGGAACGCCGATGGAGCCGGTCTTCGCGGCCGCCAAACGTGCGCCCAGGCGTGTCGTGTACGCCGAAGGCGAGGACGAACGCGTGTTGCGCGCGGCGCAGGCTGCCGTCGACGAGGGCATCGCGCGGCCGGTGCTCGTGGGCCGCCACGACATCATGGCGGCGCGGATAGAGAAACTCGGCCTTCGGCTCAGGTTCGGCGACAACTGCGACGGCATCAACATACTCGACGACCCGCGCCATCGCGAGTACGGCCAGGAATTCCATCTGTTGATGCGCCGCAAGGGCGTCTCGCGCGCGGAGGCGATGGAAGCGATGCGCAGTCGGCCCACGGTGGTGGGTGCCATGCTGCTCCGCCGCGGGGAAGTCGACGCGATGCTCTGCGGAACGCGCGGCAACTTTGCGGACCACCTCAAGCATGTCCGCAACATCATCGGTTTGCGCGAAGGCGTGAAAACGCTGGCGGCGATGCAGATGCTGATACTGCCCGGCCGGCAGCTCTTCATCTGTGATACGCACGTGAACCGGGACCCGAATGCGGAGGAGATCGCCGAGATGACGCTGCTCGCCGCGGAAGAAGTCCTGCGCTTCGGATTGAAGCCGAGCGTCGCACTGCTGTCGCACTCGAGCTTCGGCAGCTCGGAGGCTCCTGCGGCACAGAAGGTGCGCGACGCGTTGACGATCATCGAAGCCAAGGCGCCCGGCCTGGCGGTCGAGGGCGAAATGCGCGCGGACGCGGCGCTGTCCAAGACGATTCGCGACACCGAATTTCCGGATTCGCGACTGGTGACCGATGCCAATCTGCTGATCATGCCCAACGTCGATGCCGCCAACATCACCTACAACGCGCTGCGCGTGACCTCGGGCGGAGGCATCACGGTCGGGGGCATCCTGCTCGGGGCGGCCAAGCCCGTACACATCATGACGCCGTCGTCGACGGTGCGACGCATCGTCAACATGACGGCCGTCGCCGTGGCCGACGCCGGCGCCAAACGCGAAAAGCAATGGGCGACCGACTGATGCAGGCCGTTGCAAGACCGCCGCAATTACCAAATACCGAGTGAGGAGGATGCAAATGGGACCCGCAGGCAAGCCGCTCTACAAATCGCTGTATTTCCAGGTCATCGTTGCGATCGTCGTTGGCATTGCCCTCGGGCACTTCTACCCGGAGACCGGTACGGCGATGAAACCACTGGGTGACGGCTTCATCAAGCTGATCAAGATGATCATCGCACCGATCATCTTCTGCACGGTCGTCGTCGGCATCGCCGGCATGGAGGATATGAAGAAGGTGGGGAAGACCGGAGGCTATGCGCTTCTCTATTTCGAGATTGTCAGTTCCATCGCGCTCGTCGTCGGGCTCACGATCGTGAATATCGTGCAGCCGGGTGCCGGCATGAACATCGATCCCGCTTCGCTCGACACCAAGGGCATCGCCGCATTCACCAAACCGGGACAGATGCAGAGCACGACGGACTTTCTGATGAACGTCATTCCCAGCACGATCGTGGATGCGTTCGCGAAGGGGGAGATTCTTCAGGTGCTGCTGATCGCGGTCATGTTTGGCTTCTGTCTGCACAAGTTCGGCGGCAGAGGCACGCTGGTGTTCGATCTGATCGAAAAGATCTCGCACGTCTTGTTCGCGATCGTCGGCGTCATCATGAAGGTCGCGCCGATCGGCGCCTTCGGTGCGATGGCGTTCACCATTGGCAAATACGGCGTCGGCTCGCTGATGTCGCTGGGCAAGCTGATGGGGACGTTCTATCTGACCTGCCTGGTGTTCATCCTGGTCGTGCTCGGGCTGATCGCCAGGGCGCACGGCTTTAGCATCCTGAAATTCATCCGTTACATCAAGGAGGAACTGCTGATCGTCCTCGGAACGTCGTCATCGGAATCCGTCCTGCCGCGGATGATGGCGAAGATGGAGAATCTCGGTGTCAAGAAGTCGACGGTCGGGCTGGTCATCCCGACGGGATACTCGTTCAATCTTGACGGGACGTCGATCTACCTGACGATGGCGGCGGTATTCATCGCCCAGGCGACGAACACGCCGATGACGCTCACGCAGCAGCTCACGTTGCTCGCAGTGCTGCTGCTGACGTCCAAGGGTGCGGCTGGGGTGACCGGCAGCGGGTTCATCGTGCTCGCGGCCACGCTTTCGGCGGTGGGCAACGTGCCGGTCGCGGGCCTGGCCCTGATCCTCGGAATCGACCGCTTCATGTCGGAGGCCCGGGCATTGACGAACTTGATCGGCAACGGCGTCGCCACGGTGGTTGTCGGCAAATGGTGCGGGGAGCTCGACCAGAACCGGATGCGGCGCGTGCTCGACAAGGAGTCCGAAGAAGACGCGGAGGAACCGGAGAAGATCCTCGACGCCGTGCAAGAGCACATGGACGTCAAGGCCGCGTAGGCGGCCGAACTTGTCATTCGCAAAGGAGAATAGAGATGGAAGACGTCGTCATCGTAGCCGCGCTTCGGACCGCCGTAGGAAAGTTCGGCGGGACTCTGGCCAAGACCTCCGCGTCGGACCTGGGCGCGCACGTCATCAAGGCGTTGCTCGCTAAGACCGGCATCAAGCCGGACCAGGTGTCCGAGGTCATCATGGGTCAGGTGCTCACTGCGGGTTGTGGGCAGAATCCCGCCCGTCAGGCCTCGATTCGCGCGGGCGTGGCCGACATGGTGCCCGCGATGACCATCGGCAAGGTGTGCGGCAGCGGCCTCAAGGCCACGCATCTCGCCGCGCAGGCAATCAAGTGTGGCGACGCCGAGATCGTCATCGCAGGTGGGCAGGAAAACATGAGCGCATCGGCACACGTGCTGCCGGGCTCGCGGGACGGGTATCGGATGGGTGACGCGAAGCTCGTCGATACGATGATCGTCGACGGCCTGTGGGACGTCTACAACCAGTACCACATGGGCGTGACTGCGGAGAACGTCGCGAAGAAGTACGAGGTCTCGCGCCGCGAGCAGGACGAATTCGCCGCGGGCTCGCAGCAGAAGGCCGAGGCCGCGCAGAAGGCGGGCAAGTTCAAGGACGAGATCGTACCCTTCGACATCGTGACCAGGAAGGGCACCACGGCCTTCGATACCGATGAATTCATCAAGCACGGCACCACCGCTGAATCGCTCGCCGGATTGAGGCCCGCCTTCAGCAAGGACGGCACCGTCACCGCCGGCAATGCGTCGGGGCTGAACGACGGGGCCGCGGCTGTCGTCATGATGTCTGCGAAGAAGGCCCACGAACTCGGGCTGAAGCCCCTCGCCAGGATCAAGGCCTATTCATCCGCGGGGATCGATCCCAAGATCATGGGCATGGGTCCGGTTCCGGCGAGCCAGTTGTGCCTGAAGAAGGCCGGCTGGACACCGCGAGACCTCGACCTCATGGAAATCAACGAAGCCTTCGCCGCGCAGGCGATCGGCGTCAACAAGCAGATGGGCTGGGACACATCGAAGATCAACGTCAACGGCGGCGCCATCGCCATCGGCCATCCGATCGGCGCTTCGGGTTGCCGCATCCTGGTGACGCTGCTGCACGAGATGATTCGGCGCGACGCGAAGAAGGGTCTTGCCAGCCTTTGCATCGGCGGCGGGATGGGCGTTGCACTCGCCGTCGAGCGTGGGTGACGTGATGCATGAGCGCGTGCCAAGGTGTGTCGCGCGACAGAGGGCTGCGCGGGCGCGACGGCAGTTGGGGTGACGGCGCCCTGCAGGACGCAATAGCGGTCGAAGGAGGTTGCAATGCAAGTTACAGGCATGTTGTACGGCGCAAAGCTGCTGCAATTTGTCGGGTTTCCGACCTCCGAAGTGCTCGGGCCGTCAGCGAGCGAGGAGGAGATCAAGGCATTGATCGACCGCCATGGCTCGGTGTTCATCAAGCCCGTGTTCAAGGGCGGCGTGGGCAAGAAGGGCAAGGCGGGCCTGCTCGGTCGTGCGAGCGATCTCAGGACCGCGCTCAAGGAGAAGGAGCGGCTCTATTTCGTCGAGCACCGGCACGGGAACCAGTTCGCCAAGGCCAACGGCGTCACTTTCGAAGGCGCGGTGCCGGCCGAGCACGAGATCTATTTCTCGATCACCGACTCGACCCGCTTCCGCGCGCCGACGATGACGTTGACGCACCATGGCGGCATGGACATCGAAGAGCTGGACAAGAGTCATGGTGGCCAATGTCCCCTTCGATCCACTGACGGGCCTCAAGGCGTTCGTCGTGGCCAACGCGCTGTCGGAACTGAACGCGCCGAAGGAACTCATCTCGCCGCTGGTACAGCAACTGCCCAAGCTGTGGGAGCTCTTTCACGACTTCGGCATGACGACCCTCGAGCTCAATCCGATCCGGATGCGTCCGGATCGCCAGGGCCGGTTGACGCCCGTAGCCTGCGATTTCAAGTGCGGCTTCGACCGCGACGATCCGCGGTGGCAGCGCCTCAACCTGCCGGCGCACGTGTTCGCCGTCGACTACTCCGACTTCGAGCAGGAGATCAACCAGCTGCGCACCTACCAGGGTCAGAGCGATGTCTACGTCATCAACTCGGCAGGGCACGATTCTCGCGCCGACGTTTGGCGGCGGGGCCAACTCGCTCGTGACGGAAATGCTCGGCGACGACGCGATCATCTCATCGGATTTCGGCGGCAACCCGCCGTACGAAAAGATGAAGGAGGTGGCGCGCATCTGCTTCAAGCATTGGCTGAAGCAGTCCAATGTATTGTTCATCATCGGCGGCAAGTCCAACAACACCGACATCTTCGAGACCTTCCGCGCAATGGCCGACGCTTTGCGCGAGCATTTCAGCCGCATGGGACCCACGCCGCTCTACGTGGTGATCGGCCGCGGTGGTCCGAACCTGGTCCGCGGGATGGCGGTGATGCGCGACACGATGGAGGCGCTGGGCTTGCCGTATCGGATCTTCGGGTTCGACTCCGACATGAGCGAAGTGGTCGAGTATGCACGCAAGATCAACGACTGGATGAAGGCCGGCGGGCGCGAGCAACTGGCGGCGAGGCTCAAAGTTGCGTGAGCGAGATGCGTCTGTGGATGGATGGAATTCAGCGTCGAGCGGCGCAGATCAGGGGCGGAGCGAAAAGGTGTAGCAGGAGGCCAGTATGTACAAGCAGGGGTTAGGCGACTTCAAGTATTACGTTGGCATCAGCTCGCTCTCCCAGATTGCGACGCGCCAGGATCGCGTGTGCGTGCTCAACATTCTCGGGGGCGAGTCGAGCGACGTCACGCCGGTAGGCCACGAGTACTCCGGCGGCAACGTGGTGTTCGGCACATCGCCGGGACGCCGCGGCCAGGTGCTGGAGACGAAGCTCGGCAACGTTCCGGTCTACAACAACGTGCGCGAGGGCCTCACCGATGGCCATCGCTTCAATTGCGGAGTGATCTACCTGCCGCCGTCGGCCGCGCGCGATGGGGTCGCCGAGTTGATCCGCGTGAACCCGGACCTCAAGAAGATCTTCATGGTTACGGAAAAGATGTCGGTCCACGACGCGCGTGAAATCCGTGCGATGGGACAGGCGAATGGCATCGACATCTTCGGCGCCAACTGCCTGGGTGTCGCCGATGCGTGGAACCAGGTGCGCATCGGCGGCGCACTGGGCGGCGACACGCCGGCGGAAGCGCTGAAGAGGGGCTCGATCGCGATCTTCTCCAATTCGGGCAACTTCACGACCACGATCGCCACCTATCTGCGCATGGCCGGGTGGGGGACGACCACGCTCATCTCCAGCGGGAAGGACGTGTACATCCATTACGCCGCACCCGAATTTGCCTTCGCGTTGGCGAACGACGCGCGGACCAAGGCCGCGGTCCTTTACGCGGAACCGGGCGGGTATTACGAATTGGATGCGAACTTCACCAAGCCGGTCGTGGCCTGCGTCGTTGGGCGCTGGAAGGCGAAGCTGACGCGCGCGGTCGGGCACGCGGGCGCGATGGCGGGCGGCACTGACGATGCCGCCGGCAAGGAGCGCTGGTTCATGGACAAGTTCGGCGTCGACGGCATCTTTGCGCCCGACAAGCCGATCTGCTCGGCAAAAGGTGCAGTGGTGACCAACATCGCGCACATCCCGGCGGCACTCACCGCGGTGATGCGCGAGAATGCGACGCGGCCCGATTTCGCACCGGAGGGCAGCCTCGCGCTCAAGCCGTGGTTCGGAGCGAATCAGGATCTCGAACTGCCGGCTGCGCTGGATTTGCCGGTGGTCGAGGCGACGCCTCCGTACAACGAGCAGATCGCGGCGCTGGCGAGGCAAATCGGCACCGTGTTGCCTCGGCAGTCGATGAAGGACTGCTCGGGTGCCTCACAGATGGATGCCAAGACCCAGGTCACCAGCCTCCACGGCGTGTCGATGCTGGATGCGGCGCAATATCCGCTGGAATCCAACGTCAGCCTCGCACTCCTGCATGAACCGGGCGGCGAGAACGACCGGAAACTGCTCAACGTCGCGATTGGTGCGGAACTCAATCTGCACGGTGCGCCCGAGCTTGCGGCCGCGCAGGGATCGCGCGATGCCGGCAACGCGCCCAACAGCGTGCTCGCCGCCGCCGCGAGCATCGTCGGCCCGCGTCGCGCGCAACGCGCGCGCGAAGCGGCAGCGGCGCTGATCGATATCTTCTCGGATGCGGGGCTCAAGAGCGCACTCGACGACGCGTTTGACGTGCGCTCGATTGGCGCAAATGCGGCGCCGCGCGACTTGTTCGTGACCGGTGCGCGCGACGCCAAGGCGGAGGCAATGCTTGCGGGCTTGAAAGCGCGCGGGGCCCGCTCGGTATTCATACGCTATCTGCAGAGCCTCCCCGGACACCCGACTGCCGATGCGGTGCTGGCCGCGATCACGACAACGCTGGCATGGGGCCCATTGAGGCGCAAACGCGTCTCCCGATTGACGGCGCAGAGCCTGCCCTGGTGGACGCGGTTGTTCGGCGCGCTGATCGGCGCATCGGTGAATGCGGATCGACATGAAGCCGACCGCTTCTGCGGCATCGCCACCGACGATATTCTTGGAACGCGCTCGCTCACCGAAGTGGCCTACATTGCCTTGCTCGGGCTTACTCCCCAGCCGGCGAATCTGTTTGCGTTCCAGACGCTGGTCGGTCTGCTGCTGACCAATGGCCCCGGAGCAATTTCGGCGCAGGGCGCGAAAGGCGCGGTCTCCGCCGATGGTCCGGAGTCTCCGGACCGGGTCCAGCTCAACAAATGCCTCGTCGGCTTCCTCACGCATTCCGGATACGCCCACGGTGGCAACGGGTACGAGGGAATTGCGTTTCTCCTGGCGCGGTTCCGCGAATCCGGGCTCAAGGATCCCACTGACCCCGGCCACGGAATCGATCTGAAGGCGCTGGCGATGGGCTACGTCGACGAATACGCCCGCTACAAGTCGCAGAAGAAGACTGCCGGCAGCCTCGACGTCCAGAAGATTCCGGGCGTCAATCATCCGGTGTTCAAGGACCGGCCCGTGAATCACGATCCGCGCGAGGTGTACGTGCGCGAACTGTTCGCGAAGCGGGGCGAGTACAACATATTCCACGAGTATTACCATGCGCTGGTGCAGGGGTTGTTCGACGCCGGCGTGTCGCGGAATGTCTACTGCGTCAACATCGACGCCGTCATCGCGGCGCTGCTCCTGAAGATGTTGTGGGAGCCGTATCGGAGCGGCGCATTCTCGGAACGGGCGCTCGAAACCGCGGCGTTCACGATCTTCCTGTATCCGCGGATGCTGGGCTGCGCCGCCGAGATCGACGACCACATGAACCGAGGCCGCAACATGGATACGCGCACGCCCGCATCCCAATGCCGATTCGTCGCGTGAAGCACGGGTTGCTTTCTTCCCGGGCGTTGCCACATGGCTGGCGGCTTTATGGCGAGCGGGCGCCGCAGAGGCGATCATGAAGATCAAGTGGAAAACGATCGCTCCGCTCGGGGTCTGGCTTGTGATCTTCGTGCTGCCGATCCCGGCGGGTCTCAATGCCAACCAGTGGCACTATTTTGCCGTCTTTGCGGCGGTGATTGCGGGGCTGGTGCTCGAATCGATGCCGGTGGGTGCGGTCGGACTCATCGGCCTCACCTTTGCCGCGGTCATGGGTTATGTCGAGTCCGATCCCACCAAAGCGCTGCGCTGGGCGTTGAGCGGCTTTTCCGAGAGCACGGTGTGGTTGATCGTCGGTGCCTTCGTGTTCTCGATCGGCTATCGCAAGAGCGGGCTGGGCAAGAGGATCGCCCTGCTGCTGGTTCGCGGTCTTGGCCGCCGCACCCTTGGCCTCGGCTACGCCGTCACATTCGCGGACCTGATGCTGGCGCCGGCAACGCCGTCGAATACCGCGCGCAGCGGCGGCACCATCTATCCGATCGTCAGCAACATCCCGAAGATCTATGGCTCGGAGCCCGGACCTACCGCGGGGAAGATCGGCTCGTACGTGATGTGGACAGCCTTTGCGGCGACCGCGGTGACGAGTTCGCTGTTCTTGACGGCTCTTGCGCCGAACGCGGCGGCACTCAGCATCGCCAAGAAGACGGTCAACGTGGATGTGACCTGGTCGCAATGGCTCACCGGCTTTGCCCCGCTGGGGGTCCTACTGATACTGCTGGTGCCGCTCCTCAGCTATCTTGTCTGCCGGCCCAGTGTGAAGGAGAGTCCGGAAATCGTCACCTGGGCTTCGCGCGAACTCGAGGCGATGGGCCCGTTGTCACGGAACGAGTGGGTGATGGCGGGACTCGTGGTTCTGGCGATGTTTCTCTGGATCACCGGCTCGAACCCGAACATCAAGCTGCCGGGCCTGGGGGCCAACTACATCAACGCGACGATGGTGGTGCTTGTCATCATTTCGCTCCTGCTCGTCACCGGAGTCGTCGAGTTCGCCGACATCATCGCCGAGAAGAGTGCCTGGGAAGTGTTCTTCTACTTCACCTCGCTGCTCACCCTTGCGTCAGGCTTGAACGAAATCGGCTTTATCAAGTGGGTCGCTGAGGGCTTTGCCAAGCCACTTGCGGGAATGTCACCGACGACGGCGATGATCCTGCTCGTGGCACTCTTCTTCTGGATTCACTATTTCTTCTCGAGTATCACGTCACATGCGGCGGCTGTACTGCCGGTAGTGCTGGCGGTCGGAACGGGAATTCCGGGCGTCTCGCTGCCCACGCTGACGCTCCTTTGCGTCTACTCGCTCGGCCTCATGGGGGTCATTTCACCCTACGCGACGGGACCCGCGCCGATGTATTACGGCAGTGGGTTCATCGGCAAGGGGGACTTCTGGAAGTTCGGCCTCATTTTCGGACTGATCTACTTTGCCGGCCTCCTCGTCATAGTGCTGCCCTGGCTGCAGATGATCAACTGAATCGTCGTCGCTGGTCTGATTGCCAGGAGTGGTCGACATCAACGCACACGCCCCGGGGATGCGATTCGGTCCACCGCGCCTCTCCCTGTGGGCGTGGGTTGCGGTGTTGTGTTCTGCCGCGGTTGCACTTGCCATCGCCTGGACCTCCGCCGAGCGGATCGGCGTCGAACGATTGCATGAGACGGGCGCCCACAAACTCGACCTCTACGCGGCGAGCCTCGAGAGTGCGCTCGCGAAGTACGAGTACCTTCCCGGTGTTGTCGCGCTCCGGCAGGAGGTCATCGGGCTCCTGCGAGCGCCCGCCGCTCCGGGACTGCAGCAGGGCGTGAATCGATATCTCTCCGACGTCAACACCGAGGCGCATAGCGCCGTCCTCTACGTGCTCGATACGCGCGGCCTCACGCTTGCCGCGAGCAACTGGAACGAGGAGGCGAGCTTTGTCGGGATGAACCTTTCTTACCGGCCTTACTTTCACGATGCCCTGGAGCGTGGAACCGGCCGTTTCTACGGCATCGGTACGACAAGCGGCAAGCCCGGCTTCTACTACTCGAAGGCCATCCGCGATCACGACGAGGTGATCGGTGTCGCCGCGGTCAAGGTGAGCCTCGATCATGTCGAACAGGCTTGGTCCGGTGGCAGCGATATCGCACTTGTCGTCGATGCGAGCGGCGTCGTTTTCCTGGCGTCCGATCCGGAATGGAAATTCAAGACGATCGGACCGCTGCGCCCCGCGGCTGCTGCGGCCATCGAGAAGTCACGCCAATACGACGGTGTGCGACTCGCGCCCCTCGGGCTTGCCGCCGAAGCGTCTGCGATCGATGGCGTGCGCATTGTCGCGATGTCCGAGCGGGGCTTGCGCCGGCGATTCCTTGAGCTCGCGCATCCAACGCCCGAGCCCACCTGGCGATTGATCCTGCTGTCGGATTACACGCCGGTCGATGTGCTTGTCCGCAACACGGTAGCCTTTACCGCCGTCGCGTTCGCGTTCGTGTTTCTGCTGTTTCTCTACCTGCACCAGCGCCGGCGCGCCATTCATGCAAGCCTCGCCGCAAAAGGGGCGCTGCAGCAGGCGCACGACGAACTCGAGCGCAAGGTGGCGGAGCGGACCGCCGATCTGGTCGCAGCGAACGAGCAATTGGGCCGCGAGGTTGCCGAGCGCCAGCGCGCCGAACACGTTCTGCGCGAGGCGCAGGATGGCCTCGTCCAGGCCGGCAAGATGGCGGTGTTGGGGCAGATGTCCGCCGGTGTTACGCACGAACTGAACCAGCCGTTGGCAGCGCTGCGCACGCTTTCGGACAATGCCCGACTTCTGCTGGCGAAGAACCGGAACGACGAAGTCCAGAACAATCTGATAATGATCTCGCAACTGACGGACCGCATGGCGAAGATCACCGGACAGCTCAAGGCATTTGCGCGGAAGTCGCCGCTGCAGCTCGGCCGGGTGTCGGTACGGCGTGCGCTTGGCAATGTGCAGGCACTGCTCGAGCAGCGGCTGCGCAGCGACCACGTGACGATCGCTCAGGATTGGGCGGGAGGCGATCTGGAAGTGCGCGCCGATGCCAACCGGTTGGAACAGGTGCTGGTGAATCTCATCGTCAATGCACTCGATGCGATGCAGGACACCACGGTGCGGCGCCTCGAGGTGTCCGTGCGCGAGCGCGCGGGCGGGTATCGATTTCGGTACGCGACACCGGGCCGGGCATCGCACCCGATCTGTTGCCTCGCATCTTCGAGCCGTTCGTCACGACCAAGGAGCCGGGGGCGGGGCTTGGCCTCGGACTGGCGATTTCGGCGGGCATCATCCGCGAATTCGGCGGTTCGCTCGGCGCCGCGAACCGGCCGCAAGGCGGCGCCGAGTTCACGATCGAGCTCGCGTCGGCGATGGAGACGAACCATGCTTGACGGTATCAAGGTTCTGCTGATCGAGGACGATACCGCCGTTCGTATCGGCAGCGTGCAGGCGCTGGAGCTCGCCGGCTTCCCGGTCGAGTCGTTCGAGTCCGCGGAACGTGCCGTCGCGCACATCAAGCCCGGCATGCCGGCAGTCGTCGTGAGCGACGTCAGGCTCCCCGGAATGGACGGGCTCGGCTTGCTGCGGTACGCAACGGAAATCGAATCCGAACTTCCGGTCATCCTGGTGACGGGCCACGGCGACATCACGATGGCAGTGCAGGCCATGCGCGAGGGCGCGTACGACTTCATCGAGAAGCCGTTTCCCTCCGAGCACCTGGTCGAGGTCGTTGGCCGCGCCGCCGAGAAGCGTCGGTTGACGCTCGAAGTCGAAACGCTCCGAAACAGGTTGCAGAATTGGGTCGGTATCGAGGCCGAATTGCTTGGCCGGTCGCCGCTGATCGAGCAGGTCCGCCGCACGATCCTCGACCTTGCCGATACATCGGCCAACGTCGTGATCACCGGCGAGACCGGTACGGGCAAGGAGCTCGTCGCCCGCAGCCTCCATGAACATTCGAGCCGACGCAAGGCTCCATTTGTCGCGATCAACTGCGGTGGACTCCCCGAGCAACTGTTCGAGAGCGAGATCTTCGGCCATGAAGCCGGTGCCTTCACCGGTGCGAACAAGCGGCGCATAGGCAAGGTCGAGTGGGCAAACGACGGAACGCTGTTCCTGGATGAAGTCGAGAGCTTGCCGATCTCGCTCCAGGTCAAGCTGCTGCGGGTGCTGCAGGAAAGGAAGGTCGAACGGCTGGGCGCGAACGAGCTGATACCGGTCGACTGTCGGGTGATCGCGGCGTCGCAGGAAGATCTCGGAGAGCTCGTCCAGCAGCAGCGCTTTCGTTCCGATCTCTATTACCGGCTCAACGTCGCCGTCATCGAGCTGCCGCCGCTGCGCGAGCGGCGCGAGGATATCCCGCTCCTGTTCGAGCATTTCGTGCTCGATGCGGCCACGCGCTACGGCCGCGAGGCGCCGATCGTCTCGGGCGCGCAACTTTCGGAACTGATGGCGTATTCATGGCCCGGAAACGTGCGTGAATTGCACAACGTCGCCGATCGGTTCGTCCTGGGATTGCTCGAGGCGCGGTTCAGGTTGCTGAAGGGGGCGCAAACGCCCGCTCGAACGCTGTCCGACCAGGTGGCGCAATTCGAGCGGGCGCTGATCGAGGAAGTGCTGCGCCGGCATCGAGGAAACGCGTCGATGGCGAGCGAGGCGCTCGGGCTGCCCAAGAAGACGTTCTACGACAAGCTCCACCGGCTCAATCTCGCGGCCGAGGACTTTCGCTGACGCGACCTCGAAATCAGCGGAAGCACGTTCGCTTCGTGCGTGAGATCGTTCAGCGTCCGACGATGAGAATTGCCCTCGCCATAGTGTGGAACGCTCGTCGATGAACGAGACTCCGCTTCGGTACCCGGGTCTCGTCCGGGTCCTTCCATTCTTGCGTTGGTGGCCGATGGTCGATCGGCATACCGCGCGCGCCGACCTCATGGCGGGGCTGACGGGCGCCGTCCTTGGCCTTCCGCAAGGCGTGGCGTTCGCGATCCTGGCCGGACTACCGCCGGAATACGGACTCTACGCCGCGATGGTGCCGCCCGCGCTGTCCGCGTTGTTCGGATCGAGTTTTCACATGGTGGCGGGTCCGACCAACGCGGTGGCGATCCTCCTTTTCGCGAGCCTTACCCACATTGCGCCGGCCGGAAGCCCGGAATACATCCGCATGGTGCTGACTGTCACGCTGATGACCGGGGTCTTCGAGCTCGTCATGGGGATGGCTCGCCTGGGCGGGCTCGTGAACTTCATTTCGCACACCGTAATCATCGGCTTTTCGGCCGGGGCGGCGATCCTGATTGCGACATCGCAGCTCAAGGCTTTCTTCGGAATCCCGATTCCGGCAGAGGCCTCCTTCCTCGAAACCTTCCACCAGTTTGCACTGCAGGCCAGTCACATCAATCCCTGGGTGACGTCGGTCGGCGCATTTACGCTGTTGTCCGGTATTGCCGCAAAGAGATATCTGCGGCAAATTCCGTTCATGATCACTGCGACCGTTGCCGGAAGTCTGTTCGCTGTGGTTCTCGACCATTACCTTGGGACCCAGGTAACCGGAATCAAGACCGTAGGCGCGCTACCCGCGGAGCTTCCTCCGCTGTCTATCCCGGACGTTTCGGCAGACGTCGTCAAAACGGTCGCACCGACGGCGTTGGCGACCACCATCCTGGCGTTGACGCTCGCGGTGGGCGTCGGACGTTCGCTGGGAATTCGCTCCGGCCAGCGCATCGACAGCAATCAGGAATTCATCGGGCAGGGAGTGTCGAACATCGTCGGCAGTTTCTTCTCCGCGTTTCCGTCCGCCGGATCGTTCAACCGAAGCGCCGCGAATCTCGAGGCCGGAGCGCGAACCCCGCTCGCTTCTGTTTTCTCGGCACTGTTTCTGGTGGCGATCGTGCTGGTGGTAGCGCCGTTGGCCGCCTATCTGCCGCTGGCATCGGTGGCGGCGATCCTGTTCCTGGTAGCCTACGGTCTTGTCGACGTCGCGCGGATCAAGTCGGTCTTCCGGACCAGCCGTTCGGAATCCGCCGTGCTGATCGTCACCTTGATCGCGGCGCTATTCCTCGGGTTGCAGACCGCGATCTACGCGGGCGTATTGCTGTCGCTGATGCTGTTTCTCAATCAGGCGGCGCATCCAGGCATACGCAACGTCAAGCCGGAATTCCGCGGAAAGAGTTTTCATTTCGATGCGGACACCGGATTGCCCGATTGCCCGCAACTCAAGATGCTGCGGATCAACGGCTCCATTTTCTTCGGGGCCGTCGAACACGTGGAAGACGCGTTCCATCAGGTCGATCAGGAGAATCCGCAGCAGAAGCACCTGCTTATCGTCGCGAGCGGCATCAACGTTGTCGACATATCGGGCGCGGAATTGCTCGCCCGCGAGGCAAACCGGCGGCGAAAGCTGGGCGGAGGCCTGTACTTCTTTTTCATGAAAGACGCGGTCGTGCACTTGCTCGAACAAGGGCCCTACATGAGAACCATCGGCGAGGCGAGCATTCTTACCCCGAAGACCGAGGTGATCGGAACCCTCTATCCCAAACTCGATTCGGAGATCTGTCGGACCTGCACGGCGCGCATCTTTCCACAATGCCATGTCGCGCTGCCGAATGGAGAGCCGCGCGACGGGAAAAGTCCATCGTAGGGTGTCGGCAGCAGGACCGAGAAATGCAACCCTACCCGGTCCTATCGGGACGTGCGACGAACTTCAAACCCACCATGGACGCGTGCCAATCTGGAGGTCAGCCACAATGACGCGCAAACAACGTGAAGTAACCCTGCGCTTTCTTGCGCAACCCGCTGATGTGAATTTCGGTGGCAAGGTACACGGCGGAACCGTCATGCGCTGGATCGACCAGGCGGGCTATGCCTGCGCGGTGGGTTGGAGCGGCCGCTATTGCGTGACGGTCTACGTTGGCGGAATCCGCTTCTACAAACCGGTCCTCGTCGGGAGCCTCGTGGAAGTGCACGCGCGGATCATCTATACGGGCAAGACAAGCATGCACGTTGCCGTTGATGTGCGCGCGGGAGACCTTAAGGACCAAACATTCGACAGGACTACGCACTGCGTGATCGTCTTCGTTTCGATGAATGACCATGGCAATCCCACCCGCGTCGTGCCCTGGGTTCCGGAAAGTCCGTCCGAAGTCGCAGAGCACCAATATGCGGCGAAGCTCATGGACATGCGGAAAAGTATCGAGGACGAGGCGAATCGGCTTGCAAGCATTTGATGGAAGCGTTCGGACGCTCGGTTCGCGCTCCGTCCTGACCGACCCCAGAATGGCCGGCGATCACGGCGACGGCTTGAGGGCGTATCGGGCTATCGGCCATGGCTTCACAGGCTTTGCGGCGTGGCGCTGCGCATACCGCTTGACAAAAAGCACGGTCGTTCTTATATTGCCGTCATGAGCAAAGGCGAGCATACGCGAGCCGCGATCTTGGATGTCGCGCTGGCACAGGCCAGCGAGGCGGGATTCGAGTCGCTGACCATCGGTTCCCTGGCCGGACGCGCCGGCTTGTCCAAGAGCGGCCTGTACGCCCATTTTGGATCGCGCGAGGAATTGCAGGTGGCCGCCATCGAAGCGGCGGCCGTACGCTTCACTGAAACCGTATTCCTGCCCGGGATGAAGGCTCGGCGCGGGCTGCCGCGCCTTCGCGCGTTGTTCGATCACTGGCTGGACTGGACGGCGCGCAGCGGGCTTACGCACGGTTGCCCGATGCAGGCAGCCGCAGTGGAGTTCGACGACCGACCCGGGCCGGTGCGTGATGCAGTCGTCGAACATTTCGCGCGGCTCGAGCGAGAGTTGGGCCGCGCAGTCGAGCTTGCCATCGGCCAAGGTCATTTGCGAGCCGACCTCGACGTCGGGCAATTTGTGTTCGATATGATGGGCATCATCTTCTCGTACCACCACGGCGCACGCTTGTTCGACGTGGCCCGGGCCGAATCACAGGCTCGCATCGCATTCGAGCGGCTGGTCGCCGCCGCTTCGCCAAACGCCTGAAAACTCCAGGAGATTTGCATGAACGCCTCGCTGACCACGTCACTTAATAGCACGATCGTTCGTACTAAAATATCGCTTTGGGCCGTCGTCCGTGCCTATTTCGCGGTCGCCTCACGGCTGCTGCCCGATCTCGCACGCCGGCAGGCGGAGCGCCTGTTCACGGTGCCACCGCGTTACGCTGGCCGCAGCACGCATTCCATCGACGCCCGGCGCGAAACGGTCGTCGCCGGCAAACATTCCCTTGCGGTCTGGCAGGCAGGACCTGCCGCGGCCCCGGCCGTTCTCCTTGTGCATGGTTGGGGTGGGCGCGGCGTGCAAATGGCAGGCTTCGTTGCACCGCTGCTGGCGGCCGGCCATCGCGTCGTGTGGTTCGATCAACCGGGCCATGGCGAGAGCGGGCGCCAACCGGTCGCATTGCCGGATTTCGTGCGCGCGCTGCAGGCGCTCGCTGCCACGCATGGACCGTTTTACGCGGCGATCGGCCACTCGCTCGGAGCGGCAGCGCTCGGACTTGCCATGCGACGCGGTCTGCAGCTCGAGCGCATCGTATTCGTGAGCCCTCCTGCGTCGATCAGCGAACATGCGCACAAGTTCGCCCGTCTGCTCGGAATCACTCCGGCGATTCGCGACGCGATGCGTCAGCGCCTCGAGCACCGCTATGGCGTGCGTTTTGCCGAGATCGATCGGATCGACGAGTTGGCGCAACTGCGTCTGCCGGCATTGTTCGTACATGACAGCGGCGACGCCGAAGTGCCGCTGGAGCACACGCTGCGATTGTCCGCACGCATGCCCGAGGCGCGGCTGATCAAGACTTACGGGCTCGGCCACTACCGGCTTCTGCGCGACCACGCCGTCGTCCGGGTGATCGTCGATTTCGTTCGCGGTGACGCCGATGACCTGCCTGCCGAACTTCCGGTTCTGCCGCGCCCGGCGCCCATCTACTGAGCGGTCGTGCATCGATGAGGCAGCGGTGTCCGGTGTCTATGAACTGCGGGGATCCGATGATCGCCAGGTACGCTAGCGATTCGCCGCCTCCGCAGTCAGAGCCTTGCGTATATCGCGGAGCTTTGCCTTGAGGCGCAATTCGTTGTCGACACCGATTCTTACTAGGATTTTCTGCCCGGCCGAGAGGTCCTCAAGTTCGGGATCGGCGAATTCGAACATGATTTTGGGTTGGGACACGTAGACCGGAGGCTTGGGCTCCGGAGCGGCCAGAAGATGGTCGATGACGCTGATCAACCGATCGTTGAAATATCGATCCGGATATCCGAGCTCCACGTACGCTTGCTGAAACAGCGGGTACAGGCGAACGTAGAATCCCGCCAGGCGCTTGGTGTCGATTGCCTCCGCGGCCTTGATGTATGCGGCGTAACGGCCCGCATTGTCCGCTGCGATTGACTTCCCGCGAACCGAGTTCGACGTTGCCAACGAACCCGGCACCAGCTTGACCGGCAGTATTCGTGCTGCGATGGTCTTCCGCGGCAGATTGTCAACCGTCGCGACAATGTGGCGGATGATCCCGCCGGGCACGAGAAGGTGGATGTAGGCGTCGCCGTTGAGGATCGTCTCGACGGCGTCCTTCGCGACGATGTCGCTGTCGTCAAGCTTTGGCAGTGGGAATTGCGCGCCACCGGCATCCCCCAGGGCCGGAATCCTCTCCACCGGATGCTGGATCGCGGGCTCCGGCGGGGCTGAGAAGCCGGAGCCGATGCGGGCGGAATCGGCACGGCCTGTTGCGGAGGCGTAGCGCCGCGCGGCCAGAGGAAATAGAGGGCAACGGCGCCGACGACCAGGGCAAGAACGGAATATGGAGCGATCTTCGACCTGCTCGTCCGTTCCGGCACGGACAAGCGCGGTCCGGTCTCCCCAGCTGTCTCCGGTCGAACCGCATCAAGCGTGAATTCCGGATCGGAATCGAGTCTTTTCATCGACATAGCGATCTCCTTCCAGCAGGACCATTGGAGATCCCACGCCGGCAAGGAGTTCCACACCTTTCACTGTCCACCTCCGACGCGGGAATGGGACCGCGTTACGGCGTTAGAAGGAACAGTCGGTCCGCCATTCCCATCGATGCTAATATCCGAACCCGACGCCGCCGACGGAGGCGAGCCCGAGGTGCGACAACCATGCGATTGGCCAAGTTCGTCAAGTTCCGGGAAGAGAAATTCGGCGGTGTGCTCTTCGAGACGCGTTCCGAGAAGGTCTTCACGCTCAATCCGACGGCCACGGCCGTCGTGCGCGAGATCGAGGCGGGGGGCGACGAGAGCGCGATCACGGCGCGACTGAAGGATCGATTCGACGACCGCGACGGAGCGATCGAGCGCGAAGCCGTCGCCTTCATCGCTGATCTCCGGACGCGGGGACTCGTGGAGGATTGACCGAGTGACCGGATTGGCGACGGATACGACCTCGACCGCCGCGGCAACGGCATCGGGCTCGGCCGAGGCCGAGGACCTGGCGGCGCCGCTTTATATCGCCTGGCAGATCACCAACGAATGCAACCTCGCCTGCCTGCATTGCATCGAGGAGAGCGGGCCGGGCAAGGCGTTCGCGGATGAGCTCGACGCGGCGCAGGTGTTCTCGATCCTCGACCAGCTGATGGACAACGACGTCCCGTATCTGTCTTTTTCGGGCGGCGAGCCCATGCTGCATCCGCAGTTCTTCGAGATGATCGAGCGCGTCTGCGCCCGCGGTGCGCAACTCAAGATCGAGACGAACGGTCACTATCTGTCGACCGAGAACTGCGAACGGATGAAGGAGCTCGGCGTCAAGGCCGTTCAGGTGAGCCTCGACGGCGCCTCGGCACCGACATTCAACCGGATGCGCGTGCGCGGCGACTTCGACCGGACGGTGGAGGGCCTGCGCAATCTCCGCGCGGCGGGCGTTCCTTTGGAGATCAACTTCTCGCCGGCGCAGTTCAACGTCCACGAGATCGGCGCGACCGTCGACCTCGCCTACGAACTTGGCGCGTACAGCTTCTACACCGGGCGCACGATGTACACCGGCAACGCCGTCAAGGCCTGGCGCCACTTGGAGCTGTCGGACGCGCAATACGCTGAATTCTTCGACCTCCTGCGGAAGAAGTCCGACGAGTATCGCGGCCGCATGCGCGTCTATTTTCACGAAGCAGGACTGCTCGAGGAGCTGCGCTACCGGCTGAAACACCCGGCCGCGTTGCTGATCGTGCTTCCGAATGGGCTGGTCAAGCTCATCAACGCGTTGCCCTTCGTGTGCGGCGATTTTCGCCGCCAGACGTTGCGGGAGATCTGGGCGAACTTTCGCCGCGCGTGGCACGACCCGCGCGTGGCGCAGTTCATCGAGGATCTCGCCGCGGACCCGGCCAGGACGCGGGCGCTGCACCAATGGGTCCATCTCTGACCTCGTTGTCCGCCGAACGGCCTCTGGCGGCGCGCTCGGCGCTGCGCCGGCTGTTGGCGGTCTGCAGCATGGTCCGGTACCGGTTTTTTCTCTATGCCGGGCTTCTGCCGTACCTCCTCGGCGCGGCGTGGGCGTACGGCCGCGCCGATGCATTCGACACCACGAGCTTCTGGAGCGGTTTATGCGGCGTCGTGCTCGCTGTCATCGGCGTCGAGGCGTTCAACGAGTACTTCGATTCGCGCATGGGCACCGATCGCGTCTTCAACCCGGACGACCTCCCGCCGATGTCCGACGCCGTGCTCTGGCTCGGCATCATCGCCTTCGCCGGTGCGCTGGCCGTCGGAGTCCACCTGACCGTTCGCGGCGGCTGGCCGATCCTTGCTTTCGCGCTGCTCGGAGGAGCGGCGGCCATCTTCTACGTGGCGCCGCCGATTCGCTGGGCCTATCGCGGGTTGGGCGAACTTGTCATCGCGCTGTCCTACGGACCTTGGATGGTACTGGGCAGCCTCTACCTGCACACGCGGGCGGTTTCCTGGGCGGCTCTCGCCGCGTCGCTCGTACCCGGGTGCCTGATCATGGCGCTCGCCGTCGTCAATGCGATACCCGACTACCACCAGGATCGATTGGTCGGAAAGCGCAATCTCGTCGTGCGGCTCGGCCGCCGACGCGCCGTCTGGCTGTATCTTGCCCTTGCCGCGACGGGTCTGCTCGTGGTGCCTGCGGGCGTGGTGACCGGCATCTTCCCCACTGTCTCTCTCGCCGCATTGCTGGGGCTCCCGCTTCTCGTCGCCAGCGGCCGCGCCGCGGTGCGGAGCTATGAGTCTCCGCGCAAGTTCGTTCCCGCCGTGCGAAGCATTGTCGGTTGCTACCTCGTCTCCGTCCTGCTGTTCACCGGCGGCGTCCTCGTGCAGGCGTGGCGCCCGTTCCACGCATGAGCGCGTCAGCCGCAAGCGAGGGTGGGGTCCGCCGGATCGATCACCTGCGTGCGCCGCTGTTCGTTTCCTGGCAGTTAACGCGCGACTGCGATCTCTGCTGTCTGCATTGCTGTACCGAATCTGCGCCCGGCAAGCGACTGCCGGACGAGCTCGACGCCCGGGAGGCGATGCGAATCGCCGATGAGATCGCTTGCGATGGGGTGCCCTATGTGATGCTGTGCGGCGGCGAGCCTCTGGTCGTGCCGCACTTCTTCGCGATCGCCGAGGCGCTCGGCCAGGCGGGCGTCCAGCTCAAGATCGAGACCAACGGGCAGCGCTTCGATGCAGGAATCGCCGACCGGCTTGCCCGCCTTCCCGTTCGGTCGGTTCAGGTGAGCCTCGACGGGGACACGCAGGACGTGTACGAGCGTCAGCGCCCGGGTGCGTCGCTGGCCAAGGCCCATCGGGCCTGCCGCGCCGTGCGTGACGCGGGCCTGCCGCTCGAAGTCACGTTCGCGCCCACCCGCCTCAACATCCACGAAGCCGAGCAAGTCATCGAACGGGCGTGGCGGCTCGGCGCCTTCCGCTTCAACACCGGGCGGCTGATGCGGATCGGCACCGCCGCCCAGCTGTGGAAGAAGCTGGAGCCCACCGAAGAGCAATACCAGGAGTTCCGCGGCCTGCTGCAGCGGATGCCGGTGGCCCTGAAAGGCGAAATGGAGCTCTGTCACGTACCGTTCGACATCGAGGAGGGGCTCCGGCGGAGCCTCGCGACGCCGCCGGCGACACTTCTCGTGCTGCCCAACGGGTGGGTCAAGGTGGCCGCGGCGCTGCCGCACATTTGCGCCGATTTGCGCCGGAATACCCTTTCGGAGGCTTGGCAGGCCTACCAGAACGCCTGGAGGAGTGATACAGTGACCAGCGCAATGCGTGGCGCCGTCGTCGATCCGCTTCGTCACGCGCTAGCAAACCACTGGCAGTGGTTACCCGTCGCCGATGTGACCTGAAGGAGGGAAGATGAGCGAGTTGAACGTGAGAATCGAGACCGCGAAGACCGGCGATGAATTGAAGGCCGATGGAGCAGGGCCAGCCGAAAAGCGCGCATGGGAAACGCCCAAGCTCGAGGACGTATCCGAGCAGGTGATGGCGCAGCCGTATATCCGCTTCACCTAGAATACCCAGACGATCCGCAATGCAGGGGCGCTCGGTCGATGAGTACCGGGCGCCCCTTTTTCTCGCCTGGCAGCTGACAAACCGCTGCGGCGCGCGCTGCATCACCTGCTGCGAGGAATCCGGTCCTGACAAGGCATGGGGTGATGAGCTCCGCAGCGACGAGGCGCTCGACCTCGCCCGACGCATCGCGGCGTTCGGCATCGCGTATGTCGCGTTCGGAGGCGGGGAGCCGCTGGGCGTGCCGCATTGCTGGGATCTATTCGAGCGCCTCACCGCGGACGGTATCGCGTTGAAGATCGAGACCGACGGCAGCCGCATCGACGCTGCGGCCGCCGATCGGCTCGCCGAGCTCGCCGTCCAGTGCATCCAGATCTCCATCGACGGCGCAACGGCTGCAACTCACGAGCGCGTGCGTCCTGGATCGAGCTTCGTGGCGGCGATCGCGGCTATCGAGCGGCTGGCGGCGCGGGGTCGCGTGCCGCAATTCGTGTTCGTCCCTACCCGCCATAACATTCACGAGATCGTTCCCGCTTTCGATCTTGCGGCGACGCTCGGTTGCGGCGCATTCGTCACCGGCCCGTTGATGCGCATCGGGCGCGCCGCAGCCGACTGGCAGCGCATTGCCTGCAGCGATGAGGAATGGCAACGCGCGGTGCTCGCGCTGCGCGAGCGCGCAGCATCGGTGAGCGCCGGGATCGCGCTATCGATCTATCCCTGGGACATCGTCACAGAGATGCAGACGCGCCTCGAGCATCCGCAGGCAATGCTGCTCGTGGTCCCCAACGGCAAGATCAAGTTGCTCAATGCACTGCCGTTCTCGCCTGCCGACCTGCGCCGCGATTCGCTGGAGGACGCGTGGCGCGCGTATCGCGATGCCTGGCGCGCGAAGGAAGTGCGGGATTTCATCACCCGATGCCGTAGCGAGACTGAACTGCTGAGGCATGCGAACGAGACCTGGGCAATGACGGAGACGCGAAAGGCCCGAGCATGAGGAACGATCCTGAATGATCGGTAATTCGGTACCTGGAGGCCGTTGCAACGTCATCGACCTCGGTCCATCCCGCTGCGTCTGCATCGGCAACGGGCGCAACGCTGCGCATGGAGCACAGGCGATCGCTCGGCGGGCCACCGAACCGACCCCGCGTCAGACAGGGACCTGATCCAGGTTGCGTCACCGGCGAGCAAGGCACCGCCAAACGGCGGCTACGAGGCAATAATTCACCGCCATCCTTCGGCCGCGATACCGCATCCTCCGAAGTATGGTTCACTCGTCCTCGCCGGTCGTGCCGAATTCGATGGGCGTCTTCGAGTAGAAGACTCGTACGTTTTCCACCTTCAACCGTGCGAACAGTCGATCGGCTTCCTCTGCGGTCACCGCCATGACGACTTCCAACGGTTGATCAGCGAGTTCGATGAAATGCACCGAATGAATGCGGCGGTGGTGGCCGAAACCTTCGCTCGCGGCCGTGAGGGTCGCCCCGCCAATACCCATGGCCCGCGCCTCCTCGACCAACCAGTGCGCGACCGACTTGCCGTGATGTCGGTGATCTTGCTAGGTGAAGAACGTCAGTTGGTAGCCGTGCATAAGAGCAGAGCAGCCGACGATTCAAGGAAGGAACGCCACCTCGGCCGCGTATTATCACTCGAACAAACGCAGGTGGACAACGGGAGCTGCCACCGGTGCCTCTCACCGACGGGCACAGTTGATTCGGAATATCCCTGGGGACAGGCTAGCGGAATGCCGCAGAGATGATCGAATTCGTCGTTGGAATCTTTATCGTCGTCTACCTGGGTATGATCCTTGGTGGCCTGCCGCTGGTGCAGCTCGACCGCACCGGTGTCGCGTTGCTGGGCGCGATCGCGCTCATTGGCTTCGATGCGGTTAGCCTCGAGGAAGCGGCGCAGTCGATCCACCTGCCGACCCTGATCCTGCTGTTCGCGTTCATGGTCGTGTCGGCGCAGATGCGTCTGGGCGGGTTCTACGACGGGGTGACGCGCTGGCTCACGCGGCTGCCGCTGGCGCCGCCGTTGCTGATCGGCGCACTGATTTTCGTGGTGGCCGCGTTGTCGGCCGTGTTCAGCAACGACATCGTCTGCCTCGCCGTGGCGCCGGTCCTGATCGACGCCTGCCGCGGCCGGCGCCTGGACCCTCGGCCCTTTCTGCTCGCGCTGGCCTGTGGCGCCAACATCGGTTCAGCCGCGACCCTGATCGGAAACCCGCAGAACATGTTGATCGGCGAGACACTGCACCTGTCGTTCGCCGGTTACCTGCTTGAGGCAGCGCCGCCGGTCGGGCTGGGCCTGGTCGCGACCTGGGTGCTGATGCTGGCTCTGACGCGTGGCCAGCTGGTAAACGCCGCCGACCTCGGATCGCGCGACGGCCCCCGCGGTGACGCAACGCCAGAGGAGGGAATTCCGCTGGACCGTTGGCAAACGATCAAGGGCCTGACCGTGGCGCTGACGATTGTCGCGTGCTTCCTCTTTACGCCTTGGCCGCGCGAAGTGGTGGCGCTGACCGGCGCAGGCGTGCTGCTGACGAGCCGCCGCCTGCATTCGCGCCAGATGTTGGGCCTGGTCGACTGGGAGTTGCTGGTGCTGTTCATGGGCCTGTTCGTGGTCAACCACGCGCTGCAGAAGACCGGCCTGCCGGCACGTTTGATTGATGATCTAGCTGCCGCGGGGGTGCCACTGCAGCACCTTGGTCCGCTGTTCGCGACGACCTTCGTGCTGTCGAACATCGTCTCCAATGTACCGGCAGTGATGCTGCTGCTGCCCAGCGTCGCGCACACGCTGGCCGGACCCACACTGGCCCTGGTCAGCACGCTGGCCGGCAACCTCTTCATCGTCGGCAGCGTCGCGAACATCATCGTCGTCGACGCTGCAGCGCGGCGCGGCATCGCGATTGGGTGGCGTGAGCACGCCCGCATCGGTATTCCGGTGACGCTCGTGACATTGGCGATCGTCGCCGTCTACCTGGCGCTGCGCTGGACCGGCGCACACTGAGGCCGCAACCTGGCGTCGCATAGTGCTCGTTGCGATGAATCCAAACCGTTCCGTCACGTCGCTGCGCCTCACGATTCCGTGTCACGGCATTTCGTGGGCCTTTGCGTCCCCCCGCTTTTCGCGGGTCGCCTCCTCGAGCTGGCGCTTGGCCGAATCGAACGCGTCGCGGAGCGCAACGAGGATGTCCTCGTCATGCTGGCGGCTAGCGACGATATCGGCGTGCCCCGGCATGCGGACCTCGACGCGAACCTCGAATTGTTGGCCCTGCTGACGGCCTTTGCGGGACTCCGCGACAGTGACGCGGCAGCTCGTAATGCGCGGATGGAAGTGCTCGAGTCCGTCGACCTTATTGCGGATGCGGGCGTCCAGGGCATCGGAGTGTGCCATACCGCGAACCGTAATTTGCAGCGGAATTTGCATTGTTCGTCTCGTCAAGGTTGTGGGGTGACAATCGAACTACTCGCTTGACCTGAGCTCGAGCGATCGATGATGTCAGGTAGGATAGTCCTGCCCCATGTGCGGCTGTTGATTGGCGTCAAACCTGCGGGTGGGGCAGGGTGCTTGCCTTCGGGACAGATGGCGACGGTCAGAGTCATTCGTGCGAGCCCGTTGACCGCAGGGCGCGGAGGGTCAGCGCATAAGGTCGGGTTCGCCACATTGGCGCAGCACGACTTCTCTGGCTTGGTCGCGCAGTCGCACGGCGGCCGACCAATCACGCCCGGTCGGCGCGATCGGCAGCTGCACGCTGACCACCACCGGAATGCGGCTGGGAACCCATCGGTGCTCGCGCAGGACCGACCGCGTCCCGCGGAGCACGATCGGCACGACCGGTGCGCCGGTTTCGGCACTTACCGCGAATGCGCCCAGACGAAACGCGGTCAGCCCGGGCGCGCGCGCGAAGGTGCCTTCGGGAAACAAGACGACAGTTTCGCCGCGACTGACTGCGGCTGCCAGTTCGCGCGTGTCCTCGACGCCGCGTGCCGGATCGACCCGCTCCACGAAATACGTGCCGAGCCGGCGCAGTGCGAGACCGAACAGCGGCATGCGTGCGAACTCGCGCTTGGCCGCGAAGTGCATGCCCGGAGGGAGCGCGGCGAGGAGCACGATCGCATCAATGTAGCTTGCGTGGTTGACGATGATTACCGTGGGCTTGCCGGAAGGCAGGCGCTCGATACCTTCCACCGAAAGTGGGATGCCCATTGTACGGAGCATCATTTTCGCGGCGATGTGGGCGAATCGGGAGCGCCGTTGCGAAGTGGAGAGAAGCGCCAGCGCGATCAAGCTACTCCCCGACAGCAGGACGAACACCAGCCAGCAATAGGCGCCGTAGGCAAGTCGTGTCAGACCGCGTCGGCCACGACGCAGACTCGCCGCGATGGCCCGCCGGACCAGGCCCGCGAGCTGCAGCCACACGGCACGCCGCGGCGCTTCGAGCAGCCCTTTGTCATAGAGCTCGCGGCATGCGGCGCGCCGAATCTTGCCGCTGGAAGTCTTCAAGACGGTGCGCGCAGGAACCAGCAGCACTTCGTCGGCCGGACCGTTCAGGTGAATCGTGGCCAGTGCCATGATTCGCTCGCGCAGGGCGGCGCGCGACGATGGGTCCGATTGATTGGTCTCCGCCACGACGATTACGCGTTCGGTTCCGCTCGCGCGGTCCGCCGTGCCGAACACCGCGACACAGCCCTTGCGTATCCCCGGCACATCGCCGACGGCGGCTTCGAGGTCGTAGGGATGGATGTTGTGGCCGCCGCGCTTGATCAGGTCCTTGGCGCGACTCGTCAGGAAGAGCTCGCCACCAGCGATGTAGCCAACATCGCCCGTATCGAGCCACTGTCCGCGAAACAGCTTGGCGGTGGCGCCCGGGTTCCGGTGATAGCCGATTGTCGCAGAGGGCCCGCGAAATTCGACGCGGCCTTCCATGCGTTCCGGAACCTCGCGTCCGCCGTCATCGACGACGCGGATTTCATGGTGCGGCAGGGGCCGACCGCACGAAACGACTTCGAGTGGGGGTATCGCGGTGTCGGATGGGACGTGCGCACTGCCCTCACGCGTCAGCACTTCTTCATCGATCCGCTCCACGAGCGGACCGCGACCGAGTGGCGGGAAGGTGAGCCCCACCGCCGACTCGGCGAGCCCGTACACCGGTGTGAGCGCACGACGATCGAATCCGTAGGGTGCGAAGCGACCGGCAAAGCGTTCGAGCGTCGCGGCGCGAACCGGCTCGGCCCCGTTGAACGCCAGGCGCCACGAACTGAGATCGAGCCCGGCCAGATCTTCGTCGCGCACTCGTGACGCGGCGATCTCGTAGGCAAAATTGGGTCCTGCCGAAATCGTCGCGCGATAGCGGTGGATGGCCCACAGCCAGCGTGATGGACGGCCGAGAAAGCTCGTCGGCGGCATCAGGACCAATGGCACCGCGTGGTACATCGTGCCGAGCCATGCGCCGATGAGCCCCATGTCATGATAGAGGGGCAGCCAGCTGACGAAGCGATCGCTCGAGGTCACCGCAGCGGCACTGCCCATCGCGCGAATATTGGCGAGCAGGTTGTCGTGGCTCAGGACGACGCCCTTCGGATCGCCGGTGCTTCCCGACGTGTACTGCAGCATCGCCGTGTCGCGGCCAGAAGCTGTAGCCACGACGGTCTTTCCGTTCGTGCCGCGCAGGCGGTCGATGCTGATCACGGCGTGAAGATCGGGGAGTTCGGCGCGGACGAGCTGTCCGATGAACAGGGCTTCGGGCACGGTCACGAGCGCCCGGGCAAGACTGTTGGCGAGTATCGCTGCCCGGCCGCGAACATGTTCCTCGATCTCCGTCCAGCGCAGGGGCGGATACATCGGAACCGGGATCGCACCGACGCGCATGGCGCCAAGGAACACCTGGAAGAAGGCGCTGCTCGTGGGCAGCATGAGCGCCACCGTGTCGCCGCGGCTAATGCCTACCGCAGCCAGGCCGCACGCCACCTCGCCCGCGTCGGCCCACAGCCGAGCGTAGGAGATCGTTTCCAGCTTCTCGTCGCCCTCGATCAGGGTGATGTGCTCGCGATCGGGATGTCGCTCGAGATGCCAACGGAACGCTTCGATGATCGTTGCTGCGGCTTCCGGTGTTCCGACCACGGGTTCCGGCCGTGGCGTGGGCATCGGCGGCAATGGAATGGCGCCGGTCGCTGGCTCGGCTTGCGCGATTGCATCGAGAAGATCGCGCGGCGTGCGTGCCGCGGTCGCCAGACTCTCAGGCAAGCGAATGCCAAAGGCGTGCTCGATGCGCAGCACCAGTTCGACACGCGACAAGCTGTCGAGCCCAAGGTCGCGCTCGATCCTGTCGTCGAGGTGCACCGGCTGGATGGGAGCGCCCGGACGCAGCTCGCGCAGCATTTCAGCGGCGAGCAGCAGCAACCGTTCAGCGGTTGTGTTCGATCCCTGCTGGCCACTCAGCACGTGATCACTGGCGGGCACGACATTTCAGTCATGAGCTGGCACATGTCGGGCGCAACGCCTCACGGTCACAGTGGCTCAATCGTAACCGGTGGCGCACCTCGGGGATTGACGGACGTCAAGTCGCGGTGGGGAGGGATGGGACGGTCGCCGACACGGGTCAGCGGTTCAACGGCAGCTTGCGCACGCTGCTGCGGTGGCCGCGGCCGCCGGCAGTGGGCAGTGAACAAGATCGTGTTCAGATCTTGAACAATTCCATCGACTCGGGGGCAAAAAGCTCTTCGGGCGCGAGCGCGTCGGGCAGGTCACCGACTTGGCGAATGTCGGCCGTCTTGGCCGACGAGCAGCTTCAACGCAATCGGGTCAAGCAGCTTCACGGCGCGGCCCTGCACCTGGATCAGCCCCGCTTCCTGGAACCGCGAGAAAAGCCGGCTCACCGTCTCGAGCTTGAGGCCGAGGTAGCTGCCGATCTCCTCGCGCGTCATGCGCAGCACGAATTCGGTGGATGAATAGCCGCGGCGGCGGTAGCGCTCGGCCAGGTTCAGGAGGAACACGGTGAGGCGCTCCTCCGCGTTCATGCTGCCAAGGAGGAGCATCACGCCTTGGTCCCGCACGATCTGCCTGGACATTATCTGGTGGAAGTTTTGTAGCAGCGCGGGCAACCTTCGTACCAGACCCTCGACATGGTCGAAAGGCAGCACGCAGACCTCGGTATCCTCGAGCGCAATCGCCTCGGCCTCGTGGTGGCTGGTGCCGACGCCGTCGAGCCCGAGAATTTCGCCCGGCATGTGGAAGCCCGCCACCTGCTCGCGGCCATCCTCGGCACGCAACATCGCCTTGAGCGACCCGACTCGGATCGCGTACAGCGCATGAAAGGGCTGTCCGGCGCGGTACAGAATTTGGTGTTTCTTGAGCCGGGCCCGGTGCGAGATCAATCCGTCGACCTGTTTCATCTCGTCGGCCGTGAGACCGACCGGCAGACACAGCTCGCGCACGCTGCAGGTCAGGCAATGGGCTTTGAGGTCGTGGACAGAAATGACCGGCGGAGGAGACGAAACATCGGCGGGTTCCGGCACAGAGGACGACTTTGGATTCGCGATGGGTGCCATTGCGATTACCTGATTCGGAGGAGATGCCGTTGCCCGCCGGATGGCTGCGACGCAGTCTGTGCGAACCCCAGAAAAAAAACAATACCGGGCCCGCCTCGAGCCACGGCATGCGTCTGCCAGCTAGCGAGACGCTCGGGCGCCGCTATCAGCGAGAGGCGCCCCGCGCCTGGCTTTCTGATATCGGAATTGCATCCCGGAATACGGGATGGTATAAATCCGCGGCGAGGTGACACCGCCACAAGCTTGCCCAGCGAGATTTGCTACGAAATCAACGAGATCTTCTTTCGCAAGGGCGTGCTGAAACGCGGTTCAACGGGAGCCACCCACGGCTGATCCGATGAATGACATGCCTATTGCGACGCCGCAACAGGAAGCGGCGGCGCAATTCCTCGTCGCGGCGCGCAAGTCCGGACGTCCCGGCGCGCGACTGCCGGAAGACGTCCGCCCGACGGACTTCGAGTCGGCTTTCGCCATTCAGCGGCGCGTTGGCAATTTGCTGGGGCAGACGATCGGCGGCTGGAAATGTGCGGTTCCCACGCGAACCGGGCAGATCAACGCTGCGCGGATCCTCGCCCCGGCGATCGTTCGAACCTCACCGTGCGCCATAGTGGCGACCGGCGCAATGGGGAAGATCGAACCGGAGGTCGCGTTCGTGATGGGTCGCGATCTTCTTCGACGCGACACGCGTTATTCGGAAGCGGAGGTTCGCGCTGCGATTGCGGAAACGCGCTTGGTGCTCGAACTGATCGGCACGCGCTACGCCGATCCTGCGGCGGCCAGCTGGCACGAAATGATGGCGGACAGCATGCAGAATCAGGGCCTTTTCGTCGGGCCCCTTGTCCCGGGCGGACTTGACGCAGCGCTGGAGGCCTTTCCGATCACCGTCACCGTTGCGGGTGACGATCCGGCGACACACGATGGCCGACACGGCGATGGGCATCCATTGCGCCCGCTGTATTGGCTGGCGAATTTTCTCGCTGCGCGCGGCGAAGGGCTTCGTGCCGGTCACATTGTCACCACTGGCTCGTACGCTGGCGCAATCGAAGTCCCCCTGGGTCGGCCGCTGACCGTCACCTATGGCGTACTGGGGGTGATTTCGCTCGAACTCGTTCGCACCGAATGAGCGTTCGTCCGCGTTCCGCAACGTAGCTCGCTTGAGCTGCCGGGTGGCATTCACGCGCGGCGTGGGCCCTAATTCACTCGCTGGAGCTTTTGCAGCGAGCGCATGCCTTTCGCGATCGGAATCTCCGGAAACAGCCTTGGCCAGTCGGTGTAGCTCACTTCGCCGACGTAGATGTCGCCGCGTGAGTCGAGTGCGAGGCCGTGTGGCGCGACGAACTTGCCCGCTTCCAAGCCCGGACCGTCCTCGCCGCCGAGCCGCGCGATCAGCTTGCCCTCCCTGTCGACGATGCTCAGCCGTGGGCCGATGTTGGGATGGTTCCGATTGACGCTCATGCCCGAACCGAGCTCGCCGATGATGAACCGCAGGTGCGGTCCGCGGCAGCAGTACAGGCCGCAGGGCCGGTGCATGTTGACCCACTGCGTCTCGTACTTGCCGTTGCCGTCGAAGACCTGCACGCGATGGTTCTCGCGATCGGCGACGTATACCCAGCCTTCCGCGTCGGTGACGATGTTGTGCACGATGTTGAACTGGCCGGGATCGGTCCCCGGCTCGCCCCACGACAGCAGCAGTTTTCCGTCCGGGGAATACTTGTGCACCTTGGCGTTGCCATATCCGTCGCTCACGTAGATCTCGCCCTTCGGCGACAGCGCGGTGTGCGTACAGCGGTGGAACGGCTTGCCGCTCATGTACGGCGTCGGCGTCCCGGGAACGCCGAGCTCGAGCAGCACCTTGCCCTCGATGGTGCACTTTCGCACCACGTGTCCGCCGTCGTCGGTGCAATACAGGGTGTCGTTTGCGTCGATGTGCAAGCCCGTGCGCGCGCGGATACATGCCCTCGCCCCAGGAGCGAAGAAAATTTCCGTCGCGGTCGAACACCATCATCGGGTGCTCGCCGCGGTTGAACACGTAGATCCGATCCTTGCTGTCGACCGCGACCGCGGCGACGTCCTTGAACTCCCAGCCGTCCGGCAGCTTTGCCCAGTTTTCCACGACGCGGTAGCGATGCTCGCCACTGCCTAGAATGACTGTCATCGAAAGTCCTTTCGAAACGATGAGATTCGTGGCTTCAGCCGCTCGATGCCGATCACACTAATCATAACCCGAACAACATCTTGCAATTGCGTTCTCGCTCGGAAATACTGTATAGCTGCCCTTATGTGTGGTCAATTTCCCGCCTCTCCATGGCAACGCAGGCTGAAGTACCATCCGTGTTTCCAATTGCACTCTGAGACGCGCAAACCCGTTACAACAGCAAGGAGCTTCGTATGGTTACCACAGAACCGGCAATGCCAACAACGGCTGAGATGGAGCAAGTCACCAAAGAAAAACTGATGGAAGACCTGAGGACGGTGTTCTTCGACTTGGAGGAATTGCTCAAGGCCACCGCCAGTCAGACCGGGGAGCGGATCACGGCGGCGCGCGCCAAGGCGGAGGAGTCCTTGAAAGTCGCAAGAGGCCCGCCTCGCCGAGGTGCAGGCGATGGTCGCCGCGCAGACCAAGGTGGCCGCCAAGGCCACCGACGACTATGTGCGGGCCAATCCGTGGCAAGCGGTGGGTATCGCCGCGGCGGCCGGTTATGTCCTCGGCATGCTGATCACGCGTCGCTGATCGGGATTCATTGCTGAACGGAAGCCGAACCTGGCGCCCGCGCGGCGCCGGATTGAATTGTGACGTCACGAGGAAGGATTGGATGAAGATAGCGATCATCGGCGCGGGCGCAATCGGCGGCTATGTCGGGGCCAAGCTCGCACTCGCCGGCGAGGACGTCACGTTCGTAGTCCGCGGCGCGAACCTGGACACGATCCGCCGCAGCGGCTTCAAGCTCATCATGCACGACGGCAGCGAGCACGTCGCGCGCAACGTCAACGCAACCGACGACTATGTCGGTGCCGGCGCGCAGGACATGGTCATCGTGGCGACGAAGGCGCACCAGGTCGGCGCGGTCGCCCGCGAGGTCCCCAAGCTGTTCGGTCCCCACACGGTCGTCGTCACGATGCAGAACGGAATTCCGTTTTGGTATTTTCACGAACACGGCGGCGAGCTCGAGGGAACCATCGTCGAGAGTGTCGATCCCACCGGCGCGGTCAGCGCGAACATCCCCGCCGAACGAGTGATCGGCTGCGTCGTCTACCCGGCCTCGGAGCTCGTCGCGCCGGGGGTCGTGAAACACGTCGAGGGCGACCGCTTTCCGATAGGAGAGCTCGACGGTTCGGTGACCGAGCGGGTCAGGCGCGTTTCCGACTGTTTCACCAACGCGGGCTTCAAGGCACCGGTGCTCGACGATATCCGTGCCGAGATCTGGCTCAAGCTGTGGGGCAATCTGACGTTCAACCCGATCAGCGCCCTGACGAGAGCGACGCTGGTCGACATCTGCCAATACGGCCCGACGCGCGATCTAGCGGCCGCGATGATGACGGAAGCGCAGGAAGTCGCGCGGAAGCTCGGTATCACCTTCCGGGTGAGCCTCGAAAAACGCATCGCGGGGGCGGAAAAAGTGGGCAAGCACAAGACTTCGATGCTGCAGGACATAGAGGCCGGCCGCGCGCCCGAGCTCGACGCGCTCGTCGGGTCAGTGATCGAGCTCGGTCGGCTGACGCAGACCCCAACCCCCCATATCAATGCCGTATACGCGTTGACCCATCTGCTGGCGCAGTCGGTGACGGGGATGCCTCGCGGCCGCTAGCAACGGCGCATCGGCACCGCGGCGTTGTTTCACTGCCGATTCCGGTCGTCATCGAGTCTGCAGATACCTGGATATGTCTGCAGCGCCGGCACTTCGCCTTGCTCGAGCTTCCTTTGCATCTCCTGCCAATACTCCACCCCGAGGAGGTCCGCGTTCGCGCTGCGGAAGAATCGCCGCGCCCGGTCGTGCTTGATCTGCATGCCGACTTCGAGCTCTTCGGGCAGGAAGATGATCCCCGTTTCGAAAAACCAGCCGGGAATGTCTTCCTCGCCGTCCTCACGGCCGAGATTCGTACGGATCTTGACGTCGGTGAGTTTCTCGACGGCGTCGTAGTCGAAAAGAAACACGCGCCCGTAGCGACCCACGCCGTAGTTCCTCGAGTCCAGATCCTTGTTGAAGATATTGGACGCCGCGTTGTTGCGGATGCAATGACCGAGGTTCACGATGGCTTCCCGCATCTCGGTCTCGTCCGCACTCTCGAGATAGACCGGTAGCGGGGTGATCTTGAGCTGCACGATCAGCGACCGGATAAGAACGCTGTCGCCGTCCGCGTGGACGCTGCCTGCCGCTTCCTCGCACAGACGGGCGAGAAGTGCCGGGTCGAACATGGCGCGCCGCAGTCGCAGGTTGAAATACATCACATTGTCGAGCATGCTTCCCGCGCGGTTGATTTCGTGCACGATCCGGTATTTGTCGAGCACCGACGCGACACCCGCGAACGCTCCCCATTTGTACGCCTTGGTAGGTCGGTCGCGGATGATCTTGAGATGGTACGAACATGCGTCGAACGTGAAGCCGATCGCGACGGTTCCCGGATATCCCGGCGAAAACTGGAATTGCCGGCCGGACTGCCGCATCTGCTCTTCGATTTCGTTCAAGATCGCGACTTTGCCGACGTGGTTGAAGCCGATGGTCGAATAGTGCAATCCGAGCGGCCTTCGCGGCATGAGGCTGTATAGAAAGAGGCATATCTCGGAATAGCGCTCGTGCGTCACGTGAGTGTTCGCAAGCGTCGAGCTGAATATCGTGTGCACGTCGGCGGTTCGGTGCAGGACGGCGTCGGCACAGATGCCGCGTGGGCTGTTGAGCAACGCGACGACAAAAGGCACGTACGTCCCGTCGGCCAGCTCCCAGCGGCCGACGATGAACGCGGTCAGGTCGCGAAAGAATCCGGCCTCGACGACCTCGAGCGCCTCCGGGGCGGCCGTGCCAAATTGGCCGGATCCGATCAGCGCATTGATACGCTCGGCGATCCTTCCGGCGTCGCCACGCTCGTCGCGGAAGGGTACCGAGAATCCTTTAGTCCGCAGCACCTCCAGCATGAGGTCGGCGTCGATCCGTCCGCGTACCGGCAGCCGTCGATAGACGCGATCCCCGGGGGTCCGGGAACGCGCGCCGGCGTGAGTAAACGAATACTCGACGGGCTTCCATTCGCCGCTCGCGATGTTGCGCCGGATCGAATGTATGAAGCTGAACGCGATATCCGCCTCGTATCGCCCTTCGATCATCGCAAGATAGCTGCGGTCGATCCGGTCCCACATGCTCTCGTCGCTCACTAGGCGCGGATACGACGCCTTTATCCGCGGCCCGTGGTCGGCGACGTATGCGCTGTAGAGCCCCAGCCGCTCCTTGCTGATGCGCAATGAGGCTTGGGGGTCGATCGTCTCGAACGCGTGCTTCGCGCGATAGGGATAGGCGCACAGCTCGCGATAGAACTGATCGAAGATCGCGAGGATGAGTCCGGCCGTCGCCTCGGCGGGGTCGTCTTCGCCGGCGCAGGCTCGCAGCGCTGCATAGCGGCACTCTATCAAGTGCCCAAGCGAATCCCGTTCAGACAACGATCGGCCGGAGTCCATGCATATTCATGATGAGCGCTGCGCTTGGCTGGAGCGTGACCAACCCATGCGACGTATTGTGCCCGACGCGCGTTGCCGCGGCAGCGCTGACCTTGTTCGACATCATCGCGACCTGGGTCGTAGCGGATGACGCCTCTGATCGGTGTTCGCCGATTGTGTTCGCCTTGTGCCTGATTCTGGCACGCGAAGATCAACGAAGCTCCGGCGCGGCCGGCGGATTACCGCTGCGGTGAGCGCGACCGGCTCACTGAACGATGTGTCGGGTGGGTCGGCCGGGTCGGCCGGCAACTTGCTTCAACGCGCCTGCGTCGAGCAGCTTCACCGCGCGGCCCTGCACCTGGATCAGCCCTTCTTCCTGGAATCGCGAGAACAGCCGGCTTACGGTCTCGAGCTTGAGGCCGAGATAGCTGCCAATTTCCTCGCGTGTCATGCGCAGCACGAATTCGGTGGACGAGTAGCCGCGGCAGCGGTAGCGGTCGGCCAGGTTCAGCAGGAATACGGCGAGGCGCTCGCCTGCGTTCATGCTGCCAAGAAGAAGCATCACGCCTTGGTCGCGCGTGATCTGCCGGCACATGATCTGGTGGAGGTTATGCTGCAGCCTGGGCAATATTCGCGCGAGGTCCTCGATGGTGTCGAATGGCAGCACGCAGGCTTCGGAATCTTCGAGCGCGGTTGCTTCGAGGCCATGGTGGCCGGTGCCGATGCCGTCGAGCCCGATGATATCGCCCGGCATATGGTAGCCCGCGACCTGCTCGTGGCCATCCTCGGCGAGAACGGTCGTCTTGAGCGTCCCGATTCGGATTGCGTAAAGGGAGTGAAAGGGATCCCCGGCGCGATACAACGTTCCGTGCTTCTTGAGTGTGGTCCGCTTCGCGATCGACACGTCGAGCTGTTTCGTCTCGTCGGCAGTCAGACCTACCGGCAGACACAGCTCGCGCAGGTTGCAATCCATGCAATGGGTCTTGAGCGCGTGGATCGAGAAGACCGACGGCCGTGGCGCAACGCCGTTGGGGTGCGTGGCAGGCGGGCTGGCGGGTGCCCGCTCCATAGGGGTTGGGTTCGTCTTGGGTGCCATGGCAGTGGACGTCGTTCGATTCAAAGTCGGCCGTACCAGGGCATAGTCGACGTCGGGCGCACACGCGGCAGACGATTGTCGGGTGTGCGAGCTAGTCATGAATTAGGACTCCCCTTCGGAAGATTGTTGTCACCCGACCAATCCGACGTCTGTGCGTTACCGAACATATTGCGCTAAGAAGGTATCGACGGCGTCCCGCCGCGCAAGTCGCTACCCTGCGTCCTTTGCCCGTCAATCCGTCGTTAACCGTTCGAAGGTCTTCGAGTATCTCGACTGTAGAGGCCCGTCCGAAGCCCGAAGGCAGCATCTTCATGCCGCTCTTCTAACGCGCAGGCTCATTTTCGAAAGTGCTGTCGAACCTTTGCCTCAATCTGGCGCGGGGTCATTTTGTCGACGGTTTCGATACCGACGATTCGTCCACCAAGTCCCTGCTTCGCGAGACGCTTTTTGAGCTCCCCCTTGGCCTCACCTGGGCCGAACAGCAGCATGGAGTCTGCGTCACGAATACAGGAGATCACCTCGTCATAATACCTGTTGAGATGACCCGTAAACTGTCGGTCTCGCTGGTCGTCTGCCGAGCCTTCCTCGGGCCGATTGCCGCCGGAAAATCGGACATCCTTCTCAATGCCCGATTCTATTCGTTTCGTTTCCTCTCCGTCGTCGCCGATAAACACGACGATCGTCTCCCTGTGGTCAATCCACAAACCCGCTTGTCTATTCATAGATTTCTCGCTTATATGTGGCGCAGGGCGTTACGTCTGACGACGCTGGGGCTCGGCGCAAGCGGCACTAGGGACCAACGCGCCGAGCACTATGCAACGGCGCGGGCTGTGCAACGGCGCGGGTTAACCGTCCCGTTGCTTGCTGCGCACGTGCATCCGTCCGCGCGGCAGCCTAAGCCCTGCTTGTCTTTGTCGTCCGTCTTGCCGTCCTTTTCGCGGGCTTCTTCGTTGCCCCCTTCGTGGCATTGGTTACTGCGGTGCCGACCTTCCGGGCCGCCTTCCTGACCTTCGCCATGCCTTTCTTCACCGAGGACTTGGCGGAGGCCGGCTTGCGTCCCACGACTTTCTTGGCCGTGCCGGTCTTGCGCTTCGCCACGCGCTTCTTCGGGCTCATTGCGCGCTCGACCTTGCCGGCAGCCTTTCTAGCCCCTGTAGCCGCAGCCTTCACCTTTCTTTTCACAGTACGCTTCGCCTTCCCTAAAGCCTTCTTCGCACCCGCTTCGACGGCCCTGGCCTTGCTTTTGACGCTGCGATTCGCGTTGCCGAGGGTTTTCTTGGCATCCGCTTCGGCGGCCTTTGCCTTGCGCTTCACGCTTGCCGAAGCGGCCCGCGCTTTCCTCTCCACCAGAGTCCGTGCCTTTCGCGTTTCGCGCTTGGCCTCCGAGGCTGCGTCTTCCATCTTCTTCACAAGCGAGGCGCCCATTTCCTGCGTCTTGTCCTTGGCCACTTCCATGGCGTCGCCGATCTTGGTCAGCAAACTCTTTTCGTCGCCCATCATCAACTCTCCTGTCCGGTAATGATCCCGTCGCGATCCCATTGCAGCCACGAAGCGCCGCTCCCGATGCGGCCGAAACCAAGCTGCTACGCCCCAAACATCACCTATTTTGCAGGCTCAATGTATCCAACTCAATCGGCACGTCCATTGATTTGGATTAAATCAGCACGTGCGGTATCTTACGGTAAGCGCGCCTACCCATGATCCGTGCGGAACGAGTCGGTCGATCCATACGCAGCCTTTGGTCGGGTCCGCCATCTAACAGAGGAGCAAGCCATGACAAATTCTGTAGTTGATGTAGACCAAGTGCTGAAGACCTTGGCGAGCCAGTCGATCAAGCAAGGCAGCAACGTGCGCGCCGCGGTACGCGACCTGACCCTCAAGGCGCTGCAACAACGCGAGCTCACGCTGGAACAGATCCGGAAGGTCCTGCGAAGTGTCACGGAAGGTGTAAGTCTCGGTGTGGGCAAGCGCGAGATTAAGGCCGAGAAGGCACTTTCCGACACGGTAGCCGGCATGGACGACGCGTTGCTCAAGGCGGTCCAAGCGAGCAACGTCGCCCTCCACAGGTTGACGGGGAAAGGTTATGACTTCGAAGATTCCAACTTGAAGCAGGCACTCGACGAACTCGAAAAGCTCGAGGACGAATTCCTCAAGAGCATTGCAAATGCGACGGAGAGCGCCACCGAGAAGATCAAGGCGCCATGGGACCGGGTCCTGGAGAAGACGAAGCTGTCGGGCACCGCCACGGGCACGCAAGTGGCGTCGACCCTTCGGGATTACGCGAAGCGGGCGCAGGCGGCAATGCGCGCGCAGCGCGAGACGAGCTTCAAGACGGCACATCTGTTCACGCAGAACTTCGCTACGCTGGCCAGCGGGATATTGATCGGAATGTCCGAGGGACTGGGAGCCAAGCCCGCTGCGGCAAAGGGAAAAGCGAAGGCGGCGACGGGCCGCAAGACCACAAAGTCCGCCAAGGGTTCAGCCAAGGGCGCAAAGACCACGAGCCGCTCCAAGACTGCAAAGCGCGTCAAGTCCGTGGCACGCAAAACCAAATAGGTTGGTAGGGGTCACGGAAGATCGACCGATTTGCGACGTCGAGCTTCCGGGAAGGCGCCACTCGCACAACCTGGCGGACTGCGCGAGCCAGGCGTCGGATCGGGCTGAGGAATCCACCGACGCCTCGTCGTGCCAAGGCTGGACGATCGTCTGGCAAACGGCCAATACATGTATCACGGCGAGAAGTTCAATGCTATGACGCACCTTGTCGGGGCCGTTCTTGCGCTTGCCGGCGCGATCGTACTCGTGGTGCTGGCAGCGATGGGTGGCGACCCGTGGAAGGTCATCGGCGTCGCGATCTACGGCTTGACACTCGTGATGCTCTACAGCTTCTCGGTGCTCTACCACAGCCTGCGCGCTGAAGTCCGCCGAAATCAACGTCGAGACGTTCAAGGCGTGGTTCAGCTGGGCGGATTTGTGAGCTCGGCCGCGGCCGAGAGCACGGCGGTTGCCGTGGCGCGCAAGGTCGAGGGCGTCAAGTCGGTGAAGAACGACATGCGATTGAAGTAAGCCGAAACTCAGTCCGCTTCTCAGCATCCGATCCCGATCGTTGTCATCGTTAAGGTCGTGTCGCAACATGTAGAGCAACTGCAGCCGGTGGCCGAGTTACTGGGAGAATGGTTTGGCAGCGAGACAAAGGAGAGATGCATGACGAAGTTCCGCAACAGTGTATGCACAGGCTTGGCATTGAGTATGCTGGTTGTCGGACTGTCCGCCTGCGAAAAGAAGGAAGGTCCGGCGGAGCGCGCCGGCAAGCAGATCGACAAGTCAATCGAAAGCGCCGGGAAACAGCTCGAGAAGGCGGGTCAGCAAATCCAGGATGCAGCAAAGGACGCCAAGAAATAGGACGGTCAGGCACGAAGCACCGATTGATCAGCCGACGCACACCTTGTCGGTCCTATACCTTGAAACTCGTCCGGCGACCACCAAGAGCGCATGTTCAGCGGCCCCAGGCCTCGATGACCTGATCGAGGGCTTTCCGGTAGTCCCGAAACGTCGGTTTCCATCCTGGCACGCGCGGCTTCGGCGCCCGAGGCGGCATTTGGAGCGCCGTTTCCTGCATATGCTCTTCGGCAACGATCACCTTGGCCAAGGGTTTCGAGAACAAGGGCAGATGCAGCGGGGTTCGCCGGCCGACCCGATGCGCGAACGCATCCATCAACCGCATGAAGGAAACCGCGCAGCCGTCGGTCGCGTAGAAGATCTTTCCCGCGTTTTGCGGTCTGGCTGCGGCGAGCAAGGCCGATACGGCGTCGAACTGATGGAGGTGATACTGCAGAGCCTTGGGCGGTCCGGGCCAGTACGGTCGGCCGAGACGAAAGGCGGTGCGGTAGGCGCGCAGATCAGCGCTCTCCGGGCCATACAGATAGCCTAGACGCACAACGCAGGCGCGCACCGGGCCCGACAGGGCCAACGCTTCGCATTCCAGGATGGCATCGACCGAGGACCGCAGCGGCTCCTTCAGGTCGGCCCCGCGCTCGATGGCATGCACGAAGGCGAAGCTCGCATGGACGAGCATCCGCGCGTCGCGCGTCCGGGCCGAGCGCATCGCGCGGCGCGCTCCGGTCGGTGCCGTGCGGGCGAAGTCTTTCCACGCGTGACCATCGTGCAACAGGGTGTTCGCCTGCTGCCCGGCAAGGTTGACGTGTATGTTTGCGATTGAGCTCGCCGCGCATCGCCGCGCGAGGATGCCGCCCAGTTCGGATCGCACTCCGGTGATTGATACGTTCATGGGATCCAGAGTCCGTCCTAGTCCTATTCGACCCTGCGGGAAAGCGTGCCGGTGATGCGCCGCAGCAACCACTTCGGCGTGGCGCGCGACGCCAGAATCGCAGCCTGATTGACAACGCCGGGAATCTTGATCACCACGCCTTCCATGCAGGCCCGGTAGCCTTCGGCCGCAACCGTATCCGCATCGCCGATCAGAAACCCGGGTAGCGTGGCGAGCCGTGCATTCGCATCGGTGGCGTTGCGCAGCATATTGGTGGCAGTGATGCCCGGACAAAGGGCCGTGACCGTGACCCCGCAGTCTTTGAGTTCTTCGGCCAGCGATTCGGTAAGTGACAGCACATAGGCTTTGGTGGCCGCGTAGGTGGCTAACGTAGGGATGGGCTGAAAGGCTGCAATCGAAGCGACGTTGAGCACACGCCCATGGCCGCGCTCGCACATCGGCGGTAGAAACTGCGCGAGCATACCCGTCAGGCCAGCGACATTGAGGGCGATCAAATCCTGATGCCGTTGGGCCGGCATCGCGGTGAAGGGGCCCTGTTGCAGCACACCGGCGCTGTTGACCAACACATCGATGTCGATGCGCTTGCGCTTCAACGACGCAGCCAGCGCCTGTATCGCGCATGGCTGCGCCAGATCGGCGGGCTGTACCCACACCTTTACGCCATACTCGGCCGCCAGCGATGCGGCGAGGGAGTCGAGTTTGCCGGTTGTGCGTGCCACCAGCACGAGCTTGTGTCCGCCTCGCGCGAAGCACTTCGCCAACGCCTGTCCAATTCCCGATGAAGCACCGGTGATCAGCGCGGTATCGACGCGGTGTTTTCTCAATGCGGCCATAAGGAGTTGCGGCCGGAACTGCTAGCCTTTCTCGCTGCCATGGCAATGCGCGGCGATTGCCTCGACCATGATCCCAACGAGTCCCGGCGCCAGATCGTGTCCCATGCCCTCGATCACCATCAGTTTGGCACCCTCGATGTGGCGCGCGGTGTCCCTGCCGGCCTCGACGGGGACCAGCGGATCCTCGGCCCCGTGGATGACGAGCGTCGGCGCCGTGATCTTGCGCAGCATCTTGCGGCGGTCGCCCGACGCGATGATCGCGACCAGCTGCCGCGTCGTGCCTGCGGGATCGTAGCCGCGGCGCACGTTGCGCGAGACCTGATTGCGCAAGTCGTCGCGGTCCGTGGGAAATGCTGGGCTGCCGATGACGCCGAAGACCCCGACGAGGTGATCGACGACGCTATCGGGATCGTCGGGGTCGCGCGGCTTGCTGAGCAGCGCCCGCTTCGCGTCGGGCCGCGGCTGCGAAACCTTGCGCCTGCCGCTCGACGACATGATGGACGTCAGACTCAGCACGCGTTCGGGGAACGTTGCGGCGATCACCTGCGCGATCATGCCGCCCATCGACAGACCTACGACGTGAGCGCGCCGGACGCCGAGCGCGTCGAGCAGGCCGACGGCGTCGGCCGCCATCGCGTCCAGCGTGTAGGGCGCACGCACCGGCAACCGCAGCCACGCGGCGGCAAGCGCGGCGACGAGATTCGGCTGCCTGCGGACCCGGATCTTCGACGACAGACCGCAATCGCGGTTGTCGAAACGGATCACCCGGAAGCCCCGCTCGACCAGCCCCTGGCAGAACGCGTCGGGCCAGGCCACGAGCTGCATGCCGAGTCCCATGACGAGCAGGATCGGCGACGCGGACGTATCGCCAAGCGATTCGTACTCGATCGTGATGCCGTTCGCCGCGACTGCCGTCATATGCCCGATCGCCTGTCCGCATCAAACGCGTCAGAACCAGCCGCGACGGCGCGGGTCCCGATAGAACCAGGCGCGGACCCCGCTGCTGCGATCGAACGGCTGCCACTTGCCTGTGGGCTGAGCGAGTCGATCCGCGATTGCGTACAGGACCGCAGGGTTCAAGCCCATCCCGAAATGGCTCGCCTCGACCTCGATGTTCTCGGTACGCGGACCTTCCTTCTCAACGCAGCACGGCCACGCGACCACGCCGTCGCTGCGACTGTAGATGGACGTGGTCGGCACCGGCGGCGGAGGGCGCAGCGGTTCGTGGATCTCCGGCGCGCCGATCTTGTGGCCGGCGACGAGTTCGTAGACGCGCCACGCGTTGGTCGCCTTGGGGTGGCCCGTGAACGGCGTGCCGAGCGTGATGACCAGGCGCACGTCCCCGGGCTCCAGCTTGGCAAGCTCGCGGGCGTACAGGCCGCCGAGACTCCAGCCGATGAGGCTCACCTTCTTTCGATGTCTCTTCCGCACTTCCTGCAAGCGCGCCAGGCATCCTTCCAGGACGCCTTTGCGGAGGCCGAGATTGCGGCCGTTCTCCCAGGGATATGCCGCATAGCCCAGGCTCTCCAGAAAGTGCCGCAAGGGCCGTGTGGAGAGGTCCGTCGCAACGAGTCCGGGGAACACCAGCACCGGATGACCGTCGCCCCTCGGTGCCCGACTCAGCCACGGTTGCGCTGCCAGCAATGCCCCATACTCCCATGCCGCGCGCCATTCCAGCGCAAGGCGCAGCAGCCCGGGCGCCCGCAATGTGCCGAACTCGTACCAATGGTGCGGGTTGTACATGTCTCCCCGATTCCCCGCGTCGTCGGACTTTGTCTCGCTCAGCGCCGCGCCGTGCGCGGGTGATCCAGTGTTGGGACCGCTTCGCCACGTTGCGGCGCCACCTTCTTGTCCTGTTTCACGGTCAGGCGCAGCAATTCCGCGTGCGCCTCTTCGAGCGCTCGCGCCAACGGGTGCACGTCGGGGACCGCGCGGTGCGCGGCGACCAGCCCGAAATCGAGCGCGCCGCAGTAACTCACCACCGTGATGTTGAGCCCCATCCCATGCTCGACGATCGAGAGGGGCCAGTATGTGCGCATGCGCGCACCGGCCGCGTAAAGCGGTGCCGATGGACCGGGCACGTTGGAGATGACGACGTTCATGATCGGTGGCAGCAGGTCGGCGGCTTTCGATTGTCCGTAAAGTGCTGCCAACCCGCCTAACAGCCACGGTGCGCCGAGCGACGGAGTATCGGTGGGAATCAGCGATCTCGCCCGGTTGGCGACCGACTTGATCGCACCGGCCGCATCGCGAATCGCCCGCAATCGCTGCACGGGGTCCGCGATGTCGGTCGCGAGATTGACCAGCGTCATCGTCGCCTGCGTCGAGTACTCCGTGTTCCCGGACTCACGCAGCGACAACGGCATCCCGGCAATCAACGGGTCCTTCGGTATGCCACCGTGATGGGAAAGATAACTTCGAAGCGCGCCGCTGCAGATCGCGAGCACGACGTCGTTCACCTTGGCGTCGTGCGCGTGCGCGACACGCTTCACATCGTCGAGCGACAGGGACACGGACGCAAAGCGGCGCTCGCCGGTGATCGACACATTGAAGGGGGTTCTGGGCCCGAAAGGACGGCGCCGGCGCGCCGGCGCTTCGTCGGGGCTGCTCGAACGGCTTGCGGGTCCCTTGAGAATCCCGACGAGATCGGGTAGCTCCCGCAGCAGCTTCGAATACTGGGCAACGTCGTGCCGGAGCGCGGCACGTGCAAGCTCACCGATCCCCGGAACCTCGTCCGTCGCGCTCTTCCCGCGCGGAGAACGCGGCACCTTGCGCGGCACGGGCGTGCGATCCAGCAGCGCTTCGGCGAGCGCCATGCCCGCGGCGCCATCGAGCACCGCGTGATGAACCCGCATGTAGAAGCCGATCTGGCCGGTCTTCAGGCCTTCGACAACGTGCGCCTCCCACAGTGGGCGGCTGCGGTCCATCAAGGTTGAATGGATGCGCGCCGCGCAGGCCTCCAGCTGTTGCTGCGTTCCGGGTCGCGGGAGCCGCACGCGCCGGACGTGATGGTCGAGGTCGACGTCGTCATCGTCCACCCAGACGGGGTTGGCAATCGCCAGCGGCAGCGTCCGCAGCTTGCGGTGGAGCAGCGGCACGAGATGCAGGCGCCGCGCGACCTGCCGCCTCACGTTGGTGTAGAAATCGCCCTGGTAATCCTCCGGCAGGTCGTAGAGATGCAGCGACGCGACGTGCATCGGTGTCTCGGGCGTTTCGAGATGCAGGAAGAGCGAATCCAATCCGGAGAGCGGCTTCAATCGCTTCCCTTGGTGCGGACCGAGTGTCCGGTGTCTCCAGCCCCAATTACTTGTTGGCTCCTGCGCCGTGGCGGCGTTTGCTCCGGATGACACGTTGCACTTCCAGGCACCAATGGTTCTTGATGCTGTACCAGATGTCGGCTGCCTGCAGAATATTGGATGAGTCGATTCCGGAACCGCCGGGAGGAGGCGTGTGCGTATCCGGCAAATAATTGTTGATCCATGCCCGCGTCGCTTCGTTCGCCGCGAGATGCTTCATCCGGAAGGCCTCGCTATGAACCGTATCGCTTGGCAAGACGACATTGCGGACAATGGTGGGTCGCGGATTGGTGGAGTTTAGCAGCCGATACTTGTCCTTGTCCGGATTGAAGCTGCCGGCTATGAGATCACCCACGATCTGGAAGCCGGTGAACTCCTCCACCGAGTCTGGAATTTCGCGAAGTCTGGGAATATCACTCCACTGAAGGAGCAATATCCGCCACGGAACCCCTGTGGCAAACATCGCTGCATACGGGACCCGGAGTTCGGACACCGGACGGTTGGCTCCAGCAACAGGATCGCGCACCGCGAAGCGCGGCTCGGCCGTGTTGGAGACGGGATTCCAGACGGGAATAGGCGGTCGTTGGGTGTCCGCCAGATCATACAGAACGCGGTTCACCGTCACCCCGCCACCGCTGTAGCCGATCAGCATTGGCACCATTGCGTCGTGTTCGTAATACCAAGCCAATGCACCGGCCACTTCCACACTGCTCGGGGTGGAACTGTAGGAGTAACTGCCGTTTCGCGGATTGCGCAGTTGCTCGTCTGGATAGCCCATTCGTTTGAGGAACTCCCCGAAGGACTCCATATCGTGTTGCAGGGAGCCCTGGAAGCTGAATATGCGCGGCGCCGGCGCCCTCGACAGTATTTCACTCACCTGAAGCTCGGAGATTCGGTCGCACGCGAGTGACAGGATTCGTTCCTCGTCCGCAGGGTCGAGCCGCATGACCGGCGGTACGGCGGAATCCAGTGCGCTCGCCACGTTGGGGCAGCTGACAAGGCACGCAAGAACCTGCAAGACGACGTTGACAACGTACACGGCTACCGGGAAACCCGGGTCTGGATCCCCCGGACGAGAACTCGCGAGAGCGAACCCGAACCGTTTCATGACCGTTCTTCTTGCCGAATTGTCGTCACAGCTGTGTTCATGCGGCATGGCACCGCACGACGCCGCAACAACTCCCCGCCTTCCCCAATGCTAAGGGCTTTGCGGCCGGTCGGGTTCACTCCAGCGGTGGAGAAATGCTGAATTCGTTCTGCGAATTCAGCCGGAGGTCCGATTGTCGAGCGAACCGGATGACTGGGACCGCGCCGCGCGTTGTTACGCGCGGGCGCGGTCGCGCACGCGCTGCACGACCTGGTGGAGCCGCTGTTTCTCGCCGAGCACCTTGGTGGCGTAAGCGTTGGTGGCGTCGTCCGCGGATCCGTTGTAGAGCTGCAGGCCAGCGACCTCGGTACCGCCGCGCCGGATGTATTCCTTCAGCACGCGCGCGCCCAGCCGGATATTGGAATGCGGGTCGAGCACGGAATCCACATGGGCTGCCTCGATGTGGTCCTTGTGATATCCGGGTATCACCTGCATCAGGCCCAGCGCCCCAGCGTCGCTTTGGGCGATCGGATTGAAACGCGACTCCACGGCAATTACCGCGATGATGAGCAGCGGGTCGACGCCGAGGCGTTGGCCCTCGCGGTAAGTGGTCGCGACCAGCGCTCGAGTTACCTCCGGCGCAATCCGATACTTCTTTGCGACAAGCGCTGCCAGCGCTTCGATCTCCGGCCCGGCTTCGCGGGCGACGGCCGGAACCGGTCTCGTCGCTAGCCGCGCATCCTGTGCTGCGGCCAAGACACGGGGCGCTGACGTGGCGGGGTGTGCCTCCACGAAGCGGTCTACCCGGACCGCGGCGGTCGTGACCAACGCGATGCAGAGCGACGCCAAGAGGGCGAGGACGATGGCTCGGGCTCGACCGAGTTCGAGGTGCAGCTCATGGCCGACGGCCAGCGGAAATGCGGCGAACAGTCCAGTGGTCATGGGACGGCTCCTTACGGTTGTCCCTGGCTTCGAGTGACTGCCAGCGCAGCGGTTGCGGAATGTGCTGCAGTGCAACATTATACAGGGTCTGCGTCGGCTGTCAAACCGTTACCCGTTCCGCGCGTATGACGCACAGCATACTACTATATAATTGTTTATACATGATATTGTCTATGTTAAGTTGCTGGTTTTTCCTTCGCGGCATTGCTTTGTTGCATCGCACCTAAGAGTGCCGGCGGGCATGGGGGCAGAACAACCGGGTTCCGGTGGCCCGGTGCGGATGTCGCATTGCTGCAGGTCGGAACACGCCCGGTAAACGGCAATTTCGAGTCCGTTCGCGCGGGCGAAGCGGATCGCCTCCTCAACCTGCTGCGCGTTTATGGGCTGGTCAATTGGCCGAGACCGTCGGGCGAAGTTGGCCACAGGCCAAGATCGAGGTACCACTGTGTGAGCGAAACAGGGAGCCTGATCAAGCCAATCCCCTACGGACCCTCGTCGATTCAGAACGTACGCTAGACTAAGAGCTTGTCCGTCAATCAGATCGCGTGATGCGTTTGTCCACAATGCGATGGGATGCGCGAAGGACGGCGAAGCGTGTGGCAGGCCCCACACGCGAGCCGGCCACAAAGCAGACCACGCATTGTGGACAAACCCTTCGGGAACGGGCCGCTTGGGCCGATTGCTTTGTCGCTCGGCTTGCCTTGGGGAGCCACCCAAGGCGGCGCCTCGCTTCGCGCACTCGGCCCAACCTGCCGCGTTCGCACACGTGATTTATTGACGGACAAGCTCTAAAGCCTGCCGTCGAGAAATCCAGAAATCAGATGACGCATCCGCCCGCGTCGATCGTCGCTTCCATGCCGTCAATCATCTCCGTAACGGAACTTTCCAAGACCTTCGCCTCCGGTTTCCAGGCGCTCAAGGGCGTTGACCTCGACATTCGCCGCGGCGAGAAATCTTCGCGTTGCTGGGTCCCAACGGCGCGGGCAAGACGACGCTGATCAGCGTCATCTGCGGAATCGTCAATCCGACCGGAGGGCAGCGTGGCGGTCGATGGACACGACATCGTCACCGACTACCGGGCCGCTCGCTCGATGATCGGTCTCGTGCCGCAGGAATTGACGACCGACGCCTTCGAATCGGTGTGGGGGACGGTGTCATTCAGCCGCGGGCTGTTCGGCAAGCCTGCCAATCCGGCCCACATCGAGAAGGTGCTGAAGGACCTGTCGCTGTGGGACAAGAAGGACAGCAAGATCATCACGCTTTCGGGAGGCATGAAGCGCCGCCTGCTGATCGCCAAGGCGTTGTCCCACGAGCCTCGAGATCCTGTTTCTCGACGAGCCGACCGCCGGCGTCGACGTCGAGCTGAGACGGGACATGTGGGCGCTGGTGCGCTCGCTTGCAGGCGCAAGGCGTGACCATCATCCTGACCACGCACTATATCGACGAGGCCGAAGAGATGGCCGACCGGGTCGGCGTGATCAGCAAAGGTGAGATCATTCTCGTCGAAAACAAGATCGAGCTCATGCGCAAGCTCGGCAAGAAGCAATTGACGCTGCAACTGGTGGACGTGCTGAAGCGCGTTCCGCCCGAGCTCGCCGACTATCGTCTGGAGCTCGCGGACGGCGGGGGCGAGCTGATCTACACCTACGACACCCGGGGCGAGCGGCCCAGCATCGCTGCGCTGCTCGACGATCTCGACGCGGCGGGGATCCGCTTCAGGGATCTGCAGACGACGCAGAGTTCGCTCGAGGACATCTTCGTCAGCCTGGTGCGGGAGCGGCAGTGAACATTCACGCGATACGCGCGATCTACAGGTTCGAGATGGCGCGCACCCGGCGCACGCTGATGCAGAGCATCATCTCGCCCGTGCTTTCGACCTCGCTGTATTTCGTCGTCTTCGGCGCCGCGATCGGTTCACGCATCACCGAGGTCGAGGGCATCAGCTACGGCGCCTTCATCGTGCCCGGGCTGATCATGCTGTCGCTGTTGACGCAAAGCATCGCCAACGCGTCGTTCGGCATCTACTTTCCCAAGTTCACGGGAACGATCTACGAGCTCCTGTCGGCGCCCATTTCGTATGTCGAGATCGTCGATCAGCTATGTCGGCGCCGCCGCGACCAAGTCGATCATTCTCGGCCTGATCATCCTGGCCACCGCGGGCTTGTTCGTGCCGGTGAAGATCGACCACCCCGTATGGATGGTGGTGTTCCTGCTGCTCACGGCGGTAACGTTCAGCCTCGTCGGATTCATCATCGGCATCTGGGCCGATGGTTTCGAGAAATTGCAGCTCGTGCCGCTGCTGATCGTCACTCCATTGACGTTTCTGGGCGGCAGCTTCTATTCCATCGACATGTTGCCGCCGGTTTGGCAGAAGGTCAGCCTGTTCAACCCGGTGGTCTACCTGATCAGCGGGTTTCGCTGGAGTTTCTATGGCATTGCGGACGTGAGCGTCGGCGTCAGCCTGGGCATGACCGTGGCGTTCATGGCGATCTCTCTGGCGATCGTGGCATGGATCTTCAAGACGGGGTATCGGCTCAAGACTTAGAGCTTGTCCGCTAATAAATCACGTGTGCAAAAAAGGGTCATGTAGCCTTCGGCAACTGACTCCCCGATCATCAAGGTCGATCGGGAGACGATCGCCGGACTACGTTCGCCGCGGGCCGCGGATCCCCAACTTGCGCCCGACCTGGGGTGGGAGTGGTGCCGCCGCATGCGTCAACCTCGTCGACGTGAGCCGTTTCCGCACGTCGAGCGGGAACGGCTCGCTCCGTCGCGTCGCCATGTTGACGTGTATCGCGAGCAGTTCGCTGGTGGCGGCGAGGTATCCCCCTTGCACGTGACGCATTTCGTGGAAGTAGTGAACGCATTTGTCATCGTGGTCGATGAGGCGGCTGACCACGCTTATGCCATCGCCGGCGACCACCTCGCGCAGATAGTCGACATTCATCGACAGCGTGAAAAGCGACCGTCGCTCGCGCTCGAGATAGCTCCAGCCGATCCCGAGCTGGTCGTACAAGGCGTCGGTCGCGCGATCGAATGCGAGCACGTAATACGCGACGTTCATGTGGCCGTTCGGGTCCATCCATTCCGGCAGGATTTCGAGCCGCGTATCGATCACAGTGCTTCAGCCTTCTTCGGGATCCGTTCCGTATTCCACGACGCATTGACCACTATGCGGCGATCCGAAGGTCTCGGACGCAGGACAGCGACTATGCGCGACTAAGGCTGGCCTCGCCAGCGAGGGGAGTACCGAGCGCGAGTGCGCCGCGGGTCGTTTTGTTGGAAACGGCTAGACAATAGCAGGCTCGCGCCGGCACACGCGCGGTGCGCCCCATGCGATGCCCAGTGGATCGGATCAGTGGACTTCGGCCGATCGGGCCTTCAATGGCAAGGGCACCGCGGATGACCCAAGGTATCGTTCCTCGAGCCGATGTCGCAGCTGCTCCGCGAGCTCGATCTCGGCATCGGTTGCGAACCTCGGCGTCGGTTCGACGCCAGCATCGTGGTTGTGCAGTTCACGCTTGTCCATGACGGACTTGTTGCATATCGCATGCCAGCAACGAAAATTCCTGAAAAAACAGGACACGGAGTTCCGGTTTCAACGATAGAACGCTCAAACCTAAGCGCGCTGTGTAAAGATTCGCGACAGCGCGGCAGCCGTATCACGACAGAACGCCCGATCTGATCCACTCTATGTAAAGATCCGCGACACGATTGCCTATAATTCGCGCTTCTGACGATGACCAATCAACCCAATACGGCCATCATTCGCGAAGTCGGGCTTCGCGATGGCCTCCAGAGCATCGCCCGCGTGCTGCCCACGGCGCAGAAGCTCGAATGGATCGGCGACGCTTACGCGGCCGGACAGCGTGAAATGGAAGTGGGTTCGTTCGTCCCGACCCGCCTGCTTCCGCAGTTGGCCGATACCGGCGAACTCGTGGCCTTTGCCAAGACTCTCCCCGGACTCGCCGTGTCCACTCTGGTTCCCAACCTCAAAGGTGCCGAGCGCGCCATCGAATGCGGCACCGATCTCATGCTCCTGCCGCTGTCGGCGAGCCACGCCCACAGTCTAGCCAATTTGCGCAAGACGCCGGACGAGGTCGTCGGCGAAATCGCTCGCATACGCGCAGCGCGCGACGCCGCAGGCTCGCAATGCCTGATCGAGGTGGGCATCAGCACCGCCTTTGGCTGTACGCTTCAAGGCAGGGTCGAGCCCGCCGAAGTATTACGCCTGGTTGGGGCAGTGCTCGACGTCGGCGTGGATCGCGTGGGCCTGGCGGACACCGTGGGCTACGCGGACCCGGCCATGGTGCACGATTTGTTCGAACAGGCGCTGCGCATCGCCGGAAGCCGGTTGGCCTGTGGACATTTTCACGACACCCGTGGGCTTGGAATGGCCAACGTCTATGCCGCGTGGCAGGTGGGCATTACACGCTTCGACGCATGCCTCACCGGCATTGGAGGCTGCCCGCACGCGCCCGGAGCGAGCGGCAATGTAGCCACCGAAGACCTGGCCTACCTGTTTGCGAGCATGGGAATCGCCACCGGGCAGGATTTCCACAAGCTCATCGCCCTGCGCGCCAAGGTGGCCCGATGGCTCGAAGGCGAAACCCTGCACGGTACGTTGTGGCGCGCCGGCCTTCCGAAGACGATGTCGGCTGCGCCCGCAATCGGCGCTTAGTCATTGTTGGCACACATGAGCGCCGACAACGTGCCTCCGCAGCCGCTGGCCGGCCTCCGTGTCGTCGAATTCACGCACATGGTCATGGGCCCGACGTGCGGGATGGTGCTGGCCGACATGGGTGCCGAAGTCATCAAGGTCGAGCCCATCGACGGCGACCGCACACGCCGTTTGCTGGGCGCAGGCGCCGGTTTCTTTCCGATGTTCAACCGCAACAAGAAGAGCATTGCGATCGACTTGCGCAAACCGGCGGGCGCGGAAGTGGCGCGCAAGATGGCCGCGAGCGCCGACATCGTGGCCGAGAACTTCAAGCCCGATACGATGGGCAAGTACGGGCTCGACTACGCAGCGCTGTCCAAAGTGAACCCGCGTCTCATCTACGTCAGTCACAAGGGCTTCCTGCCCGGTCCCTACGACCACCGTACTGCACTCGACGAAGTCGTGCAGATGATGGGTGGGCTCGCCTACATGACGGGACGGCCCGGGGATCCGCTGCGTGCCGGCACCAGCGTGAACGACATCATGGGCGGCCTTTTTGGCGCGATCGGAGCATTGGGTGCATTGATTCAGCGCGGCGTCACCGGGGTCGGCATGGAAGTGCAGTCGGCCTTGTTCGAAAACAACGTGTTTCTCATGGGCCAGCATATGCTGCAGTTCGCAATGACGGGCAGGCACCCCGCACCGATGCCCGCGCGCGACAACCCCTGGGCCGTGTACGACGTGTTCACGGTCAAGGACGGCGAGCAGATCTTCCTCGCCGCCGTGAGCGACGCGCAGTGGGTGACCTTTTGCGATCTTCTCGGTTTTGCCGATCTGAAGGCCGACCCGGCGCTGGGCAACAACAATCAGCGCGTGGCGGTTCGACCCGCGCTGCTCGAGACGCTTCGCAAACGACTGGCTCACAGAGGAGCCGATGAACTGGCCGAGCTGTTCGAAAAGGCGGGCCTGCCTTTCGCACCCATTCGCAAGCCCGAAGACCTCTACGCCGACCCGCACCTGATCGCCACCGGCGGCTTGGCCGATGTACGCCTGCCTGACGGCGAAAAAGCCGGACAGACCGTGAAGACCACGCTCTTTCCCATTACGCTGCAGGGTCATCGCCTGGGCGTGCGCATGAATCCGCCTGCAGCAGGTGAACATACCGACGAACTGTTGCGCGAGATCGGGTATGGGCCCGACGAGATCGCGTCCTTGCGGGCGCAGGCGGCGGTCGCATGATCGCCCGCTCGCGCACGCTCGGCACCGTGGAGAAGCCGATGACCCGTGATGGTTGGACACTCAGCGTTGTATCCAACAACGACGTGATCTATCCACCGTCAAGAAGGCGGGTATCGAGCTGCAGTAGGCTCTACTTGAGCAGAGATCGCAGCTTGGTGACCGCCTGCGCCGACTGATCGGCACAAACGGCGATGCCGGCCCGGGAAAGGTCGCTCTCCAAGACACTCTTTGCGCGCGCGGCGTCCGCAACCGGGACCTTGGTCGAGATCTCGACGAACCGCTCGCCTCCGGGCAGTTGCGAAACATCGACGTCGTAAGCATTGCCCGTCCCGCGGTACGTGCGGACCTCAATGGGTCCGAGAGCACGGATATCAGGCGGCAAGGGCCAAAACCGGACAACCTTGCGCAGATACTTGATCTGGGCGGCGCTCAGCGCCCGTGCCAGCGGCAGGCGTCCAGACAAAAGGTCGCTCGCACTCTTGATTTTGGTCGACAGCGACATGGCGCCGGCCAATTGCGTACCATGCATATCGTATTCGCACTTACCTTCACCTGCCGGCATCAATTTGACAGGCAGCTTCGCGCACTCCTGATCGGCGACCTTCAACGTGAGCTCGGACCGACCCTCGGCCACGCGCAGGCGAAACCTCAGCCCATGCCCGAAGAGGGTGAGGGTGGGATCGTCGAACAGCCAGACGACGATCATCGGGCCCCGAGGTCGCAGCGCGAGCGCGCGCTCGATCTCGTGAGGTGGCGCGCAGAGCCCGATCTGAACCTCGGCCCGTGTCGCCGAAGCGGCAACCGCACGGTCCTGGGCACGGTTGGCTGGTGACCACGCCGCGGTGACGGCGACAAGTATCGCCACCACGCACGCAATGAATGGCGCGCGATTCATCGTCGAATTGTGCTGTACGCGACGCGGACGTTCAATCGTGCGGGGCAGCCGCATTGCCGGCAATCCATTCGATGGCGATCCCGTGACGGCTCCACCTCGCCTCGCGCACTCGGCCCAATCTGCCGCATTCGCAGATGTGATTTGTTGACGGACAAGCTCTAAGTGTCTGATGAATAAGACTGGAACAGATCATGCATGGGTGCATTGCCCAGGCGTCGAGATCCTTTGGGATGTGTACAGAAGGAGAACCAAGATGACAGGACCCAACTTGAATTCGCTCGCAGCGGCCATCGCGGTGTCGGCGATGGCAATGGCTGGCACCCTGCAAGCCGACGCCGCGACTGACGGCACGACCAACGCTAATCCGAAGGCGTCACGGATCGAGGGATGTTTTCCCGCGAAGGACAAGGACTGCATGGCGCATGAGCCGGCCCCATTGTCCGGTGGAACCCCTTCTGCGTCGCGGACGCGCGCGGGCAACGCGGGTAACGCCGGCAATGCGAGAGGTGCGCAGCGAACGGGCGACCCATTGCCCGACGTTGACGTGTCCTTGGACAGGAAAACCGGAGGCGCGTCGCGTCAGGCGCGACCCTGCGATCGCGAGAGGGACAAAGACTGCAAGGACCAGGGACGCAGCCAGAGCGCTTTCCGCCTTGAATAGCCTCGTCGTCGCGCCGCTCGTGTACTAGCCGTCAGCGGGTACCCGGCCGAAGCCCGGCACCTTGAGCGCCGGGTGGCGAAAATCGACACCGGTCACCAATCCGAGCACGTTCACTTCAAAGCCTTCGTCGCCACCGGCGGCTACTCCCAGGATTCCGAGCAACGAAACCTGGACGCCCGTACCGCTGGGTGTGCGCGCGTAGAACTGGCCGTAAGGCAGATAGTCTTTTCCGATTGCGATCGGCGGCAGAGTGAGGCGCAACTGCGGGATTTCGCGCCCGAGGTGGGCGAGGAACGTGTTGCTGTTCGGGCCGGGCCATGCACTGTAGGTATCGGGATACGGATAGGAGGCGACCGCCCGGGGCAGCCCGGCGATGACCGCTTCGGCGTCGGCGCCGCGGAGTTCACGAATGATGCGCGGCTCCGCGCCATACCACTCGGCGTCCGGCGCACGCAGATCCGACACGGAGACCACCGAGCGACCGCCGCGCAGATTCCAGCCGATGACCTCGTAGCGAGTGTAGCGGCCGGCATCGGTCGGTTTGGCTGCCAGCCATGTGTGGACGGCGAATGCGCCGCGCCATCCGAAAGTGCGGCTGGCGTAGACCTGCACGACCGCTTCGGATGTCGCCGCAGGGTCGGGTGCCATCCCCGTCGAACGGTGACTCGCGGTGCGCCAATCGTTGTTGAACGAGACCGGCCCGAACGCGAGCGTCAACAACGGGCCGGACAACAGCAGCGCCACAACCAGAATGAGCCAGAGTGTCACGTGCAGGAAGGTTGTTGCTGATTGCTTGCCGAACATTGGGACTCACTCGGGCAATGCGCGCTCGATGATCGCCGCAAGATCGCTGTTCCGGGGAAGGTTTCCGAACGCACCACCAGCGAAGCCGGATGCGGCGAGTCTGGTGGTGCAAAACGCATCGGCGACGAAGTCGGGGGCAAAGCGGACGAGCGTCGCCGCCTGCACCATGGTTGCGATGGCTTGCGCCAAGTGCCGTGAACTTGCCTCGGTATATTGCGCACGATGGAGGTCGTCGATCAACGCTTCGGCGAACGAGTCGAGGCGCCCGTCGCGCCCCAGTGCCGGCGCCACTTCGGCGGCCAGCGCCTCCAGGCAATCGGGGTGTTTTGCGAGGGCTCGGAGCACGTCGAGGCACATGACGTTGCCGGAGCCTTCCCAGATCGAGTTGAGCGGCATCTGGCGATACACGCGCGCCATCGGCCCATCCTCGACGTACCCGTTTCCGCCCAGCACTTCCATCGCTTCCGCAGCGACGGCGGGGCCGCGTTTGCAGATCCAGTATTTCGCCGCCGGCGTGAGAATTCGCCGGAGCAGCGACTGCTGGTTGTCCTTCTGCGCGTCGAACGCGCCTGCAAGGCGCATGGCCAGAGCCGTGGCGGCCTCCGACTCGATCGCGAGGTCCGCCAGCACGTTGCGCATCAATGGATGGTCCACCAGCCGCCCGCCGAATGCGCTGCGGTGGGTTGCATGATGGACGGCTTGCGACGCGGATTGACGGATCATTCCCGCCGTTCCCAGAACGCAATCGAGGCGGCAATACGTGCCCATCTCAAGGATGATCGGCACGCCACGCCCTTCGTCCCCGACGAGCCACGCATGGGCGCCCCAGAACTCGACTTCGGAGCTGGCATTGGACCGGTCGCCCAGCTTGTCCTTCAATCGCTGGATGCGGATGTCGTTGACCTTGCCGTCCGGGGTGAATCGCGGCAGGAAGAAACAGGACAGTCCGCCGGGTGCCTGGGCGAGGATCAGGAAGGCATCGGACATCGGGGCGGAACAAAACCACTTGTGGCCGACGATGCGGTATTCGCGACCGCCGAGCGGTTCGGCCGTGGTCGTGTTCGATCGCAGGTCCGATCCGCCCTGCTTCTCCGTCATCCCCATTCCCAGGGTCACTCCGCGCTTTCGCTCGGCAGCGATGAACCGCGGGTCATACTCGAGGGAGAAGATTCGTGGAAGCCACTCCCGCGCGATTGCGTCATCGCGCATGATCGACGGCACGACGGCGTACGTCATCGTCGTCGGGCAAAGCGTGCCGTCTTCGATCTCGGCGTACATCATGAAGAGAGAAGCGCGCTTGACGTGCGCGCCAGGCACAGGATCGGCCCAAGGACCGGCCGAAACGCCGTGCCGTTTCAGATAGGCCATCAGCTCGTGATAGGCGGGATGGAATTCCACTTCGTCGCGTCGCCGGCCGGCATTGTCGAAAAGCTTCAACGTTGGCGGATTGCGGTTCGCCTGAACCCCGAGCGCGATCATCTCCGCGCTGCCCAGTTCGGTGCCGCGCTCGGTCAGCCACGCCTCTCCGTCGGCGGCGCCTTCCCGCCGAACCGCTTCGACCAACGGATGATTGCGGGTGAAGAGATTGCGATTCTCGAGAGGCGGCGTCTGGTTCGACACCTCGTGCGTAGAGGTCGTCGTCACTGCGGGCGGCGAAACTTCCGAGGGAGCGAGTGCATTCATACGATCCTGTTGAACCAGAGCAAAGAGAGCAGCGACGCGACGAAGAGGAGGGCGGCGGATATTGCGGCAAACAGGAAGCCGATCTCGGTCTCCTTCCTCTCCAGCACGAACCGCGCGTTCAGGCTTTCATAGACCTTTCTGAGATCGGCGGCGGTGCCGGCGTGAAAATATTCGCCGCGCGTGATTTCGGCGATGGCCTTCAGCGTCTCCTCGTCGAGGCGAACATAGACAGACCAGCCTTCGAATCCGATCGTGCCCCCTTCGACGGTGCCGAATCCGACTGTGAAGACTCTCACGCCGCGGTCGGCCGCCATCTTCGCTGCGTCGAGCGGATCCGGTCCCGTCGTCCTTCGGCCGTCGCTCAGCAGGATGATCACGCCGGACGTGTAAGACCCCGGCGTAACCGGCTTCCATTCCTTCTTTTCGGCCTTGGGCGTCGGATCCGGGCGATTGCCGGTGGCGACACTCCGGGACAATCCGCCCTGGAACACCAGCGATTCGAGATCGATCCCGGCGTCGGGAAAGAGCGTAGCCAGCGCGACGTAGAGGGCGCTGCCGGTCGCGGTGCCGCGTTGGAGCTGGAACCGGTCGATGGCCGCCAGAAGGTCCTCGTGGTTCTGCGTCGGTGTCTGGACGAGCGATGCCGTCGCACCGAAGGCAACGATGCCGATTCGGGCATTGGCGGGATGCTCCTCGACGAAGGCCTTCGCGGCAGCTTGCGCGGCGGTGATCCGGTTCGGGTCGACATCCTTCGCGCCCATGCTGAGCGACACGTCCATCGCGAGCACGATCGTCTGCTGCTGAGAGGGCAGGGTGATCACCGCACTCGGTCGTGCAATCGCCACGATGGCGGCAATCAACGCAAGCAGGAACAAGAGCGGTGGAACGTGACGTCGGAAGCGCTGACCGGGTCCGATGGCCTCCTTGATCAGACTCAAGCTCGCGTAGCGGATGGCGCCTTTCGTCCTTCGCCGCTGCAGCAGGACGTAGCCGACGACGAGCGCCGGTACGACGAGCAACCACAGCAGCATCTCGGGCCAAAGAAACGTCATGGAATCCTTCACCGGCGCGCACGCAGCGGCCGTCGCATCATGGTGCCCGAAAGCGGGCGCCGCCGTCCATCATCTTGCCCTCGGAGCCGGGTGGAATCGTGTTTGCGTGAGAGCGGACGCCGCCGTCCCTCACCTTGCTTTGGGGCCTGCCGGAGTTGTCTTCAAGTATGCGACCGCAAGGCTCCAGGCGTCACACTCACGGTGCGCCGGGAATGACCCACCCGTCCGCCACGTCGAGCTTGATCGCTGCGCCGGGTGTGAGCTCGAAGGGTTCCGGTGCGTCGAGGTGCAACAGCGTTTGCGGCGCAGCATCGACGTGAGCTTCGAGGCGGAAATAGCCGCCTTGATAAATGGCGTGGCCGATGCGCGCACCCATGCCGGAAGCGGAGGTCGGGACGATCCGCAAGTCCCGCGCGCGAACGCAGGCGCGTGCCGAGGCGGTTGGCTTCTGCGATACCGAACAGCGCATGCGTACTCCATACCCGTAGAGATCCACCCGACACGCACCGTCGCCGTCGACCGACAGGACTTCCACCGGCAGCACCATGCCCTCACCGACGAACTGGGCCACTGTCTGGTCCGCCGGTTCCCGATAGAGTTGCGACGGCGTGGCGATTTGAAGCAAGCGACCCTTGTCCATCACAGCGATGCGGTCGGCGAGCGCCATCGCCTCGGCCTGGTCGTGGGTGATGTAGATCATCGTCGTGCCGGTTCGCGCGTGGAACCGCGCGAACTCGCCTTCCATCGACGCGCGAAGATGGACGTCGAGATTCGCCAACGGTTCGTCCAGCAGCACCAGCGATGGCTCGGTGACGAGGCAACGGGCAAGCGCGACGCGTTGCCGCTGACCGCCGGAGAGCAGCGCCGGCCTACGCTCCGCAAAGCCGTCGAGCTCGACCAGTGCCAGCGCCGCGGTGACCCGGCGCGAGCGCTCCGGATTCCTGATGCCGGCAACGGCGAGGCCGTAGGCGACGTTTTCGGCGACGGTCATGTGCGGCCACAATGCGTACGACTGGAAGACGATTCCGATATGGCGTCGTTCGGGCGGGACGTGAAATTGCGCGGTCGAGACCACCGTATCGCCGATGGCGATGCGGCCGGAGTCAAGCTTGTCGAACCCGGCGATCTGACGCAAGAGCGTGGTCTTCCCGCAGCCCGAAGCTCCAAGGATCGCCATGAACTCGCCATTGGCCACCTCCGCCGAGACATCGTCCAGCGCTCGGAAGGCGCCGAACGATTTGTTGACGCGCTCGATCGTCAGTCGCGCCACGGGAGCACACCGGGAGGCAGCCTGCCTGCCACCACGAGAGTGAGAAGCATGAGCGTGGTGGTGACGGCCACCGTCAGGGCGCCCAGGGCCGCCGCGTAAGTCGAATCGCCGCCCTGCTGGAACGAGAAGAGTACGACGCCGAGCGTTTCGGCACCGGACGACCACAGCAGCGCAGAGACTGTCAGCTCGTTGAAAGCCATCAGAAAGATCAGCAATGCGCCGGCGAAAGCCGCGGGTGCGACGAGCGGGAGAATGATGGTCCGAAGGCGCCGGAGCAAACGCGCCCCGGCGATCTGCGAGGCTTCCTCGAGCGTTCGATCGATCTGATGATAGCCGCTGATCACCGGGCGCAAACCGAGGACCAGAAAGCGCGCGAGGTAGCAGAACAGGATGATCCAGATGGTGTTGTAGAGCGAGATGCCGAACAGCGGCAACGGTTTCAGGAACAGCAGGATCGCCGCAATGGCCAGCACGACACCGGGGACCGCGTAAGGCATTTCGATCAAGAGGCTCATCATGCGCAGGGGCCGCGACCGGCGCCACACCAGGAAATAGGCGAGCGGCACCGCGATCAACACGATGACGATCGCCGCGGTCGCCGCCAACGTGAAGCTGTTGATCAACGCCCGCCTCGCGGCATCGTGACCGAAGAGGACGAAATCGTAGTTGCCGAGGGTCGCCGTCTTTGCGGAGAGCGGCACACCGACCGCCGGGACCAGCGATGCGAGGACGAGAGCGAGGAGCGGGAGCGTGAAAACAAGAGCGGAAAATGTCCAGAGCCCGGCTTCGAGGGGGAGCCGCCATCGGCGCAGTTCGAACGGCCGCGCCGCGCTGGATGCCGTGCTGATACGGAAGTCGCGGCGTCTTAGCATCAGATCCTGCAGCAAGAGGCCGGTCACGGCGATGAAACCGATCAGCGTGGACAGCACCGAAAGCTCCGCAAGCGCGCCGGGCCCGAGCCCCGCCAGGCGCTGATAGATCAACGTCGGCAGGACCAGATAATTGGCTGGAATGCCGAGAAGGGCCGCGATGCCGAAATTGCCCAGACACGATACGAAGCTGAGCGCGACGCCCGCGACGAGCGGAGGGGTCATCATCGGAAGCACTACGGTGCGCAACACGGTGAGCGGGCCGGCGCCGCCGACAAGCCCCGCCTCGATCAATTCCCGCGGCAATGTGCGCAAGCCCGCGCGCAGCGTCAGGAACACGAGCGGCGCATACTGGACGCCGAGGACGAGGATGATGCCCTCGGGCGAGTAGAGCGGATTGCGTCCCAGCGACGGTGCGACGCCGATCATTCGCAGCAGCGGGCTCGAGGGCCCGAAAAGCTGCAGCCAGGCGAGCGCCAGCACCTGCGGCGCAATCATCATCGGCAGCACGAAGCAGAAGACAAACGCGTTGCGACGGCGGATGTCGGTCAGCGAAACGATCAGCGCCACGAAGGCACCGATCGCAGAGGACAACAGCGTGCCACCCAGTGCCGTCAGCAGGCTATGCCGGGTCGCCGTCCAGGTGGCCGAACTCGAAAGCGTGCGGAGAAACGCCTCTGCCGAGAATTTGCCGTCGAGCGTGACGGCCTCGAGCACCAGCCGAGCAAGGGGTAGCACCGACAGCACGCCGACGATGAACACGAGTCCCCACAGCAGCGCGTAGTCCTGGAAGTGCTCGCGCAGGCCTGCGGCATGGCGCGGATTCGGTACGGTGCCGTTCACCGAAGCCTGAATTCAGAGGAGATCAGTTTCCGAAGATTTCGGCGAAGCGCTTGAGGTTGGCACTGTTGGTCTCGGCGACCTTGGAGATATCGGTCGGCATGACGTTGATCCTGGTACCGGCCGGCAGCCACGACGGCATTCCCGCGGAGGCCTTCGCCGGAATGTAGCCCATGGAAACGGCCAGCTTCTGCCCCTCGTCCGACAGGATGAAGTCGACGAACGCGCGCGCCGCGGCCGCATTCTGTGTGGACTTGAGGATCGCCACCGGCTCGGTCACAGTGGGGCTGCCTTCCGACGGAAAGATGAAATCGATCGGCGAGCCCTTGGCCTTGGCATTGAAGGCCATGAAGTCGACGAGGATGCCGTAGGCTTTCTCGCCGCTAGCAACGGCTGCGAGGACCGCGCCATTGCCGCGTACGGCGATGGCGTCGGCTGCCTTCAGCTTTTCGAAATATCCCCAGCCGAGATCGGTGCGCGTCGTCATCGTGCCCAGCATGACCGCCGCCGCGCCCGAATAGAGCGGGCTTGGCATCGTCATCTGTGCCTTGTATTCGGGTTTGGCGAGATCGGCGAATGAAAGTGGGCGCAGCTTGGCCGCTGTATTCACCGCAATGCCGGTCGTGATGAGTTTCGAGCCGAAATAGGTCCTGTCGGCGTCGTAGGACCCGGGTTCCAGGCCGGCAAGTTTGGCGTCGGGATACTGAAGCAGCCGGCCCGCCTTCTTCAGCGATTCCATCGTCGCGGCGTCGGCGAGCAGCAACACGTCGGCCTTCGGCTGGCCGCCGGCAAATTCCGCGGTCAGCTTGCCCATGACTTCGGTAGTTCCCGAGCGGAAGACCTCCACATCGACCCAGGGTGAACCTTCTTGAACGCACCTACCGTTTGGGCGGCATCGCGCTCGGGCTGCGACGTATAGAGGACGAGCTTGCCGGCGAGCGACTGGGCTGCGGTCGGCCCCGCGGCGATGGCGGCAACGAGAGCTGCAATCAGGATAAGGCGGCGGCGCAATGCGATGTTCATGCTGATGGCTCCGTCGAGAGGGATGCGGCCCGGCATTGGCGCCGCATCCGGCGGGCGAACTATAGCGCGGGAGTGGGATCTCCGCCGCCATTCACGCACAATCTGTTAAGCTACTGCGCCGAATCGAGCACGACAACTCCTCCGCGCTTGAGTCCGGTGACGATATCAACGCTTCGCGGCTGGATTCCGGTGAAGATTCCCGCGCAGATACCCCGCAGCCCCGACGCTCTCAGGCCAAGGCGCCGAATTTTCGCACGGCCGGTCGGTCGATGAGTTCGCTCGACCGCTTGCCCATCGTTCGTCGCAGGACACGCAAAGTCCTGGTCGGCGATGTTGCCATCGGTGGTGGCGCACCGATCGTCGTGCAGTCGATGACGAACACCGATACGGCTGACGTCGCCGCCACGGTGGCGCAAGTCAAGGCGCTGGCCGATGCCGGGTCGCAATTGGTCAGGATCACCGTCGACACGGCGGAATCGGCGGCAGCGGTGCCGGCGATTCGCGAGCGGCTCGACGATCTTGGTTGCGCGGTGCCGTTGATCGGCGACTTCCATTACAACGGCCACAAGCTGCTTGCCAATTTTCCCGAGTGTGCGCGCGCGCGCTTGCCAAATACAGGATCAATCCCGGCAATGTCGGCAAGGGACACAAGCACGATCCGCAATTTGCGGTGATCGTGGAAAAGGCGATCGAACATGCCAAGGCGGTGCGCATCGGTGTGAACTGGGGCAGCCTCGATCAGGATCTGCTCGCGGAGCTCATGGACGAGAACGCGAAGTCCGCGAATCCGATGTCCGCCGGACAAGTGATGCGCGAGGCGTTGGTGACTTCGGCGATCCGCGGCGCGCATCTCGCGGAATCCCTGGGCCTGCCTGCGGATCGGATCGTCCTGTCGTGCAAGGTTTCCAGCGTGCAGGACCTGATCGCCGTCTACACCGAGCTCGCCCGCCGTGTCGATTACCCGCTGCATCTCGGCTTGACCGAGGCGGGAATGGGCTCGAAAGGCATCGTTGCCTCGACGGCGGCGATGGCGGTGCTGCTGCAGCAGGGCATCGGCGACACGATCCGCGTGTCGCTCACCCCCGAGCCCAACGGCGACCGCACACGCGAAGTTGTCGTCGCGCAGGAGATCCTGCAGACAATGGGGCTGCGATCGTTTTCGCCGTTGGTCAGCGCGTGCCCCGGCTGCGGCCGCACGACAAGCACGGTTTTCCAGGAACTGGCCGACAAGATCCAGACGTATCTCCGAGCGCAGATGCCGAGCTGGCGCGACCGCTATCCGGGCGTCGAGAGCATGACCGTCGCCGTCATGGGCTGCGTCGTCAACGGACCTGGCGAATCGAAGATGGCGAACATCGGCATCAGCCTGCCCGGAACCGGTGAAGTGCCGGTGGCGCCTGTCTATGTCGACGGCAAGAAGACGGTGACACTCAAGGGCGAAACGATCGCGGAGGAATTCCAGGAGATCGTTGCGAGTTACGTCCGTGCAACCTACGACGGCGATCGCAGCGGAGACGTGCGTTGCGCTACCACGCGTTGATTCCCGCCTCCGGATCGGGCACGCGGTTTGGCGCAGAATCGCCCAAGCAGTACGCGCTGCTCGAGGGCAAGCCGCTGTTGCTGCACGCAATCGAGCGGTTGACCGCCGGTCTACCGATCCAGATGACCTATGTCGTGCTCGCCGATAACGATCGCTGGTTCGATCGGGCCATAGGCAAGCATGAACGCGTCACGGCATTGCGTTGCGGCGGCAAGACTCGCGCCGAAACGGTTCGCAACGGGCTCGACGCCCTGTCCGAAGTGGACGCCGACGATTGGATCGTCGTGCACGATGCGGTGCGACCCTGCGTCGACACGGACTCGCTGCTGCGTTTGCAGCGGGAACTCGCCGACGATGCGGTCGGTGGGCTGCTCGCGATTCCGGTCGTGTGCGCGTTGAAGCGCGCCGACGAGAGGGATCGCTGCGTCCGAACCGAGTCGCGCGAAGGCTTGTGGCAGGCGCAGACGCCGCAGATGTTCCGGTATCGCGTGCTTCGCGAGGCCTATGCCCGGCCCGGTGTTGAACACTGCGTCGACGAATCGCAGGCGGTCGAGGCGCTCGGTTCGAGACCTCGGCTGGTCGCGGGGAACTCGAACAACCTTAAAGTCAGCTATCCCGAAGACCTGACACTCGCAGCGGCCATCCTCGCTGCCGAACGCGGAGCAAAGACATGAATGCCCTGGCAGCGGCCGTCTCGCATAACTGGAACGAATCGATCGTCCCGCAACTCGTCGAATACATTCGCATCCCGGCGAAGTCGCCGCATTTCGATCCGCAGTGGGAGGCGAACGGCCACATCGAACGCGTGATCCGCCTCGCCGAATCGTGGGTTCGGCAACAGCCGGTGCGCGGTCTCGCGCTGGAAATCGTGCGCTTGCCTGGCCGCACGCCGCGTACTGTATTTCGACGTTCCCGGGCACGGGCGACCGCACGGTTCTGCTGTACGGCCATCTCGACAAGCAGCCCGAAATGACGGGATGGCGCGAGGGACTGGGTCCGTGGTTGCCCGTGATCGAGGACGGCAAGCTCTACGGTCGCGGCGGCGCCGACGATGGCTATGCGGTATTCGCGTCGCTCGCGGCGATCGGCGCGCTGCAGGCGCAGGGCACTGCCGCACGCGCGCTGCGTCGGCTTGATCGAGACCTGCGAGGAGAGCGGCAGCTACGATCTGCCCGCGTACCTCGAGCGCTCGCGCCGCGGATGGGGCGCGTCGACTTCGTGATCGGCCTCGATTCCGGCTGCGGCGACTACGAGCGGCTGTGGGCGACGACATCGCTGCGTGGCCTCGCCGGCGGCACGCTCACCGTCGACGTGCTGACCGAGGGCGTGCACTCGGGCGACGCGAGCGGCATCGTGCCGTCGTCGTTCCGCATCGCGCGCAAGATTCTCGACCGGCTCGAAGATTCCGCGACCGGGCCGCATTCTGCCGGCGCGAATTCCACGTGCCGATTCCGGAGGAGCGTGTCCGGCAGGCGCGGCAAGCCGCGGCGATCCTGGGCGACAGCATCGTCGGCAAGTACCCGTTCGCTGGCCGCACGCGGCCGATGATCGCCGACCACGCCGAAGCGATTCTCAACCGCACCTGGCGGCCGGCGCTGTCGGTGACGGGCGCCGACGGCTTCCCGCGCGATCGCCGATGCCGGCAACGTGCTGCGGCCGCGCACTGTCGCTCAAGCTATCGCTGCGCCTGCCGCCGTCGGTCGATGGCGCCGACGCGGCCGCGCGCGCTGAAGCGCCTGCTCGAAGCCGATCCGCCGCACGGCGCGACGGTGCGTTCGAAGCCGACGAGGGCAGCGACCGGATGGAATGCGCCACCGACCGCGCCGTGGCTCGAACGCGCGATCGACGACGCGTCGCGGACGTTCTACGACAAGCCGGCGGCCGCGATGGGCGAGGGCGGCACGATTCCGTTCATGGCGATGCTCGGCAAGCACTTCCCCGAGGCGCAATTCCTGATCACCGGCGTGCTCGGGCCGAAATCCAATGCGCACGGGCCGAACGAATTCCTGCACATTCCGTATGCGACGAAGTTGACCGCGTGTGTTGCCGCGGTGCTGGCGGCGCACGCGGCGCGCACTGGCTAGGCTTCAGATATGCGACGGCAAGTCCGCGGGCTCGCGGGCCCTGTGCACGCGATCGAGTTGCAGCACCTCGTGCTTTCCGCGCGCGAACGTGCGGATCAGCAGTCGCGCGATATCGGCATCGAATTCGGGTCGCGGCGGTGTCTCGATCAGGCGGCCAAGCTCGCCGTCGTCTTGTGCGGTTCCAAGCCAGCACCAGTTGAGGAGCACGTGCAGGTCGGTGCGATCGCCAAGGAGGGACCGCTCACGGATCGCGGCGAGGCCGGGGAAGGGCCAGTGCGGAATGGCGTGCGGCGCGAGTGCCTCGGCGAGTCGCGCGTGGTGCGCATCGGCGGATTCGGCGCCGACGCACGCGCCTGCGCACCGCTTCACTTGTCGCGCGAAACACGGACCCAGCCGTTTCTCGAGCCCGAGCGCTTTCCAGCACAGTGCGTACTCGGTCGCGAGTGAGCGCAGTGTTTCGCGTGCCTGTCGTTTCGACGAGAACGGGCCGAAGCGTCCTGCAAGCTCCGCGGGCTCCACGCCGGCCGCGGGAATGTAGCCGGGTGGCCCCGGCTCTGCGGGTAGTTCCAGCACTCCGGACTCCGTTTTGCGCCGCAGCGCGTGGTTGTGCGCCGGGAGCATCGATTTCACGAGCGCAGCCTCGCGCAGAAGGGCGCCGATTTCGCCCGCAGTCTCCTCGTACTCGATGCACTGGATTTCGGACGAGAGTCGGAGGTCGGTCGCCGAGCGATAGTCCGACGAAAAGTGCGCGCCGACGCGCTCGCGCAGATTGCGGCTCTTGCCGATGTAGAGCGGCAGTGCATTGAGCCCGTAGAAGAGGTAGACGCCGGGTGCTTCGGGCAATGCGTCGATCGCATCGGGCGGGAGCTGTGGCGGAAGGCTGGGTGTCCTGAGAACGCGTCTCGCCGCGCTTTCGATCGCTTGGGAGGGGAGATCACGATAGAGCGCCTGCACGAATGCCCAGAGCACGCGCGCGTCGCCGAGCGCGCGATGGCGACCGTCCACGGGGAGCGCGTGCCTTTCGATCACGCTGTCGAGGTTGTGCCTCGGCGCATCCGGAAACAGCCGTCGTGACAGCCTGACGGTGCACAGCACGCGGGCGGTGAAACTCCGTTCGATCCGTGCGAACGCGTATTTCAGGAACCCATAGTCGAAGCGCGCGTTGTGCGCGACGAACAGCGCGCCGGAAATCCGCGCGGCAACCTCGTCCGCTATCCTCGCGAAGGTCGGCGCGTCCCGGACCATCGCATTGGTAATCCCCGTCAGCGCCTGGATCTCGGGCGGGATCGAAACGCCGGGATTGACGAGCGTGCTCCACTCGGTGACCAAGGGTGGTGCAGTCCCCTCCGGATCGGCTTCGACGCGGACGATCCCGATTTCGGTGATCGCGTCGTTCGCCGCACCCGTCCCGGTGGTTTCGAGGTCGACGAACGCCAGGGTCGGTGCGAACAGGCGCATGGTCGGCGGCGAATATCGGGCTAATCGGCTAGGACGAAAGTTGGGCTTGACAGCGCGAACGTTCGTTCGCTATTGTACAGCCATGTCGAACGATCGTTCTTATCTGGCGCTTCTGCAGGACTACTACGCGCAGCACCGCGCCTTGCCCTCGTATGCGTCGATCGGCCACTTGCTCGGGCTCAAATCGAAGTCGTCGGTCGCGGCGATGGTCGCACGGCTGAAGCTCGCCGGCTACCTCGATTCGACCCCGGACAAGAGGCTCGCGCCAACGGGGCGGTTCTTCGCGCGGCCGCTCGCCGAATCCCCCGTGCAGGCGGGCATGCCGAATCCGATCGACGATGCGCCTGCCGACGCGCTGACGATCGACGACTACCTGATCGAGCGCCCGTCGCAGACCGTGCTGATTCGCGTCAAGGGCGACTCGATGACGGACGCCGGCATCCTCGAAGGCGACCTCGTCGTCGTGGAGAAAACCGCTTCGGCAAAGCGTGGCGACGTCGTTGTCGCGATCGTCGATGGCCAGTTCACGCTGAAGCGGCTCGACATCGAACGCGGACAGTTCATTCTGAAGCCGGAGAACAAGGCGTATCCGGTGATTCGCCCGGAGGGCACGCTCGAGATCTTCGGCGTGATGGTCGGACTCGTGCGGAAGCTTTAGCCACCTCCGCACAAGTCCGGCGCAACCGCATGCGACTCATGGAGAGGGCCCAAAGCTGAGCCAGAAACACGCTCGACCGTTCGTGGCGAAATCGTCTGCGAGGCGCGCCCGGCCGCCGGCGCACCGGCATCAGAGCGGTTCGACCTCGACCAGGCAATCGTAGAACGTCGCGGCGCGTCCGAGGTCCGTCAACGCCTGGCTTGTCACGTTGTTGGCGTTGGCGCCGTCCGGCGAAAGCTTCTTCCACCAGATCGATGGCGCGACGACGACTCCGGACCGTGCGCGATCGGTGACGCGCGCGGTCGCCGTGAAGCTTCCCCGATCGTTGAAGATGCGCACGCGATTGCCGGTGACGATCGCGCGCGGTGCGGCATCCGCCGGATTGACGTCGAGCCGCGGTGTCTTCTCTTCGGCGACAAAAGCCGGCAGGTTGGCAAATGACGAGTTGAGGAAATTGCGGGCCGGCGGCGAAATGAACGCCAGCGGGTAACGCTTCGCCAGCATGGGATTGCTTTCGATCGATTCGCGCGGCGGAACGAAAGTCGGGAGTGGATCGTGTCCCTCCCGCGCGAGCGTTTGGGAGTAGAACTCGCACTTGCCCGACGGAGTGGGGAACTTCCCGTCCGCGAATGGCGCGTACGTTGCCGGAACCGCAAGTCGCCGGAATCCCGCCATCTTGAGCGTGTCCCAGTCGATGCCTGCCGCCCGCGGGTGAACCCTCATGAACGCCTGTCGCGCGAGATCCACGTCGCTGTCGCGAAAACAGGGTTCATAGAAGCCCATGCGCGCCGCGAGGAGGCGAAACACCTCGGTATTGGGTTTCGACTCGCCGAGAGCCGCGATCGACGGGTTGTTCGCGAGCGCGTAGAGGTGGCCATAGGAGCTGTGAACGTCCAGCTGCTCGAGCTGCGTGGTCGCCGGCAACAGGATATCGGCGTAATCGGCCGTGTCGGTCTGGAAGATTTCGTGGACTACACAGAAGAGATCTTCGCGGGCAAAGCCCGCCTCGACCTTCGCCGACTCGGGCGCGACCGCTACGGGGTTCGAGTTGTAGACATAGATTGCGCGTATCGGCGGGTCTTGCGCCTGGAGCAGTGCGGCGCCGATCGCGCTCATGTTGATCGTGCGCGGAGCGCCGTGCATGAGATCGGGACGCTCGAGAGCCGCCGAATCGACCGGATAGGTGCCGGAAGTCGACAGCAACGCGCCGCCGGCGGGATCACTCCATGCGCCGACGAGTGCGGGGAGGCACGCGACCGCGCGCACCGCGTTGCCGCCGCCGGCGTGGCGCTGCATGCCGTAGTTGAGCCGGATCGCCGCGGGCTTCGTCGTACCGTACGCGCGAGCGAGGTCGACCACGGTCTCTCGGTCGATGCCGCAGATTCGAGCTACGCGGTCGGGCGGGAATTCGGCGGCCCGCACTCGCAACGCGTCGAAGCCGATCGTATGGCGGCCAACGTAGTCGTGGTCGACGAGGTCCTCGGCGATCAGCACCTGCATGATGCCGAGCGCCAGCGCAGCGTCGGTGCCGGGAATGAGCGCGATATGCTGGTGGCACTTCTCCGCCGTCTGGCTGCGATACGGATCGATAGCGACGAGTTTCGCGCCGCGCCGCTTGGCTTCCTGGGCGCGCGACCAGAAGTGGAGATTCGACACGATCGGGTTGCTGCCCCAGATCAGGATCAGACGGCTGTTTTCGAACTGCCCGACATCCGTCCCCATCGCCGCGCCGATGGTCGCGACCCACCCGGCTTTGCCAGCGGTCGCGCAGATCGTGCGGTCGAGCAGCGACGCGCCGAGTCGGTGGAAGAAGCGGCGGTCCATCGAGCCGGACTGGAGCAATCCCATCGTTCCGGCGTAGGAATAGGGAACAATGGCCTGCGGACCATCAGGCGACCGGGCAATCGCACCGAATTTCGCGGCGATGGTGTCGATCGCTTCTGCCCAGTCGATACGCGCAAAGCGGCCTTCCCCCTTTCTGCCAACTCGCTTCATCGGGTGAAGTACGCGTTCGTCCGAATAGGTTCGCTCGAGGTACCGGGCGACCTTCGTGCACAGTGTCCCGCCGGTCGGCGGATGGTCCGGCGCCCCGCGGACTTCAATGGCTCGGCCGTTCTCGACGGTGACGAGCATCGCACAGGTATCCGGGCAGTCGTGCGGACAGGCACCGCGAACGACGGTCTGCGCGCGGTCAGGTTCGAGGGGCATGGGTCGTGGCGCTGGCGAGGACACGCCATTATCCACGTCCGCGTGCGGGACGCGAGAAACGGCGGACGCGGCGCTGCAGTCGGGGCCTGGTTCCGATAAGCTGGCCGTCATGTCTCCCGCGTCGTCAACCGGCATTCCCGAGGTGGCGTTTCCCGACGGCACGGCCGTGCCCGCTCTCGGCCTCGGAACATGGAAGATGGGCGAGGAGCGCAAACGCGCCGCGGCCGAGGCCGCGGCGCTTTCATTGGGATTCGACCTCGGGATGACCGTCGTCGACACTGCCGAAATGTACGGGGACGGAGGGGCGGAAGAGGTCGTCGCGCGGGCGATCGCAGGGCGACGGGACCGCCTGTTTGTAGTGAGCAAAGTGTATCCGCACAATGCCGGCCGAAAAAGCGCAGTTATCGCCTGCGAGCGCAGCCTCCGGCGTTTGCGCACCGACCACATCGATCTCTACCTGCTTCACTGGCGTGGCAGGGTTCCTCTGGCCGAGACCGTGAGGGTCTTCGAGCAACTGCGCTCTGAGGGAAAGATAGTGCGCTGGGGCGTATCCAATTTCGACACGGCCGACATGCGCGAGTTGTTCGCACTGCCCGAAGGGCGGCGATGCGCGACGAACCAGGTCCTGTATCACCTCGCCGAGCGCGGCATCGAGTGGGAACTCCTCCCCTGGATGCGCGAACGGCGGATCCCGGTGATGGCGTACTCGCCGCTTGGACAGGGCTCGTTGTTGGGGGACCCAAAGCTCGCCAGGATCGCGAGGACCCTGCGGGCCACGCCGGCGCAAGTGGCGCTTCGCTGGCTGCTGCGGTCTCCGGACGTCGTCGCCATCCCCGAATCCGCAAATCCCGAACACGTCCGCGCCAACCGTGGCGCGACCTCGATCGGGCTCGGCCGCTCGGCGCTCGACGCCATCGACGCGGCTTTCCCGCCACCTTCGATGTCGACGCCTCTCGCCATTCTCTGACGTGGCGGGCAGGTCCCCGTTCGGTCGGGGAATCCGCGGGGCGGAGACGCGGATCCCGCGCGGCCAACCCCTGGCGTAGCCGTACGAAATGCATCCTGATTGCTGCGAGTCCGGCACGGGCTGGCACGTTTGCTGCTAGTGCCTTCCACCGAAAGCTGAACGCAACTATCCAGGGAGGCCGACGTGATCTACACCTACTACGACTATCTCGAACTGCCGCCGGGGGCGAGCCCGATGCGAATCGAAACAGCCTACGTTGCGCTGCTCGAGCGCTTCGGCTACGGCACTACGGATGCGGGCCAGGACATGACCGGGCTTCTGCGACTGGTCCAGACCGCATACGACGTGCTGTCGAACCCCGACACGCGCCAGAGCTACGACGAGACGCTCGCACAGGAAGCCTCGATGGCCGACGCAGAACTCAAAGCGTCGCTGGACCAACAGGCAACCGGCATGCAGCGCCGCGTGCAGAATCCGCCTGCCGCGCTCCAACACGCGGTCTCGGCTGCCGCCGCCTGACCCAAGGCGAGCGGACGTTCTCGCGGCTGCCCGGAACCTGACTGCACTCAGCGATGCGGACGGCAGCCGCCTTTTTATCGAAGTGCCGTGCGGCCGCCACCCGCGGCGTGCGTGTTCCGCTTCGCGCGAAGCCGCGGCCGAACTCCGACCCAGGCATGCGCGCGACGCGACGTATTACCTGCCGAGTTCGTGCGTCGGTCCGCTCGACGCAGATCGACACAACGGCACGAGGGCCGCTTGGCCGCGTGCGGCCACTCAGAGTCATTCCCCGCGGCGTCGTCCCGTACGTCAAGCACTGACCGCGACCCGGGAAGCAACGCCAACCTGAAGAGAAGTCCGGCAGGCTCCTGGTGCACTAGCGTCGCTGCAGCGGGGGCGCGCAAAGCTGGTAGAGTCGGCGCCAGATTCGCGACTGAAAGGATCGGCGCCGGCAGGGCGCCGTCCGCGTCTTGCAAACATTGCCACCTCCGTTGTGCGCCGCGCTTGCGTCCGGCGCCACCGTCGTCACGCCTAACAAGCGCCTGGCGCGACGGATCACGGCGCTCTACGACGAGGCTCAACGGGCCGCCGCGCGAACAGTCTGGCCGATGCCCGACGTACTGCCGTTCCGCTTCTGGCTCGAACGCCTTTGGCTCGACGTCGTCGAATCGGATTCGCAGTCCGATCCGCCAGGACTCGTCGGATCCGCGACGATGGCGTACCTGTGGACGCAGATCGTCGCCGCGGAAAGGCCGCCGCTGATCGACGGGAACGGTGCGGCGGACCTTGCCGCCGAGGCGTGGTCGACCGTACACGCTTGGGGAACGGGTGGACCGAGCTGGCGCGCCTGGGCGGGTGGTGACGACGATTGCGCGGTCTTCGCACGTTGGGCGGACACGTATTCCACGACCCTTGCGCGGATGCACGCATTGGATCCCGCGCAGCTTTCCGATTGGATCGCTGCCTGCGCGCACAAGGTTTCCGCCTGGCGCGGTGCCGTTGTCGCGTTCGCGGGATTTGTCGAGACCACGCCGCAGCAGCATCGATTGCTCGCCGCGGTCGGGGCCGCGGGAATGGACGTGCAGTCTCTGGCCACGGTTCCCGATGCGACCGGGAAAATCTGGCGTGCAGCCGGCGCCACGCCGCGCGATGAAATCTTCCGCGCGCTACGCTGGGCGCAAGAACGCGCGCATTCCGATCCGGGCGCGACGATTGCCATTGCCATCGACGGTTTGGCGTCGCGCCTGGAGGAGGTTCGGGGACTCGCCGAGGAAATCCTCTGTCCGGCGCTTCAATGGCCCGGGTGCGAGGAAGTGGCCCGCCCCTACAACGTGTCGCTCGGTACGGCGGCCGGCGAGGTCCCGCTGATTGCCGCGGCGCTCGACCTGATTGCGCTGGCGCTCGCGCCGCTGCCGATGGCGCGCGCCGCGGCCCTGCTGCGTTCGCCGTATGTTTCAGGGGCGCGTGACAGCTGGCTGCACGGCGCGCGGCTCGAAGCCGGCTGGCTTCGCGAGGGTCGACGCGAAATCTCGCTCGAAGATGCCATTGTGGCGCTCGGGACGGTCGACCGTGCGCTCGCGGATCGCTTTCGTCTGGCGCGTGAAGGGCATGGCATGCCAACCAGCGCTTCGCCCCGCGCGTGGACGGAACGCTGGCGAAGCTGGCTCGCCGCAGCAGGATGGCCAGGCGACCGTCCGCTGTCGTCCGCTGAGTGGCAAGCGCAAGGCGCCTGGGACGAACTCCTCACGCAATTCGCGACGCTGGGGTCGGTCGCGAACCGTGTCCACCGTGCCGAAGCGCTGGCGGCCTGCGTTGCGCTCGCGAAGCGCCAGGTATTCCAGCCCGAATCTTCGCCCGCGCCGATCCAGATCCTCGGCACGCTGGAAGCCGCGGGTTTGCCCCTCGATGCGCTGTGGATCGCCGGTCTCGCCGCCGAGAGGTGGCCACCGGCGCCGCAACCGAATCCGCTGCTGGCGCTCGCCTGGCAACGCGAACGCAACGTGCCACGTTCGACCGCTGCGCGCGAACTCGCGTATGCACAGGCATTGACCGAGCAGTGGGCGCGCGGAGCGCCGCAGGTCGTGTTCTCGTATGCGCGAAGCGCCGACGACCATGTCTGCTCGCCCTCGTCGATCGTTCCCGCTGCACCGGCGCTTGGCGATGACGACTCGCTGCCATCGACAACGGCCAACGCCCAGTTCGAGGCGGCTCCGGTACGCGAAGCAGTGATCGACGACCATGCGCCGACGCTTCCGATCGGGGCCCGGGTCCGAGGCGGCGCAGCCCTCATCAATGCCCAGAGCGACTGCCCGTTTCGAGCGGTGGCGCGGTACCGGCTCGGCGTGGACACGTGGCCCGAACCGGTCGAGGGATTGTCGGCGCTGGAGCGCGGCATCCTGGTACATGCCGCGTTGGCGGCGTTCTGGCGCGACGTGGGCGATCACGCGTCATTGATCGCTCTCGCCACCGACGCGCTCACGGCGCGGATTGACTCGGCCGCGGCCGCCGCGTCGGCGACGATCCCGCGCGCGCGCTGGCAACGGTTGCCGGCAGTCGTGCGAACCGGCGAGGCGACGCGGATCGCCATCATCGTGCGGGCGTGGCTCGACGGCGTCGAGCGTGCCCGCCCGCCGTTTTCGGTTGCGGAGACCGAAGGGTCGAGGCCGCTGGCACTGGACGGCCTCGCGCTCGAACTGCGGCTGGATCGCGTCGACTCGCTCGCCGACGGCGGGGTGGCGATCATCGACTACAAGGCGGGACTTGCCACGCCACCGGCCAAGTGGTTCGACGCGCGTCCTCAGGCGCCGCAAATCGGCCTCTACGTGCTCGCGCAGAGCGCGGTCGCACCGCTTCAGCCCGTTCGCGCCGCCGCGTACGCGCAGCTGAAGCCGGGCGAGGTCAAGTTGCTGGGCATCGGCGCGGACAGCTCCGCGTGGCCCCAACTCGCCGTTGCCGCCGACGTGGTCGGGACGGGCTTGCCGGATTGGACGGCGGTCATGACACGCTGGACGCAATCCCTCGGCGCGCTCGCGGCCGAGGTGCGCGACGGTTACGCTGCCGTGGCGCCCCGCGACACGGCGAAGACGTGCAGGAATTGCGGCCTCCACGCGCTGTGCAGGGTCGGGGCGCTGTCGGTCGACGAATCGACGGAGAGCGATCGTGGATGAGCGCCTCGACAGCGCGGCACCCGACACCGACGACGCGGCGTCGCGCGAGCGCGCGCTCGACATTGGACGTTCCTTTCTGGTCCAGGCGCCGGCAGGCTCGGGGAAGACCGAGTTGCTGATTCAGCGCTTCCTCGCGCTGCTTGCGCACGTCGATCATCCGGAGCGGATCGTCGCAATGACGTTCACGCGCAAGGCTGCCGGGCGAGATGCGCGAGCGCATCGTCGAAGCGCTGCGCAACGCGAACACGGAATCTTCGGGGGATTCGCCACATGAACGGCGCACGCGTGATCTTGCGCGCGCCGCGCTCGCGCAGGACAGGCGTCACGGGTGGCAGCTCGTCGTGCATCCCGCGCGTCTCGCGGTCGTCACGATCGACGCGCTCGCCGCGGGCTTCGCCCGGCAGGCACCCATTGCCACGGGCCTCGGTCCCGCACCTCGGTTCGAGGAACGCGCCGCGCCTCTTTACGCGCGCGCCGCACACAACGCGCTGGTGGCGGCGCCGGCCGACGATCCGGCGTGGCGGCGGTTGCTCGCGCATCTCGACAACGACGCCGACGCGGCGGTCGGGCTCGTCGCCGCCATGCTCGCTAAACGCGAACAATGGATCGGCGAATTGCGTCCTGCGAATCGAACCCGGTTCAGGGCGTTGCTCGAAAGCACACTCGAGGACGAAATCGCCGGCGAGATCAGGCTCCTGCGTCGCCGGTTCCTGCACGGCTCGCCGCGGCACTGGCGGTACTGGAAAGCTATGCCGCGGAAACACTGGAGCAGGTCCCGGAATCGGTGGAGGAGGCACGACACCTCGCGGCGTGTGCGAACTGCGGAGGGCTTCCGCCGAAATCGATTTCGGCGCAGGAACATTGGCGCACGCTCGCCGACTAGCAATACGAGACTTGGTAACCAGTAGGTATGCACAACA
>CAWJMQ010000013.1:0-85275 GCA_963844005.1 uncultured beta proteobacterium | reverse complement strand
TCCGCGTCGGGCGAAGCGGTCGAGAAGGTCGTTCGCTTCGAGACCACCGTCGGCCGTGCACTCTTGTCCGAGATTCTGCCGGCGGGCCTTCCGTTCGCGACGATCAACAAGCCGCTCAAGAAGAAGGAGATTTCCAAGATCATCAACGCGAGCTTCCGTCGCTGCGGTCTGCGCGAGACGGTGATCTTCGCCGACAAGCTGATGCAGGCGGGATATGCGCTCGCGACCCGCGGCGGCATCTCGTTCGCCGCCGACGACATGCTCGTCCCGGTGGAGAAGCACACGATCATCGCGGAAGCGGAAACGCAAGTGAAGGAGATCGAGGCGCAGTACACGTCGGGCCTCGTGACGCAGGGCGAACGCTACAACAAGGTCGTGGACATCTGGGGCCGTGCCGGCGACGACATCGCGAAGGCGATGATGGGGCAGCTGGGCTCGGAGGAGGTGATCGACCGCGACGGCAACACGGTCAAGCAGGAGTCGTTCAACTCCATCTACATGATGGCCGACTCCGGCGCGCGGGGCTCGGCGGCGCAGATTCGCCAGCTCGCGGGCATGCGCGGCCTGATGGCCAAACCGGACGGTTCGATCATAGAGACACCGATCACGGCGAATTTCCGCGAAGGCCTGAACGTGTTGCAGTACTTCATCTCGACGCACGGTGCGCGCAAGGGCCTCGCCGATACCGCGCTCAAGACGGCGAACTCCGGTTACCTCACTCGCCGCCTCGTCGACGTCACGCAGGACCTGGTCGTGACCGAGGACGATTGCGGGACGACGAACGGGGTGGCGATGAAGGCGCTGGTCGAGGGTGGCGAAGTCATCGAGGCGCTGCGCGAGCGAATTCTCGGCCGCACCGTCGCGGCCGACGTCGTCAACCCCGAAACGCAGGAGACGCTGTACCACGCAGGTACCCTCCTGGGGGAGGACGAGGTCGAGCAGATCGAGTTGCTCGGAATCGACGAGGTCAAGGTTCGCACCCCGCTCACCTGTGACACACGGTACGGACTTTGCGCCGCCTGTTACGGGCGCGACCTCGGCCGTGGGCATCTGGTCAATGTCGGCGAGGCAGTGGGGGTGATCGCCGCGCAGTCGATCGGCGAGCCCGGCACGCAGCTCACGATGCGAACGTTCCATATCGGCGGTGCCGCGTCACGGACGGCGGCCGCGTCGCAGCTCGAGAGCAAGTCGGCGGGGACGGTCCGCTTTTCATCACTGATGCGCTACGTCACGAACGCCCGGCGCGAACTTGTCGTCATCGCGCGCTCCGCGGAAGTCACCATCCACGATGACAACGGCCGCGAGCGCGAGCGCCACAAGGTCCCGTACGGTGCGACGCTCCAGGTCAAGGATGGCGACCAGGTCAAGGCGGGCAAGGTGCTGGCCATGTGGGATGCGACGTCCCGCCCGATCGTCACCGAGTACGCGGGCCGCGTGAAGTTCGAGAATGTCGAAGAGGGCGTCACGGTCGCGAAGCAGGTGGACGAAGTGACGGGGCTTTCCACGTTGGTCGTCATCGACCCGAAGCGTCGGGCCGGCGCGGTGGCCAAGGGCGTGCGGCCGCAGGTGAAGCTGCTGGACGACCAGGGTGACGAGATCAAGCTGGCCGGTTCCGAGCTGTCGGTCAACATCACGTTCCAGCTGGGCTCGATCATCACCGTGAAGGATGGCCAGCAGGTGACGGTCGGTGAAGTGCTGGCGCGCATCCCGCAGGAGACGTCGAAGACGCGCGACATCACGGGCGGCTTGCCGCGCGTGGCGGAGCTGTTCGAGGCGCGCTCGCCGAAGGATGCCGGTCTGCTGGCGGAAGTCACCGGCACCGTGTCGTTCGGGAAGGACACCAAGGGCAAGCAGCGGCTGGTCATCACCGATCTCGACGGTGTCGCGCACGAATACCTGATTCCGAAGGACAAGCACGTGACGGCGCACGACGGCCAGGTCGTGAACAAGGGCGAATCGATCGTCGACGGCCCGGCGGATCCGCACGACATCCTTCGGCTCTTGGGTGTCGAGGCGCTCGCTCGCTACATCACCGACGAAGTGCAGGACGTCTACCGTCTGCAGGGCGTGAAGATCAACGACAAGCACATCGAGGTGATCGTGCGGCAGATGCTGCGCCGCGTGCAAGTGCTGGACGCCGGCGACTCCCGGTTCATCACGGGCGAGCAGGCCGAGCGCTCGGATCTGCTGGACGAGAACGACAAGGTGATGAAGGAGGAAGGCAAGCGAGGCGCGACGTACGAGCACATGCTGCTCGGAATCACCAAGGCGTCGCTGTCGACCGACTCGTTCATCTCCGCGGCGTCGTTCCAGGAGACGACACGCGTGCTGACCGAGGCGGCCATCATGGGCAAGAAGGACGATCTGCGTGGCTTGAAGGAGAACGTGATCGTCGGCAGGCTCATTCCCGCAGGCACCGGCCTCGCCTACCACAACGCCCGCAAGAAGCAGAAGCTGCTCGGACCGGATGCAGGTTTCCTGCAGCCGGGCGAGGTCGCGCCCGCCGACGCGACGGTGACAACACCGGAGGTGTCGGCCGACGCCGCCTGACGCCGCGATTGCAACACGCCTCGAGGGGCCGGCAGGCGACTGCCGGCCCTTTTTTCATGGTCACACGACGCAAGTTTCATGATCATCGGATACAAGTTTCATGGGGCGGCAGACACACGTTTCATGGGGCAGCGGCGAGAGGCCCCGGACTTAGGGGGCTGCAACCGGCCCGCCTGCGGGGACCCGGTGCGGGCGTCGGGCGTCCACGCACGGCCGCCACTCTGCCGCACCACCCGCAACGGCGGGCGCGGCCCATGCGTCCGGGGCCTCTCGCCACTGCCCCATGACGTCGCGCTTCGGCCCGATCGCAAACAATCGCGAACGGAGCGTTCGGTTGCCGGACACGGCGCGACGGTTCGCGGCGGAGCGGGAGCGGTTGGGCGCGGGCGCCTGTGCCGCGGTCTGCCGTCGCGGGTGACGCGGATCGAGGCGGCCGTGTGTGGCCGCCCAAGTGCCGCGTCGGGAACCCGCAGGCAGACGTGCTTCGCGGCACCCGAAGCCCGCGGCCAACCGCTCCCGCTCCGCCGCATGGGGTTCGAAGGGCAGCGTACAGCACCCGAAGCCCGCGAGCCAACCCTCCCGCTCCGCTGAATCACATTCGAAGGCGCCCGTTCCACTGTTGCGTGCTCGATCACTCCCCGCGGTCATTTCCGCGCCGCAACACGGTATTGACGCGGAGTTCGTTATCCCCTTATAATTTCAGTCTTTTCGCCTATCGCTTCGCGCACCGGAAATCTGCGCGCAAGGGGTTGGCAAGCGTACCTCGACCGCATTGCGAACCACGGGTCGGCCGAGGCGCAGAAAGATGGCCCGGGCTACGGCGCGAGAGCGCGTGCTTGGGCCACTTTAATTTGTTGTTTCGCGAAGCGTTGAGCCCTGCGGCCAACACATCGTTCGGCTGCACGAAACGGAAAATCAGGATGCCTACCATCAATCAGCTCGTACGGAAGGGCCGCGAGCCCGCCGTGTCGAAAAGCAAGGTTCCGGCGCTCCAGCAGAGCCCGCAGAAGCGCGGCGTGTGCACGCGCGTCTACACGACGACGCCGAAAAAGCCGAATTCCGCGCTTCGCAAGGTTGCCAAGGTGCGCCTCACCAACGGTTTCGAGGTGATCAGCTACATCGGGGGCGAAGGACACAACCTGCAGGAGCACTCGGTGGTGCTGATCCGGGGCGGTCGCGTGAAGGACTTGCCCGGCGTGCGCTATCACATGGTGCGAGGCAGCCTCGATACCGCGGGCGTCAAGGACCGCAAACAGAGCCGCTCGAAGTACGGAGCGAAGAAGCCGAAGGCCGCCTGAATCCAGATGCGGCAGGTGTCGGGCTGATCCGCCGCCTGTCCGAACGCATTCGCGAAAACCGCAAAGATCCGAGGAAGTCATGCCCCGACGCAGAGAGATTCCCAAGCGCGAGATCCTGCCCGATCCGAAGTACGGCAGCAGCGATGTCGCGAAGTTCGTGAACGTGCTGATGACCGCCGGCAAGAAGTCGGTGGCCGAGCGCATCCTGTACGGCGCCTTCGAGTCGATCGCAAAGAAGGGCGGCAAGGATCCGCTCGAAGTCTTCAACCAGGCGCTGTCGAACTCGCGGCCGACCGTCGAGGTGAAGAGCCGTCGCGTCGGCGGCGCCAACTTCCAGGTCCCGGTCGAGGTGCGTCCGGTGCGGAGGATGGCGCTCGCGATGCGCTGGCTGCGCGAAGCGGCGCGCAAGCGCGGCGAGAAGTCGATGGGCCAGCGTCTCGCGGCCGAACTTCTCGAAGCCTCCGAAAACCGCGGCGGCGCGGTGAAGAAGCGCGAGGAAGTCCACCGCATGGCCGAAGCCAACAAGGCCTTCTCGCATTTCAGATTCTAGAGCCGGTCGAGCGTCGCGTGTCCAGCGGTGGACCGTGCGTTCGATCCAACGCCCAACGCAACCACGCCAGACGCCGGACGCCAAACGCGGGACCCAATCATCGTGGCACGATCTACCCCCATCGACCGGTATCGCAACATCGGCATCAGTGCGCACATTGATGCCGGCAAGACCACGACCACCGAACGTATCCTTTTCTACACCGGCGTCTCGCACAAGATCGGCGAAGTACACGACGGCGCGACCGTCATGGACTGGATGGAGCAGGAGCGCGAGCGCGGCATAACGATCACGTCGGCGGCGACGACGTGCTTCTGGAAGGGGATGGACAACAACTTCCCCGAGCACCGGATCAACATCATCGATACGCCCGGGCACGTCGACTTCACGATCGAGGTTGAGCGCTCGATGCGCGTCCTCGATGGCGCGTGCATGGTCTACTGCGCGGTCGGCGGCGTGCAGCCCCAGTCCGAAACGGTCTGGCGCCAGGCCAACAAGTACAAGGTCCCGCGGCTCGCGTTCGTCAACAAGATGGACCGCCAGGGCGCGAACTTCTTCAAGGTCTACGACCAGATGAAGTCGCGGCTGAAGGCCAACCCGGTGCCGATCCAGATACCGATCGGGGCCGAGGAAAAGTTCGAAGGCGTGGTCGACCTCGTCCGGATGAAGGCGATCTACTGGGACGAATCGACGCAGGGCATGAAGTACGAGATGCGCGACATCCCCGACGAACACCTCGCGACCGCGAAGGAATGGCGCGAGAAGATGATCGAGAACGCCGCCGAGGCCAACGAGGAGCTGATGAACAAGTACCTCGAGGGTGGCGAGCTCACCGTCGAGGAGATCAAGACGGGTCTGCGCCTGCGCACGATCGCGAGCGAGATCGTCCCGATGATGTGCGGGTCCGCGTTCAAGAACAAGGGCGTCCAGGCGATGCTCGACGGCGTGATCGACTACATGCCGGCGCCGACCGACATCCCGCCGGTCAAGGGCGAACTCGAGAACGGCCAGACCGGCGAGCGCAGGGCTGCCGACGACGAGCCGTTCGCGGGACTCGCCTTCAAGATCATGACCGACCCCTACGTCGGCCAGCTGATCTTCTTCCGCGTCTATTCGGGCGTCATCAAGTCCGGTGACACGATCTACAACCCGATCAAGGGACGCAAGGAGCGCATCGGCCGCATCCTGCAGATGCACGCGAACCAGCGTGAAGAGATCAAGGCCGTGTGCGCAGGCGACATCGCCGCCGCGGTCGGCCTCAAGGAAGCGACGACGGGCGACACGCTGTGTGACCCCGAACACGTGATCATGCTCGAGAAGATGATCTTCCCGGAGCCGGTGATCCACGTCGCCGTCGAGCCCAAGACCAAGGCCGACCAGGAGAAGATGGGCATCGCGCTCAATCGCCTGGCGCAGGAGGACCCGTCGTTCCGCGTCCGCACCGACGAGGAGTCGGGCCAGACCATCATCTCCGGCATGGGCGAGCTCCATCTCGAGATCCTGGTCGACCGGATGAAGCGCGAGTTCGGCGTCGAAGCCAACGTCGGCGCGCCGCAGGTCGCGTACCGCGAAGCGATCAAGAAGTCGGTGCAGGTCGAAGGCAAGTTCATCAAGCAGTCGGGCGGCCGCGGCCAGTACGGCCACGTCTGGCTCAAGATGGAGCCGGATCCCGGCAAGGGATTCGAGTTCGTCGATGCGATCAAGGGCGGCACCGTCCCGCGGGAGTTCATACCGGCGGTGGAGAAGGGCTTGCGCGAAACGCTGCCGAACGGCGTGCTCGCCGGTTTCCCCGTGGTCGACATCAAGGTGACGCTGTTCGACGGATCGTCGCACGACGTCGACTCGAACGAGAACGCGTTCAAGATGGCGGCGTCGATCGCGTTCAAAGACGGCATGCGCCAGGCGAACCCGGTGCTGCTCGAGCCGATGATGGCGGTCGAGGTCGAGACGCCCGAGGACTTCATGGGCAACGTCGTCGGCGACCTGTCGTCGCGGCGCGGGATGATCCAGGGCATGGAAGAGATGCCCACCGGAAAGGTGATCAAGGCCGAGGTGCCGCTGGCCGAGATGTTCGGCTACTCGACGACGCTGCGCTCGCTGTCGCAGGGCCGCGCGACGTACACGATGGAATTCAAACACTACACCGAGGCGCCGAAGTCGGTCGCCGAAGCGGTGATCAACAAGAAATCGTAACTCTGGGGTAATCAATCATGGCCAAGGGCAAATTTGAGCGGACGAAGCCGCACGTGAACGTGGGGACGATAGGGCACGTGGATCACGGGAAGACGACGCTGACGGCGGCGATGACGCTGGTGCTGTCGAAGAAGTATGGTGGGGAGGTGAGGGCGTACGACCAGATTGACAATGCGCCGGAGGAGAAGGCGCGGGGGATCACGATCAACACGGCGCACGTGGAGTACGAGACGGAGAAGCGGCACTACGCGCACGTGGATTGTCCTGGGCACGCGGACTACATCAAGAACATGATCACCGGGGCGGCGCAGATGGATGGGGCGATCCTGGTGGTGAGTGCGGCGGACGGGCCGATGCCGCAGACGCGGGAGCACATATTGCTGGCGCGGCAGGTAGGGGTGCCGTACATCATTGTCTACATGAACAAGGCGGACATGGTGGACGACAAGGAGCTGTTGGAGCTGGTGGAGCTGGAGGTGCGGGAGCTGTTGTCGAAGTACCAGTTTCCTGGGGAGAAGACGCCGATCGTGATAGGCAGCGCGAAGATGGCGCTGGAGGGGGACACGAGCGAGCTGGGGGCGGGGTCGATATTCAAGCTGGCGGAGGCGCTGGACAGTTATATCCCGCAGCCGCAGCGGTTGATTGACGGGCCGTTTTTGCTGCCGGTGGAGGACGTGTTTTCGATCTCGGGGCGGGGGACGGTGGTGACGGGGCGGGTGGAGCGGGGGATTGTGAAGGTTGGGGACAATCTGGAGATTGTGGGGTTGAAGGCGACGCTGGCGACGGTGTGCACCGGGGTGGAGATGTTCCGCAAGCTCCTGGATCAGGGGCAGGCGGGGGACAACGTTGGCGTCTTGCTCAGAGGGACGAAGCGGGAGGAAGTGGAGCGGGGGCAGGTGCTGGCGAAGCCGGGGTCGATCACGCCGCACACCAAGTTCAGCTGCGAGGTGTATGTGTTGAGCAAGGAGGAGGGGGGGCGGCACACGCCGTTTTTTCCGGGGTATCGGCCGCAGTTTTACTTCCGGACGACGGACGTGACGGGGAGTTGCGTGTTGCCGGAGGGGACGGAGATGGTGATGCCTGGGGACAACATTGGGATGACGGTGACGTTGATCGCGCCGATTGCGATGGAGGAGGGGTTGCGGTTTGCGATCCGCGAGGGCGGGCGGACGGTGGGTGCCGGTGTCGTCGCCAAGATCATCGAGTAAACGTGGAACCGCGTGATCGTGGCGCTGTGCCGAGAACCCGCGGGCTTAGGATGAGGCATGCGCCCGCAGGCCCTTGGCACGGCGCCACGGCGCGCCCGAATGAAGCGATGTAGTTAAACAGGGTTGCAAACATGCAGAACCAACGCATCAGAATTCGCTTGAAGGCGTTCGACTACAAGCTGATCGACCAGTCGGCGATGGAGATCGTGGAGACCGCGAAACGCTCGGGCGCCGTTGTCCGCGGCCCGGTCCCGTTGCCGACCAAGATCGAACGGTACAACGTTCTGCGCTCGCCGCACGTGAACAAGACGTCGCGCGATCAGTTCGAGATCCGGACGCACCTGCGGCTGATGGACATCATCGACCCGACGGACAAGACGGTTGACCAGCTGATGAAGCTTGACCTGCCGGCCGGCGTCGACGTCGAGATCAAACTGAAGTAGCGGTCGAGCGGGAACGTCGGACGCTCGACGAAATTTGCCGCCGGTCAATCGTAATCGGCGGCCTGGAAAGGAAAACGAAGATGACTCTCGGACTGGTCGGTCGCAAGATTGGCATGACGCGCATATTCACCGACGACGGCAAGGCCGTTCCGGTGACCGTGCTCGACGTCGCCAACAACCGCGTCACACAGATCAAGACCCCGGAGACCGATGGCTACGCAGCGGTCCAGGTCACCTATGGAAAGCGGCGCGCGTCGCGCGTGCCGAAACCGCAGGCCGGTCACCTTGCGAAGGCGGGTGTCGAAGCCGGCGAGCTGTTGCGCGAGTTTCCGGTTGCACCGGAAGCGCTCGCCAAGCTCAAGGTCGGCGAAACGATCGGCGCCGGAACCTTCACGGTCGGCGAGCTCGTCGACGTCACGGGTACGACCAAGGGCCGCGGCTTCTCGGGTGTGATCCGGCGGCATCACTTCAGCTCTAACCGCGCGTCGCACGGCAACTCGCGCTCGCACAACACGCCGGGCTCGATCGGCATGGCGCAGGATCCCGGCCGCGTATTCCCGGGCAAGCGGATGGCGGGCCAGCACGGCAACGCGACGCGCACGGTGCAGACGCTCACGGTCGTTCGCGTCGACGCCGAGCGTGGACTGCTTTTGATCAAAGGCTCAGTTCCCGGCGCAGACGGCGGCCACATCATCGTCCGGCCGTCGGTGAAGACGCCGGCGAAGAAGGGGGCCTGATCATGGAGCTGAAGCTGATCGACGACAAGGGGCAAGCCTCGGCGACGGTCGCCGGCTCGGATGCTCTGTTCGCCCGCGACTACAACGAGCCATTGATCCACCAGCTCGTCACTGCCTTCCAGGCGAATGCGCGCAAGGGCACCCGCAAGCAAAAGGGCCGCGCCGACATCAACAAGTCGCACAAGAAGCCGTGGGCACAGAAGGGCACGGGCCGCGCGCGCGCCGGCCAGGCGAACAGCCCGCTGTGGCGCGGCGGCGGCAAGATCTTCCCGAGTCTGCCGGACGAGAACTTCTCGCAGAAGGTGAACCGCAAGATGTACCGCGCGGGCCTGGCGTCGATCCTGTCGCAGCTGCACCGCGAGGGCCGGCTGTCGGTGATCGAAGCGCTCGTGGTTGATTCACCGAAGACCAAGCTTTTCGCACAGAAGATCAAGGCGCTGGGTCTGTCCGGCACCGTTCTGGTCGTCACCGACAAGCTCGACGACAACGTGTTCCTGTCGTCGCGCAACCTGGCGGATGTCCTGGTGCTCGCAACCCGGGAAGTCGATCCCGTGAGCCTCGTGCGCTTCAACAACGTGGTCCTCACCAAGGGCGCGGTCACGCAATTCGAGGAGATGCTGGTATGAATGCCCATATCGACCATAAGCCCCGGCAATACAATCCCGAGCGTCTTGCCGTCGTGCTGCTCGCGCCGGTCGTGTCCGAGAAGGGCACGTACATCGCGGACAAGCACGAGCAGGTCATCTTCAAGGTGGCGCCCGATGCGACCAAGCCGGAAGTGAAGGCGGCCGTCGAAGCCATGTTCAAGGTTGAGGTCGAGAGCGTCCAGATCGCCAACGTCACGGGCAAGGTCAAGCGCTTCGGAAAATTCACCGGCCGTCGCCGCTCGTGGAAGAAGGCGTACGTCTGCCTCAAGGCCGGCCAGGAAATCAACTTCGCGGCGGAGAGCTGACATGCCACTGCAAAAAGTTAAGCCGACATCGGCCGGCCGCCGGGCGATGGTCAAGGTCGTCCACCCGCATCTGCACAAGGGGCGGCCGGTGGATGCACTCACCGAGAGCAAGAAGCGCGGGTCGGGCCGCAACCACAACGGCCACATCACGATGCGACACAAGGGTGGCGGCCACAAGCAGCAGTACCGGCTCGTCGACTTCAAACGCAACAAGGACGGCATCGCGGCCAAGGTCGAGCAGCTCGAGTACGACCCGAACCGGAGCGCCCACCTTGCGCTCCTGCTCTACGCGGACGGCGAGCGCCGTTACATCATCGCGCCGCGCGGCGTCACGGTCGGTACGCAACTGATGTCGGGCGTGGAGTCCCCGATCAAGCCGGGGAATTGCCTGCCAGTGCGCAACATCCCGGTCGGGACGACGATCCATTGCGTCGAGATGACGCCGGGCAAAGGCGCCCAGATGGCCCGCTCGGCCGGGGCCGGCGTCCAGCTCCTCGCGCGCGAAGGCGTCTACGCCCAGGTCCGGCTGCGTTCGGGCGAGATTCGCAAGGTCCACGTGGACTGCCGCGCGGTGATCGGCGAAGTCGGCAACGAAGAACACAACCTGCGCTCGATCGGCAAGGCCGGGGCGAACCGCTGGCGCGGCATTCGTCCCACTGTTCGCGGCATCTGCATGAATCCGGTGGACCATCCGCATGGCGGGCGTTCCAACGGCGGCGGCCATCCGGTATCGCCGTGGGGTACGCCGACCAAGGGCTACAAGACGCGGCGCAACAAGCGCACGGATTCGATGATCGTGCGCCGTCGGCACGCGACCAAGGGGTAAGAGAATATGGCACGTTCGATCAAGAAGGGCCCGTTCGTCGACGACCATCTGTTGCAGAAGGTGGACGCAGCGCGGGCGACGAGCGACAAGCGACCGATCAAGACGTGGTCGCGCCGCTCGACGATCACGCCTGAGTTCGTGGGGCTGACGATCGCCGTCCACAACGGCAAGCAGCATATCCCGGTCTATGTATCGGAGAACATGGTCGGCCACAAGCTCGGCGAATTCGCGCTGACGCGCACCTTCAAGGGCCATTCGGCCGACAAGAAGGTCGCGGCGCCGGCGCCGCCAAGGAAGTGAGGACATAGCGATGGAAACCAGTGCTATCCTGCGCGGCGTGCGGCTCTCGGCCCAAAAGGGCCGGCTGGTCGCCGACCAGATCCGCGGCCTTCCCGTGGACCAGGCGCTCAACATCCTGGCCTTCAGCCCGAAGAAGGGCGCCGTCATCATCAAGAAGGTGCTGCTGTCGGCGATCGCCAACGCCGAGCACAACGACGGCGCCGACGTCGACGAGCTCAAGGTGAAATCGATCCTGGTCGACAAGGCGGAAAGCCTGCGTCGCTTCACCGCGCGCGCGAAAGGCCGTGGCAACGTCATCCTGAAGCAGGCATGCCACATCCACGTCACCGTCGGTGACGGAAAATAAGGAACGTCATGGGCCAGAAAATTCATCCGACAGGCTTCCGGCTTGCCGTAACCAGGAACTGGACGTCCAAGTGGTTTGCGAACAGCAAGAACTTCGCCCCCACGCTCAAGGAAGATATCAAGATCCGCGAGTACCTGAAGAAGAAGCTGGGTCACGCGTCGGTGGGCCGGATTACGATCGAGCGTCCGGCGAAGAACGCGCGGATCACGATTTTCAGCGCCCGTCCGGGCGTCGTCATCGGCAAGAAAGGCGAGGACATCGAGACGCTGCGCACCGATCTGCGCCGGATGATGGGCGGCGACGTCGGCCTCAACATCGAGGAGATCCGCAAGCCGGAAATCGACGCCCAGCTCATCTCCGACTCGATCGGACAGCAGCTCGAGAAGCGGATCATGTTCCGCCGCGCGATGAAGCGCGCGATGCAGAACGCGATGCGCCTCGGCGCGCAGGGCATCAAGATTATGTGCGCGGGACGGCTCAACGGCATCGAAATCGCGCGCACCGAGTGGTATCGCGAAGGCAGGGTACCGTTGCACACGCTTCGCGCCGACATCGACTACGGCTTTTCGGAAGCCAGGACGACCTACGGCGTCATCGGCATCAAGGTCTGGGTCTTCAAGGGCGAGGTTCTGGCGCACAACGCCGAGCCCGCGGCGGCCCCGGCGCCCGAAGCGCCGAAGCGCCCGGCGCGTCGACCAGGAGTGAAGAATGCTGCAGCCAGCTAGAAGGAAGTTCCGCAAGGAGCAGAAGGGCCGCAACAAGGGCGTGGCGACGGTCGGCAACAAGGTCAGCTTCGGGGAGTACGGCCTGAAGGCGACGGGCCGCGGCCGGCTCACCGCGCGCCAGATCGAGGCCGCGCGGCGGGCGATGACGCGCCACATCAAGCGCGGCGGACGCGTCTGGATCCGGATCTTCCCCGACAAGCCGATGTCGAAGAAGCCCGCCGAAGTGCGGATGGGCAATGGCAAGGGCAATCCCGAGTTCTACGTCGCCGAAATCCAGCCGGGCAAGGTCCTGTACGAGATGGACGGCGTCGACGAGACGATTGCGCGCGAAGCGTTCGCACTCGGCGCGGCGAAGCTGCCGATCAGGACGACCTTCGTCCACCGGCTCGTGGGCTGACGGAGGTCACAATGAAGCGAACCGAAACAACGAAGGCGCTCGCCGCCAAGTCGCCCGCGGAGCTCAAGACGGAGCTCACCGCGCTGCTCAAGGAACAGTTCGGCCTGCGGATGCAGAAGGCGACGCAGCAGCTCACGAACACCGAAAAGCTGAAGCAGGTGCGGCGGAACATCGCCCGCGCGCGTACCCTTATCCATCAGCATGCGCGTGCAACCGAAAAGCGAGGTAACGCATGAGCCCAGAGTCGCAAGCCGCAGCGCCGGCCGAAGCCGCGGCGCCGAGAAAGGCCATCATCCAGACGCTGACCGGACGGGTCGTCAGCGACAAGATGGACAAGACCGTCACGGTGCTGGTCGAGCACCGCGTCAAGCACCCCTTGTATGGCAAGTTCGTGACGAAATCGCGCAAGTACCATGCGCACGACGAAAACAACGAGTTCAAACCGGGCGACCTGGTCGAGATCGTCGCCTGCCGCAAGCTCGCCAAGACCAAGGCGTACAAGGTGAGCCGGCTGATCGAAAAGGCCAGAATCGTCTGATCGGAGCACGTTGCCCGCGGGCCCGACTCGTTCGACGGTGCCCGCAAGACATTGATTCGACACGAGCTTGCAGGACACGGAAATTCCTGTCATAATTTTCGTTTCGCCTGCCACGGTCCATCAGGGTATTTTTCTTCCCGGGGACGGAATCTCATCGAACGGCCGTGGCCACTCCCCGAACGGGGTCCAAAACTGGCCGCGGCATTCCTGCCGCGACCGCAGTCGGAACGCAAACGCGGCCGCTGCGGCGCGCAACGCGGATAAAGTTGGAGAAAGCAACAATGATCCAGATGCAGTCCGTACTGGACGTCGCCGACAACACCGGTGCCCGTCGCGTCATGTGCATCAAGGTGCTCGGAGGCTCGAAGCGCCGCTACGCGCACATCGGCGATGTGATCAAGGTCACGGTCAAGGACGCCGCGCCGCGCGGACGCGTCAAGAAGGGCGAGATCTACAACGCTGTCGTGGTGCGCACGCGTCAAGGCGTGCGCCGCGACGACGGCGCCAAGGTGTGCTTCGACACCAATGCCGCCGTGCTCCTCAACGCCAAACTCGAACCGATCGGCACCCGCATCTTCGGGCCAGTCACACGCGAGCTGCGCACCGAGCGATTCATGAAGATCGTCTCGCTGGCGCCGGAAGTTCTGTAGGGGATAGCAATGGGCAAGATCAAGAGGGGCGACAACGTCGTCGTGATCACCGGACGCGACAAGGGCAAGCGCGGGGACGTGACCCGCATCCTTGCCGACCACGTGCTGGTCGCCGGGATCAACCAGGTCAAGAAGCACCAGCGGCCGAATCCGATGAAGGGCGAGCAGGGCGGGATCGTGACCAAGGAGATGCCGATCCACGCCTCGAATGTCGCGATCTGGAACCCCATCACCAAGAAGGCGGACCGCATCGGCCTGCGCACACTCGAGGACGGTCGCAAGGTGCGCTTCTTCAAGTCGAACGGCGAGCTGATTGGTGCGTAAGGAGAGATGACGATGGCTCGCCTGAAGGAAATCTACAAGAAGGAAATCATGCCCGCGCTCACGAAGCAGTTCGGGTACAAGTCGCCGATGCAGGTGCCGCGCGTTTCGAAGGTCGTCCTCAACATGGGCGTCGGGGAAGCGGTCGGCGACAAGAAGCTGCTCGAAAACGCAGCCGGCGACATGATGAAGATCTCCGGCCAGAAGCCCGTGATCACGAAGGCGCGCAAGGCGATCGCCGGCTTCAAGATCCGCGAAGGCTATCCGATCGGCTGCATGGTGACGCTTCGCGAAAACCGGATGTACGAGTTTCTCGACCGCCTGATCTCCGTCGCGTTGCCGCGCGTGCGCGACTTTCGCGGCGTTTCGGGGCGCTCGTTCGACGGCCGGGGCAACTTCAACATGGGCGTCAAGGAACAGATCATCTTCCCCGAGATCGAGTATGACAAGATCGACGCGATCCGGGGGATGAACATCACGATCACCACGACCGCGAAGACCGACGCCGAAGCCAAGGCGTTGCTCGCCGCATTTCGATTTCCGTTCAAGAACTGAGACCTGCGATGGCGAAACTGTCCCTGATCAACCGCGACCAGAAGCGACGTGCATTGGTGAAGAAGTACGCCAAGAAGCGCGAGGCGCTCACCGCGATCCTGAACAACACCAAGGCGTCCGAGGAGGTTCGCTACGCCGCGCGGCTCAAGATCCAGCAGTTGCCGCGCAACGCGAATCCCACGCGCCTGCGCAACCGTTGCGCGCTGACCGGCCGGCCGCGCGGATTCTTCCGCAAGTTCGGTCTCGGCCGCAACAAATTGCGGGAATTCGCGATGCGCGGCGAGGTGCCGGGTATCGTCAAGGCCAGCTGGTAAATATGGAACCGAGTGCAGGTGAGGTGAAGCATGAGCATGACTGATCCGATCGCCGACATGCTGACGCGCATCCGCAATGCGCAGATGGTGGAGCAGGCCGTCGTCGCGATGCCGTCGTCCAAGGTCAAGCTGGCGATCGCCAAGGTGCTGAAGGACGAAGGCTACATCGACGCGTTCAAGGTCTCGGGCGACGAGGTCAAACCGCTGCTGGAAATCGCCCTCAAGTACCACGCGGGCCGCCCCGTGATCGAGAAGATCGAGCGGGTGTCGAAGCCGGGGCTGCGCATCTACAGGAGCAAGGACGACATTCCGCGAGTGATGAACGGGCTTGGCATCGCCATCGTCTCGACGTCGCACGGTGTGATGACGGACCGCAAGGCGCGCGCCACCGGGGTCGGCGGCGAAGTGCTCTGCATCGTCGCCTGACGAGAGACCGAGGACAGGACCATGTCGCGCATCGGCAACCAGCCCATCCAGCTTCCGGCGAAGGTCGAGGTCAAGCTCGCTCCCGGCGAGATCACCGTGAAGGGCCCGCTGGGGACCCTTTCGCGTTCGTACGGCAGCGAGCTTTCGATCGAGCAGTCCGGCAACACGCTCGTTTGCAAGGCGGCGAACGTCGAGGCCGGGCCCATGCACGGCACGCTGCGTGCGCTCGTGGCGAACATGGTCAAAGGCGTGACCGAAGGCTACGAAAAGAAGTTGTCGCTGGTCGGCGTGGGATTCCGGGCGCAGGCCGCCGGTGACAAGATCAACCTGTCGCTCGGCTTCTCGCACCCGGTCGTGCACGCGATGCCGAAGGGCGTTCGGGTCGAAACGCCGGTGCAGACGGAAATCATCGTCAAGGGGATCGACAAGCAGCAAGTTGGGCAGGTCGCGGCGGAGATCCGCGCGTACCGCCCGCCCGAGCCGTACAAGGGCAAGGGTGTCCGGTACATCGGCGAGCGCGTAAAGATCAAGGAAACGAAGAAGAAATGAAAATGCGTTCGAAAACTGCTGCTCGCCCCGACCACTTTGTCGCGTCGTCGCACGCCCCTTGCCGTACCGATGTGCACGGGCCCGGGGTTTGCCGTGGATCCGAATCTGGCGAACTCGGTGCTCGGGGCTGCTCGCTACGCTTCGAATCACATTCATCTGATCGAGGAACGCGATGAGCATGAACAAGAAGGAAGCTCGCGCCCGCCGCGCCCGGAAGACCCGGGTGCGGATTTCGCTGCAGCGGGCGACCCGTCTGGTCGTCAGTCGCTCGAACTGCCACATCTACGCGCAGATCATCGGTCCCACCGGAGACAAGGTGCTGGCCAGCGCGTCGACCGTCGAGGCGGACGTGCGCAAGGATGTCAAGAACGGCGGCAACAAGGCTGCCGCGGCGATCGTCGGCAAGCGGATCGCCAATCGCGCGAAGGAGCTCGGCATCGAGGCGGTCGCGTTCGACCGCTCGGGCTACCGGTACCACGGCCGCGTCCAGGCGCTGGCTGACGCGGCACGCGAAGCCGGCTTGAAATTCTGACGCGGCGACGGACAAACGAAAGCTCATCATGGCGAGAATGCAGCAGCGGCAACAGCAGCAGGACGAGCGCGGTGACGGACTCCGCGAGAAGATGATCAGCATCAACCGCGTCACCAAGGTGGTGAAGGGCGGGCGCATTCTCGGCTTTGCCGCGCTGACGGTGGTCGGCGATGGCGACGGGCGCGTTGGAATCGGCAAAGGCAAGGCCAAGGAAGTTCCGGTCGCGGTGCAGAAGGCGATGGAAGAGGCGCGCCGCAAGATGGTGAAGGTGCGCCTGAAGAACGGGACGCTTCACCATGCGGTCGAGGGCCGTCACGGCGCGACCAAGGTCTTCATGCAGCCGGCGGCGGACGGCACCGGCGTGATCGCCGGCGGTCCGATGCGCGCCGTGTTCGAGGTGGTCGGTGTGACCAACGTCCTCGCCAAATGCCACGGTTCGACGAATCCCTACAACCTGGTCCGCGCGACGATCAACGCGCTCGAGAACTGCAGCGCGCCCGCCGATATCGCCGCGAAGCGCGGAATGACGGTCGAGCAGATGATGGAAGGCACGCGATGAGCGCGCGGGGCGAAGCCCAGGAGCGCAGCTTGCGTCCGCGCGCGATTGCGGGAGGCCGACAACGCGATGCCTCGCGGGCCGCGTCCCGTCCGGAGGCCGCGATGAGCGCGCGGGGCGAAGCCCAGGAGCGCAGCTCGCGTCCGCGCGCGATTGCGGGAGGCCGACAACGCGATGTCTCACGGGCCGCGTCCCGTCCGGAGGCCGCGATGAGCGCGCGGGGCGAAGCCCACGCAGCTCGCGTCCGCGCGCGATTGCGGGAGGCCGACAACGCGATGTCTCACGGGCCGCGTCCCGTCCGGAGGCCGAGCGATGACAGCGCCCAAGACGATCAGGGTCACGCTCGTCAAGAGCACGGCGAGCACGAAGCAGGACCACCGCGCGACGGTGCGCGGGCTGGGGCTCAAGTGGACGAACCACACGGTCGAGGTCGTCGACTCGCCCGCCACGCGCGGCATGATCAGCAAGGTAGGCTATCTGGTCAAGGTTGTGACGTGACAACAACGGAGCAAGCGATGCGTCTCAACACGATCAAGCCGGCCGAGGGCTCGAAGAAGGCCAGACGCCGCGTGGGCCGCGGAATCGGATCGGGCCTCGGCAAGACTGCGGGCCGCGGGCACAAGGGCCAGAAGGCCCGTTCCGGCGGCTTCCACAAGGTCGGATTCGAGGGCGGGCAGATGCCGCTTCAGCGCCGGCTGCCCAAGCGCGGCTTCGTCTCGACGACGCGCAACGACACGGCGGAAGTCCGGCTCTCGGACCTCGGCAAACTTCCCGTCACGGAGATCGATTTCCTGACGCTGAAGGCGGCGGGCATTGTCTCGACGCTTGCGAAATCGGCCAAGGTCATCAAGGCAGGCGCATTGACGAAAGCGGTGAAGCTCACCGGTATCGCCGTCACCAAGGGCGCGAAGGCGGCGATCGAAGCCGCCGGCGGCAGCGTCGCCTGAACGGCGGCTCGGACAGTCACAGGACAAAGCGTTGGCAACCAACAACCCGGCCCTCAAGACAGGATCCAAGTACGCCGATCTCAAGCGGCGGCTCTGGTTCCTGCTGGGCGCGCTCGTCGTGTACCGCGTCGGGACCCACATACCGGTTCCGGGCATCAATGCGTCGGTGCTGGACGAACTGTTCCGCTCGCAGGAAGGCGGCATCCTCGGCCTGTTCAACGTGTTCTCGGGCGGGGCGCTGCAGCGCTTCTCGATCCTCGCGCTCGGGATCATGCCGTACATCTCGGCGTCGATCATCATGCAGCTTTGCACGGTGGTCGTCCCGTCGCTCGAAGCGCTGAAGAAGGAAGGCGAGGCCGGCCGCCGCAAGATCACGCAGTACACGCGATACGCGACGCTCGGTCTCGCGTTCTTCCAGGGGCTCGGTATCTCGATCGCACTCGAAGCCCAGGCGGGCCTCGTGATCGCACCGGGAATCGGGTTCCGCCTCGTCACGGCGGTCACGCTGGTGACCGGCACGATGTTCCTGATGTGGCTCGGCGAGCAGATCACCGAGCGCGGGCTCGGCAACGGCATTTCGTTACTGATCTTCGCCGGGATCGCGGCCGGGTTGCCACGCGCCATCGGTCAGACGCTCGAGCAACTCAACACGGGCGCGTACTCGATCCCGCTGGTGCTCGGCATCGCTGCGCTCGTCATCGTGGTGACCGCATTCGTCGTCTTCGTCGAGCGGGCGCTGCGCAAGATCCTGGTCAACTACGCGAAGCGGCAGGTCGGCAACAAGGTTTACCAGGGGCAGAGCTCGCATTTGCCTCTCAAGCTCAACATGGCCGGCGTGATTCCGCCTATCTTCGCGTCGTCGATCATCCTGTTCCCGGCGACACTCGCGTCGTGGTTCGGCAGCGGCGAAGGGACGATCTGGTTGCGCGACCTCGCGGGGTCTCTCGCTCCCGGCCAGCCCGTGCACGAGATCCTGTACGCGGCGGCCATCATCTTCTTCTGCTTCTTCTATACGGCGTTGCAATACAACCCGAAGGAGACCGCGGAGAACCTCAAGAAGAGCGGTGCTTTCATTCCCGGTTACCGGCCCGGCGACCAGACGGCGAAGTACATCGAGAAGATCACGCTGCGCCTCACCCTGCTGGGTTCGCTCTACCTGGTGGTGGTGTGTTTCGTCCCGAACTTCCTGATCGCCTGGAAAAACGTGCCGTTCTATTTCGGGGGCACGTCGCTGCTGATCATCGTGGTGGTGACCATGGATTTCATGACCCAGGTCCAGGCGTACATGATGTCGCAGCAGTACGAGAGCCTGCTCAAGAAGGCGAACTTCAAGGGTGGGCTGCCCACGCGCTGATGGCGAAGGAAGACACGATACAGATGCAGGGCGAGATCCTCGAAATGCTGCCGAACGCAACGTTTCGGGTGAAGCTGGAGAACGGGCACGTGGTGCTGGGGCACATCTCCGGAAAGATGCGGATGCACTACATCAAGATACTGCCGGGCGACAAGGTGACGGTGGATCTCACCCCGTACGACCTCTCGCGGGCGCGGATCATCTTCCGCGCGAAGTGACGGAAGGATTGCAAAGGAACCGACATGAAAGTTCTCGCTTCGGTGAAGAAGATCTGCCGCAACTGCAAGATCATCCGGCGCCACGGCGTCGTGCGCGTCATTTGCACGGACCCGCGCCACAAGCAGCGGCAAGGCTGACAACTCGATATCGACAAGGTCGACGACAAGGTAACCACATGGCCCGTATTGCAGGCGTCAACATCCCCAACCACCAACACGCGGAAATCGCGTTGACGGCGGTCTACGGCATCGGCCGCCCGCGCGCCAAGGCGATCTGCGTCGCCGCCGGCATCAAAGGCTCGGCGAAGATCAAGGACCTGTCCGATGCGGACATGGACCGGCTGCGCGAGCAGGTGCAGAAATTCACGGTCGAGGGCGACTTGCGCCGTGAGGTGACGATGAGCATCAAGCGGCTGATGGACCTCGGCTGCTACCGCGGCGTCCGTCACCGCCGCGGACTGCCGGTCCGCGGCCAGCGCACGCGCACCAACGCGCGTACCCGCAAGGGTCCGAAGAAGTCGCGTTCGGGCATGAGCAAGCCGGCGCCGACTTCCAAGTAACGCCCGAGGACACACCAGAATGGCTACAGCACCACAGACCCCGAAAGCCAGCACGCGCGTTCGCAAGAAGGTCAAGAAGAATGTCGCGGAAGGCATCGCGCACATCCACGCGTCCTTCAACAACACGATCATCACGATCACCGATCGGCAGGGCAACGCGCTGTCGTGGGCGACCTCGGGGGGCGCCGGGTTCAAGGGCTCCCGCAAGTCGACGCCGTTCGCGGCGCAGGTTGCCGCCGAGCGCGCGGGCCGTGTCGCGGTCGAATGCGGCGTCAAGAACCTCGAGGTGCGGATCAAGGGCCCGGGCCCAGGCCGCGAATCGGCGGTGCGCGCGCTGAACGCCCTCGGCATGAAGATCACGAGCATCTCGGACGTGACGCCGATTCCGCACAATGGCTGCCGTCCGCCCAAGCGCCGCCGCATCTGACAACCGTCAAAGCACAGGGATAGCAACGTGGCTCGATACACCGGACCCAAATGCAAGCTGGCGCGCAGAGAAGGCACCGACCTCTTCCTGAAGAGCGCGCGCCGCTCGCTCGACTCGAAGTGCAAGCTCGAAACCAAGCCCGGCCAGCACGGGGTGAGGTCGGGCATGCGCATGTCGGACTACGGCAACCAGCTGCGCGAGAAGCAGAAGCTCCGCCGAACCTACGGCATCCTCGAGCGGCAGTTCCGCCGCTATTTCGGGGAAGCCGCCCGCCGCAAGGGCTCGACCGGCACCAACCTGCTGCAGCTTCTCGAGTCGCGGCTCGACAACGTCGTCTACCGGATGGGCCTCGGCTCGACGCGCGCGGAAGCCCGCCAGCTCGTCACGCACGGCTCGATCACGGTCAACGGCAAGGTACTGAACGTTCCGTCGGCGCTGGTCAGGGCCGCCGACCTGATCGGCGTGACCGACAAGGCGAAGAGCCAGCTCCGTATCCAGGATGCGCTGCAACTCGCCGAGAAAGTCGGCTTCCCGTCGTGGGTCGAGGTCGACGTCAAGAAGATGACCGGCACGTTCAAAGGTGCACCCGATCGCTCGGAATTCGCGCAGGACATCAACGAAAGCCTGGTAGTCGAGTTGTATTCGAAGTAGTGGATGTTCGATGGCGGCGGCGCAGCCGCTCGCTATCGGGCCCATCAGAAGTTTTCCGGCATAAAGGTACCGCATGCAGAGCAATGTTCTGTTGAAACCGCGCATCATCGACGTACAGTCCAGCTCGCCGTTCCACGCCAAGGTGGTGATGGAGCCGTTCGAGCGCGGGTACGGCCATACGCTGGGCAACGCGCTTCGGCGCGTGCTGCTGTCGTCCATGCCCGGATATGCACCGACGGAGGTCCGGATCACGGGCGTGCTGCACGAATACTCGGCGCTCGACGGGGTGCAGGAGGATGTCGTCGACATCCTGCTCAACCTGAAGGGCGTGGTGCTGAAGCTTCACAACCGCGACCACGTGCTGTTGAAGCTCGCGAAGTCCGGCGAGGGCCCCGTCACGGCCGCCGACATCGAGCCCAACCACGACGTCGAGATCATCAATCCCGAACACCTGATCGCGCATCTCACCGCCGGCGGGAAGATCGAGATGGAGATCAAGGTCGAGAAGGGACGCGGCTACCAGCCGGCGACCGCGCGTGTGAAACCCGATGGCGGCCGCACGATCGGCAGCATCCTGCTGGACGCCTCGTTCAGCCCGGTGCGCCGCGTGACCTACGCGGTCGAAAGCGCGCGGGTCGAGCAGCGCACGGACCTCGACAAGCTGGTGCTCGACATCGAGACCAACGGCGTCGTCGAGCCGGAACAGGCGGTGCGTTACGCCGCGTCCGTGCTGGTCGAGCAACTGTCGGTCTTCGCCGACCTGCAGGGCACGGACCAGCCGGCGGCCGAGCGTTCGTCGCCGCAGGTCGATCCCATCCTGCTGCGTCCGGTCGACGACCTCGAACTCACGGTCCGCTCGGCGAACTGCCTGAAGGCCGAGAACATCTACTACATCGGCGACCTCATCCAGCGCACGGAAACGGAGCTGCTGAAGACGCCGAATCTCGGTCGCAAGTCGTTGAACGAGATCAAGGAAGTGCTCGCGTCGCGCGGGCTGTCGCTGGGGATGAAGCTCGAGAACTGGCCGCCGGCCGGCCTCGACCGTCCGTAACCTGCGCGCGAAAACGAAGGAAGCGGAATCATGCGTCACCGTCACGGCCTGCGGAAACTGAACCGCACCAGCAGCCATCGCCTGGCGATGCTGCGCAACATGACCAACTCGCTGCTGACCCACGAGGTCATCAGGACCACGTTGCCGAAAGCGAAGGAGCTCCGCCGCGTCGCGGAGCCTCTGATCACGCTCGGCAAGCAACCGACGCTCGCCAACCGCCGGCTGGCCTTCAACCGGCTGCGCGATCGCGACGTGGTCACGAAGCTCTTCAACGAACTCGGCCCGCGCTACAAGGCGCGGCCGGGCGGCTACCTGCGGATTCTGAAGTTCGGTTTCCGCGTGGGCGATAACGCCCCGATGGCCCTCGTGGAACTCGTCGATCGTCCGGCAGAGGCCACACCCGCCGACGCCAAGTCCGAGTAGCGATCGGCGGTCGGGATAGCGGCGAAGGCCGGGCAAGTCGCCCGGCCATTTTTTTGGAGATTCGCTGTCGAGGGGCCCGGTGAGAGCCGGCGGGCTTAAGCACCCCATGCGCCCGCCGTCCGGGAGGAATACGCGGACCGCTCAACTGTTGGCGCAAGAGGCGCTTCGACAGGGTGCGAGATGGCCGCCGGAAGTCGCCGATCGTTCGAATGGGTCACGCTGATCATGGAGGAAAATCATGAAGAAACTGGGCATTGCAGTGGCGGCAACCGTACTGACGGCAGCCGGAGCCGTTGCGTACGCTGACGGCTTTAAGAACATCACGGAGTCCCTGCTTGGATACGAAGAGGTCCCCGCCGTTTCTACCAACGGTAATGGCGAATTCCGTGCGCGCATCAGTAACAATCAGTCGGAAATCACTTATAGGTTGAGTTATGCCGACATGGAAGCGACCGTCACGCAGGCGCATATTCACTTCGGCCAGTTTGGCGTGAACGGCGGCATCGTTGTCTTTCTCTGCACGAACCTAGGCAATGGGCCCGCCGGAACGCAACCATGCCCGCCTTCACCCGCAACGATCACGGGCACCATCGATGCCGGCGATGTCGTTGCGTCGGCGGCCGCGCAGGGGATTGCTACTGGGGAATTTGCCGAGTTGATCCGTGCAATGCGGGCCGGGGTGACGTACGTCAATGTCCACAGCACCACATGGCCGGGCGGTGAAATCCGCAGCCAGATCGATACGCACGATGGGCATGGGCACGACGACTGAGACCGGGATAATCTGAAGCCGGACTTCGCGCGATAGCGTTGTCGCTCGGTAATCTGCGACCGGAGTTCGGGTCACGATGGTTGGCTCCTGGAGGCGACAGGAATCGGCGCCCCTGGTCTTATCCGGAGGATTTCACATGGAAAGAAAGACGGCAGCAGATTTCGATCCTGAAGTCCTGCGGTGGTTCGACAAGTACGTTCACGGCTTCGTTGATCGCCGTGGCTTCCTCAACGGCGTCGCGAAATATGCGGTTGGCGGCGTGACTGCCTCGATGCTGCTCGAAGCCCTGAGCCCGCGTTTTGCCGAAGCGCAGCAGGTGGCGAAGGACGACCGGCGGATCAGCGCAAGGTTCGTCGAGTATGCGTCGCCGGAGGGCTATGGCCGGATGGGGGGCTATCTCGTACGGCCCGCCAACGCGACCGGAAAGCTCCCCGGAATTGTCGTCGTCCACGAAAACCGCGGGCTCAACCCGCACATCGAGGACATCGCGCGCAGGCTGGCCCTCGACAATTTCCTGGCGTTCGCGCCCGACGCGCTGTTTCCGCTCGGCGGCTATCAGGGCGACGACGACAGGGCACGGGAACTCTTCGCCAAGCTCGATCAGGCAAAGACGCGCGCGGATTTTGTTGCGGCTGCCATTTTTTTGAAGACCCTTCCGGAATGCAACGGCAGGATCGGCGTCGTCGGCTTCTGCTACGGCGGCGGCATTGCCAATATGATAGCGACTCGTCTGCCGGATCTCGCCGCGGCCGTGCCGTTTTATGGAGATCAGCCGTCGGCCGAAGACGCAGCGAAAATCAAAGCGGCGCTGCTCGTTCACAATGCGGAGAACGACGCGAGGATCAACGCCGGCTGGCCGGCGTACGAGGCGGCGCTGAAGGCGGCACGCGTGAATTACGAGATGTTCATCTATCCGAAGACGCAACACGGATTCAACAACGATACGACGCCGCGGTACGACGAGGCTGCGGCCAAGCTGGCGTGGAAACGGACGGTTGATTTCTTCAACAAGTACCTTCGCACTTAGCGGCTCGACGACGATGGTTCTCGGCCGGTCCTATCCGGGGTGGCGGCTGCGCCATAAGAGATCGAAGGTCCGGGTTCTCGCCTCGAGATAGTCCGCTCTTAGCGTACCGGCGCCGCTTCGCCGGTCACGGCATGATAGGTTTCGCCGTGCCGCTGCGTTCGGCGCGGCATTCCGTCAGGCACGTACGGCTCCGTACGCCCTTCGGCACGGCGACCGATCCGGCGAAACCACCCTCCAGTATCATAGTAATGAACTCACGTACCCCCGCAGGCCCGGGTGCGGTCTCCCCACTTTCGCTGATTGTCCTGGACTGAGGTATCGAATGCCTTCCTTCACCTGCGCGGATATTCTTGCCGGCCGCGCGCCGGGTACTAGCGCCGTCACCGTCAAAGGCTGGGTGCGAACGCGGCGCGATTCGAAGGCCGGCATTTCGTTCGTGCACGTATCCGATGGCTCCTGTTTCAACTCGGTACAGGTCGTCGCGCCGGACACGCTTCCAAACTATCCGAACGAGCTCCTGCATCTCACCGCCGGATGTTCGGTCGAGGCGACCGGCGTGATCGTACCCTCGCCGGCAAAGGGGCAACCGTTCGAGCTGCAGGCGAGCGACGTCAAGGTCATAGGCTGGGTCGAGGACCCCGACTCCTACCCGATTCAACCGAAGCCGCACACGCTCGAGTTCCTGCGCGAGGTCGCCCACCTGCGGCCGCGGACCAACGTCATCGGCGCGGTGACGCGTGTTCGTCACACGATCGCCCAATCGATTCATCGCTTCTTCGACCAGCACGGCTTTGTGTGGGTGAACACGCCGATCATCACGACATCGGATGCGGAAGGGGCGGGTGAACTCTTCCGAGTCTCGACGCTGGACCAGATGAATCTCCCTCGCACTGCGGCGGGCAAGGTCGACTTCACGCAGGATTTCTTCGGCCGCGAGACGTTCCTGACCGTCTCGGGACAACTGAACGTCGAGAGCTACTGCATGGCGCTGTCGAAGGTGTATACGTTCGGTCCGACGTTCCGGGCCGAGAATTCCAACACCAGCAGGCATCTGGCGGAATTCTGGATGATCGAACCCGAAATCGCCTTCGCGGATCTGGCCGACAATGCGACGTTGGCGGAGGCGCTTCTGAAGCACATCTTCGGCACCGTTCTCGCTGAACGCGCGGACGACATGGCGTTCTTCGAAGAGCGGATCGAGAAGGGTGTCATCGCCAAGCTGCAAGGCATCGTCGATTCGGAATTCGTGCGGATGGACTATACCGAAGCCATTCACGTACTCGAGAGGGCCAAGCAGAAGTTCGAGTTCCCCGTGAAGTGGGGCATCGACCTGCAGTCGGAGCACGAGCGCTACATTTCGGAGAAGCACGCGGGCAAGCCGGTGGTGTTGATGAATTACCCGAAGGAGATCAAGGCGTTCTACATGCGGCAGAACGACGATGGCAAGACGGTCGCGGCGATGGATGTGCTCGCTCCGGGAATCGGGGAAATCATTGGGGGCAGCCAACGCGAGGAGCGGCTCGACGTGCTCGATACACGGATGGACGGGGCAGGATTGGACCGTGAGCACTACGCGTGGTATCGCGACCTGCGGCGCTACGGCACGGTACCGCATGCGGGATTCGGACTGGGATTCGAGCGCACGGTGGCGTATGTGACCGGGCTTGCCAACGTGCGCGATGTCATACCGTTCCCGAGAACGCCGGGCAACGCACGGTACTGACCGCTACTTTCGCTTTGCGTTTCGAGCGGCCGGGCTGGCGCGCGTTGCCTTGCGAACGCGGGGTTGCCCCTCAGCGCCGATCTCGTCGTGGAGCCATTGGCGAAATAGCGCCAGCTTCGGCGAATTCGCCATCCGGGACGGGTAGACGAGGTAATGCTTCCGGGGCGCGGGCACTTCGATGTCGAACAGTCGCACGAGGACTCCGTTGCGAACATCGTTCCCGAGCAGCGCGCGGCGCGCCAGCGCGATCCCCTGTCCCTCCGCTGCGGCTTGCATGAGGTGCGACGAATCGTTGAAGATCGGACCGCGCGTCGGCTCCGGCCAATCGAGTCCGGCCGCTTCGAACCACGGTTTCCAAGGTTCGTCGTCGGACCGGAGCAGCGTATGCCGGGCGAGCTCCTCGGGGCGTGCAGGAAGACGCCCGTTCGCGAACCGCGGGCTGCACACGGGAAAGAACTGGTCGTCGAAAAGGTGCTCCACGCCTACATCCGGCCAATTTCCGAAACCGTAGCGGATCGCGATGTCCGCGTCGTCGTGCCTGAAGTCGATGGTGGCCGTATTTGCGCGTACATCGAGATCGACATCGGGGTAAGTCGCGAGGAACCGTCCGATTCTCGGGAGCAGCCAGCGCGCTGCAAACGAAGGCGTCACGCTGACGCCGAGCCGGCGCGGGTTGGCATGTGAAGTGATCTCGTTCACCGCGGCGGCGAGCTCGGCGAACGCGGCGCGCACGCGAATGGCGAACCGTTCGCCCTCGTCGGTCAGGCGGATTCCGCGACCGGCGCGTTCGACCAGCCGCACACCGAGATCGCTTTCCAGCGATTTGATCTGATGGCTGATGGCGCCGTGCGTCAGATTCAGCGCTTGCGCCGCTTTGGTCAGGCTCCGTTCGCGCGCCGCCGCCTCGAATGCGCGCAGCGCCTGCATGGGCGGAAGGCGCAGCGTCATCGCGGTCTCCCATAATGTGAATGACGTTCACATTATGCTCGAAAACAAATCGATTGTTACGAGCGCCAGCCGTACCTAGAATTTGGCTCGTGGGACAACCGGCGCCGGGAGCCGATCATGAGAATGCCGCTTACATCTGCAAGGTTCATTCGCGATACGGGCATGCACAGATCCTGGACCGGAGGGCGGCCGTCGTATCTCGTGGCCGCGGCGCTGATCGCGGTCGCCGTAACCGCTTCGGCCGGAAGATCGGGCGCGACCGAGCGTCCGCCCGTGGCGCCCGCCCGATCGATGGTCGGCGTCTTTACCGGGGAGTTCGCGAGCGGTGCGCCGATCTACCGTCTGCCGCCGGTCAATGTCACGGGCTACCGCGAGGACGCGATGGCCAAGGGTTCGCGGGATGAGCAGTACGCTTCGCCCACGCAACGCATCTTGTAGGCGAACCCCGGGTGCGCCCGGCGATGTGAGTCAAACGCGACCTGAGTGAACAAACGGCCCCGCCGCTCGACGGGGCCGTCCTTGGAGCTGCGCTGAGTAGCGGTTGACTCAGTGTCCGCCGCCGTGTGCGTAGAGTGCGGGACGGGCGGCGTAGTACCGCCCGTGAACATACCCGCGCCCATAGGCCGGATAGCGCGGCAGATAGGTCTGCACGTAGACCGGGCGCGGTCTGTAGACCACAGCCGGAGGCGCGTACACGACCGGCGCTGGAGCGTAATAGCTGGTTGCCGGACCATAGTAGACCGGCGCCGGCGGCACGTAAGCGGGTGCCGGCCCGTAGTAGGCTCCGTTGTAGTAACCACCCGAATTTGCCGCGATGGCCGCCCCCGTCACCGCGCCGAGGGTGCCCCCTACCCAGGCCCCGTTTCGCCCGTTGACGCTGTGTCCGACTGCAGCTCCGATGCCTGCGCCGACGAGCGCGCCCAGTAGCGGGTCGCCTTGAGCGGACGCCTGCGTAGGAAGTGCGGCAGCCGCCACGGTTGCCGCGATGGTTGCGACGATCAAGGATTTCTTCAGCATTTTGGATCTCCTGGCGTTTCGCCTCGTTGACGGTCAAACCGGAAGTGCTCCTGATTCGCGCTTACCTTCCGGTTGATCTCATTAACGTTCACCGGCGCCAAAGGTGGCGTTCAAATACAATCTGTTACACATCCCGGCGGCGCGCCGCGACCTCGGCCAACCCAGGTGGCCACCCGGCCGACTCGAAAGCGGGCTTGAGCTTACGATTCCATGGAACCATCGCGACTGCCCTCGATCCAACGGCGCCCGTCATCTTGCTGAAACAACACCGTTTTCTGGTGCCAGGCGCTCAATGGATACAACTGTGACCTTCGTCAGGCTGCGCAAGTTCGATGGGCGAGAGGGGCGAAACACCCACTCGGTGCGTCGTCGGGCCCGGATCGTGCCGACAGGAGAATCCCCTATTACCCCTGCGGGAAATGCTGGTCGCGGGTGCCGCGCGACGCTCGTTGCACTCTGCTACCCCTTGATGCTAGCGGCCTCCGTGGTACTGACCGGCTGCAGCGAGGTTTCCAACAATCCGCATCCGATTGGCTCGGAGAGGATGAACACGATGTTCGTGCCGTTCCGTGAGCGGTCCCCCAAGTACCTCGACCCGACCAGTTCCTACAGCAACGACGAAACCCCGTTCACTTATCAAGTGTACGAGCCCCCGTACGGGTATCACTATCTCAAGCGCCCGTACGTGCTGCAGGGACGGACCGCGGACGAGATCGCCCGCCCCCACTATCTGGACAAGAACGGCAAGGAACTGCCGGATGATGCGCCGGGCGACCAGATCGCGGAGACGGTGTTCGACATCAGGATCAAGCCGGGCATCAAGTACGCGCCGCATCCGGCCTTGGCCAAGGACGGCAGGGGAGAGTACCTCTATCACTCGATGAAGCGCGAGGACGTCGCCGACAAGCACAAGATCACCGACTTCAAGGAAACCGGCACGCGCGAGCTGACTGCGGACGACTACGTGTACTCGATCCGGCGTCTTGCCACCCCGCGCATCAAGTCGCCGTCATTTTCGACGATGGCCGACTACATCGTCGGCCTCAAGGAGTATGGCGACAAGATGGTCGAGATCGACAAGGCGCAACGCCGCGGCATGGCGCCGACCGACCGCGACCTACCTTTTCTCGATTTCCGCCAGTACCCCTTTGCCGGCGCCGAAGCGCTGGACAAGCACACGTTGCGCATCCGCGTGAAGGGCAAGTACCCGCAGTTCAAATACTGGCTGGCGATGACTTTCTTCGCCCCGATTCCGTGGGAGGCCGAGAAATTCTATGCGCAGCCCGGCATGGCGGAGAAGAACCTCACGCTCAACTACTGGCCGGTCGGCACCGGCCCGTTCATGCTGACCGAATACGTCGAGAACCGACGGCATGTGCTCGAACGCAACCCGAATTTCCGCGGCGAGCCGTATCCGTGCGGCGGCGAGCCGGGCGACAGGGAAAAGGGCTATCTCGCCGATTGCGGCAAGCCGACACCCTTCGTCGACCGTGTGGTATTCGACATCGAGAAGGAGGGCGTGCCGCTGCAGGCAAAATTCCTGCAGGGCTACTACGACTCGCCGGCGGTCGAACGACTCGACTACGGCACCGGGATCATCGTGGCGATGGGCGATGACAAGAAGAAGGAGAAGGAATACAAGGACAAGGGGGTGAAACTGCCCACGACGATCGAGGCCAACAATTGGTACGTCGGCTTCAATTGGCTCGACCCCGTCGTCGGCAAGGGCGATACGCCCGCGCAAACGGAGCGCAACCGAAAGCTGCGGCAGGCGCTGTCGATCGCCATCGACTGGGAAGAGCACGTCGCGATCTTCGAGCGCGGCCAGGGCGTCGCCGCGCACGGGCCGCTGCCGCCGTCGCTGTTCGGCTACCGCGAAGACGGGCCGTCGGCCTTCAATCCGGTGGTCTATCGGAAAGGGCCGGACGACAAGCCGGTGCGTCGCTCGATCGACGAGGCGAAACAGCTGCTGGCCGAGGCGGGCTATCCCGATGGGCGCGACGCCAAGACGGGTAAGCCGCTGGTGGTGAACTTCGACTATCAGTCCGCGGCGACACCGGGCACCCGGGCGCTGCTCGACTGGTACACGAAGCAGTTCGCGAAGATCGGCGTCCAGCTGGAGGTGCGCGCGACCGATTACAACCGGTTTCAAGACAAGATCAGCAAGGGCTCGGTCCAGATCTTCTTCTGGGGCTGGCTCGCGGACTATCCGGATGCCGAGAACTTTCTGTTCCTGCTTTATGGACCGAACTCGAAGGCGCTGACCGAAGGCAACGGAGAGAACAACGTGAACTATCAGAATCCGGAGTTCGACAAGCTGTTCGAGCAGATGAAGTTTCTCGAAGACGGACCGGAGCGGCAGAAGCTGATCGACCGGATGATCGAGATCGTGCAGACCGACGCGGTGTGGAGCTTTGGCTACTTTCCGACTTCTGCCGCGGCCTATCATCAGTGGGTCAGCAACGGCAAGCCAACGCAGATCATCCGCAACCACATCGGCTATCTGCGCCTCGACCCGGAGCTGCGCACACGCAAGATCGCCGAGTGGAACGAGCCGGTCTGGTGGCCGATCCCGATGATCATGTTCGGGCTCTTCGCTGCCATCGTCCCGGCGTGGTTCGCGTGGCGCCGGCGCGAGCGGGAGACCGCCGCGCGCACGCTGGCGCATGAAGCCGTCGCGCCGTGATCAACTACATCATCCGCCGCATCGGCTACGGCGTGCTGATCCTGATAGGCGTCAACCTCTTCACGTTCCTGCTGTTCTTCATAGTGAACACGCCGGACGACATGGCGCGGATGAACATCGGCGGCAAGCGCGTCACGCAGGATGCCATCGAGAAGTGGAAGGTCGAACGAGGCTACAACAAGCCGCTGTTCTGGAACGGGCAGGAAGCCGGTGCAAGGAGATTGACGAACACGATCTTCGTCGAGCGTTCGGTGCAATTGTTCGCATTCGACTTCGGCGCGTCCGACAGCGGGCGAGACATCGGCTACGAACTGAAGCAGCGTGTGGGGCCGTCGATCGCGCTTGCGATCCCGACCTTCGTTCTCGGCCTATTCGTCGTCATCGGGTTCTCGCTGCTGATGGTGTTCTTCCGCAACACCTACGTCGAATTCTGGGGCGTTACTCTTGCCGTGTTCCTGCTGTCGATCTCCGCGCTTTTCTACATCATCTTGGGTCAGTTCTTCTTCAGCAAGCTCCTGAAGCTGGTGCCGATCTCGGGCTTCGCGGGCGGCACGGACCTGTTCGTGTTTCTCGCCTTGCCGGTCGTCATCGGCATCGTGTCGCGGCTGGGTGGCGAAGCCTTGTTCTATCGCACGATGTTCCTCGAGGAGATCGGCAAGGACTACGTGCGCACCGCGCGTTCCAAGGGACTGTCGGAGGCGGTCGTGTTGTTCCGCCATGTGCTGCGCAATGCGATGCTGCCGATACTCACCAGTACGGTCGCCGTGCTGCCGTTGCTCTTTCTCGGTGCGCTCATCATGGAATCGTTCTTCGGGATTCCCGGTCTCGGCAGCTACACGATCGACGCGATCAACGCGCAGGATTTCGCGATCGTTCGCTCGATGGTCTTCGTCGGCTCGGTGCTGTATATCATCGGGCTCATTCTGACGGACATTTCGTACACCGTCGCCGATCCGCGCGTCCGGCTGGGCTAGCACGCTGATGCCGAAACTCGTATTTCTCGCCACGGACGTCGCCCTCTACGGGTTGCTCGTCGCAATCGCATTCTATGTCCGGCATGCGCTGCGCACCCCGACGCTGCGGCAGACCTGGCGCAGTGTGCTGCACGACCCGGTCGCCATGTCCGCTTCCGTCGTGCTGTTGTTGTTCCTGCTGCTGGCGACGCTCGATTCGGTTCACTTCCGGTTGCTGTTGCCGCCGGCCGCCGGCGCGCCCGCTGATGCGGCGCCGGCATACTCGACGCGCACGCTGTCGCTGCTCGACCAGCTGCTGGCCGGCCCGCGGGAGGCGCGGGAAAAGACGTACTCGATTCCGCTCGGAACGCACCAGTACTCGAAGGAATCGATGCTGGTCGACGGCAAGTCGATCCGCGACTATCCGAGGCTGCAGTTCGGCGGCGCTCACCTCAAGGACGGCGATCACGAATGGGCCCAAGACGTGGCGCGGCGCTCGATCGCCGGGCTCGTTGGCGGTGCCGCCGGCGCCGCGGTGCTGTGGCTCGTCGTCGCCGCGCTGCGTGCGCGATCGGCACGCACCGGCATGCTCCTGTCGCTGCGGTCGATCTGGCAGCGAACCACGGAAATCCCGTTGCGATCGATCCTGTCGACCGCTTCGGTGCTCGTGCTGTTCGGCGGGTGGGTGGCGGCGCTTTGGCCGGCCTATCATGTTTTCGGCACGGACCAGACGGGCAACGACATCCTGTTTCAGGCAATCAAATCGATCCGCACCGCGGTCGTGATCGGCTCGCTCGCCACGCTCGCCACGCTGCCGTTCGCGATCGTGTTCGGCATCCTTGCCGGCTACTACAAGGGCCGGGTCGACGACGCCATCCAATACCTGTACACGGTGCTGTCGTCGATCCCATCGGTGCTGCTGATTGCTGCATTCGTGCTGATGATCCAGGTTTTCGTCGACAAGCACCCGCAGATGTTCGAGACCGGCCTCGAGCGCGCCGACATCCGGCTTTTCCTGCTTTCCGCGATTCTGGGGTTCACCGGCTGGGCCTCGCTCGCTCGCCTGCTGCGCGCGGAAACGCTGAAACTCTCCGAGCTCGACTACGTGCAGGCTGCGCACGCGTTCGGCGTGTCCAATGCCGGCATCATGCGCCGCCACATCCTGCCGAACGTGACGCACATCGTCTTGATTGTCGCGGTGCTCGATTTCTCCGGTCTCGTGCTCTACGAGGCCGTGCTCTCCTACGTCGGTGTCGGCGTGGACCCGAGCACCAACAGTTTCGGCACGATGATCAACAGCGCGCGCAACGAGATGTCGCGCGACCCGGTGGTGTGGTGGACGCTTGCGACCGCGTTCGGCTTCATGGTCACGCTGGTGCTGTCCATGCAGTTCTTCGCCAGTGCGGTCAACGAGGCCTTTGATCCACGCGCGCGCGCGTTCCGTGTGCGTCGGGTCAAGCCGTCGGCGGCGACTCCCACGCACGGCGCCGCGATTCCCATCGCTGCCGATTGAACGATTCATGCTGGCAATCGAAAACCTTACCACCGAGATCGACTCGGACAGCGGCCTGGTCCGCGCCGTGGATGCGCTGACGCTCACCATCGAGCGCGGCGAGACGTTCGCGCTGGTCGGCGAGTCGGGATGCGGCAAATCGATGACTGCGTTGTCGATCCTCCGGCTCTTGCCAGACGCCGGGCGCGTCACCGCCGGCAGCGTGGACGTCGAGGGCACCGACGTTCTGCAGCTTCCGGAGATGCGGATGCGCGACATCCGCGGCCATCGCATCAGTATCATCTTCCAGGAGCCGTCGACCAGTCTCAACCCGGTGATGACGGTCGGCCGGCAGATCACCGAGGTCATCGAGCGCCACACGGCTTTGCGCGGCGACGCGGCGCAAGCCAAGGCGATCGATTGGTTGCAGCGCGTTGGCATACCCGAACCCGGGCGCCGGATCAACGATTATCCGTTCCAGATGTCCGGTGGGCAGAAGCAGCGTGTGATGATTGCCATCGCGCTGGCGGCCGAGCCGGGGATCGTGATCGCCGACGAGCCGACCACTGCGCTCGACGTGACGATCCAGGCGCAGATCCTCGATCTTCTGAAGGAGCTCCAGGCCTCGCGGAGAATGGCGATGTTGCTCATTACGCACGACCTCGCGATCGTCGCGAAAATGGCGCATCGGGTCGCGCTGATGTACGCGGGTCAGGTCGTCGAAGTGGCCGATGCGAAGGAGTTCTTCGCGAGCCCGCTGCATCCGTACGCGGTCAATCTGTTCGACGCGCTGCCGGACACCGAAAAGCGCGGACGCCGGCTCGCGTCGATCTTGGGGTCCGTGCCGGCGCTCAACCAGGTATTCGCCGGATGCCGGTTCGCCGAACGGTGCGGCAACGTGATGGACCGCTGCCGAACCACGCCACCGTCGCTGCGCAATTTCCGGCCGCGCCATTCGGTACGCTGCCTTCTGTACGAGGGTGCCGGTGCGTCGAAACCGGTATTGCGTATCCTTGGCAAGGATGCTGCGCTGCCAGCCGATCCGCCTGCGGGCGACGTGGTGCTGGATGTACGGGACTATCGAGTCTGGTTCCCGATTCGAAAGGGACTGTTGAAGCGCACCGTCGGCTACGTCAAGGCGGTCGACGGCGTTTCGTTCGACATCCGGGCGGGGCGGACGCTGGCGTTGGTCGGCGAATCGGGCAGCGGCAAGACCACCGTCGGCAAGGCGGTGTTGCAATTGCTCCGGAACACGGCGCGGATCAGCGGTTCCGCTACGCTCGAAGGGCAGCCGCTGGAGCTGCTGAACGGCGAAGCGTTGCGCACCGCCCGGCGCGCCGCCCAGATCGTGTTCCAGGACCCGTTCGCGTCGCTCGACCCGCGGATGCGCGTCAACGAGATCCTGGAGGAAGGCGTCGCCTCGCTGCGCCCTGATGTCGGGCCCGGAGAGCGCAAAGAGCGCATTGCCGCGCTGCTGGACAAGGTTGGCTTGCGACGCGATGCGTTGACCCGCTATCCGCACGAGTTCTCGGGCGGCCAGCGGCAGCGTCTCGCCATTGCGCGTGCGCTGGCGGTCGAGCCGAGACTGATCGTCGCCGACGAGCCCACGTCCGCTCTCGACGTTTCGGTCCAGGCGCAGATCCTCAATCTGTTGAAAGAATTGCAGCAGGAACTCGCGGTTGCGTACCTTTTCATCACCCACAACTTCGGTGCCGTCGAATACCTTGCGCACGATATCGCGGTGATGAAGAACGGCAAGCTGGTCGAAGCCGGACCCGCCGAACGGGTGCTGTCCCACCCCCAGCACGAGTACACGCGCACGCTGCTCGCGGCGGTGCCGCGGCTCGCGCAAGCAGCGTGATTGCCTGCTCAGTCGGGCCGACACGTGTCACCGCCGGAGGCGGCAAGGATTGCGCCACGCCGCGTTCTTCCGCACAGTCAGCAAGGTCTACAGTATTGCGGGACTTCGCGGTTCAGGCCGCCACGGCGACTTTCAGTGCCTCGACGCGAATCTCCTCGGTGAGGCGCGCCTTCAGTGCGGAGAATGCGGGCGTCGTCTTGACCGTGTAGAGCCGCGGGTGCGGCAGATCGACCGCGACTTCGGCCTTGATTCGCCCCGGCCGCGCGCTCATCACGACGACACGCCCCGCCATGAATATCGCCTCCTCGATGTCGTGCGTGACGAAGAGCACGGTCTTCCTTTCCGCTTCCCAGATGCCGAGCAGAAGTTCCTGCATCAGCGACCGCGTCTGATTGTCGAGCGCGCCGAACGGCTCGTCGAGCAGCAGGATCTTCGGGTCGTTCGCGAGGGCGCGGGCAATCGCGGTACGCTGCTGCATGCCGCCCGAGAGCATCTTCGGGTAATGGTGCTCGAAGCCGGCGAGCCCGACCCGGTTGACATAATGCACGGCGATTTCGTCTTGCTGCGCCTGGGGCATCGCTTTCTCGCGCAGCCCGAAACAGATGTTCTCCCTCACGGTGAGCCACGGGAACAGCGTGTACGACTGGAAGACCATCCCGCGGTCGGCGCCCGGCGCCGCGACCGGCGTGCCGTCCAGAACCACGCGGCCCGTCGTCGGCGCGTCGAGGCCGGCAACGATGCGCAGCAGCGTCGATTTGCCGCAGCCCGACGGGCCGAGGATCGTGATGAAGTCGTTGTCCTCGACGTTGAGCGTGGTCGGCTGCAGTGCCACCGTGGGGGCGCCGCCGCGCACGCCGGGAAATGTCCGGCCGACGCGTTCGATCGCGAGCTTGCTCATAGGAGTGCCCCCACGCTTGCGGCATGCGCCGCTGCGCTGCCCCCCGAGGGGGCGCAATTCGCGCCTTGGGGCGGCCCGGCGGCGCTCATGCAAGGCTCCACGGGTACAACCGCTGGTTCGCCCATTTGAAAAGAAAGTCCGAGATAAGACCGATCACGCCGATCACGATGATCCCGAAAATGATCTGCCCGGTGTTGAGCAGTGCCTGGCTGTCGGTGATCATGTGGCCGATGCCGGAGGACGCGCCGATCAATTCCGCGACGATCACATAGGTCCATGCCCATCCCAGAACGAGCCGCAGCGTCTCGGCGATCGCGGGGGCCGCACTCGGCAGGAGGACGCGGCGGACGACGCCGCGCGACGACGCGCCCAGCGTATATGCGGCTTCGACCAGGTCGCGCCGAGTCGCGCCCACCGACACCGCGACCATCAGCACCACCTGGAAGAACGAGCCGATGAAGATGACGAGCAGCTTCTGCATCTCGCCGATACCGGCCCAGAGGATCAGCAGCGGAATGAAGGCCGACGCAGGAAGGTAGCGGGCAAACGACACGAACGGCTCGAAAAACGCCTCGATCGGCTTGTAGGCGCCCATTGCGATTCCCAACGGCACCGCGCATGCGGCCGCCAGCACGAAACCGCCGACGACGCGCCAGACGGTGATCCCGATGTCGGCGGCGAATCCGTATTGCGCGAACAGCGCCCAGCCTTCGCGGACCATTGTGATCGGGTCGGCAAGAAACGTCTTCGAAACGAAGCCGCCGAACGTAGCAATGGCCCACGCTGCGACGAACAGCACGAAGAACGCGATGCCGAGCGCAGCCTTGCGGCCCGGCGGGATGGGCTTGAGCGGGGTCATCGGTTGTGCGTCAGGCGCAGCCGACTACCCGCGCACCGTCACTTGATGTAGCCGGTATCGGCGAGCGAGGTGAGGTCGGGAATGGTCTTGATGATGCCGACCTCGAGCAGAAGGTCCGCGGCTTCCTTGCTGAATTGCTGGAATTCTCCGGCGAAGAACTTCTGATTCGCCGCCTTGTCCTGCCAGCGCAGGTACGCCGCCGACTTGGCGAATTGATCTGCCGACTGCTTCGTCGGCGTGCCCATGAGCTCGTTGCTCTTCTGCGGGTCTTTCTTGATGAGCTCGAGCGCCTCGAAGTAGCTGTTCGCCAGCGCCTGCGCGGCCTTCGGATTCTCGGCCAGGAACTTCGGCGTGCAGCCGAACGTGTCCATGATCATCGGGTAGTCGAGCGTGGTCGCGATGATCTTGCCGGCCTGCGGGTTGTCGCGGACCGTCGACAGGTAAGGCTCGTAGGTCATCGCTGCGTCGTTTTGGCCGGCGACGAACGCCTGCGCGGCTGCCGCGGGCTCCAGGTTGACGACCGTGACGTCCTTCACCGACAGCCCGTTCTTCTTCAGGAACCAGGCCAAGGTAAAGTAGGGCGCGGTTCCCGGCGCGGAGGCGGCGATTGTCTTGCCCTTGAGATCGGCGATCTTCGCGACGTTGGCGCGAACCGCCATGCCGTCGGCGCCGTAGCTCTTGTCCATCTGGAAGATCTGCTTGGTGGCCACACCACTCGCATTCCACACGATCCATGTCTCGACGGTCGTGGCCGCGCACTGGATATCGCCCGACGCGATCGCCAGGTGGCGGTCCTTCTGCGGGATCATCTTGAGCGAGACGTCGAGGCCGTTCTTCTTGAAAATTCCGGCGTCCCTGGCGAGCGTCAGAGGCTGGAATCCGGTCCAGCCGGACATGCCGATCGCGACCTTGGCTTCCTGGGCCGCGGCGGGGGCCGCGGCGGCAAGCAGTGTTGCCGCAGCGATGACGAGCGTCTTGCGCATGAAGACCTCCGAAATGGCGAAAGCTGTAGAAAGCAGGAATCTCCGCAAGGGTCCCGCGCAACGGCATGCGGCGCTTGTGCAGAGGTTCCGTAACCTTTGAATCTAGGGGCGAACTGCCGGTCCTGTCAATGCGAATCTGGAGAAGCTGACAATGAAATTCTCCGATGCAGGCGGCGCACCCCGGGGAATAGCGCGTTGGCGCAAGCGGAGGATGCCACTACAATCGACTCCCTGGAGCAGTTGCGCGCCATGGTCCACCACCTCAAGCCCAGCGACTATCGCTCGATGCCATGGAAGAACGGCGGCGGCGAGACCACGGAGATTGCGACGTATCCTCCGGCGGCCGCGCTCGATGGCTTCGCATGGCGCGTCAGCATCGCGAGGGTCGACCGCGACGGTCCGTTTTCGCTGTTTCCGGGAATCGATCGCACGATCGTGCTGCTCGAGGGCCCGGGGATGCGGTTGACGGGCGGTGGCAGGGATACGACGTTGCGAACCCCGTTCGAGCCACACTCGTTTGCCGGTGACGACGTGGTCGATTGCGCGCTCGTCGCGGGATCCATCCGCGATTTCAATGCGATGTTCCGACGGGATCGCGCGCACGGAACGGTTGCAGTTGTTCGCGGTGGTGGCGCCGAGATCGCGCCGGCGGAATTCTGCCTCGCATTTGCGGCAAGAGGCGCGCACGAATGCGTGCTTTCGGGACGCCGGCCCGATATGCTCGCGCCGGGCCATGCATTGCTCGTCGATTCCGGACCGGGGAGCGAACCCGAGCCGATCGCAATCCGGCCGCTGACGGCCGACGCTGTTGCGCTCGTCGTCAGCATCGATCGCACGTGAAGCTCTTCGCCGCCGATGCCCTGACGTCACGCGGCTGGATGCGCGACGTTCTTATCGAGATCGGCGCCGACGGCACGATTGCCCGCGTCCTCGAGGATGCGCAAGCCGACGGCGCGGAGCTCGTCGCCGGCCCCCTCATTCCCGGGATGCCGAATCTCCACTCGCATGCGTTCCAGCGCGCGATCGCGGGACGGACGGGAAAGGCCAACAGCGACGGCGACACCTTCTGGACGTGGCGGCGGGAGATGTACGCGTTCCTCGAGCGCATCGATGCCGACGCATTCGAGGCGATTGCAGCGCAGGCCTACGTCGAGATGCTGAAGGCGGGGTATACGGCCGTGGCGGAGTTTCACTACGTCCACCATGATCCGAATGGAAAACCCTACGCCGATCCGGCAGAACTCGCGCGGCGGATCGCCGTGGCGGCCGACGAGACGGGGATCGGGCTCGTGCTCCTTCCGGTGTTCTACGCCCATTCCGGATTTGGCGGCGCGCCCCCGACGGCAGGGCAGCGGCGGTTCGTCAACTCGTTGGATGGGTACGCGCGACTCGTCGACGTTCTGTCGCGCGACGCGACGAACTCCGGATGGAGTCTCGGCGTTGCGCCGCACAGCCTGCGTGCGGTGACACCGGGCGAGCTGAGTGCGATCGTCGCGCTGGCGCAATCCGGCGCTGCGATTCACATTCATGCCGCGGAGCAGGCCAACGAAGTTGCCGACTGCTTGGCATGGTGCGGCGCGCGGCCAATCGAGTGGTTGCTCGAGCACGCCGGGATCGACAAGCGCTGGTGCATCGTCCACGCAACGCACATGACCGCCGACGAAACGCGCCGGCTCGCCGCGAGCGGCGCGGTTGCGGGGCTCGCGCCTACGACGGAGGCGGATCTGGGGGACGGCACGTTTGCCGCGCGTGCGTACGCCGACGAGCAGGGCGCGTTCGGCATCGGCAGCGACTCGAACACGATCATCGATCCGTACAACGAGCTTCGGCAGCTCGAGTGGTCGCAGCGGTTGCAGGGACACGCGCGCAACGTACTCGCGTGCGGCAATTCGCCAGTGGGACGGTCGTTGTACTCGGATGCCCTTCATGGTGGCGCACGAGCGCTGGCGAGCGCGACGGGGGCGATTGCGCCGGGCAGTCGCGCCGACTTCGTCGTGCTCGATGTCGATGACCCCGGACTCGCCGGGCACGGTCCGGACACGATACTCGACGCAGCGATCTTCGGTCCGTGCCGGCAACCGGTTAGGGACGTCATGGTCGCGGGACGATGGGTCGTACGTGACGGAATCCATCCGCGCGAAGCAGGCGTCCTCGCGCGTTACCGCGCGACGTTGGCACAGCTGTCGCGATGAGCCCGCGATGAATCCGATGTTCGATCTGCTCGTCACCGGAGCGCACCTCGCGACAATGACAGGCGGCTCCCGATACGGCGCGATCCGGGACGGCGCGCTCGGGATCGTAGGCGATCGGATCACTTGGGTCGGTGCGGAGCGGGACCTGCCGCGCGACGCCGCGGCACATCGTCTGCTCCACGTTCCGGGAGCGTGGGTGACCCCCGGCCTGATCGACTGCCACACGCATCTCGTCTATGCGGGCAATCGTGCGAACGAGTTCGAGGCGAGGTTGAACGGCGCCACGTACGCGGACATCGCGCGCGCCGGTGGCGGCATCAACGCGACGGTGCGGGCGACGCGGGCGGCGAGCGACGATGAGCTCGTCGCCGCCAGCCGCGGGCGACTCGAGGCGCTCGCGGCCGAAGGCGTAACGACGGTGGAAATAAAGTCGGGCTACGGACTCGACACCGTCCATGAGTGCCGCCAGCTGATTGCAGCGCGCCGCGTCGCGGCCGAAATCGGCGTCGACGTCCGGACGACGTTGCTTGCGGCGCACGCGGTTCCCACCGAGTTTGCCAGTCGGGCCGACGATTACATCGATCTCGTCTGCGGTGAAGCGATTCCCGCCGTTGCCGAAGCCGGACTCGCGGACGCGGTCGATGCGTTCTGCGAGACGATCGGCTTCACGCCGGCGCAGACGCGGCGCGTGTTCGCCGCGGCGCGCGCGCAGGGATTGCCGGTAAAGCTGCACGCCGACCAGCTCTCCGACACCGGTGGCGCCGCGCTCGCCGCGGAGTTTGGAGCGCTTTCCGCCGATCACCTCGAGTATGCGAGCGAAGCGGGCATCGCCGCGATGGCGCACGCGGGTACCGTCGCCGTGCTGCTGCCGGGCGCCTTCTACGCGCTGCGCGAAACGCGCTTGCCGCCGGTCGACGCGCTGCGTGCCCACGGCGTTCCGATGGCAGTCGCCACCGACTGCAATCCGGGAACCTCGCCGGTCGTCTCGCTCTTGCTGATGCTCGGCATGGCGTGCACGCTTTTCCGGCTGACACCGGAGGAAGCGCTGACCGGAGCCACGGTAGCGGCCGCCCGCGCGCTCGGACTTGGCGACCGTGGTACGCTGGCCACGGGCCAGCGCGCCGATCTCGCGCTCTGGGACATCGTGTCCCCCGCCGATCTTTGTTACCGGATCGGAGGCAATCCGTGCATCGGGATCGTGCGTGCGGGGCGCGACACGAATCGGAGGGAATGTTGATCCTCTACGATCTCATTCGAGGCGACGCTCCGCTGGTCATCGATATCCCGCATGCGGGAACGTACTTGCCGGCGGCCCTTGCGGCACGCCTGACTCCGGCAGCGCGCTCGGTTCCCGACACCGACTGGCATGTGGAAAAGCTCTTTGCGTTTGCGCGCGATGCCGGTGTGACCCTCGTCGTCGCGACACACTCGCGCTACGTCGTCGATCTCAATCGCGACCCGAGCGGCGCCGCGCTTTACCCCGGTGCAGACAATACCGAGCTGTGTCCGACGCGCACGTTCGGCAACGAGGCGCTCTACGCCGACGGAGATGCACCCGATGGCCGAGAGGTAACGGCACGGCGCGCCGAATACTTCGTCCCGTACCACATGCTGCTCGCGGCGGAAACCGAGCGCATTCGCGCGCGTCACGGCTATGCGATCCTGCTCGACGGGCACTCGATCCGGAGCGAGGTGCCGCGCTTTTTCGCGGGGCGGCTGCCCGATCTCAATCTCGGCACGGCCGATGGCGCGAGTTGCGCGCCTGCGGTGCAGGCGGCGGCAGATATCGTGCTTGCGGGCGCCGAGGCGCTCACGAGCGTCGTCAACGGCCGCTTCAAAGGCGGGTACGTGACGCGACACTACGGCCGGCCCGCGCGCGGGGTCCATGCGCTGCAACTCGAAATCGCTCAAGCCTGCTACATGGATGAAGCGCCGCCTTACCCGTGGGAAGGCACGCGTGCCGCGCCGCTGATCGTCATGCTCGAGCGGCTCGTCGGCGCGTTGCTGGCAACCCGTCCGGGACATTGACGATGCAGCGGATATTCGTCGCCTCCGATCGGATCGAGGCGTATCTGCTCGTCGACCGTCTCGCGCATGCCGGAATCAGGGCGCACGTCTTCAACGAGCACGTCTCGAGCATCGTGGGTGAAGTGCCGCCCGACGTCGCCCAGCCGCAGGTGTGGCTCGACGACGACGCGGACCGCGCGCGCGCCGACGCCGTGCTGTGCGCCTATCGGGCAGAGCGTGATCGCACGGGCAGCCTGCTCTGCGCAAAATGCCTGGAGGAGAATCCGGCGACCTTCGAGCTGTGCTGGAAATGCGGCTGGTCGCTGTCGCCGTCTTGACCGGGAACTGGACAGGTCCTTGGCAGCCGGCGCCGGTCCGGCGACCGAACCGGGATTCCTAACCACTCGAGGCGGAAAGCGTTTCGCCTGGCGTCGATGCTGGCGGCACCGCACGGTGCCGTGCGAGGTAGAGCGGCGTTCGCGAGCGCGGCACCTTGTGGACGAAATTGAAGCGTGCGACGTGGTAGCTCGAATCGAAACCGAAGAAATTGAGTTTCATCCGCTCGAGTTCGGCGGCACGGTACGATTCGAGCGGCTTCTCACTCTCGTCGGCCAGCCGACGCAAATTTCGATCGGCCACTCGCCGTGCAAACCCGGGATCGCGCGCGAGTTGCTGCGCGCGCTCCTCGAGTTCCATCCGGAACGCGGCTGGAGTGGCGCCGAAATGGTCGTCGATGAGGCCCATTGCGGCGGCACCTCCGACGCCGACGGGGAGCCGGCTCGCGATGACCGCGCGCGCCTGCTCGGGCGTGACCCGCCGCGGCAGCAGATAGGTCCAGTATTCCGATCCGTAGAGATTGCCCATCCCCTTGTAATGGGGATTGAGGATCACGCCGTCGCGAGCGAAGACGCAGTCGGCGGCCAGTGCCAGAAACACCCCGCCTGCACCGGCGTTGCCGGCTAGCGCAGCGATCGTCAGCTGGCGATCGGTCAGCAGGATGTCACGGACCAGATCGTCGATCGCATTGATATTGCGCCACGATTCCTCGGCTGGATGCGCCGCGGCCTCGATCACGCCGAGGTGGATGCCGTTCGACCAGAAGTCGGGGCCGCCCATCAGCACGATCACACGCGTCGGCCGGGACCGGGCGTACGCGTAAGCGGAGCGCAGCATTTCGCAATGCGCGGCGCCCATCGCGCCATTGTAGAACGCAAAGTGGAGATAGCCGACCGCGTTCGTCTCCTCGTAGCGAACGGGGCGCCAGGTCGAATAGGGAACGACCGCCTCCGGCGCGAGCGGCACATCGGGAACGCCAGCAAGGCGATCGCCGAGAACCATCGTTGCCGGCAACTTGAAGGCGTGACGGCCATCCGCCATGCATTTCAGATGGGTGATCCAGACGGCGGCGTCGACGGTGGCGCGCAGAATCGCGCCGTCACGCTGCGCGATGACCTCGCCCGGTGCATTGCCGCGAAGGGATCCTTCGCGGTGCGCATCGAATAGATAACAAGGTACGCCGCGAATCGTGTCCAGCACGCCTGGAAATCCGTCGGCCGCACGGATCTTGCGCAGCACGGTGTCCGTATCGTCCGCGCCCCAATCGATCGCCCGATCCGCCTGGCGCATCGGCGGGCGCAGGCGGCCGCGGACGCCTGGGCGGGCGTAGTCGAGAGGTTGCGGAGGCACACCGGTGGCGATGCGCTCGAGCGTCGACCGGATCGCCGCCACCGCAGCCTCCGTCACTTCGTTGCGGTAGAGGCTGCCTTTCGCTGCCCGACGCGTCGGAAACTCCACGGTTGCCCAGACGTCGCCCGCGTCCATCTCGGCATTCGCTTCGAGCGCGGTTACCCCCCAGGTGGTTTCGCCGTTCATGATCGCCCAGTCGAGCGCCGAAGGTCCGCGGTCGCCTTCGATGCCGGGATGGATGACGATACAGCGATGCGCGCGCCATACCGACTCCGGAATCCTACGCTTGAGGAACGGCGCGACGACGAGATCCGGATCGAACAGCGCGACGGCCTCTTCGGTCACCCGATCGTTGACATCGAACTCGATCGACACGTCGTGGCCGGCCTCGGTCAGCTCGACGTAGAGCCGCTGCGTGAGGCTGTTGAACGAATGCGCGAGGAACAGGATGCGCATCAGCAGATCCGCGGCAACTGCTCGCCGGCGAGCCAATCGACGATACGTCGTCCACCGAAGATCGTGTCCATCTGGACGAAATGGTGCGGGTCGGCGATCGCCTCGCCAACGATCGCCGAATCGCGCCCGAGCGGATGCGCACGCATCGTCGCGAGCAGGCGGTCGGCATCGGCGGGAGAGGCGATCGCGACGAGCTTGCCTTCGTTGGCGACGTACAGTGGGTCGAGGCCCAGAAATTCACACGCCGCGGCGACCTCGCGCCGGACGGGGATCCGGCGCTCGTCGAGCACGATGCCGCAGCCCGACTGGCGTGCGAACTCGTTCAGCGTCGTCGCGAGGCCGCCGCGTGTCGGGTCGCGGAGCGCGCGGATGCCGGGCGCGGTGTCGAGCATCGCCTCGACGAGGTGATGGAGTGCCGCGGTGTCGGACTTGATCGATGTCTCGAACGTCAGGTTTTCGCGCAGCGACATGATGGCCACACCATGGTCGCCGATGGCGCCGGAGAGGAGCACTTTGTCGCCGGGGCGCAGGCGGTCGCCCGACACGTGGACGCCGTCCCGCACGGCGCCGAAGCCGGTCGTCGTGATGAACACGCCGTCGCCCTTGCCGCGCTCGACGACCTTGGTGTCGCCCGTGACCACGGGCACGCCCGCGGCGCGCGAAGCGGCCGCCATCGATTCCACGATGCGCTTCAGGTCCGCCAGCGCAAAACCCTCTTCGAGGATGAACGTCGCCGCGAGCCAGAGCGGCGACGCTCCCATCATCGCGACGTCGTTGATCGTGCCATGGACGGCAAGGCAACCGATGTCGCCGCCCGGAAAGAACAGCGGTGAAACGACGTGGCTATCGGTCGCGACGACGAATTGCCCCGGGCTCGCCGGCAGCAACGCGCCATCGTTGCCCTGTCGCAGCCAGTCGTTGTCGAACGCGCGCACGAACAGTTCGTCGATGAGTTGCGCCATCGCGCGTCCGCCGCCGCCATGCGACATGTCGACGCGCCCATGCCTGAAGTCGACGGGGCGGACGTAGTCGCTGCGCACGGCGCTCATGGGCCCACGAGCTTTGGCCTTGGCCTGCTTGCGCGAGCGTCCTTGGTGCCGCTCGTCCCGCTCATCCGCGATCCCTGTAACGGCCGTACGTATAGTGCGCGGCGCAGGCACCTTCCGACGACACCATGCACGACCCGATCGGGTTCTCCGGCGTGCAGACGGTACCGAAGACCCGGCAGTCGGTCGGCTTCTTGACTCCGCGCAGGATAGCGCCGCATTCGCACGCTTTGTTGTCGGGCACGCTGCGGTAGGCGATCCCGTAACGCGGCTCGGCGTCGAACGCGCGATAGCGTTCCTTGATCCGAAGCGCGCTGTAGGGTACTTCGCCCAGCCCCCGCCATTCGAACGTGCGCCGCAGCTCGAACACGTCGGCGACCAGCGCCTTGGCCTTCACGTTGCCGTCGCGCGTGACGGCGCGCGTGAACTCGTTCTCGACCTCGGCACGACCGTCGTTCAGTTGCCGGATCAGCATCAGGATCGCCTGCAGTACGTCGAGCGGCTCGAAGCCGGCGATGACGACGGGCCGCTGGTACTCTTCCGCGAAATATTCGTAAGGCTGGCTGCCGATCACCGTGGAGACGTGCGCCGGGCCGACGAAGCCGTCGAGCGGCACCGTGCCCAATTCGCGGACCTCCGGCGATTCGAGAATGTTGGCGATTGCCGCCGGTGTCAACACGTGGTTGCAGAAGACGCTGAAGTTCGCGAGACCGAGAGCTTCCGCCTGCCGGATTGCCACGGCCGTCGGGGGCGTCGTCGTCTCGAAACCGATCGCGAAGAAGACGACGTCGCGTGCAGGATTCTCGCGCGCGATCGAGAGCGCGTCGGCGCTCGAATAGACCATCCGGATGTCGGCGCCGCGGGCTTTCGCCTTCAGCAGCGACAACCCTTTCGACGCCGGAACGCGCATCGTGTCGGCATAGGTGCAAAGGATCAGGCCGGGTTGCCCGGCAAGCTCGATCGCGTTGTCGATGCGGCCGATGGGCAGCACGCAGACGGGACAACCCGGCCCGTGCACCATCCGGACGTTGTCGGGCAGGAGGTCCTTGATCCCATAGCGCGAAATCGCGTGCGTATGTCCGCCGCAGAACTCCATCAGGTGGTAGTTGCGTTCCGGCCGCGCTTCGCGCCGGATTGCCGTCGCGAGGCCGCGCGCGAGATTGCCGTCACGGAATTCCTCGATGTATTTCATGCCGGCGTTTCGGGTACGAGACCGGCCCCGGCAAAGAGGGCGAGCGTCCGCTCCGCCTCGCCGGGATCGAGCTTGGTCAGCGCGTAGCCGACGTGAACGATGACGTAGTCTCCCGGAACCACATCGTCGACCAATGCAACCGAAACCTGCTTCTGCACGCCGCCGACATCGATCAGCGCGCTGTCCGGCGCGACGAGCGAGACGACCCGGGCGGGAATGGCGAGGCACATCGTCAGGTCCGCACGTTGCCGGCTTGAAGCGCGACCCACGCCTGGCCGAGGCTCAAGCCGCCGTCGTTCGGCGGCACGTCGTGCGCTTCGAGCATCGCGACGTCCACCGCTGACAATGCCTGACGCAGGCCGCGCGCGAGGATCGCGTTGAGGAAGCAGCCGCCGCCACAGGCCACGGTGGTGATTCCTTGATCACGCGACGCCTTTGCCACCCAGGCGGCGAGTCCCGCGATGACCGTGGCGTGAAACAATGCCGCGCCAAGTGCCGCATTGCGCTCCGTCGCGAGGCGAGCCGCGAGCGGCGCAAGATCGAGCTCGTTTGCCGCCGAAAATGCGAAGAGCGATGGGTCGGCGGCGACTGCCCCGTATTGCTCCGCGAGACCTTCGAGCAGCATCGCGGCCTGTCCCTCGAATGCGCTGCGTCGTTTCACCTCGAGGAGCCCCGCCGCGGCGTCGAACCAGCGGCCCATGCTGCTCGTCGGCGGCGAGTTGACGCCACGCGCCAGCATCTGCGTGACGGTGAACGCGGCCGGCTCGTCGGCGAACCGCGACGCAATATCGGCGTCACGGCCCGCGAGCGCGAGGGCGGCAGCCGCCATCCGCCAGGGTTCGCGCGCGGCGCGGTCGCCGCCCGGCAGACGCAGCGGCCGCAGGCGGCCCAACCTTTCGCACCGCCCGCCGTCGACGAGCAGCAGTTCGCCACCCCAGGCTTCCCCATCGATGCCGAGACCGACGCCGTCGAGCGCGAGACCCAGCACGGGAGCCGTCACACGATGTTCGGCGAGGATCGCCGCGATATGTGCGTGATGATGTTGCACACCGTGCAATGGAACGCCCCACCGTGCTGCGAGCGCGACCGCGTGGCGCGTGCTGAAGAAGTCCGGATGCAGGTCGTGCGCGACGATATCCGGCCGGACGTCGAGGATCGCGACGAGATGCGCGAGCGCTTCCTCCAGTGCCGCGCACGTCGGGGCATTGTCGAGGTCGCCGATGTGCTGCGAGACGAAGGCTTCGTCGCCTCGCGTCACGCACACCGTGTTCTTGTACCAGCCGCCTACCGCGGCGACCGACGGCCCGGGCGCCGCAAGCTTGACGGCGAGCGGCGTGTACCCGCGCGCCCGCCGGATGAACTGAGGGCCGGCGGCAGCGGCGCGCACGACGCTGTCGTCGCAACGGATCACGATCCGGCGATCGTGAACGAGGAACGCGTCGGCGATGCCGCCGAGCCGCGCCAGCGCCTCGTCGTTGCCCGTCACCAGCGGCTCGCCACCAGGATTCGCGCTCGTCATCACGAGCACGAGATCCTGCGGTTCGGCGAGCCAATCTATCCCGGTGGGCCGCCCGACGGCTTCATGAAAGAGCAGGTAATGCAGCGGCGTATACGGCAGCATCGCGCCGAGCCATGCGAGCCCCGGTGCCACGCCAGGGAAATGGCGGTCGGCGGCAGGCTGTTTGCGCAGCAGTACCACGGGACGCTCCGGCGTCGCGAGAAGCGTCCGTTCGACGCGAGTGATCTTTGCGATGCGCAGCAACGATTCGACGTTGGCGACCATCACGGCGAACGGCTTTTCCTCGCGCGCTTTGCGTTCGCGCAGGCGCGCGATGGCCGCCGCGTTGCGCGCATCGCAGGCGAGGTGGAACCCACCGAGGCCCTTCAGCGCGACGATCTCGCCGCGAGCGATGCGGGCCACGATCGCTGCGATCGGATCGACGTCTGCGACGTTTCGGCCATTGGCATCGAGGACTTGCAGCCTCGGCCCGCACGCGGGACATGCATTGGGTTCCGCGTGGAATCGGCGGTCCACGGGCGATGTGTATTCGCCAACGCACGCCGGACACTGCGCGAATGCGGCCATGCTGGTCGTTGCGCGGTCGTAGGGCAGCCGCTCCGTAATCGTGTAGCGCGGACCGCAATTCGTACAGTTGGTAAACGCGTAGCGGTAACGGCGGTCGCCCGAAGCGAAGAGTTCGGCCAGGCAGTCCGCGCATACGGCGCTGTCGGGACCGATCGCTGTCGCCGCGTGCCCGCCGCCGCTGTCGAGAATCGCGAAGCCGGGATCCGGCGCGGCGGGCGCGCGTTCCGCCTGCGCGATATCGTCGATGCGAGCGCGGTGCGGCGCCTCGGCGCGGATGCGGGCCGCCATCCGCTCCACGCGGGCCGGCTCACCCTCAACCTCGATCGTGACGCCGGCGGCATCGTTCCTGACCCAGCCGTCGAGGCCAAGTTCAGTGGCCACCCGGTATACGAACGGGCGGAAGCCCACGCCCTGCACGATTCCATGCACCTCGATGCGCCGGCGAACGACAGCCGACGGCAGAAGCGGTAATTCCATCGTTCCCATGACGGTCCGATCGCAGCGGTCAGGGCCCCGATGCAGCGGGTGCGCGCCGCGCCAGCTCGGACTCCAGATCTCCCACCCTGCGACGCAGTGTCTCGACGCTCCGATCCCGGGCTGACTTCGCGGTCGCAGCACCTTGAAGCAGCCATTCGATCCACGCATCGAGTCCTTCACCGGTCGTCGCCGACACACGCATCGCCGCCAATCCGGGCCGCACCCGCTGCGCGTACCCGATCGCGGCATCGACATCGAAGTCGACGTAAGGCGCGAGGTCGACCTTGTTGATGATGAGGAGGTCGGCGGCGTGGAACATGTCGGGATACTTGAGTGGCTTGTCGTCGCCTTCGGTGACGGACAGGATGACGACCTTGTGCGCCTCGCCCAGGTCGAACGCCGCTGGACAGACGAGATTGCCGACGTTTTCGATGAAGAGCAGACCACCACCGTCGGTTGGGAGCGCCGCCATCGCATCGGCGACCATCTGCGCGTCGAGGTGGCAACCCTTTCCGGTGTTGATCTGGACGGCGGGGACCCCCGTCGCGCGAATCCGGTCCCTGTCGCGCGTCGTCTGTTGGTCGCCTTCGATCACCGCGGCGCGAACCCGGCCGCCCAACGCGGCGATCGTGCGTACCAGCAGAGTGGTCTTGCCGGAGCCCGGGCTCGACACGAGGTTCAGCGCGAACATCCCCCGATCCGCGAACCATTGCCGGTTGGCGTCGGCAATCGCGTTGTTCTTCGCCAGGATGTCACGTTCGATTGCGACGATTCGTGCCGGTGGCACGCCGTGGGCATGGACGGCGCCGAGTCCGCCGGTCGGCGCGCGGAAGAGTGGGTGTCCCGGCCCGTGCACATGTTCGTGCCAAGTGCCGTCGTCGAGGCGGTGCCAGTGGATTCCGGCCTCGGGGCTGTGCGAGTGCGCGTGGACGGTGCCGTCCGAATGCCGATGGACTTCGTCGGGTCTATCGTTGGGAACACCTTCGATTCGCACTTCGTCGTGGCCGCAGCCGCAGGTGCTACACATACCGGTTCTCCTTCGTTTCAGGCGAGCGCGGGCGCGGCGGAGCCGTCACGCGATCGCGATCTCCTTTACCCGCATCTCGTGTCCGCGCACGACCTCGAGTTGAAAGCTGCCGCAGTGCGGACATGGATCGCCATATCGATCCAGTGACACACGATCCGCGCAAGGCATGCACCATGCTTCGCCAGGCAACCTGATGATCTCGAGCGTTGCGCCCTCGGCGAGGCTGCCTCGCGTCACCGCATCGAAGCAGAAGCAAAGCGCGGGGGCCTCGACATGCGACAACGCGCCGAGTTCGAGCCATACCGTCGCGACGCGGGCCGCCGCGTTGCGGCGCGCTGTCGCCTCGACGATCTCGAGCACGCTCTCGGCGATTGCCATTTCATGCATTGACGATCTCGACACGACAGGCAACGCACGGATCGAGCGCCTGTACCGCCATCCGTGCCTGGCGCTTCAGCGCGATCTTGTCCTCGGCCGCGATATCGGTGAGACCTCGCGCCAACGCGCCCTCGGGATGAAAGTTCCATTCAGTCGGCGCGACGATCCGGTAGTCGGCAACCCGGCCTTGGTCGATGCGCACGCGGTGGAGCAGGAGACCGCGCGCCGTCTGGACCGCCGCCAGTCCGTCTCCTTCGCCGATTGCGAATCCCTGCACCCACGGGAGCGTGTCCGCGGGACGTGGCGCGCCCGAGAGTTCGCCCAGCAACAGCGCGAGGTCGACGAGTCGAGCGACAAACCGGGTCGCCGCCGTATGCCCCGCGCTTTCGGCGAGCGCCGCCACCAGCGGATGCGCGCGGACGCGCGCAAGGGCCCCGGTCTCGGCCGGCAGACCGTCCCAGGTCGGGGTGTGGGCGAAATGCGGATCACGGTCCATGGCGGGTACGACGACAGACCTCAGCGAATCGCTCCGCGGCGCGGGCATCAGGCGGACGTCCGTGCGACCGAGCGTGGGCATTTCGGTGAACATCCGCCCGAGCAGCCTTGCGCACGTCGTGGCCTCCTGTGCAATCCACGATTCGAGCGCGGGCATCCCGCCGAGCTCGACCCAGTCGGCGGGCGGCATGCCATAGATCGACTGCCCGGCGAGTCGCGACAACTCGACGCCCAGCGCATGCATCGTGTCGGGATCGCCGAGCGTGCTGCGGCCATCCGCCGTGCGCGCCGCCGCCGCGACACGGTACCGGACACCGGCCACCGGCGTTGCATCCGGCAAGTCGTCCATCGCTTGCGGCCAGTCGATCAGCAAGCGCCAGAAATATTCCTGGATCGCTTCGAGCGCTACGCCGTGCTGATTGCGCACGGCATCCGCCTCGATTTCGGTGGCACCTGCGGCGACCAGCGCACAAGCGGCCGCGGCGCCCTGGGTTCCGCCGCAAATCGAAAACAGTCTCGGCACTGTCGAGGCTGCGGCCGCGGGCGTCTTGCCGGCGAGAATGCGGGCCGTCACGAACGGGCGCGTCGAGCGCACATCGACGCCGGTGACGCGATCGCCGTTCCAATCGAGGCGCACGATCAATTCACCCTCGATCGGCACGGTCGCCCCCGATGAACTTTGCGCGGAGGAACTCACGCTTCGAGAGCGGTGCGTCGAGCTGCTCTTGCAGCTGGGCGAGCGCCCGCGGCCGCGAATTTTCCTTTGCGCCGGGAGAAAGATCGGCGACCGGTACTTCGGGCACCTCGGCATTCGCCGGGTCGAACAGCGCATCCCGCGCAAGCGTAGCGACGAGCCGCGCCGTCGCGTGGTCGTCGAATTCGAGCAGCGGCGAGAACAGCGAACAGACCTGGTAGTCGCCGATGACGGTGTCGCTCGCGCCGACGAATTCATAGATGCCGGCAGGAAACGCATAGCGGCGTTTCGCGCCGGGTGCGAGCGGCTGCCACGCCGAGGGGTCGCGCGGCAGCAACGTGAGATTCATGAACCACGGGGTCACCATGACCCCAAGCCAATGCGATTCCCACGGCGCGAAGCCGACGGCCTCGACTTCGATTGCCGGATTCACGAACGACAATCCCTGCATACGTGTGGCGACCGTGCGGAAGGTTGCCACGAGCCGCGGCGAGGGATCGGGCAGAAGGGGGGCAGGTTCAATCATCGGACAAGGCCAGGAATTGATCCTTGGGCGTAGAGCAGTTCGGGCAGCTCCAATGCGACGGCAGTTCGCTCCACGGCGTGTCCGCCGGAATCTGCCAGACTTCGTCGCCCACGGCCGGTTCGTACACGTACCAGCACACCTTGCATTCCATCCGGGTGCCGGATCCGGTGCGGCAGGGTCCGTCCGCGTCATTCCGTGTCGTCATGTGGATCACCGTTTGTGCTCGAATCCCGTCACGGCGTACAGGATTCGCTCATCCAGTCGACGAGTTCGGAGAGGCGGCTTCGGCTGTCCTCGAGGTCCTCGGCGGCGGCAAGCGCTACTTCGGGGATGTCGACGATCTCGATCGTGTTGAGGATCAGCGTGTTCATGTTGTTGAAGTACTGGACGCGCCACACGTCGCGCGTCCCCGTCGACGTGACGCGGCAATTGCCGAAGCCGCGCGACATGATCGCGACGGGTCCGACCGGCAGCGCGCCTTCGAGCACCCGATGATCATCGGGTGTCATCGGAAACAGCGTCAGGTTGATCACGTGGGTCGCGCCGTTGGGACGCCGCGCTCGCGTCTGGGCCGCGATTTCGGTGAGAAGCGCCGGTGAATTCATCGCGCCCGGCGGTATCGCGACTTCGGCCACTCGCTCCCCAGCGGCCTGCCGTGCGATCTCGCCAACGATGTGCGGCATCGCGGCCGCCTCGACCCAATCGGCCGTGAGCGCGCCACGGCCATCGTGCGCGCACACGCGCCAAAGGCCGGTGAACACGCTTTCCTGGATGCGAAACGTGCACTCGCCGTCGACGCGGATGCTGACCTCACCCTCGCCCAGCATCTGGTTCGTGATTTCGAGCGCGGCGGGACTCATGCCGGCGAGATCGAGCCGTGGCCCATGCGTTCCGTCAGCCGGATTCCAGCGTTGCAGCTCCCGCAGCAGCGAAGCGAGCGCGTCACGCGCCTCCGCCAGAGGGAGCGCCTCGACGCGCTCCGGCACGATCGGCATCCGGAACGTGTTCATCTCGCGCGGCATGGCGAGGTATTGCAGTTCGTCGTCTTCGACGGGCTGTGAGCCCGGCCCGGTCATGCGCACCGGAATCGTGAATGCCTTCATGAAATCGACCTTCGCCCATTTTTCCCGTTCAGTGACTGCATGCGTCGCCAATCGTGTTGGTGCCCTTGACGGCGATGCCTACCGTCGGCGGACGAGTCGGCGCCGCAGCGAGCAAGCGCGCGACCTCCTCGACGTATTCGTTCCAGTTGCGCAGTCCGTCGACAGCACCGACGTACTGCCCGTCCTTCAGCATCACGAACGCCGGCCAGCGCCGGAAGCCGTAACGCGGCTGGAACGCGCGGGCCGCCTCCGGCAGCAGCACGCCGACGGCGAAGCGGCCGGGAAACCCCCGTACGATCTCGGGCACGATCACCGCGAGGTCGAGGGTTTCCTTGAACCGGATCGGGTCCTCGGTGAAAAGCAGCAGCGTGTGCCCGGCGTGTTCCGTGAAGGTCGTGAAATTTTCTGCGCGCACTTCGGCGAACCCGTGTTTCACGAACAACTGCGCGATCAGCGGGAACACCCGTGCGTCGGATCCGGCCGTGGCCGGCATCGGAATGGTCATGATCGATTCTTCTGAAGATGGGGCGGCAGCCGCGGCTCGCGTTCGACGAGATCGGCGAAGTACGCGTCGACGTTTTCCTTTCCGGCCATCACCGCTTCCAGCGCATCGAGCGCGGCCGTGGTCTCCGCGGCGTCGTCTTCAGTCATCGTGCGCACGGCCGTACCCTGAAACGCGAGAATCCATGTGCCCACCGCCGCATCGTCGACGAGCGCGAGACTGACGCGCTCACTCGATCCGTGGCCCCGGCAGACAGCCATCGCGCCATCGACGCTCTCGATGCGCATGGGAGTCCCGATGCACACGGTCAGCCTCTGCCCGCATTGGACGTGCGGGCGAGCACGCGCGGGTCGCCGATCCGGCAGGCGTCGGCCATCGACGGGCGCCCGGATTCATAGCATTCGAGCGCCAGCGACGCCGCGTTCAAAGGCTCGAAGGTGGCGTGCGCGGGCCGCGGCGTAACGTCGAAGCCCCACGCCGCAAGTTCCTGCACCGCGAGCGCAACCGCCTCGGGCAGCCGTGCACGGACGGCATCGCGCAGGCTCCCGCCGAAATCCGAGAGCTCGACCGGCTGCACGCCGATCGCAACGATGCGCTCGGGCGCGCGTCCGTTGAGCTGTGCCAGCGCGAGGACGTCGTTGAAGCCGTTCTGGTGTGGCGAGATCCTCATACGGCCCCACGCCGGAACGTCGGCACCGCGCAAGACCTTGAGCGTGCCGGGCGCCAGGTTGAAATCGATCGCATCGAACACCAGCACGCGCCGCGCAGAGGCGATCTCGTCGTACAGGTTGAGGCCGAGGGTCCCGCCGTCGCGCAGCGTGACTTGTGGTGGAAATACGTATCCGGCGTGAAGCGCCTCGACCGCCCGGACGCCGAAGCCCTCGTCGGCCCAGAGCACATTGCCGATTCCAAGCACCAGCGCTTCGCAGCGGGATTCCATTCCACGTCCCTGTTACACGATACGTAACAGCGAGCCTACCCTCGTGCGCATCGGGTGTATTGCGCTAGGTCAATCAGAACGCGCGAACGGACCGTCGCTCGCGCTCGAGCGTCAGGTGGCGCGCCTGCGTGGCCTCGGTGCGACGACATCGCGCATGGCAGCGTGCATGTCCCATGCGACTTGCAGGTGCATCCAGAACGCGGCGTCGTTGTCGAAGTACATGGCGAGCCGCACCGCGGTGTCCGGTGTGATCGCGCGGCGGCCATTGATCAGCTCGTTGACGCGGCGGCGCGAAACGCCGAGGGCGCCGGCCAACTCGGTCTGGCTGATATGGAGCGGCTTGAGATAGCGGCTTTCGAGGAACTCGCCCGGATGCGGCGGCTTGCGCGACGCCAGCGCGAGCCGCGCAGGACGGCGGCCCGAACCCTTCCACCGCGGACTATCGACGCGCGCCAGCATGGTCAAAGCCCGCGGGGTGTCTCATGCGCCAGGCTCCCGCTTCCACATGCGGATGCCGTTGATCATGGTGCCGATCACCGACTCGCCACTCATGATGTCTTCGCGGAACACCATGTACATGTGGATCACCGCGAACAGAACCAGGTACCACATGGCCAGATGATGCAGCGTACGCACCATCTGCGGATCTCCGAACAGCACGAACACCCAGCCCATCATGTTCATCGGCCATGTTCCCCAACCCCACTGCTCGGCGTAGAGTGCCAGCCCCGTCACGATGATGAACACCGTGCCGAGCGTGTACATCGCGAACATCGCGATTTGCGCGAGCGGGTTGTGACCTACCCAAAGATCGGATTCCTTGCGCAGGAAGAGGTAATAGCCCATCTGCCCGAAGAGTCCCTTCCACCAGCTCGCGTTCCACACGGGCGGGATGAAGATCGCCCGCGACGAATGGTTGCCGACGATTGCCCAATACACGCGAACGAGGAAACTCACGGCGAACACCATCGCGGCGATGAAGTGGATCATCCGGATGTAGGCGAAGAAGTAGCTGTAAGCAGCCTCGCCGCCGATCGCGGGCGGCGGACTGCCGATCAGATAGCCGGTGGCCATCAATACGAACATCGCCACCATCATCACCCAGTGCCATAGGCGGACCGGTGCCTCGTAGACGTAGATGGGCTCGAGCGGACCTTCCAGGACCTGTCCCGACACGGGGTTGATTCTCATCGCACTCTCCTCATCGGATCAGCGCACGCTGACCGAGACCAGTTCCTCGCCCTCGGGACTCATCACGTGCGTCGCGCAAGCAAGGCACGGGTCGAAACTGTGGATGGTGCGCAGGATCTCGAGCGGCTGCGCCGGATTGACCATCGGCGTGTTCAACAGCGCAGCCTCGTAGGCGCCGATCTGGCCCTTCTGATCGCGGGGGCCGGCATTCCACGTGGTCGGCACGACGCACTGGTACGAGTCGATTCGCGTGTTCTTGATCTTTACCCAGTGCGCGAGCGAGCCGCGCGGCGCCTCGCACGGCGCGACACCCTTCGCTTCGGCGGGCCACGACGACGGCTCCCATTTCTCGATGTTCGCCGTGCTGAGATCGCCTGCCTTGATGTTGGCCATCAGCTGATCGTAGAAATACTTCATCTTGTGCGCCGCCCATTGGCATTCGAGGCCGCGGGCTGCCGTACGGCCGAGCGTCGAGAACAGCGCGCCGATCGGCACGTCCAGCGCCTTCAGCGTGCCGTTGACCTGCTCCTGGATCTCCTTGTTGCCGCGGGCGTACGCGACGACGTAGCGCGCGAGAGGACCCACCTCGACTGCATTGCCCTTCCAGCGCGGCGATTTCACCCACGAGTACTTGGCACTTTCGTCGAGGTTCTCGATGTTGGTGCGCGTGCCTTTGGTGCCGGGACCGAGCACGAAGTTCGGATCCGTCACCCCGTCGAACGGATGAAGGCCCTTGGTTTCGTCGCCCTGCTTGTACCAGGAATGGGTGACCCACTCCTGCACCTGGTCGGCGGCCTTGAGGTCGACATCGTGGACCTGCTTCAAGTCTCCCCCGAGGATTACGCCGGAGGGCAGCAGCATGCTCTTGTTGGAGTAGTCGTTGGCGACGTCCGGGAATTCCCCGTAGGAGAGCACATTCTGCCCCGACAGACCGCCGCCCCATTTCGCCCAGTCCTTGTAGAACGAGGCGATCGCGAGGAGGTCGGGAATGTAGACCTGGTCGATGAACTCGATCGTGCGATTGATTATGTCGCCGATCATGTTGAGGTAGACCATGTTCACCGCACCGACCGCGCCGGTGCCGTCGACGTTGATCGAACAGGGGACTCCGCCGACCAGCCAGTTCGGGTGCGGGTTCTTGCCGCCGAAGATCGTCTGGATCTTGACGATTTCCTTCTGGAAGTCGAGCGCCTCGAGGTAGTGCGTCACCGCCATCAGGTTGGCTTCCGGCGGCAGCTTGTACGCGGCGCTGCCCCAGTATCCGTTGGCGAAGATGCCGAGTTGTCCGCTTTCGACGAACTTCTTCAACCGGTTCTGCACTTCGCGGAAGTAGCCCGGAGACGAATTCGGCCAGGGCGAGATGCTTTGCGCGAGTTCGGACGTCTTCCTCGGGTCCGCTTTCAGCGCCGACACCACATCGACCCAGTCGAGCGCGTGCAGGTGGTAGAAATGCACGAGGTGGTCCTGCGCGTACAGCGTCGAGTGCATCAGGTTGCGGATCGTGTTCGCGTTCTTGGGGATCTTGATCGCGAGCGCGTCCTCGACGGAGCGCACCGAGGCGAGCGCGTGCACGCCGGTGCACACGCCGCAGATGCGCTCGACGAACGCCCACGCGTCACGTGGGTCGCGGCCCTTGAGAATGACCTCCAGCCCCCGCCACATCGTTCCGGTGGACACGGCGTTGCGGATCACGTTGTCCTTGTCGACGTTGACCTCGATGCGGAGGTGCCCCTCGATACGGGTGATCGGGTCGACGACGATGCGCTTGCCGCTGTTGTCGAGCGTGAAGCCCTGCGTTTGGATGGTGGCCATGATCACTTCTCCACTTCGGACAGCTTGTCGTTGCGGGTCTTGCTGCGCGCCTGCTTGATCGCGCTGACCGCGGCGTGGGCGGCGATGGCCGCGCCCGCTGCGGCGACGACGGTGAGCCCGATGCGGTCTGCGGTTCCCTCGATGCCGAGACCGCCCGGTGGCCTGATCGTCGTCAGGTGGTCATAGAACGATCCCTTGTCCCAGAACGCGTCCTCGGAGCAGCCGATGCAGCCGTGACCGGACTGGATCGGGAACGACAGTCCCTCGTTCCAGCGCGTCGCCGAGCAGGCGTTGTAGGTGACCGGACCCTTGCAACCGACCTTGTAGAGGCAGTAGCCCATCCGCGCGCCGGCGTCGTCGAAGTTTTCGACGAACTGCCCCGCGTCGAAGTGCGGCCGGCGATAGCATTTGTCGTGCACGCGCTGGCTGTAGAACATCTTCGGGCGTCCCTGCGCATCGAGGTCGGGCAGCCGGTCGAAGGTCAGGATGTAGGTGACCACACCAGTCATCACTTCGGCGATCGGCGGGCAGCCCGGCACCTTGATGATCGGCTTGTCGGTGATCACTTTGTGCACCGGTGTCGCCTGAGTCGGATTCGGTTTCGCCGCCTGCACGCAACCCCACGAGGCGCACGAACCCCACGACACGATGGCCTTGGCGTCCTTCGCGACACGACGGAGCTTATCGACGAACGGCTTGCCGCCAGGAATGCAGTAGATGCCATCGTCCGCGAGCGGCGGATTGCCTTCGACGGCGAGGATGTAGTTGCCTTTGTACTTGGAGATCGTCTGTTCGAGCGCCTCCTCGGCCTGGTGACCGGCGGCCGCCATCAGCGTGTCATCGTAGTCGAGCGAAATCATCGACAGCACGACGTCCTTGGCGAGCGGATGCGCGGAGCGGATGAACGATTCGCTGCAGCACGTGCATTCGAGGCCGTGCAGCCAGACGACCGGCGTGCGCGGCTTCGACTGCATCGCCTGCGCGATCTGCTGCGCGCCGGCATCGCCGAGCCCGAGCGATGCCGCGGTCAGGCTGCAGAATTTGAGAAAGCTTCGGCGTGAAATGCCCTGGCGTCGCATCAGTTCGTAATACGTCTCGATCATGGTGTCCTTCTCCTGCCGAAGATTTTCGCCGACGCGCGAGCGCTGACGGGAAAACATCATCCCTTTTGCATCGACTCCATTTAATTCGCGTTGACTGCGGCAACGCTTGACATGCATCAAGATTGCGGCGCGTGTTACGCAGTAGCTTGTGGCCTGTAACGGAGGGGGTGGCAGGCGCTTCGGTTTGCGTCGCCGCGGCGAGTGCGGCGGGTTGGCCACCGCGCATACGATCCGGAATTTCCGAGCGGGCCACTACGACATCTTCGCCGCGGGTTACGCGGGCGTGCCGCTCTCGACTCTCGACGTAGGGCGTTCGTTCAACGGGCGCCGAGGAAGCGGGCCACGGCATCGGTCATCGCGTGCGCCGACTGGATGCGATCGCCGACGGACACCCCGCCGCGGTAGCTGGCGCAGAAGAAGAGCCCGGGCAACGTGCGCTCCGCGCCTTCGACCGGGTTCAGGCGCTCGCGATGGCCAAGATCGTATTGTGGAATGGCGTGCGTCCAGCGCGTAATCGCGATCCACAGCGGCGCGTTGACCGCGCCGACGAGCGTTCCAAGCTCGTCACGCACGATTCGTTCCAGCTCAGCGTCCGGTTTGGCCACGAGTTCGGGATTTCGACGGCCGCCGACGAACGAGGTGAGCAATACCGTTCCCGCGGGCGCCCGGCCTTCGAACATGCTGCTGGAGAAGAGCGACCCCAGGATTCGACGCCGCTCCTTCTTCGGAACGAGGAAGCCGAATCCTGCAAGCGAGTGGGTGACATCGCTGCGTCGATAGGCAGTCGCGACGCTCGCAATCGGCGCGTAGTCGATCGTGGCCAGCGCTCGTGTTGCCGCTGGCGCGAGTTCGCGCACGAGGGTTGCGGCCTGATACGCGGGTACGGCGAGCACGATGGCCTTCGCGCGTCGCGCGATGCGCTCGCCTCCGCGTGTGGCGGTGACGGTCCATCCACCGCTGGCGTCGCGCGCGATATCCTGAACGAGAACTCCAGTCGAAACGCGACCAACGACGCGGGCGAGCGCGTCGGTAATCGTCTGCATGCCGCCGGCGAACGAAAAGCTTCCGGCGACGTTCTTGGCCTTCCCGGCGTTCGACCTGCGCTCGGAGGCGCCCTTGATCTGTCCCTTGATCAGGCTGCCGTATTTCTGCTCGAGGGCAAAGAGGCGCGGAAACGCGGCCGGCACCGAGATCCGCTCCGGGTCGCCGGCGTAGATGCCGGAGACGAACGGATCGATCGCATAGTCGAGGAATTCCGTCCCGAGCCTGCGCCGGACGAACGCGGCGATCGACTCCTCGGCACCGGGAGGAGCGGGCGCGATGAAAGGTTCGCGCAACAGCCGCAATTTCGCTCCGAACGAAAACGCCGGCGTCGTGAGAAATGACCGTGGCGACGTTGGCAGCGCGATCAGCTTGCCACCGCGCACGATGAAACGCGTGGAGGCGATGGCGCTCGCTTCGGTGCGCTCGTTACGGATGCCGAGCGCTTCGAGGAGCTCGTTGATGAGAGGTGTTGTGTCGAGCGCGCTGTTCGGGCCGCTCTCGTAGAGCGCGCCGTCGCGATGCAAGGTGCCGATTACGCCGCCCGCGCGCGCCGCCGCATCGAACACTTCGACGGAAGCGCCTTGCCGCCGAGTGCCGAATGCCGTGGCGAGACCGGAAATCCCGCCTCCTATCACCAGCACATCGACGTCGGTGGACATGCCGAAGCTTCGCTGCTGCGCGGAGTCCGCGTCCGGCGGGGCGGGTGCGCGCACGCTGCCCGCAATCAGGGCAGCGCGCGATCGATGACGACTGTAAGTCCCGTCGCACCGATCTTGACGACAGGCGAGGCGCCCTCGAGGTCACCGCTCTGCGGCGTTGCGTTTCCGGATTTCGAAATACGTGCGCCGACGATGACATTCGGAAAATTCGACAGCGCAAAGTTGGGCGCCATCGCCATCGAATCGTCGAGCATGAACGCAGCCGGCAAGTCCTTCACCTGCTTCTTCAGGATTGCCAGCGGCATCTTCGGACCCTCCGCCGCGCGCGCGAAGATGTAGACGGTGTCGGTCGGTGCGGCCTTTGCCGCCAGCGCCGGCGCGAGCGTCACGGTGCCCGCAACGGTCGCGCCAGCCAGCGTCGATGGCGCCACGGCCGCGCTCGAGGAAGGCTTGGGGCTGTCGGCTCCGCGTGCGGCGGCCATCGGAGCAGAGGGAGGCATGGGCGCCGATTTGAGACCGCCCAATTCGCGCGCCTCCGCAATGCTGGCGTCGATCGAACCGGCAAACGACGAGCCCGGCGGAACCGTCGCCTTCATACGCTCCCAATACGCGACAGCCTGCTTGTAGTCCTTGCGCTCGAATGCTGCCGTGCCGGCGAGCGCCAGCGCTTTCCATTGCGTCGGATCCGCCTTCAGCGCGCGCTCGACGAGGTCGAGTGCCTTGCCACGCAACCCGCCCTGCGTCGCGGCAACGGAATCGGCGTAGTCGGCGAGGAGCTCGGCATTGTCGGGAACGAGGGTCAGCGCGCGTTCGTACGCACGCGCGGCATCGGCGTGACGGTTGAGCGCGTAGTACGTGCGCGCGAGCATTACCCATCCCTCGGGGTTGTCGGGCTCACGGTCGAGCTTGGCCGCGAGTTTCGCGGCCATTTCCTCGATCTGCTGCGGCGTGATCTCGTGTTCGGCGCCTGCCGCGGCAGTGCGCGCCGCAGCCGGGAGGAACGCATCGTGGTTGCCGAGCGCAACATAGAGAAGGAGTGCCGCTATCGGAATCGCGCCGCCGAGAATCGCCGCCGTCCACGCCGCCGACTGTGAGGGCGCGTTCCCGGGAATGCCCATGGTCTTCGATTCGTCGAGCACGCGCTGCTCGAGTTCACGCCGCGCCTGCTCGTAGTGTTCGCGCGGTAGAGCGCCTGTGGCGAGATCGGCCTCGAGCTCGCGGAGCTGGTCGCTCAGGATCGCGACGTTCGACGCTTCGCCTCCGATACCTTCCTTCTTGCCGGGCTTCAGCAGCGGCACGAGAATCCACGCGAGGGCTGTCGCCACCATCGCTGTGGCGACGAGGACAAATGTGATCACGAGCGTTCCGCCCCATTGTTGCCGGCGAGAAGCTTTGCGGCGCGTTCGTGCTCCTCGACGGTGAGAGAGGGCGCATCGACCTGCTTGCGCCGCGTGAGCAGCGTGCGGCCGAGCACGACGAATCCGAACAGCAGCAGAAGCGCCGGGCCGGCCCAGAGAAGGAAGGTCGTCGGCTTCACCGGAGGCTGGTAGAGGACGAAGTCGCCATAGCGCGCGACCATGTAGTCGATGATCTCGTCATCGCTCTTGCCGACGGCGATCTGCTCGTGGATCTGGCGGCGGAGGTCCTGTGCCAACTCGGCGTTCGAATCGGCGATTGTCTGGTTCTGGCAGACGAGGCAACGCAGTTTTTCCGAGAGCTTCACCGCGCGCGATGCCGCCAGCGCGTCCTTCTCGGTGGGCACCGCATCCGCGGCAAGCGCGATCAGCGGCGACAATGCGATCGCCGTCAGGAGCAGCACAAGCGCGAGGCGCTTCATGATTTCTGCAGCTCGCGGACAAGCGGCAGTATCTTCTTCTCCAGAGCCTCCGCGGTGATCGGTCCGATCTGCTTGTATCGGATCGCGCCGCCTTTGTCGACAACGAACGTTTCCGGCACGCCGTAGACGCCCCAGTCGATTCCGACGCGCCCATCGCGATCGACGACCGACACGTTGTAGGGATCGCCGTTCTGCGTGAGCCAGCGCATGCCGGCGGCAGGCTCATCCTTGTAGTTCAGCCCAACGATCGGGACGATCTTCGCCTTTCCCAGTTCGACGAGCAGCGGGTGCTCCTCGCGGCACGATACACACCACGACGCCCATACGTTCAGCAACCAGACCTGCCCTTTGAGGTCGGCGGGGCCGAGGGTCTTCGCGGGCTGATGGAGTTGGGCGAGAGTAAACGCCGGCGCCGGCTTGCCGATCAGCGGCGACGGCACTTCGCGCGGGTCGCGCCAGAGTCCGACGAGCAGAAACGCGCAGAGAACGACGAAGACGGCCAGCGGGATCAGCAGCTTCTTGCTCATCACGCTCCCCGCGCTGGTGCACCATCGACGACACGCGCGTCGCTGCGCCGCAACTCGACGCGGTAGCGGCGATCGGAAAGCGCGAGCAAGCCCCCCAGCGCCATCAGCAGGCAGCCGACCCATATCCACGTCACGAAAGGTTTATGGTAGATGCGCACGCTCCACGCGCCGTTGTCGACCTGTTCACCGAGCGACACGTAGAGGTCGCCGGTCAGCATGTTCCTTATCGCCGCTTCGGTCATTGGCATTCCGCCGGCGTTGTACACGCGTTTCTCCGGGGCGAGCGTCGTGACGTGCTCGCCATTTCGGCTTACGTCGAAGCCGCCGCGCGCGGCGCGATAATTCGGCCCCGAAGCCTCGCTGGTGCCGTCGAAGCGCAACGTGAAGCCGCCGACGGTCACGGTGTCGCCGACGCCCATACGCACGTCGCGCTCTGTCTCGTAGCCCTTCACCATGGTCACGCCGACGATGAACACGGCGATGCCGAGGTGCGCGACGATCATCCCCCAGTAGTGCCTGGGCTGGCGCGCAAGCTGGGCGACGATGCCACCTCGCACACCGCGGCCGCGCTCCCTGATGTTGACGATGGTGGTCGTGACGATCCAGGCCGCGAGCAGCAGGCCGAAGCTCACCATCGGCGTCCATTTGCCGGCAACGAACGGCAGCAGCAACGCAGTGACGATGCTGACCGCAAGCGCCCACCTGATCCGCTGCCACAAGTCCGGCAGCATCGCCTGCTTCCACCGCGCGAGGGGACCGACGCCCATCAGGAAGACGAGCGGCGTCATCAACGGAACGAACACCGTGTCGAAGTACGGCGGTCCGACCGAAATCTTGCCGAGATTGAGCGCGTCGAGGAAGAGCGGGTACAACGTGCCAAGAAGGACCGATCCCGCGGCGGCGATCAGCAGCACGTTGTTCGCGAGCAGCATCGTCTCGCGCGAAAGCGCTTCGAACCGTCCGCCGCCGCCGACCTTCGGGGCGCGCACGGCAAACAGCAGTAGCGAGCCGCCGATGACGAGCGCGAGAAATGCGAGGATGAAAATGCCGCGGCGCGGATCGGTCGCGAACGCGTGCACCGACGTCAGCACGCCCGAGCGCACGAGGAACGTGCCCAGCAGCGACAGCGAGAACGCGCAGATCGCAAGCAGCACCGTCCACGCTCTGAACGTGCCGCGCTTTTCGGTGACGGCGAGCGAATGAATCAGTGCCGTGCCGACGAGCCACGGCATGAATGAAGCGTTCTCGACAGGGTCCCAGAACCACCAGCCACCCCATCCCAGCTCGTAGTAGGCCCACCAGCTGCCGAGCATGATTCCGCAGGTGAGGAAGCACCACGCGAGCGTGGTCCACGGCCGTGACCAGCGGGCCCACGTCGCGTCGAGGCGGCCGCCGATCAGAGCGGCGATCGCGAACGCGAACGCGACGGAGAATCCGACGTAGCCCATGTACAGGAGGGGCGGGTGGAACACCATGCCGGGGTCCTGCAGCAGCGGGTTGAGGTCGCGGCCGTCCGGGGCCGGCGGGAACAGCCGGTCGAATGGGTTCGATGTCAACAGCATGAACAGCAGGAAGCCGACGGCGATGAGGCCCATCACCCCCAGCACCCGCGCGACCAGTTCCTCGGGCAGGTGGCGGCTCCTCAGCGAGACGGCCATCGTCCATGCGCCCAGCATGAACACCCACAGCAGCATGGAACCCTCATGCGACCCCCACGTCGCGGCGATCCGGTATTGGAGCGGAAGCTGCGAGTTCGAGTTGGTGGCGACGTTGACCACCGAGAAATCGTTGGCCACGAACGAATAGGCGAGGCAACCGAACGCACAGGCGATGAAGAAGAACTGCCCCACCGCGAGCGGACGCGCGAGCGCCATCCACGCGGCATTGTGGCGATGCGCGCCGGCGAGCGGCAGCGTGCTCAGCACCGCCGCGAGCAGCAGTGCGAGGATCAAAGCGAAATGTCCAAGTTCAGGGATCATCGGCGTCGCCTTCGTGTCATTGCTTCACAGTCTTCGCGGCCTTGTCCATCGCCGCCCTTGCATGCGCCTGGTCGATCGCGGCCGCGGCCTCGGGCGGCATGTAGTTCTCGTCGTGCTTGGCAAGGACCTCCGTCGCGCGAAACACTCCGTCGGGCCCGATCGTCCCTTGTGCGACAACACCCTTGCCTTCCTTGAACAGGTCCGGAAGTATGCCTGTATAGACCACCGGGATGGTCTTTGCCGTGTCGGTGACGTTGAAGCGAACCGTCAAGCCATCCGGCGCACGTGTGAGGCTTTTTTCCACGACCATTCCGCCGATCCGGAAAGCGCGTCCCTGCGGAACGCGATTCTCGACGATATCGGTCGGCGAGAAGAAGAACACGAGGTTCGACTGGAACGCATTGAGCACCAGCGCCGTGGCGGCGGCCAGCACAACCACGCCGGCGCCGATCCAGGCGAAGCGACGGTGGCGGGGTTTCATCGGGCGGCTCTCGCGGGTTCGCCGACATCGTCGGGGACGCCCAACCGCGCTTCGCCGAGCACCGACCTGCGGCGCGACCGAAGCGCGAAGATTTCGACGGCAAGGACGAGTGCCGCCACTCCGTACGCAGTCCAGATGTAGAAGCCATAGCCGTTCATCGCGAAGAATGACATGCCGCGGTCTCCATGTTCCTCATGCGTTCCTTACCTCCGGAAGTTCTCCCACCCACGCGGCGCCGCGCTCGCGGTCGATCATGATCGTGCGCACCCGTGCCAGCGCGACAGCGATCGCGTAGAACCATGCCGCGAACGTCATGATGAGCATGCCCGCCAGCATGATGGCCGCCATCGCCGGCGCTTTCGTCAGGCTGACCGAAGAACCCTGGTGCAGCGTATTCCACCAGTGCACGGAGAAGTAGATGATGGGGACATTGACGACGCCGGTCAGCGTCAGCACGGCGCAAGCGCGGTCCGCGCGCCGCGGGTCGTCGATGGCGCTTCGAAGCGCGATGACGCCGAGGTAGAGGAAGAGCAGGATGAGTTCGGAGGTCATCCGTGCGTCCCACGCCCAGTATGTCCCCCAGGTCGGCCGGCCCCAGAACGCGCCGGTCCACAGCGCGACGAATGTCATCAGCGCGCCCGTCGGCGCGATCGCCTGCGCCATCATCGCCGACAGCCGCGTGTTGAACCCGAGTGCGAATGCGCTCCAGACGGCCATGACAACGTACAGGAACATGCTCATCCATGCCGCGGGCACGTGGATGAAAATGATCCGGTAGGCATCGCTCTGCTGGAAATCGGTTGGCGCGACGACGAGTCCGATGTAGAGGCCGACCGCCGCGAGGATGGACGCCGTCCAACCGAACCAAGGAATCATCTTCCCGGCGACCGGGTAGAACGCGGCGGGTGAAGCGTACTTGAACCAATTGAGCGACATGTTTCCGACGATTCAGTCAAGCGCAATGCGCACGGCGGCGGCGGCGGCGAACGGCGCGCCGACGATCGCGACCAGCAGGCCCGCGCCGAGGAGCGAGAGGTTTGCCGAGGCGCCGAGTCCGGCGCGCTCTGCGTCCACGGCCCCCGCGCCGAAGATCAATACCGGAACATACAGCGGCAGGATCAGCAACGCGAGCAGGCTCCCACCAGACCGCAAGCCCAACGTCAGCGCCGCGCCGATCGCGCCCAGCAGCGACAGGATCGGCGTGCCGATCAGCAGCGCGACGGCCAGAACAGCCAGAGATTCGCCGTCCATGGCGTACTGGAGGCCAAGAAGTGGCGCGAGCACCACGACGGGCAGGCCGGTCGTCAGCCAGTGCGCGACGATCTTGCCGGAGACGAGCGCGGCGAGCGGATACGGTGAAAGCGCGATCTGCTCGAGCGTGCCGTCGGCGTGATCGCCTGCGAACAGGCGGGGCAGCGAAAGCAACGACGCGAGCAGGGCCGCGACCCAAAGCACGCCGGGCCCCATCGTCGAGAGAAGGTTGCGCTCGGGCGACGTCGCGAGCGGAAAGAGCGAGACCACGATCACGTAGAACAGCAGTTGTACGCCTAGTTCCGCACGCGAGCGCAGCGCGAGCTTGAGGTCGCGCGCGATCGCCCATCGGATCGCGGGCCAGACCGTGCCGTTCGGGGCGGCGATGTCGGCGAGCGCGGTCGTGGTCATGACCCGGTCAGCCAAGCGCGAGTGGACGTACACGCTCTGCCGGCAGGCCGAGCGGCGCGTGCGTGGCGGCCACCGCGATGCCGCCCCTGGCGAGATGGCCGGCCACGATCCGGGCCAGGAGTTCGGCACCCGCGGCGTCGAGCGCCGTGATCGGCTCGTCCAGGATCCAGAGCGGGCGGGGGAGCAGCAGCAGGCGCGCGAGCCCGACGCGTCGGCGCTGGCCCTGCGACAGAACTCGCGCGGGCAGCGACCGCTGCCGCGACAATGCCACTGTGTCCAGCGCTTCCCGCAGCGTGCCGGCCGTGACGGGCTCGCCATCGAGCGCCACGAGCGAGGCGAGATTTTCCTCGGCGGTGAGTTCATCCTTGAGCGCCGGGAGGTGGCCCGCGAACGTCAGTGCGGCGCGAAGCGCCGGATCGAACGGAGTCGCGGGTTGGCCGTTCCAGCGAATCTCTCCGGCAGACGGAGTTGAAAGCCCGGCGATTATCCGGAGCAGCGTCGTCTTGCCGGTGCCGTTTGCGCCGGTCACCTGCAGGACCTCGCCGGAACCGGCGCGAAAGGACAGGCCGGTGAAAAGCGTGGCGAAACCGCGTCGCGCGGCAAGATTCTGCGCTTCGAGCATTGGGGTAAGAGATGTCGGGGCTAGGATCCCTGGCGCGGAGTCGGAACCGGGCACGGCGATCAGGCCGGCAGGCGCCAGGGGCGAAAAAGCCACCGGGATTATAGCGGAGCCCTCCAAACCGACTTTGCGCCGCGTCAAATTCCACGCCAAGCCCGCCGTTCTGCACGAGCTTGCCGGGTCGATCCTCGCGAATGGCGGCTCGCGTGGCGCACGGGATCAGGCTCTGAGCGATTTGAGCTGCGCCTTGAGGCCGCGCGCGGCCATCGCGTAGCCGCCGTCACTGCCGTCGACAAAGTGCACGTGGTTTCCGTTGTAGGAGAACACGATGCAGGTCAACAGTGCTTCGCGCGATTTGTGCATGCCGTAGACCAGCCGGCCTTCGCGATGCTGCCCTTCAAGGTAGTCGTGCAGGTCCCGGTACTGCGCTTCGCTGCCGTCCATCACCATGCGCAGCATGCCGTCGAACTTGCGGAAATCGGAGTTTTCCACCATCTCGTCGGTGTAGTGGCTCCAGCGCACGGTCTTCGTGTCCATCTTGCGTGCGAACAGGTAGGCGCCTGCCAGGTTGAGCAACACCATCCGTGCGAAATACTTGACCCGCCCCCAGAGGCTGAGCCGGCTCGAACGTACGCGCCACTCGTGGCCGAGTTGGCGCGGATTGAACGACAGCCGCATGTGCTCGGCGCGCAACGGGTGGTAGCTGGAGATGTCGCCGTAGATCTGCGCGATCTTGTCGGACACCTTGCGGTAGGTGGCCAGGTTCACGTCGGCGTCGCCCGACACCGCAGCCACCAGCAGCGCAAGTTTGTGATCATGAAAGCTCGGCACACCCTGCCAGCGGCACTCGAAACCCTCGAAGCTGCCCTCGCACGGGCCCTCGTCTTCCCGGACCCGCAGCACGCCCTGCGGCCAGCGGGTCCTTGACCATGCGCTCGGCTTCTTCCCAGCCGCGTCCGGAGAAGGTCGGTTGCGTAACGTTCGGTGACAAGCGAACCTTCGCCAGCCGCACCCACAGGCCGTTGTCGAGCAGGCTCCGAAACCCGGACCAGGCCGACACGCAACAACAGGTCGAAGCTCTCCCGCGACAGGCGCTGGGCCTCCCGCAACGCCGGGATCACGCGCTCACGCAGGGTGTCGGGCACGGCGAAGGTCGCGCCATCGCCGCCGAACACAAACGGCATATCGACGCTTCGGTCCACGTTGACGACCGCAGCGATACAGGCCACGCCGACGGTGTTGACCTTCTTGTAGGCGCCCGCTTCGATCGCCTTCGTCGAGCCGATCACATCGGCGACGACGATCCACCAGTCACCCGGAACCTGTGCGTGCCGGGCGGTCTCGATGGCCTCGGCAAAGGACTCCAGCACCGGAAGATCGCGGTAGAAATTGACCGTCGTCATGAGCGTGTTGGACTGAGGCATTCTGCGGCCCGCTGTTGCAAGCACCGGCGTGCTCCTGCCGGTCGTGACGCTTCCCGACAGCGCACGTTCCGGCGTGTGTCCGCTCTCGGGATCAGCGGCAGGCTCAGCTCACCGCTTTCTTCACGAGCGCGCCGATCTTCGCCTCATCGGCGGCACTCAGCTCCTTTAGCGCGAACGCGGTCGGCCACATATGGCCTTCGTCGAGGTTCGCCTTGTCGCTGAAGCCGAGCGTCGCGTACCGCGTCTTGAACTTCTGCGCACTTTGGAAGAAGCAGACGACATTGCCACCCTTGGCATAGGCGGGCATCCCGTACCAGGTTTTCGGCGAGAGGGCGGGCCCGTTGGCTTTGATGATCGCATGGAGCCGCTCGCCCATCGCGCGATCCGGCTGCGGTAGCGCGGCGATCTTCGCGAGCACGGCGCTCTCCCCGTCCGCCTGGTCCGCGCGCCGGCCGCGGCGCGTGTCCGCCTTCAGTTCTTGGAGGCGCTCCCTCATCGCGGCTCGTTCCTCGTCCGTGAATCCTTTGGCCTCCTTTCCGGTCGCCGCGGTGCTATTTGGGGACTTCTGCGTGCCCTTCTTTGCGGGTTTCATAGTGGTTACCTTTCCAAGCCGCCGGGGGCCTCGACATCAGCGCCGCTCGAACGCCAGCCTCACCCCCAAGGCGACGAGGATCGCACCCGACGAACGAAACACCCATGTGAGCACGCCAGGTCGAGAGCGCAGCCAAGCTGAGAGCCTTCCGGCGAAGATGCCGACCGGCGCCTTGACGACAAACGTCAGCCCAGCAAATGCGAGTCCCAAGACGAACACCGTTAGCGTCGGAAATTGCGCCGACGGCGAGACGAATTGCGGCAAGAAGGCAAAGTAGAAGATCGCGATCTTGGGATTGGACAGATTCGACACCGCGCCGTCGACGAAAAGCCTGCCCAGAGTGCGAACGGCTTGGCCTTCGATCGGCAAGCTGCTTTGTCTGGTGCGCAACAAACCGATGCCAAGATAGATCAGGTAGGCCGCGCCGACGAGCTTCAGCGCAACGAACAGCCACTCGGATGTCCGCAGGATTGCGCCGAGTCCGAGCGTGGCCAGGACGGTGTGGCCGACGAGGCCGACGCTAACGCCACCGGCAGTAACCACGCCGGCCGAGGCGCCCTGGGCGACGGACCGCGACATGACGAGGATCATGTCCTGACCCGGCGTGGCGATGAGCACCAGCGATGCAACGACGAACACGAGCCAAGTCGCGTCGATCATGGGCAGATTCTTCGTCGGCTTACGCCGAACGGGGAACCTAAGCGACGGAAGATCTGGCGTCAATAGGTCGCGGTCCGGACGCGGAAGACGCTCGTGGAGCCCGTTCTCGGCCATAATTGAACGCCGTCCGCCAACTCGCCAATCAAGTCTCTAATGATCGACGCGCTCCACCACTCGCTGGTTGCGATTGGGCTCGTCACGCTGCTCGAGCTGGCGGTGATCGCGCGAATCCTGCTTCGGCCGCATCGCGACCCTGCTTCCCGAATCGCATGGATGGTGGTCGTCGGCGTCCTCCCTCTGCTGGGCATGCTCGCCTATCTGCTTCTGGGCGAGGTGAACATCGGCCGTCGCCGCGTGGAGCGGCTGCACGCAGTTCTCGAGCGCATGCCGCCGTTCCCGCGTCATCTCGCCGCGGACGCGGCGGACCTCGCAGGCCGCCATACCCGAGTGTTACCGACATCTCTTTCAGCTGGGCCGCTCGATCAGCGGTTTCGACCCCATCGGCGGCAACACTGCGCAACTGATGCCCGACTCCAATGCCATGATCGACGCGATGGTGGCCGACATCGACGCCGCAAAGGATCACGTCCATGTGCTGTTCTACATCTGGTTGCCCGATCACAACGGTCTCAAGGTCGTCGAGGCCCTGAAGCGTGCGGCTGCCCGCGGCGTGACCTGTCGGGCCATGGCCGATGACCTCGGTTCGCGCACGATCATTCGCTCGGAGCATTGGCAGGCGATGCGTGCGGCCGGCGTGCGTGTGGCTGCGGGCCTGCCGATAGGCCACCTCCTTCTGCGTCCGTTCCATGGCCGAATCGACCTTCGCAACCATCGCAAGATCGTGGTGATCGACGATTGCATCACCTACTGCGGCAGCCAGAACTGCGCCGATCCCGAGTTCCTCGTGAAGGCGAAGTTCGCCCCTTGGGTGGACGCCGTAATGCGCTTCGAGGGTCCCATCGCCCGGCAGAACCAGTTCCTGTTCGCGAGCGACTGGATGACCTACGTCGACGAGGACCTCGACGACATCCTGAGCAAGCCGCTGCCATTGCCGATGCCCGGAGGTGTGCCGGCGCAGGTGGTCGGCACGGGTCCGACGGTGCGCTACTCGGCCATGCCCGAGATGTTCGAGTCCCTGATGTTCGCGGCGCGCCGCGAGGTCGTCGTCACGACGCCCTATTACGTGCCCGACGATTCACTGCAGAATGCGCTGTGCACGACCGCGTATCGGGGCGTGGACACGACCATCGTCTTTCCCGCCAGGAACGACTCGTGGATCGTTGGCGCGGCCAGCCGCAGCTACTACGCCGACCTGCTCGCCGCTGGGGTCAAGATCTACGAGTACGAGGGCGGTCTGCTGCACACGAAATCGCTCACGCTGGACGGCGAGATCACATTGATCGGCTCAGCGAACATGGACCGTCGCAGCTTCGAGCTCAACTACGAGAACAACATCCTGTTCCACGATTCCGCACTCACCGGTGTGATGCGCGAAGCGCCAGCAGGATTACATCACGCGGTCGCATCCTGTCACGAAGGAGGCGGTGGCGGCCTGGCCGATGTCACGCCGACTATGGAACAACCTCATTGCAACGCTTGGGCCTGTGCTCTGACCTCACACAGAGACAGCCAATGCCAGCAGACTCTCCCAGCCGGCCGTTCGCGAGCAACTCCTTCTGGCCGACCTCGGACACGCGGGGACGTATGAGCATTGAACGAGGCCGGACGTGTCGCTAGTCGAATTTCGACTTAAGGCGCTCAGAAAACTTGACGAGATCGATAACTACACGCTCGTGCGCGCCGGCGCCGATCACTTCGGTTCCGTCTGTCGCCTGAATTGTGAACTCGACATGCCGGCCGTCGACCTTCGTGACCTCGGCATCACCTGTGACGCGCCGGCCGGCCGGAGTAGCAGCCCCAGGTGGCGCACGTCAACGCGTGTGCCGAGCGCGCTCTCGCTGGCGTCCAGGTAGGGTTTTATCGCGTTGAGCGCCGCGTTCTCCATCGCCATGATCATCACGGGCGTCGCCAAGACAGGAGGCAACATCGCGTCCTTGAAACGGTTGGCGAGGTGCTCGGGAGCGACGACGAGACTGAACCGGCCTTTCGCGCCCACCGGAATCCGTTGCATTCAATCCTCCATCCTGAGGCGCTTCAACTGGCTTATTTCTCTCCAGTAGTACAAAAACGTTCAGGGGTCAACACAAACTGGTCGATCGCGAATAACTGACAAGACCCGCCAAGCACGCTGGCCCGGCGAAATGCCTGCGAAATACCTTGACTCGGTCGGTGACGGGGCGCACCGTGAGAATGAACGGAGAGGGCAGCTTCAACCCTTCCGCCCCTGCCAGGTTGGACTTGCAGCCCTTGGCAATTCCCAGGCATCCCCCTAGCTTGCGCGATGCCGATTCATAGCCGGTCGAGCACCTGGCGAACTTCGCTTACGACGCTTGCGCATTGCTGCGCGCGTGCCTAAGTCCAAGCCAAACATCTATGTGGGATCTCCTATGTAGCGTTAGTGGTTATTCAAAGGGCAATACATGTCTACTCATACCCAACAGGTTCCGAATGCGTATGCCGCCGCCGGTCGCGACGCCAATTTCGAGAAGGTACTCCGTATGGCGGTCGTAATTGCGGAAGCCAACGAGCGTCTTTTCAAGTTGCAAAGTGACGCGGCCAATGCAGCGTTTTCCGAGAATGCGAAGCACCTCAAATCGCTGCTGGCGACCAAGGACTCGGGCTCATTGCTAAATGAATGGGCCGGCCTCTATCAAACGAACATGCGCCGGGTTCTCGATGTTTCGCGCATCGGATTTGAACTTGTGCCGGAAACGCAGGCCAAGATGGCGGCCGTGATGGGCGAGCCGTTCAACACGTACACCAAGGAGACGCAGCAATACCTGGACCAGTACGTGAAGGCCATCGCCGACGGCCGCGATACGGCCGCAGCGGCGGTGAAGCAGTTTCTCGCTCAGACGATTGCGAGCGTCAGCGGAGAGCAAGAGCAAGAAGAAGGCCAAAGTCTCCTAGGCCAATCGGGACATCCCGTTCCGGTACCTAGACAAGAAGAACTTGATTGGCCAATTGGCCCCGGCAGTTCGACTGTCGGGGTCTTTCTTTGTCGCGCGCCGGTCATGAACGATCGCTCGCGCCTCGAAGCAACCATACGCGTAGGCATCAGATCGCTGCGCGGTTAGAATCCCCGCGGTCCTCCCAGGGGGCACTGATCTACTTTCGTGAGCCGCGAGCCCCGTTGCAGATTCGACCTGAATGAGCACGTCAAAAAAGGCCCTTCCTGAGCTACGCGTCGCAGCACGCGGAAGCCGCTCGCACACCGCACCGTAGAATGCGCGATATGGCTCTCGCCGGGAATCCGACGTCCGCCTCTACGCTGGCGCGCTTGCACGCGTTGCCGTCGCACGTGCTGACGGGGCTTCGACGCGGGATCGAAAAGGAGAGCCTGCGCGTGCGGCCCGACGGCACGCTGGCCACCACGCCCCATCCGGCGCGCCTCGGCTCGGCGCTCACCCACCCGTGCGTCACCACCGACTTCAGCGAGTCGCAGCTCGAGCTCATTACCGGCGTGCACGGCAACGCGGATCGCTTGCCTCGACGAGCTCACCGAGATTCACCAAGCGGTCTATCGCGCGATCGGTGACGAGCTGCTCTGGTGCGCGAGCATGCCATGCCGGCTTCCGGCGGACGACGCCATCCCGATCGGCCGCTACGGCACTTCCAACGTCGGCCGCGCCAAGAGCGTCTACCGGATGGGACTTTCGCATCGCTACGGCCGGCGCATGCAGACGATCTCGGGCATCCACTACAACTTCTCGCTGCCCGAGCAGCTTCCCAACGACGCGTACTTCGCACTGATCCGCAATTTCCGGCGCCATTCGTGGCTGCTGCTCTACCTCTTCGGCGCCTCGCCTGCGGTATGCGCAAGCTTCGTCGCCGACCGCGCGCACGAACTCCAGCGGCTGAGCGAGGACACGTTCTACCTGCCCTACGCGACCTCGCTGCGCATGGGCCGGCTGGGCTACCAGAGCGACGCGCAGTCCTCGCTCGCGGTGAGCTACAACAATCTCGAGAGCTACGCGGCCTCGCTGCAGGAGGCGCTCACCAAGCCCTATCCGCCCTACGAGGCAATCGGCATCCGCGACGGCGACGACTACCGGCAGCTCGCCACCAGCCTGCTGCAGATCGAGAACGAGTTCTACGGAACCATCCGGCCCAAACGCGTGATCCGACCCGGCGAGCGGCCATTGCACGCCTTGCGCGATCGCGGTGTCGAGTACGTCGAAGTGCGCTTGATGGATCTCGATCCCTTTTGCGCGGTCGGCATCACCGCAGGCACGATGCATTTTCTCGATACATTCCTGCTGCACTGCCTGCTGCGCGAAAGCCCGCCCGATACGCCGCAGGAACTCGCTGCCATCGTCGGCAACAAGCAGCGCGTCGCCGCACGCGGGCGCGAGCCTGGATTGCGTCTTGTGCGCGAGCTCGAGGAGGTGACGCTGATCGGATGGAGCAGCGAAATCCTCGCCGAGTGCGCGCCGATCGCGGCAGCGCTGGACGATGCGAACGGCTGCAACGTGCATCGCGATGCTCTCGCCCGTGCCGTCGCCCGGCTGAACGATCCCGCCGAAACGCCGTCCGCCCGGGTCCTCGAGGCGATGGCGCGCGACCACGGCAACTCGTACGCTCCGGTTCGTGCTCAACCAGTCGATCGCGCACCGGGACGCCCTGATCGAGTTACCGTTTTCCACCGAAATCGCCGCGCGGTTTGCGCGTCTGGCTGACGAGTCTGTGACAGAACAGCGTCGGATCGAAGCCGCCGACACGCTTCCCTTTGAAGCCTACCGGCAGCTGTACCTGGCGCCCGTTCGTCTGAACGAGTGAGCAGCCGAGCAACCGCGTAGATATCGTTGGCGAACGCCACTGGCGCGAGCTTCACGAGTCCCGGGACGCGATTCCCCGTAGACGCCGGCAGAATGCCGCCGATATTGGGAAGAGTACTGGCGGAGTCCGTCGGTCCGAGACGGCCTAAACTATTGATCATTGGCTCCCCGACCAGGGCTCGAACCTGGGACCTGCGAATTAACCGTCCGTGAGGAGCTCACGTAATTTCATCGCATCATCAACTGCTTACGGCGTCCGCGCACCTTCGCTATCGCAGTCGAATGCAGTGCAATGCAGGGGTACGCAACACCGTGCTGCTACGTTTTCGTATACAGGCAGCCATCGATCAACGCATGCGGTCTATCGGTGTTGCGAGCGATCCAAGGCTAACGCGCGCGAGTCTTCCGTCGCCATAGGGGTCAGTTCGGTACTATTTTTCCTCGTTGGGATGAGGATGCGCGCGCCATCGCGAATGCCGGCTCCCGACGCACCCAATGCGCCCTCTCAATGAGGCGATTGATCGGTCATCTGTATAACCAGCTACTTCGCGCTCGCCCTGGCGGCGAAGGATGGAATTTTCAGTTCTACAGCCACGACAACCTGCCGTTAGGGGAAAATGCAAGCGGCGTTGGATATGCGAATTCAACCGCGACGAAGAATTTGGATTAGGCATCTCGACCGGTCGCTTTTGGCCCGATTTGGCTTGACCCGCACCAATGAGGCCACCAGAATCAGGCATGCGTACCAACACTAGGGCTGACGATGGCTTTGAGTCCACTGTCGCCACCTCGGGCGAATCGTCCAATGGAAACGACGACGGCGCCATGGACGGGTATCGCCTGCCATCGCGGGCGGCATACCTTGACAACCTCGAGCGTTTCCCGTCGCTGCAAGTCCAGTACGTACCCGGCGATTCGTCGTTGGCGGCGGACCTTCGTGCTGACCGCAGCATCGACATTCTGTTCATCGATGCCTGCCACGAGACGGATGCCGTTCTACGCGACGTCGACGGCTGGATTCCCAAACTCGCACCCGGGGCAATCGTCGCTGGCGACGATCATGGCTGGCCGTCGGTCGCTCAGGCGGTGTCGCTGCGCTTTGCGAATGCTCGTGTCACGCCGTCCGGGTGCATGTGGTGGACGGAGCTTCCCCGATGAGGAAGCTAATCCTGCGCAACGACCAGTCGCCCGGCGACATCGTCATGCTGACGGCCGCCGTGCGCGACTTGCATCGGACTTACCCCGGCGAGTTCGAGACCGATGTGCGAACGCCGTGCACCGACCTCTGGGACAACAACCCCTATATCACCGCGCTTTCCGAAGACGACCCCGAAGTCGAGCCGATCGATTGCGAATACCCGCTGATCCACCGGAGCAACGAGGCCCCCTATCATTTCATTCACGGCTTCATCGAGCACCTGAATGAGCGTCTCCACTTGGGCATCCGTCCCACCGTGTTCCGCGGGGACATCCACGTTTCAGATCTCGAAAAGAGCTGGTATTCGCAGGTCGAAGAGATCTTCGGTCGGCCCGTGCCGTTCTGGATCGTTGTCGCAGGGGGGAAGAACGATTACACGACGAAATGGTGGGCGCATGATCGCTATCAGCGGGTCATCGACTATTTCGCGGGTCACGTTCTGTTCGTGCAGGTCGGAGAAAGCGGCCATGCGCACCCGCCATTGCGCGGCGTGCTCGATCTGCGAGGCAAGACGACGTTGCGCCAACTCGTTCGGCTTGTCTATCACGCGCAGGGCGCGCTATGCCCGGTCACGCTGATGATGCATCTGGCCGCCGCCGTCGAGTGCCCGCCGGGCAGGATACGCAATCGGCCGTGCGTCGTCGTTGCGGGCGGTCGAGAGCCGCCCCATTGGGAAGCCTATCCTCATCATCAGTTCCTGCATCGCGCCGGGGCGCTGCAATGCTGCGACAATGGCGGCTGCTGGAAATCGCGGGTGGTCCCGCTGGGTGACGGCGATGAGAAGGATGCGCCGGAAAACTGCTGCGTCGATGTCGTCGGCACGCTGCCACGATGCATGGACCTGATCGCCGCCGAGGACGTGATCCGCGCCATCGAGGTGTACTTCGCGGGCGGCGCGATCGACTATCTGACCCTCGACGAAGCTCGCAGCGTTGCCGAAATTCTCGGCTGCTGGGCGACCGCTCCGAGCGTCTAGCGAGCCCCGCTATGGATTGTCGCTCTCGATGTTCAAGACGGCGTCGAGGAACATCGTGTCGCGGATGTAATGATGAGCCTTGGTGCCGGGGTCCGAATCCGGCGTGTTGAGAGGATTACTGTTGGAGACCGCAGGCGGGAGAGGAGGGATTTCAACAGGCGGACTGGAAGGGAAGTTCTGCCAGCTATTCGGCGCCGACGTGGGCAAATGGATGTAAGTCTTGGCCGGAGTACTGGCCGGGACGAGCTTCTGCCAATACGCCCGCAACCGCTTTCCATGGGGATTGACGTCCTCTCGCGGGCTCGAAATCTCGCTGTCGAAATCCCAGGCCTCGATGATCTTGCTGTTATTCGTTCGGATCCGCGGCTGCGTCCGTCAAGAACTTGTTCAGATAAACGGCGCCATTGCTGATGGTGGCGACGATGACCTTCTTCGGGCGCGTGCAGATTCCGGGTACGACGTTCTTGTTGATGTCCTGCAGGATGTCGTGAATGATGTTGAACCACTCGCTCGTGGGCACTGTGTACGGGGCGCATCTTCAGGAACGGGAAGATCGACCAGCCGATTGGCCGTGGCTCCAGCCTGGATCGCGCCGGCCATCTGGCCGCCGAGCCGGTCGACGTAGGCGTAAAGCTGTTTCCAATCCGTTCCATTCGCCCCGGTCTTGGTAAGATAATCCAGATCACTGTATCGAGCGCCAGGCTGACTCAGCGTCGGATGGAAATAGATGATGACGTAAACGTCGCCCGAGAGATCGAAGTCGCTGGACTTGGAATCGCGACCCCGAACCAATTGGGCGACGACGTTGGAAACGGCGCCGGTTACCTTGTCGTGCAGTTCGTAGAGCACGGGCGCGATACGAAAGTCCGATGGCCTGGGGGAAATTGGGAGTGGAGTCCGTTACGACCGGTAGCGGCGAGACGACCAACTTGGTTGTGATTGTGTGCGAGCCAGTTCCCGCGCGTGAACTTTGCCGTGATCGCATCAGGAACGAGATCGATCGAATCAACCCTGAAGAGACTGCTGGGCTGTCCCAACGGTTCGGTGCACGGCGATTGGACTGCTGCTGGAGCTCGACGAGCTGGAGCTTGGCGAACTGCCGCTCGATCGGCTGCTCGTGCTCGACAGACTGCTGGCACTCGACAGACTGCTGGTACTCGATCTGCTGGAACTCGATGCGCTGCTGAGACCGCTGCTCGAGCTCGGAAGCGACGACCCTGAAGAGCTGCTCCGCGACGAGCTGCTGCTCGAGGGTTGCGACGATGCGCTGCTGAGCGAGCTCGCGGAGGACAAAGAGCTGCCCGATGTCAGCGACGACGAACTGCTCCCGGGCGGAAAGTATCGGCTGCTGGAGCTGATGCCCGGGCGATACGAGCTCGACGAGCTGCTGCTGCCGCCGCGGCGGCGGCGGAACCACCGGCGGACTGGGCGCGCACGGCGGCGCGCAGCAGTTGGGCGGATACGGCGGATACGGCGGAAACGGCGGGAACGGCGGATAGGGCGGAAATGGAGGGTACGGCGGATACGGTGGATAGGGCGGTGCCGGCGCTGCAGCGGGTCCGCAGCTCGTGCTCTCCGTGCGACAGGCGCTCTCGAGGCAACGCTTCACTTCGCAATGCAGCCGCTCCAGCTGCATGCGCAATTCCCAGATCTGGCGCTCCCGCTCGTCGCGCTCTCGCCACGCGCGGATGTCGCAGCGAAGCCGCTCGATCTCGATCCGGATGTCCTGCTCGCTGCAACCGCCATTGCCCGTTGACGGCGTCGACCCATCGCCACCGCCACCGCCGACTGCCACCGCCATGCCACCGCCACCGCCACCGCCACCCGCCATCGCCGCCGCAGCAATCACGAACCATTTCCTGGAGAACGGCGATCTCGGCGCGCAGCGCATCGATCGCCTGCGACATCGACTCCACCGACGTAGAGCTGCCGCTGCCGGACGCGCTTGTCGAGCCGCCGACCGACGACGTGGATGAGACCCCGCCGCGTTGCGTTGGAGCGCTACTGCTACTGGAAGAGCGTGGGGGCATCGCGCCCTCCTGAGCGTTTCATCCTATGTGATTCTCCCCATAGCGCGAGCTGCTGCTCGACAAGCGTACGCCCAGCGAGCGCCGATAAAAATCGGTGCTGCTGCTGGACGACGATGAAGACGGCGTCGGTACGACGGGCGGCGCAGGCGGTGGCTCCGGGGCCGGCGTAGCAGGAGCTGCGGCGTGACCGCTGCACTTCGGGCATCCGCATGGCGCCGGCGCACAGCAACCGCAGTTGGGCGGATACGGCGGATACGGAGGAAACGGAGCAACCGGCGCATAAGGCGGATACGGAGGATACGGCGGGTACGGTGCATACGGAGGCGACGGCGCTTCCGCCGAAACAGCTGCGCACGATCGCGTCATCGGCATCTCCTCACTTCGCTCACAGGCCTCGAGCGAACAACGCAGGCGCTCCACCTCGCGACGCAGATCGGCGAGACCGCCGCTGTCGTCGACATGCGCGCTCACGCTATTGGACCGAACCAGCGCAGCGAACTCTTCGCGCAGCTCCTGGAGCCGCTCGCGAAGGACGCCTGATTCGCCAGCGTCGACGGGGTAGTCCTTTGAAGCCATCCGCGAGATCCTGTGGAAACGCCAGTATAAGCCGTTGTGCGTCTACTTTCAAGTTGTAGGATACTAGTACCGCGAGCAAACCGGTGAGGCCTCACGTCTCCCCGGTGCATCGGAGTGCACATGCCGCGAACACCGCCTTACCCGCCCTATCCTCCGTTTCCCCCGTTCGCTCCGTACCCTCCGGTTGCGCCGTTTCCCCCGTACCCGCCGTATCCCGCCAGTCCCGTGCGCACCTTGTGCAACGCCCGGACCGTCGACGGAAGGCGACGCTGTATACGACGGCGTACCGGAACCAGGACCCTCCGTTGACGGCGGGACAACTCCTCCGCCGGAGCCTGCGACCGCCGGACGAACCCGGCGGAGGTCCCGGCGAGCCTTCCCCCGGCGGTTCCGTCGACCCCGGTCACCCCGGTGGCGAGTGGCGGACCCGGCCCCTCGCCCGGCCCCGGTGAAGGGACCGCCGAGAAGCCGATCGTCCCCGGCCGCATCTCGGTGCGGCGTCCCGACGATCTGTTGTTGTTCGATGCGAGCTTCACCGGGTATTTCCTGAGGAAGGATCCAACGCGGCTCGAACGCTCTTCTGCCGACGCCTTCATCGTCTTCGAATTCCCGCCGCAAAGTTTCGGTGAGGAGGCGTTCCTCGAGACGGCCGAGCAAAAGCTTTTCGAAGCCTCCAGCCGGCGAGCAGACCGAGGTATCGAACGATCCGCACTATCCGAAGAAGAACGTCGCGGAAAACAAAGACGAGGCTCCGGCCAGCGCGTTACCCGTCTCCCGCGTCCGGATGGCGCGGCCGAGTCGCATCGCGGTCACGATGCCCGCCGAGCTGACGACGATCGGTTACGACCTGGCAAGCCTTCTGGCCGCGCTGCGCGACTGGCCGATGCGTCTGGACGCCAATGCGGTATCGGACCGGCTGTTCGATCTCGCCACGCTCGTCCAGACCACGCACGCCGCGGGCCTGGACAACTTGTCGATCTCAGCCGAGGCCATGCCCACGCACGCCGAGCTCAGCGTGTTTGCAGCCTCGCTGCACGGCACGTCGCGCCGCAGCTTCGAGCACCGACGTCGCGCTCGTCACCGATCTCGCCGGACTGCGTCTCAAGCAAGGCCCGCGCGAGCCCGCATCGACCGTGACTGCGCTGGAGCTGCCGTATCGCGTCGTCACGTCGCCTCTCGCGCCCGCGCGATGGCGCCACGCGATCGCGCCCGTCACGCGTCGCGCGCACACCGAGCTTTGGCACACCCGTCTCGGCGACAACACGTCGGAGGCCGGTGCCGATGCGGCGACCCGCATCCGCGCGCTGTGGTCGCCCGACTATCGATCCAAAGACAAGCAGAACGAGCTGATCGAGATCCTGAACGCGCCGCCTCCGCTGACCGACCCGCCGACGCCGAACCCGAATCTCATCCGGATGAGCCTCGATCCGCTCGATCGCTCGATGCTGGTCACGGCGATGGCCGGCTTCGACGAATCGTTGAAAGGCGGCGCTGACTATCACCCGCTCTCGAGCGAGGCAAAGCGGCTGCACCTGTCCGCACTCGGCGCGCTGCTCGATGCGGAGGGAAGCTGGCCGAAGACGCCTGAGCACATCGATCTGCAGCAGTGGCGGCACGTCGCAACGCTGGGCCGCGATCAGTACGTGCGCGTGATGTATGCGGGCTACCTGTGGCCGTTCGGACATGCGGCGTCGCTCATCAAGGTGACGGAGCGAAAGTTCGAGTCGCTCGACGGAAAGCGCACGCAGCGTGTCGCATTGCTGCGCCAGCGGTTCTTCATCGCGGTGCGCGAGCCGGTGCGCACCTACAGCGGCGCGAACCACTTGTTCCGCGGGCGCAATTTCCCGTTCACGCGCATCGAGCTGTTGACCCGGGTCACACCCGACCTGAGCGATCCTGGCGTGGGTGACAGCGGACTGCAGCCGGCCCAGCATCGACACTCTTTACGGCGGCGATCTCGTGCAGCGCATGCTGTTCTGGCCGATGGTTCCCGCAGGCAGCCAAGCTCGCCGATGTCGCTTTCGAAATTGCAGCAACCGACATCGCCGGATTGCCCACGACGTTCTCGATGCCGTTGCTGTTCGTCGGCAAGCTCGCCGAGGCGAAATCAGCCGACGTGTGCAAGTCGTACAACGCGACGCCCGCGCTTTCCGCGGCGGCGCGCCGCGATCGGCGGTGCGATCGTCACCTATGCGCCCCCCGACCCGGCGGACAAGGGCGACCCGAAGTTGCCGACGCAGTACGATCACCTTCGCCGCGGCATCGCTGGCCCGACACGATCGATCCGGCGGTGTATCCGGAGATCGATGTCGCCGAAGTCGGCATCAAGCCGATCCAGAAGCTGCTCGGACAACGCGATTTCATCACCGAGGTTGCCTATCCCGATTTCTACAAGTCGCACGGCTTCGACGCCTTGCAGAACAAGGGCCAGGTCTTTCTCAAGCTGACGAAAGCGAAGAATCTGCCCTTCGGCGGCTCGCCGCAGGAAGCGAAAAGCGACTCGCTCGGCGCGCTGGCGACGCCGAAGATGAGCCTCCTCGGCCTGTCGAAGATCCTCGGGCCCGTGTCCGGAGACGACGCCGCCACTCCGCAGCTCGTCGAAACCGGCCTGGACAAGATCAAGGGCGGGACATTCGATCCGGCGAGCTTCTTCAAGGACGCGACGCTGCTCGGCGGCATCAAGTTGGCGCAGATCCTGCCGGGCACCAACAACCTGAGCGGTTCCGACGTGCCGAAGATGGTGGCGCGTGATTTCCCCGATCACGTCGAAGCGCGATTCGAGTGGTCGGGAGATGTCACCAAGATCGACGACCTCAAGCTGCTGATCCCGCGCGCGGACACAAGCAAGCCGCCGACGCATCTGACGATGAACGGCGTCGTGCGCACGCCGCACGATCCTGCGCAGCCGCCGAGCCAGGAAGCGACGGCGAAGCTGACCAACTTCAAGGTGAATCTGTTCGGATTCATCATCCTCTGGTTCGAGGAAATCTCGTTCGACGCGAAGAACGGCAGGAAGCCCGACGTCAGCGTGCGCCTGCGCGAAGGCGAGGAGGCGGTGTGCTTCGGCGGGCCGCTCGAGTTCGTCAACGAGATCAGGCGCTTCATTCCCGGCAACGGCTTCTCCGATCCTCCGGGGCTCAGCGTGACGCCGAGCGGACTCAGCGCCTCGTATTCGCTCAACCTTCCCGCGGTCGGCGTGGGCGTATTCGCGCTCACCAACGCTTCGCTGGGTGCGGCGTTCAACCTTCCGTTCGACTCGCGGCCGGCGTCGGTCAAGTTCAATTTCTCGACGCGCGAGCATCCGTTCAGCATCACCGTTTCGCTGCTCGGCGGCGGCGGCTTCTTCGCCATCGGCGTATCGGCGCGCGGCGTGAACGAGATCGAGGCGGCGCTCGAGTTCGGCGCCGCCATCGTCATCGATCTCGGCGTCGCCTCCGGCACCGTCGAGGTCAAGGCCGGCGTTTATTTCCACTGGCTCGAAGTCATGCCCGACCAGGGCTCCGTCGAGCTCGCGGGCTACGTTCGCATCTATGGCGAGCTGACGGTGCTCGCGCTCGTGTCGGTGTCGCTGACCTTCCTTCTGCAGCTCGGCTACCTCAAGGAAGGCGGCCATGGCATCGCCTACGGCGAAGCCACGCTCACCGTCGAGATCGAGATCCTGATGTTCAGCGCCGAGGTGTCGGTCAAGTGTCGACGCGAATTCGGCGGCGGCGAAGCCGATCCCCGCTTCATCGATCTCGTACCCACGCCGCAGCTGTGGGCCGCGTACTGCGACGCGTTCGCGGATGAGGCCGCCTGATGGCACGCCAATCGCTGATCTGGACCGCGCTCCCCAACGGCTTCACCGCCGATCGCACCGGGCTGCGCATGTCGGTGATGTTGTCGCCGCGGCTCGATCCGCAGACTCGCGCTCGGCACCGGCAAGCTCGGCACGTTCTTTCCCGACTGGGAGGATTGGCCGCAAACGCTGGCGAGCGCCCGCTTCGAGGTCAGCTACAACGGCGGCACGGTATCGGTCCCGGCGACGACGCTCGCGGGGCCGAATCGCGTCGACGCCAGCGTCGGCGTCGCCGATTCGGCGGTGTGGAAGGCGCTGTTCGAAGCGACGACCCCCGTCAAGGGCTTCAAGTACACCGACCTTTCACCCTCGGTGCTGCTCTCGTATGACGCCGTGGCCATGGCGAAGAGGATCGAGGACTTGTATCGCGATCTTGCGCGCGCCGCGATCGATCGCATGCCGCGGGTGACCGAGCTGATCGAGACCGAGCGCTGGCGCGGGTTCATCGGCGCGGTCGAGGCGCTGGACGAGTCGTCGGTCGATACGGATACGGGACTGCGCGATCCTCACCTGCAATTCGACGCACTTCGCCGCGCTTTGGCCCCAAAGAATCGACCAGCTCACCCGCTTTCAGCTGTTTCACACGCCGCCGGCGGCGAGCGTCGTCAAGCAGCAGGCACGCAAGGACGACGCACGCATCGAGACCCGCTGGCGCGAGCACCGCAAGACGGATCTGCCCAAGCGCGAAGACATTAGCGAGACGATCGACTTCCATAAGATCGTCGCTGCCATGGGATCGTATCCGACGCTTCTTCGGCGCCTCGGCCTGGTGGTGGATCTCGTGCTCGCTCCCGGTGGATTCGCGCCGGCTGCAGCGGCGGACCTCTCGGTCAAGGTCCTGTTCCCCGCCGGTACGCTTCAGGTTGCGCGCACCAAGGATGGCGCTCCCGCGACTCGCACACGGCTGTCGGCGACGCACTTCGATGCCGTGCCCGATCCCACGGCCGACAACGTCATCGCCGACGGCCTGCTCACGCTCGATCCCGCCCGCTATCGGCTGTTGCAGGTCGACGTCGATGGCGCCGGCCTGAAGGCGATGAACTTCGCGCGCTCGCTCGGCCGGCGCTTCGATGTGGAAACGCGCGTCGATCCGGTCACGCGACACGAAGACGAGGTCGGCGCGCCCTCGCTGCGAACCGCCGGGCTGATGCTCGTGCAGCAGAACGTGCCGACACGCTGTCGAACCGATTCAACTCGAACAAGACGCGCAACGGACAACTCGAGTCGCAGCTCGCCGGCGGCGCAGCGACGGCGAAGCTGCACGCGCAGGATCTCATCCGCGGCTATCGCATCGACATATGGGACTCGGTGTCGCGGCGCTGGCAATCGTTGTGCCGGCGCACCGCGCGCTATGAGCTGGGCGATGCCGCGGTCGCCGTCGATGTGGCGCCCGAGGAAGAGAGCGCCGTGCGGCTCGCCGCCACGCGCTCCAGCGACAACACTTCCAACACCGATATCCTCTACCTGCACGAGGCGCTGGTGTCATGGAGCGGCTGGAGCCTGGCCGCGCGTCCGCCGGGACGGGCCATCGGCGCCGACGACACCG
>CAWJMQ010000012.1:0-15450 GCA_963844005.1 uncultured beta proteobacterium | reverse complement strand
TTCGAATCCTTCCTCCCCAGCCACTCATTGCGTCGGACAGGTTCCCGCGCTGCTGGTGCTCCACCCGCTTCGTCGAGGTTGCGTTAAATGGCCTTTGAACGGATGAGAGTCTTCACCGGCAACGCGAACCCGAAGCTCGCCGACGCCGTCTGCCATCACCTCAACATAAGCCTGGGGCGCTGCATCGTCGGACGATTTTCGGACGGCGAGGTGATGGTCGAGCTGCTCGAGAACGTTCGTGGTCGCGACGTCTTCATCCTGCAGTCGACGTGTGTGCCGACCAACGACAATCTGATGGAGATCCTGGTGATGACCGACGCGCTCAAGCGCTCGTCCGCCGGGCGCATCACCGCCGTGATTCCCTACTTTGGCTACGCGAGGCAGGACCGCCGTCCGCGCTCCGCGCGCGTGCCGATCACCGCGAAAGTCGTCGCCGACCTGCTCACAACCGTCGGCGTCGATCGCGTGATGGTGATGGACCTTCATGCCGATCAGATCCAGGGGTTTTTCAACATCCCCGTCGACAACATCTACGCGACGCCGATCCTTCTCGGGGATCTCTGGAAACAGAACTACGACGATCTGCTCGTCGTCTCGCCGGACGTCGGCGGCGTTGTCCGCGCCCGCGCGATCGCGAAGCGCCTCGATTCCGAACTGGCGATCATCGACAAGCGGCGCCCGCGAGCGAATGTTTCCGAGGTGATGAACATCATCGGCGACGTCAACGGCCGATCCTGCGTGATCATGGACGACATGGTCGATACCGCGAACACCCTGTGCAAGGCGGCAACGGCACTGAAGGAGCACGGGGCAAGAAAAGTCGTCGCATATTGCACGCATCCGGTGCTCTCGGGTGGGGCGGTCCCGCGGATCGCCGCCTCCGAGCTCGACGAGCTTGTCGTCACCGATACCATTCCGCTGACCGACGAGGCGAAGGCGTGTCCCCGCATCCGACCGCTTTCCTGCGCACAGCTCCTCGCTGAGACGATGACACGCGTGTCGAACGAGGAATCCGTGAGTTCGTTGTTCACGGAGTAAGGAAGGCGAGCGGCCGCGGATTGCACGCGTCATGTGGGCCGCACGGCCGGTGGCTCGTGATTCCGTGTTGGCTCCGTAGAAAGAATTCAGTTATACTTCAAGGCTTTCCCGGGTAGGCCGCGCTGGCTCCGGGATGTCGCCAACCGCGGACGACCGGCCGGACAGCTCGCGACGACGCGCCCGGGGCCGAAAGGCCGCAGACATCAGGAGCCGCACCATGCAATTCGAATTCACTGCGTTTGCCCGTACCACCGAGGGCCGCGGCGCCAGCCGCCGGATGCGCCGGGCCGGCAAGGCGCCCGGAATTGTCTATGGTGGCAAGGCCGCGCCGGAGCCGATCGAGCTCGACCACAACGCGCTGTTCCACGCGCTGCGCAACGAGGCGTTTCACGCATCGATCCTGTCGATGAGCCTCGGCGGCGCGGTGACCAAGGTCCTGTTGCGCGACGTGCAAATGCATCCATTCAAGAACGAAATCCTTCACGTCGACTTCCAGCGCGTCGACGAGAACCGGACGATCCGCATGAAGGTGCCGTTGCATTTCGTGAACAGCGAGAACTCACCGGCGGTGAAGGTCTCCGGCGCGATCGTGAGCCACGTTCTCACCGAGCTCGACATTTCCTGCCTGCCGAAGGACCTGCCCGAGTTCATCGAGGTCGACCTTTCCACGCTCGACGTCGGCAACTCGATTCATGTCTCTGCGCTGACGCTTCCTCCGGGCGTTGCAGTGGTCAGCCGCGGCAAGCTTGACCCGGTCGTCGCTGCGGCGGTGGTGCCGAAGGCGCACGTCGAGGAGGTTGCCGAAGTCACGCCGGAGGCCGAAGCGGCTGCGGCGGCAGCAGCGGCAGCGACGGCGGCACCCGCGGTAGACGGCAAACCGGTCGCCGAAGCGAAGGGCGCCGCGAAGGAATCCGGGAAGGATGACAAGAAGAAGGAGTCGGGCAAGGACAAGAAGTAAGACTTCGCCGCCGGCACGAGGGCCCGCCGCGCGCATTCCGGCGGGCTTTTTTGTTGCTCGCCGAGGAACCGATTTCATCCGAGCGACTTTCGGAATACCCGTAGCCCCCGCTTTTTGATATGTGCCTCTGAACCATGCAATCGATCCGTCTCGTCGCGGGACTGGGCAACCCCGGCCGCGAGCACGCCGCCACGCGACACAACGCCGGGTTCTGGTTCGCGGACGCGCTTGCGTCGCAGCTCGGCCTGGTGTTCGCGAGCGAAGCCAAGTTTCACGGCCAAGTCGCGAAGGCCGGCAGCGACCTCCGGCTGGTCAAGCCGAGCACGTATGTGAACCTGTCGGGCAAGGCCGTATCCGCATTAGCGCGCTTTTTCGCGATCGTGCCGGAAGAAATCCTCGTCGTTCATGACGAGCTCGACCTTCAGCCCGGCGAGGCGAAGATGAAGATCGGCGGCGGCACCGCCGGCCACAACGGCGTTCGCGACATCGCGGCGCAGTTGGGTACGCCGGAATTCTGGCGCCTGCGAATCGGCATCGGCCACCCCCGCGACTCGGCGATCCCGCAGCAGGATGTTGCCGACTACGTCTTGGCGCCCCCACTGAAGGAGGAACGCGCGGCGATCGAAGCCGCGATCGACCGGAGCCTCTGCGCGTGGCCGGCGCTCGCCGCTGGCGATTTCGAGCGCGCGATGCTGTTGCTGCACACCCGGAAAGAGAATCAATGAGCTTGAAATGCGGAATCGTCGGCATGCCCAACGTCGGCAAGTCGACGCTCTTCAACGCGCTGACGCGCGCGGGCATCGCCGCGGAGAACTACCCGTTCTGTACGATCGAACCGAATGTCGGCATCGTCGAGGTGCCCGACCCGCGCCTCGGGGAGCTTGCTGCGATCGCGCACCCGGAAAAGGTGCTTCCCGCAACGGTCGAGTTCGTCGACATCGCGGGCCTTGTCGCCGGAGCGTCGAAGGGCGAAGGGCTCGGCAACCAGTTTCTCGCCACGATCCGCGAGACCGATGCCATCGCCCATGTCGTCCGCTGCTTCGTCGACGACAACGTCGTCCATGTCGCCGGCAAGATCGACCCGATCTCCGATATCGAAACCATCAACACCGAACTCGCGTTGGCCGACCTCGCGGCGGTCGACAAACAGATCGCGAAGTACGAGAAGCCTGCGCGCGCCGGCGACAAGGAAGCACAGCGGATCGTCTCGGTGCTGAAGAAAGTCGAGGCTGTGCTCGACCGCGGCAAGCCCGCCCGCACGGCGGACCTCTATGCCGAGGAGAAGGACGTGTTGAAACCGTTCTTCCTGCTGACGATGAAACCGACGATGTATGTGGCGAATGTCGCGGAACGCGGTTTCCACGACAACCCGCTTCTCGCTGCGGTGGAGGTGTACGCGGCGAAGGAAGGCGCGCCGGTGGTTCCCGTCTGCGCGGCGCTCGAAGCGGAAATCGCCGATCTCGACGGTGATGACAAGGCGGCGTTTCTCGCGGACCTGGGACTCGCCGAGCCGGGGCTCGACCGCGTGATCCATGCGGGCTACAAGCTCCTCGGGCTGGAGACGTATTTCACCGCGGGACCGAAAGAGGTCCGTGCGTGGACCATTCACCATGGCGCCACCGCGCCGCAGGCGGCGGGCGTCATCCACACCGACTTCGAAAAGGGCTTCATTCGTGCCGAGGTGATCGCATTCGGCGATTTCGTCGTGTGCAAGGGCGAGCACGGCGCGAAGGAGCACGGCAAGATGCGTCTCGAAGGCAAGGAGTACGTCGTCAAGGACGGCGATGTCATGCACTTCCGTTTCAACGTCTGATCCGCCTGCCGCGCCACGGTGCGGCCACCCCGGGCCCGCCGCACGTTCGACGGTCACCTCCCGTTCGCCCAGCGCGCGATGATCGCGTGCAAAGCATCGACGCCGTCGGTGAGCGCTGCGGGTCCGGGCTGCAGGATGATCGGCGACTTGACCTCGTGCACTTCTCCGCCGCGCACGGCGGGAATCATTGCCCATCCCGGACGGGCAGCGACCTGCTCTGGACGGAATTTCTTGCCGCACCAGGAGCCGATGATGAGATCGGGCGCGCTTCGCACGACCTCCTCAGGGTCGCCGACGATGCGGCCCTTGGCGAGACTCGATGCGGCGCGTTCGGGAAAGATGTCGTCACCGCCGGCGATCGCGATGAGCTCGCTTACCCATCGGATGCCGCTGATCATCGGTTCGTCCCACTCCTCGAAATAGACGCGCGGCCGTCGTGGCAGGCGCATCGCCGCAGCGCCGACCGACTCGAGATGTGCCTCCAGCGCGCTGACATAGCGCTCACCCTTGTCCCAGGCGCCGATCAGGGCGCCCAGTCTGCGCACGTAGGCGAGGATACCCGCCACCGAACGGTGGTTGCTGATCCATACTTCGACGCCGTTGCGAATCAAGGCTTGCGCTATGTCGGCCTGGATGTCGGAGAACCCGATGGCCAGGTCGGGTTCGAGCGCGAGAATCTTCTCGACCTTGGCGCTGGTGAAGGCCGACACCTTGGGCTTTTCCCTGCGCGCGCGTGGCGGGCGCACCGTGAAGCCCGATATGCCGACAATGCGCGCCTCCTCACCCAGCGCATAGAGCACTTCGGTGGGCTCCTCGGTCAGGCAGACGATGCGTTGTGGATAGGTGTCACTCATGCGGCCGGATGAGTGCATCGCGGCGTCCTTTGCTCATCGGCGTTCGGCTGCTTGCGATCGTCTTCGATGCCCGGCACATGCCGATCGTCGGATATGCGCCGGGACTCCCGAGTCACGCACGCCGGGTTGCGATGGCGGCGACGCTCAATTCGCCTTGACCCAGCTCTTGTCGGGATCGAATTTCGTGATCTGCTTGACGACTTCCGCGGTCTTCGGGCCCAGATCCTTCTGATAAACGATGCCGTCCTGATTGCAGATGAACGTCGTGACGCCTGACGAGAGATAGCGCGCAGGATAGGCGATCAGCCCGATGCCACCGATCAGCCTGCCGTTCACGATGTAACTGCGTTCGCCTCCCGGCGCGTTCTTGCCCTGCGCCTTCAGCATTCGGTAGAGGTAGCCATGGTAGGGCTGCGGCGCACCCTTCCCGGCGCCTTGCGCCGCGGCTTCCGCAAGCAGCGGCCCGCCGGGGCTTGGCGGTTCGCCTTCCTTCGTCGGCCAGTACAGCCCGTCGTGCCTGCCGGGCAAGGAGACGAACCGTTGCGCGTACTCGGCAATCCCGTCGCCATTGCGATCGTCCGCCGCGTAGTCGCGCTGCATGTCGATGAACGCCTGGCAGACCTGGATCGTATTGAGTTCGTTGTTGCCGATGCGCCGAGCGACGATTTCTTCCTCGCCCGCCGCCGCATCGAATTGCCACCCGTTGGCTTTCCTGACGAGCGGAACCGGCGTGGGCCAATCGTCGGGGCCGATCACGAGTGTTACCTTGGCGTCGCCGTCCATTTGCAGCGAATGTTTGGCGTCGTAAGCGGAAACGAACTTCTTCCATGCGGCGGCGTCCTGTGCCGCGTCGCCGGAATCGATGACGCGGGAGTGCCCGGATCCAAGCAGCGCCACGAGCGCCACGCGATCGTTGGCGCGCAATGCGGCGACAAGCAGATCGACGCCGGCCTGCGGCGTCGCGAATGTCACGGGTGCGGCAACCTTGGCGGTCGTCGCGGCGCGCGGATGGGCCCCGGGCACGACGAGGGTTGCGAGTGCCATCGTCGCGACGAGCGCTGTCGTGGCGAGGCGACGCAGCGTGGGCAATTTCGAGTCGAGGCGGTTCATCTTGGTGTCTCCAGGCATTCGGGCGCGCAGGATTCGCAAAGGATCAACGGCGACGGCCGCCACCACCGCCACCGCCTCCTCTGGCGCCACCGCCACCGCCACCGCCACCGCCGCGCGCAGCCCCCATGCTCGCATTGCCGCGCGTCGATGCCGACCGCGCTTGCGCGCCGCCGCCGCTCGGGTTGAAGGCGCCCCGATTGCTTCCGCCGAAGTCACGGTTCGCGCTGGGAGCGGTGCGTTGCGCCGCGCCGCCCGAATGCACGCTCAAGTCCTGTCTGCCGGCGCTGGCGGCACCTCCGGCGCGACCTCCGCCGCGATCGGCTGCGCCGCTGCCGAGCGTGCCGGCGCCGCGAGCCTCCGCGCTGCTGAGCCCGGCGCGGTCGTTCAATCCCTGTCCGCCCAACTCGCTGTCGCGTCCGCGGAACTGCTCGCGCGCCTGCGTTGCCTGCCGGTCATAATTGCCGTACTTCTGCCGCGACGCATTGTCGCGATACGGGACGGCGCCGCGATGCGCGGCGTTGTGCTGCCAGTTGGTGTTCGAGATATTCGTCCGGTTGAAGTTGTTGTATCGGTTCACGTTGATGTTGACGTTGTTGTTGTTCCAGTTGAAGCCGCCCCACAGGGCGGCGCCCGCGGCGACGCCCGCACCCCAGAAGAATCCGCGCACGAAAGCGCCGCCGGCGCCCCAGTACGGCGGGTAGTACGGCGGATACGCCGGATACCACCAGGGTCCGTAGACGACGGAAGGCTGGTACACGGGCACATATACGACCTGCGGGTTGGCGGGCTCGATGACGATGTATTGCTTGTTGTCGGCCGTCTGCACCTCGACCTTCTGCTGTTCGTTGGAGTCGAGGTTGCCGGCCGCCTTTGCCTTCTGGCGAAGGCTCTGCACCGTGGCCATGACCTGCGCCTGTTGGGCGAGAAATGCATCTCCCAGCTTCTGGGTCCAGGCCAGATCCTTGTTCATCCGATCAAGGACCTCCGGAAACGGGACGAGCGACTTCACGCTCGCATCCCATGTCTGACCTTGGAGTGCGTCGTCGAGAGCCTGACCTTTGAGACTCGCATTGCCCTTTGCCCACCGCGCGGCCTCGACGATTTCCAGCGGATAGGTCGACGCCATCAGTACCTGTGAGAGGAGCGCGTCCGGATAGAGCGCGATCGGTGCGAGTATCGAGTCGAGCTCCTCCTGTTTCAACGCCGGACCCGCCGGCGCCGCGTCTTGCGTCGGAGGTGCCGGCGTCTGCGCCGGCGACGCCATGGGCAGCGCCAAGATCGCGATGGCGAGCCAAAGGGTGTGACGAATTCTGATCATTGGTGAACCCTCTCCGATCGTCGGTCCGCGCGGCGATCACCGGATGCCGCACACATTCTATCGGAATGTTCGCGGACCAACGGTCGCGGGAGCGCGGAAACAGCGAGGTTTGACCAGGAACAATCGCAACACCATCTACAATACGGCATCGTTGTCGCCCTTCCGGACGGGCCGGTTGTAATGCATTCATTCGCATGGGATCTCGCTGCGGTGGTCCCGCCCGGCGCGGTTTTTCGACTGCGGGACGATCAGTGGAGCATGACAGCCGATGGCGAAGCTGCAGTTCACCAAGATGCACGGGTTGGGCAACGATTTTGTCGTGCTCGATGGAATTCGCCAGAGGATCGATCTCGCGCCAGGACAACTGCGGCGGCTCGCCGACCGGCGGCTCGGCGTCGGCTGCGACCAGATCCTCGTCGTCGAAAAGGCGACGCGCGACGACGCCGATTTCCGCTATCGGATCTTCAATGCCGACGGCGGCGAGGTCGAGCAGTGCGGCAACGGCGCACGTTGTTTCGTGAAATTCGTTCGCGACCAGGGATACACCGAAGCGCGGCGGCTGCGCGTCGAAACCGCCGGCGGAATCATCGCGCCGGAGATCGTGGAAGGGGACGAGGTGATCGTGGATATGGGCATCCCGCGATTCGCACCTTCGGAAATTCCATTTGTCGCCGATGGCGATGCGCTGGTTTACCTGGTCGATGTGGACGGCGAGACGGTCGAGATCAGCGTCGTGTCGATGGGCAATCCGCACGCCGTCCAGGTTGTCGCCGACGTCGAGCGCGCGCCGGTGACCACACAAGGCCCGAAGATCGAGCACCACCTGCGTTTCCCGAACCGCGTGAACGCGGGATACATGCAGGTGGTGGATCGCGCTACCATTCGCCTGCGCGTCTGGGAGCGTGGCGCCGGGGAGACACAGTCTTGCGGCACCGGCGCGTGTGCAGCGGTGGTGTCCGGCATCCGGCGCGGACTGCTCGGTGGGTCGGTCAGAGTCGAAACGCGCGGGGGATGGCTGACGATTTCATGGCCGGGTCCCGGGGCGCCGGTCGCGATGAAGGGACCCGCGACGACGGCGTTCGAAGGTCAATGGGAAATCCCGCCCGCATGACGTGCGGCGAGAACAAGAGATAACACGAGAAACAGGACTGCACGGATGGATGCCAACGAGGTCGCGCTGTATCTGAAGGAAAATCCGAAGTTCTTCGAGGACTACGCGGACGTCATCGCCGAGATCTTCGTTCCACACCCGCACGGTGGCCACGCAATTCCCATCGCCGAGCGGCAGATCGTCACGTTGCGCGAGAAGAACGCCGAGCTCGAGAACCGGCTTCGCGAGCTTATCGGTTTCGGTGCCGAGAACGACATGATCAGCGAGAAGCTGCACCGTTCGACGCTTGCGCTCATCGCAGCCCCTGACCTCGAGACGACGCTCGCGGTGCTCTATCACAGTCTCATCGAGGATTTCGGCGTTCCCCATGCCACGAGTCGGATCTGGGGCAAGGTGCCCGAACAGTCGTATCTTCCCGAACTCGCGGCGACGAGCCAGGAACTTCGTGAATATGCCGACCAGCTCGGCGCTCCCTACTGCGGTCCGGCCGCGCCGTTCGAGTCACGCGACTGGTTCGATGCCGGGGATTCCTGCAAGTCGTTCGCGTTCCTGCCGCTGCGCACGGCGTATACGTTTGGCCTCCTCGGCCTCGGCGACGAAGCCGCCGACCGGTTTCACGCCGGAATGGGCACCGTGTACCTGACGCGCCTCGCCGAACTCGCGAGCGTAGCGACGGCGCGCTACCTGCCGCCGGCCTGACATTACCGGCCCCCATTTCCCGGTCGCGATGCGAAAGACGGCGCAACCGGAACGTGCATCGCTGGTCATTGCGGCCGCTAACGCTGCGCATCTCGCCGCGTTCGCGACACACCTCGCGGGCCGACCCGCGAATACGCGTGCTGCGTACCTGCGCGACGCGGAGCTCTTGGCTGCGCTCGCGGGCAGCACCGATATCGCAGAGCTTGGTTCGCGCGAACTCCGGCGCTTTCTCGGCACGCTGCATGGACGAGGATTGTCGGGGCGAAGTCTCGCCCGGGTCCTCTCGTCGTGGCGCTCTCTCTACCGGGCGCTGATCCGACCGCAATCCAGCGGTGAAGGAGAGCCCTTGCGCGGGACTCAAGGCGCCGAGGGCGGCAAGGAGGCTGCCATCGGCGCTCTCGCCCGACGAAGCCGTGCGCCTGGTAGAGATACGGGGCGACGATCCGCTCGCGGTCCGCGACCGTGCATTGTTCGAGCTCGCGTACTCGTCAGGATTGCGGTTGGCCGAGCTCGCCGGACTCGACGTGGACCGCGTCGATCTTGCGACAGGAGAAGTTCGTGTCTGGGGCAAGGGCGCGAAGGAGCGGATCGTCCCGGTTGGCGCGGCAGCGGCAGCGGCGGTGCGCGGTTGGCTTCCGGTGCGTGCGTCGCTGCCGAATGCGGATGCGAAGGCACTCTTCCTGGGTCGCAGCGGAAAGCGGATCACGCCGCGCTCGATCGAACGCCGGCTCGCGGGATGGGCGATCCAGCAGGGCTTGGGGCGGCATGTCCATCCGCACATGCTGCGCCACTCGTTTGCGTCGCACGTGCTGCAGTCGTCGGGCGACCTGCGTGCCGTGCAGGAGATGCTGGGCCACGCAAGCATCGCCAGTACTCAGGTCTACACGCACCTCGATTTCCAGTATCTCGCCAAGGCCTATGACCAGGCGCATCCTCGCGCGAAGCGCAAAAAGCGCGGAGCCGGGTAGGTTCCATAGGCAGTCCACCGGATCCCGATGGCGAAGTGACCGCGCCGGCGGCGCCCTCTAAGGTTCCGCCGGCGCGTCGAAGATACGGACCACGCCGGGCAGCCAAGGGATGTCGGTTGGTCCGGGGTCGCGCCCCGCCTGTCGGATCAGCGTCGTAAGCTGGCCGCGATGGTGCGTGCTGTGATTGAAGAGCTGCAGCACCGCGACGGCGCGCGGCATCTCGCGTGCGCGGCCATCGACCTTGCTGACGTATGCAAGCGATCCCTCGAGCCGCGCTGCGGTCACGTTGCCTGTCCAGTCCAGCATTTTCCGATCGGTGACTTCGCGGTCGCGTTGCGCGTCTGCCATCCTTTCCGTTCGCAGCCGCTACGCCGGCACCGCGTCTTCGGGCACGGACAGCTCTTCGACCTCGATCGCCGCGGCGAGCTGAGCGAGGCGGGCGACAACACCGTACGCATAGAAGCGATTGGGTGGGCAGCCGGCGGGCTCGCCCAGATCCGGGATGCACGGCGACTCGAACGCTAGCGGGACGAACTGCGCACCCGGCGCGTTGAGATTCTCGTCCTTGCCGCGCGCGGTGTGAACGCGGTAGAACCCGCCGACAACGAAGCGGTCGATCATGTAGACGACCGGCTCGGCGATCGCGTCGTGAATCGACTCGAAGGTCGGTACGCCCTCCTGGATGATGACCGACGAAACTTCGAGCCCCTCCTTCACCACGGCCATCTTGTTGCGCTGCTTGCGATTGAGACCGATGACCTCGGAGGCGTCGTGTACGGTCATGATGCCCATGCCGTACGTTCCAGCGTCCGCTTTGACGATCGCGAACGGTTTTTCGGCAATTCCGTACTCGACGTATTTCGCCCTTATCTTGGCGAGCAGCACATCGACATTGGATGCGAGGCATTCTTCCCCGGCGCGTTCCTGGAAGGCGATCTTGCCGCAGACGCCAAAGTAGGGATCGATGAGCCAGGGATCGATGCCGAGCATCGTCGCGAACTCCTTCGCGACCCGGTGGAATACGGCGAAATGATGCGACTTCTTGCGGTTGTGCCAGCCAGCGGCGAGCGGTGGAGCGAGTGGCTGGTCGATGTCTTCGAGAATCGGCGGTGCGCCGGCCGACAGGTCGTTGTTGAGCAGCACCATGCACGGGTCGAAGTCGGCGAGCCCCACGCGGCGACCCGTACGCACGATCGGTTCGAGTGTGAGCGAGCCCCCGGTCGGCAGCTCGGCCGTCGTCGCCCGCTGGAGGTCCGGCAGCAGCGATCCCAACCGCACGCGCATCCCGGCCTGACCGAGGATGCTCTGCAGCGTCTCGACGTTCTGAAGATAGAACGTGTTGCGGGTGTGGTTTTCCGGCACGAGCAGCACGCCCCGCGCATCGGCGCAGACGCGTTCGACGGCGGTCTGGATCGCCTGCACACAGAGCGGCAGGAAGGCGGGATTCAGATTGTTGAAGCCGCCCGGGAAGAGGTTCGTGTCCACCGGAGCGAGCTTGAAGCCCGCGTTGCGCAGATCCACCGATGCGTAGAACGGGATCGTGTGTTCCTGCCATTGCGTGCGCATCCAGCGCTCGATGTCGGGCATCCGGTCGAGAAAGCGTTGCTCGAGTTCGAGCAGCGGGCCGACGAGAGCGGTGGTGAGATGGGGAACCATCGGAGCACGAGAAAGGGCCGCGGGATCGATTGTAGCCCAACGCGTCCGCCGTTCCGAATGCCCGACGGGCGGGGCCGGACTCGCCCGCCTCCACGTACCGGACATCGGCGATGAAGAAAAGGGGCGCCGATCGGCGCCCCTTGAAGCCACTGCGGAGAGATCTTGTCGGAAACCGGAGTCCGTACGCTTTTTGCGGGATGGACTCCCGGTCACTGACGACCGGTCCCGGCCTAGATTCGATAGGCGGACTCGCCGTGCGAGCTGATGTCGAGGCCTTCGCGCTCTTCCTCTTCCGCCACGCGCAGTCCGATCGTGAGGTCGACGAGCTTGTAGGCGATGAGCGCCACCACGCCGGACCAGACGATCGTCGTCACCACGCCCGTACCCTGGACAATGAGCTGGTCGAAGATCGAGTAATCGGCGCTGATCTTGTTGGCGACATAGTCGTAGATGCCTTGACCGCCCAACTTCGGCGCCGCCAACACGCCGGTCAGCATCGCGCCCAAGATCCCGCCGACAGCGTGGACGCCGAACACGTCGAGCGCGTCGTCAGCGCCGAGCATCTTCTTGAGGCCGTTGACGCCCCACAGGCAAACGACGCCGGCAAGGAGGCCAAGGATGAGTGCGCCCGAGGTCCCGACGAAGCCGCACGCCGGCGTGATCGCCACGAGCCCGGCAACGGCTCCGGAGGCTGCGCCCAGCATCGACGGCTTGCCCTTGGCCATCCACTCGACGAGCATCCAGGACATGACGGCGGCCGCGGTCGCGATCAGCGTGTTGATGAACGCGAGCGCAGCGGTGTCGGCAGCCTCGAGCGCCGATCCGGCATTGAAGCCGAACCAGCCCACCCACAGCAGCGACGCGCCGATCATCGTGAACGTCAGGTTGTGCGGCGCGCATCGAATCGCGTCCGTAGCCGATGCGCTTGCCCACCATGTAGGCGCCGACCAGGCCTGCGACGCCGGCGTTGATATGCACGACCGTCCCGCCGGCAAAATCGAGCGCGCCCTTCTGCCAGAGCCAGCCGCCCTTCGCCGATTCCGACGCGAGCGTGGCCGCATCCTTGATGCCATCGGGGCCGGGCCAGAACCACACCATGTGCGCGATCGGAAGGTAGGCGAACGTGAACCACAGCACGGCGAAGACCAGCACCGCGGAGAACTTCATCCGCTCGGCAAACGCGCCGACGATGAGCGCCACCGTGATCGCCGCGAACGTCGCCTGGAACACGACAAAGAGATACTCGGGGATCACGACGCCCTTGCTGAAGGTGGCCGCGGTCGCAAACGACCCGACGCCGTCCTTGATCGAGAAGATGCCGGACAACAGGACCCGGTCAAACCCGCCCATGTACGCGCCGCCCTCGGTGAACGCGATGCTGTAGCCGTAGACCGCCCACAACACGACGATCATCGAGAAGATCACGAACACCTGCATCAGCACCGACAGCATGTTCTTCGAGCGAACGAGGCCGCCGTAGAACAGCGCGAGGCCCGGGATCGACATCATGATCACGAGCGCTGTCGCGACGATCATCCACGCGTTGTCGCCTTTGTTCGGCGACGGTGGCGTGGCCGCCGCGGCTTCGGGTGCAGCGGCAGGCGCGGCCGCGGCGGGCGCCGGAGTTGCGGCGGCAGGCGCCTTGGCGTCGGTGGCCTGCGCCAGGACGATCGGTGCCGTACCCTCAGCGGACGCCGACAACGCGGTGCCAGGGGCGAGCGCACCGACGAGTCCGGCGCTGAGCGCGAGAAGTGCTAGCAATCGCTTCATGACATTTTCCTTTTAGAGCGCGTCGGCGCCGGTCTCGCCGGTGCGGATGCGCACGACCTGTTCGAGATCGGAGACGAAGATCTTCCCGTCACCGATCTTGCCGGTGTTGGCGGCTTTCTCGATTGCTTCGATCACGCGATCGAGAAGGTCATCCTTGATCGCGGCTTCGACCTTCACCTTCGGCAGGAAATCGACGACGTATTCGGCGCCGCGATAGAGTTCGGTGTGGCCTTTCTGCCGTCCGAAACCCTTGACCTCGGTGACGGTAACCCCCTGTACGCCGATCGCAGACAGGGCCTCGCGGACCTCGTCGAGCTTGAACGGCTTGATGATCGCGGTAACGAGTTTCATGGTGTCCTTCCGTAAGCGGTGGGAAGCGTATCGACGCGCCGGGTCAGAACGTCTTTTGGACGTAACCCACGAACTGACTGGCCGAGATGTTTGTCCCGTAGTTGTTCGTGTAGGCCGCGTCCTGCGCGTTCGTGCCGGTGCCGTAAATGCCGACGGTCAAGCCATAGATCTCGGTCGACGCGCCGACTTTCCAGTCGCTGTAGTCATAGAAGCTGTTGTTGTGGAAATACTGTTTCCCGATGTGGCCGAAGATCGTGACCTTGCCGATGACATCGCTGACCTTCTCGATGATGTCGTACGACGCGGTGAGGTCGAGGTACTGCGAGCCGCGCGAATCGGGGAGGCCGAAGGTCTTGTTGTTGGCGCTCCAGCTGTACTTGAACGACAGGAACTTCCACGACAGCGCCGCGTAGAGTTCCGTCGTGTCCGGATTCGTGTAGCCGCTCGGATACTTGCCCGGATACCAGTAGTAGAGGACTCCGAGGTCGTAGCCGAAGTCCATCGGCAGGCTACCCTTGTAGCCGCCGTAGAAATCCCATTCCATGCTCGCTGAAGGCGCCGGCGGCGGCGACGAGGCCGGATACGCATCGGAAACCCAGCTGATGTTCGACGCCCATGTGCCGACATAGAAACCGCTCTTGTGGGCGAGGTCGAATCCGCCCTGGACTGCGGGCTTCTCGTTGGTTTGACTGATGCCGCGGAACACGTACTGCGAGAAGAGCCCGACGTTCCCCGTGCCGGTAAATTCGGGCTCGGGAGCAGCCGCAGCAGGTGCGGGCGTCTGCGCGAATGCGGCCGTTGGAATGAGCGCGGCGAGCGCAAGCGCTGCGAGCGTTGTGCGCGGGCGGCGGAATGGCGTGGGCATGAGAATCCTCTTTGAGTTGATGAAGGGAGAAAGCCGACGTGAGTGTTCCCCTAACAGCACTTCGTGTGCCAACGAAACAAAGAGATATAAAACATGGGCTTGGGATTGATTCTCCAGCTGTCGAACTTTGTCGACTCAGAGGCGACGCACAGTTTCAGTGCGGAGAAACGCTGCACCGCACCATGGCGGAGCGATCCGCCGCTGAAACACGTTGGTGGCGTACCCGCACGAGCCGCGGAGAAGAAAAGGACTGGTTCCAAGTTTGCTAGACTGGGACGCGTCGCCATTCGCCAATCGGCCTCTATCGGGAGTCGGTCATGCTGAACGCCAAGCTCTTCGACGACATCGCAGCGAAGATAGGGAAGGCCGTCGAGAACTCGCCGGCGAGGGACATCGAGAAGAACGTGAGGGCGATGCTGGCATCGAGCCTTGCGCGCCTCGACCTCGTGCCGCGCGCCGAGTTCGACGTGCAGGCACAGGTGCTGCTCAAGACACGCGCCAAGCTGGAGGCACTCGAGAAGCGCTTGGCGGAGCTCGAATCGCGGTTTCCGCCGCCAGCCGCATAGGATTCATGCGCTTCGGCGTGCGGGCGCGGCGTCCGCCTATCGCGCACATCGATGCGCAGCGGCGATTCGGAGCCAGTTACTGCGGCGGTTTCGCCTCGATCGCGATGGACGCGAACCACGCCGCCATGTCCGTGATCTCGGTATCGGTCAGCGGCTTGGCGATGATGCTCATGACTTCGTCGGAGCGAGTGCCGCTGCGATAGGCCTTCAATTGCTCGGCCAGATAGTTCTGCGGCTGCCCCGCGAGGTTCGGGGCATTGGGAAGTATGCTCGACGCCGAACTCGCCATGGCAGACGGCACACATTCTTGCCTTGGCGCGCCCGGCCTGGGCGTCTGCCTGCGCTTCGTTGATCGCGCAAGCGAGCGCGCACG
>CAWJMQ010000011.1:0-60814 GCA_963844005.1 uncultured beta proteobacterium | reverse complement strand
GAGACGACATGACATTCGATCCTGCGACTGAAATCCAGAACTTCCTTGCGTTCGGCGAATTCGGGGACGTGAACCCATCGATATGCGACTCTTCGACCTACACGTTCATGAGCGTCGCCAGGATGGAAGAACTCTTTGAGCACGAGATAGAAGGATGCTTTCTGTATTCCCGACACTACAATCCGACGAACAAGGCGCTCTCGACGGCCCTTGCCCGGATGGAAGCGGGCGAGTCGGCCCAAGTGATGGCCTCAGGAATGGCGGCGATCAGCTCCAGCCTTCTGCAACTGTGCTCTTCGGGCGACGAGATCGTGTCGGGCCGTACCGTATACGGCGGCACTTACGCGTTGCTGGCTAACCTTCTCCCGCGGTTCGGGATCACAACACGATTCGTGGATCTCGGCGATGAGCAGGCCGTCAGGGCAGCCATGACACCAAGGACGCGCGTCCTTTACTGTGAAAGTGTGAGCAATCCGCTTCTCGAGGTTGCGGACATTCCCGTACTATCCCGTCTGGCACACGAGCGCGGCGCCCGAGTCGTCGTGGACAACACGTTCAGCCCGCTCATTCTCTCCCCTCTTCGGCTCGGAGCCGACGTCGTGGTGCACAGCATGACAAAATTCATCAACGGCACGAGCGACTGCGTTGCGGGCTGCGTTGTCTCGTCGAACGATTTCATTGCCCGTCTCAACGACATCAATAGCGGGCCAAGCATGCTCTTGGGGCCCGTACTCGACAGCATTCGCGCGGCAGGCATCCTCAAGAATCTCCATGGTCTTCACGTTCGGCTCGCACGACACAGCGCAAACGCGCTCTACCTTGCCAAACATTTTCAGGATGCGGGGCTGCCGGTCCACTACCCGGGCCTCGCGAGCCATCCGCAACACGAGCTGATGTCGCGGCTGATGAATCCCGGGTTCGGGTTCGGAGGCATCGTGGCGGTTGACGTAGGAGGCAAGGCGACTGCCGATTGCTTGATGACTCGAATGCAGGAGGAGAAGGTCGGTTACCTGGCTGTCAGCCTTGGCTATTTCAAGACGCTGTTCAGCGCCCCAGGCCACAGCACTTCATCAGAGATTCCGCCAGAGGAGCGCCACAGGATGGGAATGGGTGATGGTCTGATTCGGTTCTCGGTGGGCCTCGACAACGACATGCAGCGTACCTGGGGAACAGTGAAGAGCCTCCTCCAAGAGCTCGGCATCTCTGGAGGCCATTCAGGAAGTATCGAAGGACGCGCTGTTTGTGGCCATGGAGCCGGCTAACAACAGCATGCAGCGTCGCTCCATTGGCCTCGTCGGCGTTGCCGTTCCATCAGTTCTCCTGCGTTCGGGAGATCGTTGCAAACCACCAATGCTCTTTACATCGTTGCAGCCGTGCGAGTTATCTTCGGCGCGAACCTCCTGTTGGTCGCGCCGGTCTCACGTACACCCAAGATGCTTCGTGTCCTTGGCGTATCCATCGTCATTGCGGGCGTGTTCACGCCGTTCTTCGGCGTTGAGCGGTCTCGCGCCATGCTTGATTGGTGGTCGTCCCAAGGCTTCTTGTTCACGCGGGCGTGGGCTATGGTATCGGTTGCGTTTTGTCTCTTAGTTGTCTATGCGGTGACTTCTCCTCGCCGGTTTACCGTCTAACCCGGCGCATATGGACTCCCCCACAAAGGAAGAGAGTGATCGATAGTTGTGGCAAAAGCGTGAGCCTGCAGTCGTATATCCGGCGTCTGAAGTGGACCGGTACGGCCGCTCAGGGTTGCTCTCAGGTATTGAACAGAGCTCGCCGAAATGCTGAGTACGACCTACCAAGGCGGAAACCCGACGGACCTAACCCTTGTCGGATTGTGCGAATTGCGGTACGTTGGAAGGCGACCTGCCGCTTGTCTCGCTGTTTGTGTTTGGCTCACTTTGAAACGACTCGCCAATGCATCGCACGTGCTAACAGAAGCGGGGCAGTGGCTTCGGTCACTCAGCCCGGAATTCTTGTTCCTGTTATCGCTGCCGCTCATCGTCGCCGTGGCAGGATTTGTGCGCTTACTTTTTGACTCCCGCAAGAGGCAGGTCGGCCAGTGTGAATCCATCGGAAGTGTCGCTCGACAGTGACGGGGAGAAGTCGATGTTGCTCAGTCTGAGCGCGTTTGTCCTGCTGCTCGCTTTCTGGCTGCTCCTGTCCGGCTATTTCACTCCGTTCCTGGTCGCTGCGGGCGTTGGCTCGGCGATCGCCGTGGTCCTCTTCGCCCGGCGCATGGAAGTGGTCGATCGCGAAGGTCACCCGATCCGTCTGTGGCGGATCGTGATTTTGTATTGGCCTTGGCTGGTAAAGGAAATCGCCAAGTCAGGATGGGATGTCTCCAAGAGGATCCTTCATCCGCGCCTGCCAATCAGCCCGACATTGATTCGCTTCAGGCCTTCGCAGCAAAGCGTGGTCGGTCTGGTGACGCACGCGAACTCCATTACGCTGACTCCGGGCACGATCACCGTCGAGGCGAAGCCGGGCGAGTTTCTTGTGCACGCGCTTACGCGAGCAGGTGCCGACGGTGTCGTGGACAGCGAAATGGATCGGCGAATCACGCCGACTGGAAGAGCCGCGATGATGTTCGCAGTCGCCGCGGTCGCACTTCTCGTCAGCTTGGCGCTCGTCGTCACGCGAGGCATTCTCGGTCCAACCGTTTTCGACCGCGTACAGGCGGGCAACACGGTGGGCACGATGGCGATGATGCTGCTCGCGGTCATTGGCTTTCTCACCGGACGTCCGGAATTCCTTGATATCGCCATCACGTACGGTCTCCTCAATGTGGTCGGAACGATCGCCGTTCTGAAATTCTTCCAGCGGGGCAATCTCGGTGATCCGGGTGAAGAGAGGCAGCCATGACCATGGCGATTGAAATCGCCAGCTGGCTATGTCTCGTCGCCGGCGGTGCTTTTTCCATAATCGGGGCAATTGGCCTGATTCGCATGCCGGACTTCTTTACTCGCATGCACGCAGCCAGCGTCACGGACACGCTTGGTGCCGGGCTCCTGATCATCGGTCTCGTCCTGCAGGCCGGATTCACGCTGATTGCCGTGAAGCTGCTGTTCCTCGGGTTGTTCATTCTCTTCACGAGCCCTGCGGCCACACACGCATTGATCAAGGCCGCTTTCGCCCGTGGCTTGCAACCTCTGCTCGCGCACTGGAGACGAACCATCGAAGCGCTGATCATCAACACGCTGCTGACGTTGATGGCCATTCTGGTGCTCGCCATGGCCGTCCAGCGAAATCTCTTCGCCGTCGTCGTTCTTGCCGGCATCTACAGCTTCCTGATGGCGTCGGTGCTCGTCGCGCTCGACGCGGTCGATGTCGCCATGACCGAGGCTTCCGTGGGAGCCGGTGTGTCGACCGTGCTGTTGCTTGGTGCGCTGTATCTCACCAAAGGCGAGGAAGCCAAGCCCGTTCGTAAGGCAGGCGTGCCGCTGTTGATTTCCGTTGGCGTCGCCGGGGCGCTGGTATACGGCACCCTCGGCTTGCCCGCGTTTTCCGATCCGCAAGCGCCGATCCATACGCACGTCGTGCCGCGGTACTTGAACGAGTCGCTCAAGGTGACGGGCGTCCCCAACGTGGTCACGTCGGTGCTTGCGAGCTAGCGTGGCTACGACACCCTCGGGGAAACCACCGTCGTGTTCACGGCTGGCGCCGGCGTCGTTGCGCTGCTGCGTCGCCGGCGTCGTGACGAGGTGGCACGATGAGAGGCGACCTCGTCCTGCGCGTCGTCGCCAAGCTGTTCATTCCATTCATGCTGCTCTTTGCGCTGTATGTCCAGTTCCACGGCGAGCTGGGGCCCGGGGGCGGATTCCAGGCGGGCGTCATCATCGCGGCTGGCCATCATCTTCTACGCGCTGATCTTCGGTTTGCCGGACGCACGTCGCCTGCTGCCTGAAGCAGTGGTCGAGACGATGATGGCCGGCGGCGTGCTGATCTACGCCGGCGTGGGCGTTGCAGGATTGCTGCTTGGCGGCAACTATCTCGACTACTTCGTGCTCGATCCGGATCCGGTGCACGGCCAGGAACGCGGGATCTTCTGGATCGAGGTCGGCGTTGCGGTGACGGTGTCAGGTGTGATGATCAAGATCTTCTACATGTTCGCCGGACGCACTCACGATCCGGAGGATTGATGACGCTGGCGAGCCACTACGGCTACTGGATCGCGGTCTTCCTGATGATCGCGGGACTCTACATCACGATCGCCAGCGGCAACCTGGTAAAGAAGCTGATCGGTCTCGGGATCTTTCAGACCTCGGTCTATTTGCTTTACATCGCGCCCGGCAAGCTCATTGGGGGAACCGCTCCGATCATTTCTGAAGCGTTCAGGACGTACTCCAATCCGCTGCCCCATGTGCTGATTCTGACCGCCATCGTGGTGGGCGTTGCGACGCTCGCCCTTGGTCTCGCGATTGTCGTACGCGTTCGCGAAGCCTATGGCACGATCGAAGAGGACGAAATCCTCGAGCGCGACCGCGCTGCAGATCAACAACCGGCGCGATGATCTCCGAGCACCTGCCGGCGCTCCAGGTGGTGCTGCCCCTGATCAGCGCGCCGCTCATCGTAGTGGTGCGCCGCGAAGCGTTCGCATGGACGCTCGCGACCGCGGTCAGCTGGATCGGACTGGCGATCGCGGTCGAGCTTGCCATGCGCACCGCCCAGTCGGGCGTCATCTCGTATGCACTCGGCAACTGGCCGCCGCCATGGGGAATCGAGTACCGAGTGGATCGGCTCAGCGCGTTCGTGCTGGTGCTCGTCTCGCTGGTCGGTGCGATCGTCATGCCGTACGCGCGAACGAGCGTGGCGGCGGAGTTGCCGAGCGAGCGGCGGTACCTGTTCTACTCGATGTACTGCCTGTGCCTTGCGGGGCTGCTTGGCATAACGATCACCGGCGACGTCTTCAACCTGTTCGTATTCCTCGAGATTTCGTCGCTGTCCGCCTATGTGCTGATCGCGATGGGCCAGCAGCGGAAAGCGTTGTTTGCCGCTTTCCAGTACCTGGTGCTGGGCACGATCGGCGCCACGTTTTACGTGATCGGCATCGGGCTGCTGTATCTGATGACGGGCACGCTCAACCTCGCCGATCTCGCTGTTCGCATGGCGGCCGTTCACGAGCTGCGTCCGGTGCTCGCCGCGCTGGCCTTCATCACCGTGGGCATCGGGATGAAGCTCGCGCTCTTCCCGCTGCATCAATGGTTGCCCAACGCCTACGCGTATGCGCCTTCGGTGGTCACGGCGTTCCTCGCGGCGACGGCGACCAAGGTGTCGCTGTACGTGCTGATGCGCTTCTACTACGTTGTATTTGGCAATACGCTCGTATTTCGCACGCTGCCGCTTGCCGACATACTGCTTGCGCTGTCGGTTGTCGCCATCGTGACGATGTCGCTCGTGGCCGTCTTCCAGTCGGATCTGAAGCGGATGTTCGCGTATTCGAGCGTCGCCCAGATCGGCTACATCACGCTCGGCATCGCGCTGACCAACGACGCGGGGCTGACCGGCGCGATTGCACATCTGTTCAATCACGGCGTGACGAAGGGTGCGCTCTTCCTGCTTGCCGGAGGCATTTCGCTGCGCTGCGGGGGAACGAGCTTTGCGGCGATCGCCGGTCTCGGCCAGCGGATGCCGCTGACGTCGTTCGGGATCGTCATCGCGGGCCTGAGCTTGATCGGGGTTCCGGCTACGGCGGGCTTCACGACCAAGTGGTATCTCGTCATTGGAGCGCTGGAACGAGGCTACTGGTGGCTCGCGGCGCTCATCGTCATGAGTTCGCTCATCGCCGTCGCGTACGTCTGGCGCTTCGTGGAAGCGGCGTACCTGCAGGCGCCAGGACCGGAAGCACCGCGCCATGGCGAGATGCCGCTCAGCATGCTGCTGCCGGCGTGGCTGATGGTGGGCGCCTGCATCTACTTCGGTATCTGGACGTCGTTCAACATCGGCTTCGCGGGCAGCGCGGCGGAGCTTCTGCTCGCATAGTGGGCGATGACGCCTGAAGCGCTCATCGTAATTGCGCTCGTGGTGCCTGTCGGCGCAGCGGCGCTGGTTGCGGCGAGCGATCGGGCGCCGAATCTGCGTGAGGCGGTCACGCTGGTCGCGGCAGGGGCGCTATTCGTCGCCGTTGCGTCGCTGCTCCCGTTCGTGCTTGTCGGGCGAACGGCCGAGTCTTCGCCTGATGGAAATATTCCCCGGCCTCGCACTGGAATTTCGCGTCGAGCCCTTCGGCCTGCTGTTCGCGCTGATTGCGTCCGGGCTCTGGATTCTAAGCTCGCTGTACTCGATCGGTTACATGCGGGGCAACGACGAAGCGCATCAGACGCGCTTTTACGTCTGCTTCGCGCTCGCGCTTGCGAGCACGATCGGCGTCGCGTTCTCGGGAAACCTGCTGAGCCTGTTTCTGTTCTACGAGATGCTGACGCTCGTGACGTATCCGCTGGTCACGCATCACGGCGACGACGAAGCGAGACGCGGCGGACGCACCTATCTCGGCGTGCTTCTCTTCACGTCGACGGCGCTGCTTCTTCCCGCCATCGTGGTCACGTGGATTTTCGCGGGCACGCTGGATTTCGTGCCGGGCGGAATCCTGGAAGGGAGGATTTCGCCCTTCGGCGCCACCGTGCTGCTCGCGCTTTTCATGTTCGGGATCGGCAAGGCGGCGATCATGCCGTTTCATCGCTGGCTGCCGGCGGCGATGGTCGCGCCGACGCCCGTCTCGGCGCTGTTGCACGCCGTCGCGGTGGTGAAGGCCGGTGTCTTCTCCGTGGTAAAGGTCATTGTCTACACGTTCGGATTCGATGCGGCAGGCGCGAACTTCGCTTGGCTGCCGTACGTTGCCGGTTTCACCATCATTGCGGCGTCCATCGTGGCGCTGCGCGCCGACAACCTGAAGCGCCGGCTCGCCTATTCGACGGTCAGTCAGCTTTCCTACGTGGTGCTCGCGGCGGCCGTGCTTGCTCCGATTTCAGTCGTCGGAGCGGCGTTGCACATCGCCGCTCACGCGTTCGGCAAGATAACGCTGTTTTTTGCCGCCGGGGCGATCTACACCGCGTCGCACAAGACGCAAGTCAGCGAGCTTGACGGCGTGGGGCGCCGGATGCCCTGGACGCTGGCCGCCTTTGCCGTCGCCTCCTTGTCCATGATCGGCTTGCCGCCGACCGCGGGCGTGATCAGCAAGTGGTACATCGTGACCGGCGCGTTGCAGGCGCAGCATTGGGTTGCGCTCGCGGTCATTGCCGCGAGCACGCTGTTGAACGCCGGGTACTTCGTCCCGATCGTGTATCGCGCTTTTCTGCGCGAACCATCGACAGTGGACGAGGCGCACGGCGAGGCGCCGTGGACCATGGTGGTCGCGCTCGTCGCAACGGCGACATTGACGATCCTGCTGTTCCTTTTCGCCGACGTGCCGATTGCGCTGGCGCGCGGGCTGCTTGGAGGCTGACGGTGGAACAGCACTGGCTAACCCGACCGGAGACAATCCGCAAGCTGTGGAGGCTGTTTATCGCCGTGCTGGCGGCGGTCGTGCTGGCCGAGCTTCTTGTCCCGCGGGAAGCGCATTTCGACGTGGAACGGCTTGTTCGGCTTCTACGCATTGTTCGGTTTCGTGGCATGCGCAGTGCTCATCGTCCTCGCGAAGGCTATCGGCGTCCTTCTCAAGCGTCCCGACACTTATTACGACGACGAGGCGGGCGATGCCTGATCTGCATCCCGGTCTCGTGCTGATGTTCGGGGCGTTGCTGGTGGCGCTGCTCCGCGGTCGTGCGCGCAGCACCGTGGCGCTGATCGTGCCGCTTGCGGCTTTGATCCTTGTCTGGACCGTTGGCGACGGCGCGATCTGGACGAGCCGACTTGCCGGGTACCCGATCATTCCGTTCGCGGTGGACAAGCTCTCCCGTCTGTTCGGGACGATCTTCGCGCTGATGGCGTTCGGTGGAGCGCTGTTCGCGCTCAACCAGTCCGCTCGACTCGAGCTGCCGGCCGCATTTCTGTACGCGGGCGCTGCGCTGGGCGTGACGTTTGCCGGCGACCTGCTCACGGTGTTCGTGTTCTGGGAACTCATGGCGATCGGCTCCACGCTCGTCCTCTGGAGCGCCGGCACCGATTCGGCCTACCGGGCGAGCCTTCGATACCTGATGATCCACTTGACCGGTGGTGTGCTGCTGCTGATCGGAGTCGCCGGACATGCGCTGGAAACGGGCTCGCTTCAGTTCGTTGCGATGGCGCCGCATGGGCTCAGCCACTGGCTGATCCTGGCCGCGTTTCTCGTCAATGCCGGTGCGCCTCCGATTTCGGCATGGCTCCCCGACGCGTATCCAGAGGCCTCCTGGAGCGGCACCGTGTTCCTGTCGGCCTTCACCACCAAGATCGCTGTCTACGCGTTGATGCGCGGCTTCCCCGGCGCCGAGCCGCTCATCTACATCGGGCTTTACATGGTGTTCTACGGAATCGTCTACGCGCTGCTCGAAAACGACATGCGGCGCATCCTCGCGTACAGCATTGTCAACCAGGTGGGATTCATGGTGACCGGAATCGGTATCGGCACCGAAATGGCGTTGAACGGGGCGGCAGCGCACGCGTTCACCCACATTCTTTACAAGGCACTGTTGCTGATGTCGGCGGGCTCGGTGCTCTACATGACCGGCAAACGGAAATGCACCGATCTCGGCGGGCTTTTCCAGAGCATGCCGATCACGGCGCTGTGCGGAATCGTCGGCGCGCTCGCGATCTCGTCGTTTCCGCTGACGTCGGGCTTCGTCAGCAAATCGATGACCGTGCAGTCGGCGGCAGACGAGCATCTGTTTGTCGTGTGGCTTCTCCTTGGCGTGGCCTCGGCCGGCGTATTCCTGCATGCGGGGATCAAGTTTCCCTGGTTCGTGTTCTTTCAGAAGGATTCCGGCTTGCGGCCGCCGGATCCGCCGCTCAACATGCGCGCTTGCGATGATCCTGTTTGCCGTCCTGTGCGTGGGGCTGGGCGTGTTCTACGAGCCGCTGTATCGCCTGCTTCCGTATTCCGTCGATTTCCAGCCCTATACGGGCGCACACGTCGTCTCGCAATTGCAGCTGCTGCTGTTCTCGGGCCTCGCTTTCTTTGTCATGCTGAAATGGCTGCGGCGGACGCTGACGATCACTCTCGACTTCGATTGGTTCTATCGGGTATTCCTGGTCATCGCGGTCGAGCGTGTCGAAGCCCGGATGACGGCAACGCGCGATCGAATCATGGCGAAGCGTTCGCGATGGGAGGCGCACGTCGTTTCCGATGCGGTTCGCCGGTTGCATGACTCGCAGGGCGTTCTTGCGCGCACCTGGCAATCGGGCACGATGGCGATGTTGATGCTGATCATGCTCATGACGTTGCTTGTCGTTGGCTATCTCGCGTAGGTGCCGGGCGGCGGTGTCCGGTTGGTTGCGGGTGGTAACTCGCCGTCGGCAGCAGCAGGAGAACGCGCTTCATGATCGGCGGCCAGGTTCCTTCCGGCCGTTACCCTGCCGGATCGCCGCCGGATGCCGGTTCATGCCGCAACGCATCCGCGCGCAGCTATTTCGACTTCGGCCGCTGCGGAGATGCGCCCGGAAGAGGCTCACGGCTTGCGCCTGCTTCTTCCATGCGCCGCAGATAGGTCCGCCACATCTCGTCCTGGTTGATGCCCAGCGTGTAGAAGTAGTCCCACGAGTAGATGCCGGTATCGTGTCCATCGGAGAACGCCGGTTGCACCGCATAGGTGCCTACCGGGTCGATGCTGGTGATCTCGATGTTCTTCTTGCCAACCTGGAGCACTTCCTGCCCCGGCCCGTGACCCCGGACCTCCGCCGACGGCGAGTAGACGCGCAGGAACTCGTAAGGCAATTTGAAGCGCTTGCCGTCGGAAAAGGCGATCTCCAGTATTCGAGACGTCTGATGAAGCTTGATTTCCGTGGGGCTGGGGGTTTCCTTGCTCAAGCCTGCCATGGGAATTACCTCTTGGGCGGATTTCGGGGTTGCCTGCCAACGAGTCGGGCGATCTGTTGACGGAGTACTCCAGGACCGCTTTCACTCGAAACGCGTCTTGCGAACATGGTTTGAGCGGGCTTTGGCGGAAGGATCAGTCCCAGCGGTCGTCGCGCACCTGGATCTCCCCGTTCTCGACGCGCACGGGGAAAGTCGACGTCGGCTCGTAAGCAGGCGCAGACAACGCGGCGCCGGTGCGGATGCAGAAACGTGCGCCGTGGCGCGGGCAAACAATCTGGTCACCCTCGATCGTGCCGCCGGTGAGTTGTCCCCCGTCATGGGTGCAGACGTCCGCGATCGCATGCAACTGGCCATCGAGGTTGAATACGGCGATCGGCGTGTCGTCCACATCCACGACACGCCACTCTCCCGGCGCAAGATCGCCGTCCCGCGCCACCGTAACCCAGTCACTCATGCAAACCCGAATCGTGTCGTCTTGTTACACCGCGAATACTTCGATGTCGGGTTCGATCGACCTCACCAGATTCTCGATGCCCGTAAGCGTGCCCGAGATCGAGCTCGGACAGCTGCCGCACGCTCCCTGGTAGTGAACGGCAAGCCTGTTGCCTTCGAGCCCGATCACGTACAGATCGCCGCCATCGCCCTGCAGGTAGGGACGGATATGTTCATCGAGCAGCGCGTTGATCCTGTCCAGGCGCTGCTGCTCCTCGGGGCCGAGTTCGGCGACTGCCGCGGTCGCCGCCGCGACCGTTCTCGCCGTTTGCGCATTCGCCGCCGGTGCGGTACGGATCGGTTCGGCAATCTGCCGAGTCAATTGCTGCCAGTCGGCGCCGCCGTCCTGCGTGACCGTGATCCAATGATCGATGTAGAACACGTTGGTCACATGCTCGATCTCGAACAGCGCAGCGGCGAGCGGGTCGTCTTTGGCTTCGTCGGCGTTGTCGTACGAGCGCTTGATTCCCCAGGTCAGAGGCTCCCTCAGCACGAACTTGAGTGCGTTCGGATTGGGCGTACCCTCGATTTCGGCGATCTTCGGCATCTGGCGATCCAAGTTCGGCGTCGCCGATCGGCGCATGCATGGGGTCGTCTTCCGCTTCGGTCGACGTGTTCGCGATGGCATTGAACGCGGCGTGCAGCGTATGCCACGGCAGGATCGCGCACTTGACCCGCGTGGGAAGGTCGCGCACGCCGGCGAAGACCGCTAGCCGGCCGATGTGGCGAGCACCGCCCGGATCGAGCTTCCCCGTCGCCATGTCGCGGAACTCGCGAATCAGGGACTCGGCGTCCGCGCGCGTCTTGCCCTTGACGTTGACGGTCATCATCGACGACGACGCCTTGCAGATCGCGCACGACTCACCCTCGAAGGCGATGTCGTCGATGCGCTCGCCGTCGATCTTGAGCGAAACGCTGATGTGGTCGCCGCAAAGCGGGTTGTGGCCCTCGGCATGGTGGCTCGCGTGCCGGAGTGTGCCCTAGTTGCGCGGCTTCCTGTTGTGATCGAGGATGACTTCCTGATACAGCGCCTTGGGGTCGGCCATTACGCGAACACCTTCTGCACGGTCCGAATGCCGGCGACGAGCGCATCGACTTCGCCCATGGTGTTGTAGAACAAGAACGAGGCGCGCGAGGTCGCCGGTACGTCGAAATCGCTGCATCACCGGCTGCGCGCAGTGATGCCCGGTCCGTACCGCGATGCCCTCCTGATTGAGCAGTGTGCCGACGTCATGCGGGTGCACACCGTCGACGGTGAACGACAGCACGGCGGCCTTCTTCGCCGCGGTGCCGATGATGCGCACGCCGCGGAGGCGCGACACGCTGCCCGGTCGCGTAGTCGAGCAGCTCCGTGTTCGTGCGCGGCGATGCGCGTCCATGCCGATCGCCGACAGGTAGTCGACCGCGGCGCCGAGTCCGATCGCCGCGGCGATCGGCGGCGTGCCGGCCTCGAATTTGTGCGGAATCGCGTTGTACGTGGTCTTCTCGAACGTCACCGACAGGATCATGTCGCCGCCGCCCTTGAAAGGCGACATGTGCTCGAGCAGAGCGGCCTTGCCGTAGAGGATGCCGATGCCGGTCGGCCCGCACATCTTGTGGCCGGAGAACGCGTAGAAATCGCAATCGAGATCCTGGACGTCGACCTTCATGTGCGGCACGGCCTGGGCACCGTCGACCAGCACGGGAACGCCGTGCGAGTGCGCGATCGCGATCATGTGCTTGACCGGGTTGATGGTGCCGAGCGCGTTCGAGACGTGCGTCATGGCGACGAGCTTCGTCCGTGCGTTGAAGAGCTTTTCGTAGTCGTCGATCGAGAGCTCGCCGGCGTCGTTGATCGGCACCACACGGATCTTCGCGCCCTTTTCCTCGGCCAGCATCTGCCACGGCACGATGTTCGAATGGTGTTCGAGCGTCGTCAGGACGATTTCGTCGCCGGCCCCGATGAACCTCCGTCCGTATCCGTGCATCACCAGATTGATCGCATCGGTGGTGCCGCTGGTGAAGATCACCTCGCGGTCCTCGCGCGAATTGATGAAGCGCTGGACCTTGCCGCGCGCGCCTCTTCGTAGGCGGCGGTCGCCGTCTCCGACAGGTAATGCACGCCGCGGTGGACGTTGGCGTGCTGCGTCGTCTGGTAGCGCACCAGGCGGTCGATCACCTGCTGCGGCATCTGGCTCGAGGCCGCGTTGTCGAGATAGACCAGCGGCTTGCCGTCGACCTTGAGCTTGAGGATCGGAAAATCGGCGCGGATGCGCTCGACGTCGAAGGCGGGCGGCGGATCGGACTTTCAATGCGGTTTGCGCATGGTTCATGGCTGGCGGTGTGGTCTGCTCAAGCACGGCTCTGCTCGAGCCAATGCTTGAGCGACGCGACCGGGATGCGGTCGATGATCTCGGCGCCGAACGCATACGTGAGCAGGTTGCGCGCCGCGGCCTCGGACAGCCCGCGGCTCTTCAGGTAGAACACCTCGTCGCCGTCGAGCTGGCCGACCGTGGCGCCGTGCGCGCACTTGACGTCGTCGGCGAAGATCTCGAGCTGCGGCTTGGTGTCGACGTGCGCCTTGCCGGTCAGCAGCAGATTGCGGCTCGACTGCGACGAGTCGGTGCGCTGGGCACCCGGGCGCACCATGATCTTGCCGTTGAACACTGCGTGCGCGGCGCCGCCGACGATGCATTTGTGCAGCTGGCGGCTGGTGCCGTGCGCCTTCGCGTGATCGATGCAGGTATGGGTGTCGGCGAGCTGGCGCTCTCCGATCAATGCCAGTCCGTCGATCGTGCATTCGGTGCCCTCGGCCGCCTGGAGCACGTTGAGGTCATACCTCGATATCCGCGCGCCGAGCGCCACGCCGACCGACCGATACCGGCTCGCATGCGCGAGCGACACCGCGCAGTTCGCGATATGAAACGCCTTGACCGCTTTCGCGCTGCACCCGGATGTGTTCGACGTGCGCACCGTCGGCCAGCGCGATCTCGGTCACGGCATTGGTGAAGTAGGTCTTGGGCTGCAGCCCGACGATAATCCTCGACGACGGTCGCGTTGCTGCCGGATTCGGCGACCAGCAGGCAGCGCGGATAGCTCGCGACACCTTCTTGCGTAGCCACGAACAGCAGATGCACCGGAGCCGCGAGTGTCACTTCGCGCGGAACGATGATCAGCGCCCCGTCGTGCAGAAACGCGGTGTTGAGCGCGGCAAAAACGCTGTCGCCGAACGCGACGTGACGGGCGAGATGCCGCTCGATCGCCGTCGCGTGCGCGGTCCCCGCCGTGGACAGGTTCGCGACCACGAGACCTCGGTCGCCTGCGACGATCGAGAGCTCCGGCGCGTGGATGCCGTCGACGAACACGAGCCGGTTCGCCGCCTCTACGATCTGAAAGCGATCGATGTCGGCCGGTTTGACGCGACCCGGCGTGCGCGCCGGCTGGAATGACAGCCTGGTCAGCGGCGAAAGATCCGTGAAGCGCCATTCCTCGTCGCGAATCGTGGGCACCGTCAGCACGCCGACGCGATCGACAGCCTCCGCGCGAAGCGCGTTGAGTCGTGCCAGCGAGCTCGCCGGCAGCTGCGGTTGCCCAGCGAGCAGGGTGTCGAGGTAACCCGAGGTTGACAGTCATGCGCCTACCTCCGTCTCGGCGCCGATCCAGTCGTAGCCGCGCGTCTCCAGTTCGAGTGCGAGCTCCCTGCCGCCGGTCTTGACGATGCGGCCCGCATCGATCACGTGCACGTAGTCGGGCACGATGTAATTGAGCAGGCGCTGATAGTGCGTGACCAGCACGATCGCGTTGTCCCGGGTGGCGAGCTTGTTGATGCCGCCCGCGACGACCCTGAGCGCGTCGATGTCGAGACCCGAATCGGTTTCGTCGAGGATCGCGAGACGCGGCTCCAGGAGCGCCATCTGCAGGATTTCATTGCGCTTCTTCTCGCCGCCGGAGAAGCCTTCGTTGACGCTGCGGTCGAGAAAATCCGGGCTCATTTCGAGCAGCTTCATCTTCTCGCGCACATAATCGTCGAACTCGAGCGGGTCCAGTTCTTCCTTGCCGCGCTGCGCCTGCACCGTGTTGTAGGCAAGCCGGAGGAACTGGCTGTTGGCGACGCCGGGAATCTCGACCGGATACTGGAAACCGAGGAAGAGGCCGGCGCGCGCGCGCTCCTCGGGCTTGAGGTCGAGCAGGTTTGCGCCCTCGTACAACACCGTACCGCCGGTGACGACGTACGCGGGATGGCCGGCGAGCGCCTTGGCGAAAGTGCTCTTGCCGGACCCGTTCGGGCCCATCAGCGCGTGCACCTCGCCACTTCTGACGGTGAGGTCGACGCCCTTTAGTATCTCGATACCGTTCACCGTGGCGGTGAGGCCGCGCACGTCAAGCAGCATCCTGCTGTTCTCCTGAATCATCCGACGCTTCCTTCGAGTTTGAGACCGAGCAGTTTGGTCGCCTCGACCGCAAACTCCATCGGGAGCTGCTGAAACACCGTCTTGCAGAATCCGTTGATGATCATCGACACCGCTTCCTCGGCGCCGATGCCCCGCTGAGCGAAATAGAACAGCTGTTCCTCGCCGATCTTCGACGTCGACGCCTCGTGCTCGACCGTGGCGGTGTTGTTTTGCACCTGGATGTAGGGAAACGTATTGGCGCCGCACCGATCGCCGATCAGCATCGAGTCGCACTGCGAATAGTTGCGCGCGCCGTCGGCTTTCGCCCCGATCCTCACGAGGCCGCGGTAACTGTTGTTCGCGTGACCGGCCGAAATGCCCTTGCTGACGATCGTGCTGCGCGTGTTCCTCCCGATGTGAACCATCTTGGTTCCGGTATCGGCCTGCTGGTAGTTGTTGGTGAGCGCAACCGAGTAGAACTCGCCGATCGAGTTGTCACCGAGCAGCACGCAGCTCGGGTACTTCCAGGTGATCGCCGAGCCGGTCTCGACCTGCGTCCACGAGATGCGCGAGTCGATCCCTTTGCAGAGGCCGCGCTTGGTGACGAAGTTGTAGATGCCGCCGACGCCCTTTTCATCGCCCGCATACCAGTTCTGCACGGTCGAGTACTTGATATCGGCACGGTCGAGCGCGATAAGCTCCACCACCGCCGCGTGCAGCTGGTTGGTGTCGAACTTGGGCGCTGTGCAGCCTTCGAGGTACGACACCGAGGCTCCTTCCTCCGCGATGATGAGCGTCCGTTCGAACTGCCCCGAGTCCTGCGTGTTGATGCGGAAATAGGTCGACAGGTCCATCGGGCATTTGACGCCCTTGGGGATGAAGCAGAACGAGCCGTCGGTGAACACCGCCGAGTTGAGCGCCGCGTAATAGTTGTCGCCGGTGGGAACCACCGTGCCGAGGTATTTCTGCACCAGCTCGGGATGCTTTTGCACGGCCTCGGAGATCGAGCAGAAGATGATGCCGACCTCGGCGAGCTTCTCCTTGTACGTGGTGGCGACCGAAACGCTGTCGAAGATCACGTCGACGGCGACACCAGCCAGCACCGCGCGTTCGTTCATCGGCACGCCGAGCTTCTCGAACGTGCGCAGCAGCTCGGGGTCGACCTCGTCCATGCTCGCCAACTTCGGTTTGGGCTTGGGCGCCGAGTAGTAGCTGATGGCCTGGAAATCGATCTTCGGATAGTGGACGTTCGGCCACGTCGGCTCGTCCATCTTCAGCCAATGCCGATACGCGTCGAGGCGGAACTCGAGCAGCCATCGGGGTTCGTTCTTCTTGATCGAAATCAGCCGGATCGTATCTTCGCTGAGCCCTTTCGGTGAAACATCGGACTCGATATCGGTGACGAACCCGTGCTTGTAGGGCTGATTGACCAGGTTTTGCAGTACCGTACTCATTGAAATCGCTCCGACATCTTCCAGCACCGGAATCGGTGTTGCGCCCTTCGCGGCTACGCTTTGGTCGCTTCCTTCAGGCTGAAGCTCTCGCCGCAGCCGCAGGTGTTGTCGACATTGGGATTGTCGAATGCGAATACCTGCTTGAATCCGTCCTTGACGAAGTCGAGGCGCGAACCGTCGAGAAACGAGACACTGTCGGCGGCGATGACAACGGTCGCGTCGTGCGCTTCGAATACCCGATCGCCCTCGCGCACTTCGTCGGCATAGTCGAACGTGTACGCGAACCCCGAGCAGCCGACTTTCTTGACACCGACGCGCAACCCCAGTCCCCTGCCGCGTCGCGCCAGTTGCGTCTTGATCTGCGTTGCTGCGCTTTCCGTCAATGTGATCGCCATGGCGATATCCCCTGCGAATTCAAGCGGAAACCGTGCTGCGGTCGCGTTTCGGCACGGTCTCGCGCATGTCCTGGACCTGAGTAACGCCCGCGGCCTTGGCCTTCTGACCGTCGACCAGGTTCCGGAGCGTCACCGCGCCCAGGTAATCGAGAATGTGCTCGTTGAGCTTGGCCCACAGATCGTGAGTGATGCATTTTCCGTCATCCCGGCAATTTTCCTTTCCGCCGCATTGCGTCGCGTCGATCGGTTCGTCGACGGCGAGGATGATGTCGGCCACCGAGACCTCGGCCATGTCCTTGGCGAGGCAATAGCCGCCTCCGGGGCCGCGCACGCTATCGACGAGCGCGCGGCGGCGCAATTTGGCGAACAGCTGCTCGAGATAGGAAAGCGAGATCTTCTGACGCTGGCTGATTTCTGCGAGCGTCACCGGACCACTGCCGTGCTGCATCGCGAGGTCGATCATCGCCGTGACGGCGAAACGTCCTTTGGTCGTCAGTCTCATCGCAAGCACCTCATAATAATCAATGATATACGTCAACGGTCACAATAGGTGATCAATTCGATCAACTATATTATACCCGATTGAATTGGTCAACCTATTGCCCGACGAGTTCCGTTCCGGGTGTCGGCCGGTCCGCCCAGATTTGTCGCAGGCTCTCCTCGAGGTCGCGCGTGTAGCGTGCCATGTCGAAAAGAGGACGGGCTATCCTGTTGGTGGCTAGCCGGGCGCGCAACGTCCCGAGTTCACTGCGGTCGTGCGCGAGTCGGCGGGCCAGCGACTCATAGTCGGCGTCACTCGAGGTTACGAGCTCGGGCTCTCGCGAGTGTGTCGTGTAGCCGTTGAGGTCGAGCAGGATCGCGATGCGATCGGCGCGGATCCGCCGCACGATCTCACCGACCCGCACGTCGCTGACATCATCGGATCCGCAGCGTCCCGTGGCGCTCCTTGAAGCGCTTTCCGCTGCCACACGGGCACGGAGCGTTGCGTAGCAGCGGTGTCAGCATGGATGGCGGATTGCGTGCCGAGTGGCAGAGGCTCGCGGGCAAACGTACCACGTCCTCGTGTGCGGCAGAACCGGTCCCGGCGAAATACAGCGGCCGTCTCGTATAATCGCCATTGCCCGCTGATTGCCGACCTGAGGACAAGACAGCAAGTACCCCGTGCGATTCTCGAGCCGACAATTCGCCGACGTCGTCGTGGCCGCCCCGGTGGGTCGAATCGACCACACTGCCGCTCCCCAGCTCGAGCAGGACCTCGCGCGGCTGTCGACGCAATTCGTTGATGGCAAGGGCGGCCTGGTCCTCGATTTCGCCGGAGTCGAATACATCAGCAGCGTTGGTCTCCGCGTCCTGATGATCTTGGCGAAGCAAATGCGAGGGCAGGGAACCCGGATCGCGGTTGCCGCCCTGCGACCCGTCGTCGCCGAGATCTTCGCGATCAGCCGCTTCGACAGCGTTCTCGACGTGGTTCCCTCGGTTCGGGAAGCCGTCGAAAGGCTGTCGGCGAAGGCGCTCGTCGCATTCGACGCGGGCTGAGAGCCCCGACGACATGAAGCGGATTCGCTTCTGGGGCACGCGCGGCTCGCTGCCCGTTTCGCTGACGGCGTCGGCGGTTCGCCGGAAACTCGTCACCGCATTGCGCGGCGCGTCGGGCCGCGTCTTCGCGTCAGACCGCGAGATCGAGGGCTATCTCGATGGCGTGGGGTTCGCGGTTTCCGGGACCTACGGCGGGCACTCCTCGTGTGTCGAGATCGAGACGGGCCGCCCCGAATACGTTCTATGCGATCTGGGTAGCGGTGTCCGTCCGTTCGGACAGGCCGCGATCGCACGCCACGGGCCGACGTTGCCGCAGACCTATCACATCTTCGTGTCCCATGTGCACTGGGATCACATCATGGGTCTGCCTTTCTTCACGCCGGCCTACATTCCGGGCAACCGGATCCGCTTCTATGGCTGCCACCCGTGGCTGGAGTCCGCGCTCAGGCGCCAGCAGGACACCCCGTCGTTTCCGGTGGACTTCTCCCATCTGCGCGCGAACATCGAGTTCGTGCAACTCGAAGCGGGCAAGCGGTATGACGTCGCCGGGATGAGCGTCACTGCGAAGCTGCAGATGCACGCCGGCGATTCCTACGGTTATCGTTTCGAGTCGGACGGGCGCTCCGTCGTCTATACGACCGATTCGGAGCACAAGCTCGCGGACCCCGTGGAGACGGCGGGCTTCGTCGAGTTCTTCCGCAACGCGAACGTCGTGATCTTCGATGGGATGTACTCGCTTGCCGAAGCGACCACCGTCAAGGCTGACTGGGGACACTCGAGCAATGTGGTCGGGGTCGAGCTGTGCCAATTAGCGGCTGTTCGGCACCTCTGCCTGTTTCACCACGAGCCCGCGAACGACGACGAAGCGATTTCGCGCATTCTCGCCGAGACCCAACGCCTCGAGGAAATCACGCGCACCGGCGAACCGATGCGCGTCACCGCCGCCTACGACGGGATGGAAATCGAGTTGTGATGCATCGCGCGGCATTGGCTGGTGCCGCGCGCGGGCCCGGCCACATTCGCCTCGTCGCCGTTCCGGTCCTGATCGTCCTCACCGCCCTGATCTGGCTCACGCCACGCTCGTATTCGCGCGTGCAGGCGGCGTGGTTCGATACGTATCAAAGGCTCTCGCCGAGGCATGTCGTCTCGATGCCGGCCACGATCGTCGAGATCGACCAGAAGAGCCTCGCCGCGATCGGGCAGTGGCCCTGGCCGCGTTCATCGTTGGCGCGACTGATCGACAGGATCAACCGCCATCAACCTGCTGCGATAGGCATCGATATCCTGATGCCCGAAGCCGACGAACTGTCGCCGGAACGCCTGCTTGCGCGTGCCCGCGCCGAGGATCCCGACCTCGCGAGCCGGATTGCCGCGCTCGAGACCAACGACGCCGGGCTCGCGCGCGCGATCGCTGCGGCACCTGCCGTGCTCGCCCTCGTCGGAACCGACAAGGCCACGGGGATGTTGCTGCGCGCAGCACCCTTTGTCGTCAGCGATGCGGGTGTGCGATCCGGTACTGCGACGCCGATCACGGCGAGGCTCGCGCATTATGCGGGGGTGTTGACCAGCATCGATCAGCTCGATCGCGCGGCAACCGGTCGGGGGCTCATCTCGGTCGAGCCCGCCTTCGGGTCGATCGGACGTATTCCTTTGGTCGCGAGCATCGACGGCACGCTCGTTCCGGCGCTCGCGGTCGAGATGCTCCGCGTGGCGATCGGCGCACGGTCGCTGCGGCTCCTGGTTTCCGGAGACGACGTCGAGGGCATCGGCGTCGGCAGCTTCGTCGCTCCCACCGAAGGCGACGGCGCGGTTCACGTTTACTATTCGCCGCACAATTCGGATCGCTTCATCTCCGCGATCGATCTCATGGACGGCAACTTCGATCCGGAGCAGTTGCGACAGAAGCTGGTTCTGATCGGCGTCACCGGCGCTGGACTGACCGAAGACAAGAACACGCCGTTGGGGATGGTCATGCCAGGTGTCGAGATTCACGCCCAGCTCCTGGAGAACCTGTATGACCAGACGCTGCTCCGCCGGCCGGGCTGGGCGTCGCCATTCGAGGCGTTCGCGTTTCTGGTGTTCGGGTCGATGCTCGTCTTCGCAACGCCGCGATGGAAGCCGCGCGACGCCGCCGCGCTCGCGCTTGGATGCGCGATCCTGCTGATCGCGTCCGGATATTTCGCGTTTCGATGGCAAAGGCTCCTGTTCGATGGGGCAACGCCAGGGCTGTGCCTGATGGTCCTTTTCGGCGTGCTCCTCGTGCTGACGCTTGCGGAGGCGACCCGGCAGAAGAAATCCCTCGAGCGAGTCGTGCAGGCACAGCGTGAAGAAAGTGCCCGCATTGCCGGCGAGCTCGACGCGGCGAAGCGGATCCAGGCGGCGACGTTGCCGCGGGCCGATCTGCTGCGCGGCGACACGCGCATCGATCTGGCGGCGGTCATGCTGTCGGCGCGCGAAGTCGGCGGCGATCTGTACGATTTCTTCCGGCTCGACGACCGCCGGCTGTTCTTTCTGGTGGGAGACGTTGCCGGGAAAGGCCTCTCGGCGAGCATCTTCATGGCGGTCAGCAAAGCGTTGTACAAGAGCACGATGCTGAGGAAATCGGATGCGGACATCGGCGAAATCATGTCGGCGGCCAATGCCGAAGTCTCGCGCGACAACCAGGAAATGCTGTTCGTCACCGCGTTCGCCGGCATCCTCGATCTCGACTCCGGTGTTCTCGCCTACTGCAATGCGGGGCACGAGAATCCGTGGCTTGTCCATCCGACGGAGGCGGCGGCCCGCCGCATCGAAGACGGGGACGGACCGCCGCTGTGTACGGTGGACGCCTTCGCCTACCGCGGCGGCCGTTGCCGCATGCGTCCCGGCGAGCAGCTTTGCCTGATTTCCGACGGCGTGTCCGAGGCGCAAGACCCCCTGGGGGAGCTCTACGGAGGTGAGCGCGTGCAACGTCTGTTGATGAGCCTCCGCGGCGCCGGAATGTCCGCGGCCGGGGTCATCGACGCGCTGCGCAACGACGTGGAATCGTTCACCGCGGGAGCCGAACCGTCCGACGACCTCACGGTGTTGGTGTTGCGCTGGAACGGTCCCCGGTCGGCAGCGCATCTGGTGTACTGAGTCAGAAATTCGTTCGATACTTCACGGCGAAATCGGCCGCCATGCTGCGTTACTCGGCCTCACCGTACAACGAGGTACGCTGTCGGCCTCGCGCCTTGCCTGACGGCCGATTTCATCCGTTCCTTTATCTTCGGAACTTCTGACTCAATACACTGGCGCCGGGCTGATCGGAAGGTAAGGAGCGAGCCCACGCGTCTTGGCGCCTCAGCGGACCAGGATTTCGACCCGCCGATTCCGCGGTTCGGCAACGCCGTCCGCCGTCGGCACGAGCGGCTCGCGTTTGCCGCGCCCGACCGCCACGATGTTCCCGGGAGCGATGCCGCGGCGGATCAGCTCCGCGCGAACGGTCTCGGCGCGGCGCAGCGCCAACGCGTCGTTGACCGTGTCGGTCCCGACGCTGTCGGTGTGTCCGATCACGACGATGTCCGGCGTTGGGCGCCTTGCGATCTCCATGAATACCTCCTCGAAGACCTGTTTGGACTCGATCGTGAATTCGTCCTCGCCCGTGATGAAATACAGCGTGAAATCCGCCGACCGGCTCGGCTGCGCTTTGATCGCCGCGCCAAATCGCGCCTCGACCTCCTCCGGACTCGCCGAGTAGGCATATGGACCGAACGGCGATTCCCGTGCAGCGGCGTAAGGCTTGTCGAGCACGACCTCGCGATCCCCCTGCGTGACGGAAACCGCAGTGTCGCGGCCGTTCTTCTCGGGGAGCAGCACGACCGTCCCCGTGTTGAATGCGCAAGCGCCGAGAAGGGCGACCGGCACCACGGCACAAACGCCGCGAGCGACGCGGCCGATTTGCTTTGGCAACGCAGCGATAGGTGCGAAGTGCAAGTCAGACACTCTCGAATTGTCTGTCACAGGCCGCTAGTCATTCGCGCTCACCGCGAATTCGGTGCCGCGCACGCCGAGGATGGACGACGGAGTGCGCACCTTCATCGCTTCGGGAGACTGCTTCGCGATGCGGCCCGATATCACCGCCAGCGACCCTTTCTGCAGCGAAGCGTCGAACCTGCCCTGATTGGTGGTCGAATCGAAGTCGTAGCGATCGAGCGACAGCACGCTGTTCGGGCCCATCGAGAGGAGCGAGTTGTCGCTCATCGTGAGTCCGACGGACCCATCGGCGCCTGTCCTCAGAATGTCCGCCGTCTGAAGCCGCACGCCGGCGCTGCCCGGCACCACCTGGCCGTTGCGTTCGATCGAAACGTCGCCTTTCGCGACCTTGATCTGCCCGATATCGGCGGCGCCCGCCGGCGCGACGAGGCCCAGGGCGAACACAGCGAAAAGTACCCATCCAAGGTGACTGGCTTGCTTCAACATGGGGACTCCCAAGAGTTGCCCGACGAGAGGCGACGATCCATAGCGGGGGAAAAGCGCGACGCCGATCGAATCGATGCCTCGCCGGCCGGCCGGTTACATGATAGCGCCCGGGCGCCGTCGATGCATCGATGGGCGATGATGCAAAGAAAAAGCCGGGCGCGTTGCCCGGCTTTTCCTTGGCTGCTGCTTCCCGCGGTCGGGGAATTACGCAGCCTGGATGTTGCTCGCCTGCTTGCCCTTCGGGCCCGTCGTCACTTCGAACGAGACCTTCTGGCCCTCTTTGAGAGTCTTGAATCCCGGCATGTTGATCGCCGAAAAGTGCGCGAACAGATCTTCGCCACCGCCATCCGGCGTGATGAATCCAAAGCCTTTGGCGTCGTTGAACCACTTCACAGTACCTGTTGCCATTTCAGTATTTCCTCACGAACAAAATGAAATCGGGATGGATCCCGGCCAATGTTTCGATCTCAAGGAAAGAACGACGGTGGAACGACTGCAAAGCGGTCGTACAGGGCGTACTTACTGCCTTGAAACTAAAACACTTTGCGGAGGATACACGCGTCGCCCTGCCGGCGCTAGTGGTTTTTTGCAGGGGCGAAAGGCGACTTGCGGGGCGCTCAAGATCCCGGCGGGGCCCCGACTCAGCCTTGATTTGTCGCCATTATTCCATCGCCTCCGCCCTGACCAGCGCGGCGCCGGCTCCCAGCGCCCGGAGTTTGCCTCGGGCCACGTCACGGGCGAGGGGCACCATTCCGCAGTTGGTGCACGGGTACAAGCGTTTCGCCGGGACGTATTTCAGCGCCGCACGAATCGTTTTCGCGACGTCCTCCGGAGTCTCGACCCGATCGGTTGCGACGTCGATCGTCCCGACCAGCACGTCCTTGCCCTCGAGGAGACCGAGAAGTTCGATCGGAACGTGCGAATTCGCGCACTCGAGCGAGACCTGCCGGATCGCGGAGCGCGCGAGCAGCGGGAACGTTTCCTCGTACTGTCGCCATTCGGCGCCCAGCGTCTTCTTCCAATCGATGTTCGCCTTGATTCCGTATCCGTAACAGATGTGGACGGCAGTCTTGCAGCCAAGTCCCTGCGCGGCACGTTCGAGCGTCTTGAGCCCCCAGTCGCGGACCTCGTCGAAATAGACGTTGAACGCGGGCTCGTCGAACTGAATGACGTCGACGCCGGTGGCTTCGATCGCACGCGCCTCGTCGTTCAGGATCTCGGCGAACGCCCAGGCCAGCTTTTCGCGACTCTTGTAGTAGGCGTCGTAGAGGGTGTCGACCATCGTCATCGGTCCAGGAAGCGTGTACTTGACCATGCGGCGGGTCGCGCCGCGCAGGAAGCGGGCGTCTTCGACAAACACGGTATGCCGGTGGGCGACCGGTCCCCTGACGACGGGGACGTCGGCGTCGTAGCGGTTGCGGATGCGCACGGACTTCTTGTGCGCGAAATCGACGCCGTCGAGACCCTCGAGAAACGTGGTCACGAAATGCCGGCGCGTCTGCTCGCCATCGGAGACGATGTCGATGCCGGCCTCTTCCTGATCGGCGAGGACCAGTCGTACGGCGTCACGCTTACCCTCCGCGAGCGCATCGCCTTCGAGCCGCCACGGCGCCCAGAGCTCGTTGGGGGCGGCGAGCCACGTCGGCTTGGGCAGGCTTCCGGCGATCGTCGTTTGCAGGAGCCTGGTCATCGCGGATTCCAAGGGAAGTGCAGCCAATGCGGCGGGGAGCACGAGGATTATAGTCGCCGGTCCTTCGCTCGGCGCGGGAAATCGGTCAGGCCACTTGACCAATGCCCCCGGCGCCCCGTACCTTTGCGCGTCGCCCCCTTCCGATGCCTCAGCGCGCCGCGCCGTTCGCACAACGAAACCCCCATGCCCAAGGTCCTCCTCGCCGATTGCGATTTCCCGGACATCGAGCTCGAGCGCGATCTGTTCGCCGCGGCCGGCGTCGACCTTGCCACCGCCCATTGCAAGACCGAGGATGACGTCATCGCCGCCGCGCGCGACTGCGCAGGCATCCTGCTGCAATACGCGCCGATCACCGGCCGCGTTGTCGCATCGCTGCCGCAACTCGGCATCGTGAGCCGGGTCGGAGCGGGTTTCGACACCGTCGATACCGATGCCTGCGCGAGCCACGGCGTCTGGGTTGCGAATTCGCCCGACTATGGCGTGGGCGAAGTCGCAACGCACGCGCTGGCGCTGGCTCTGGCGCTCGTGCGCAACGTGGTTGCCTACCACCGTGACATCCATGCGGGGAAGTGGCACTACCTGTCATCGGGTCCGCTGCGGCGAGCCGGCGACATGACGCTCGGCATCGTCGGCCTGGGCCGGATCGGCAAGCGAATGGCGCACATCGGCCGCAATGTGTTCAAGCGTGTCGTCGCCTGCGATCCGTACATCATCGACGGCGACTTCCCGGCCTACGTGGAGCGGCGTGGGCTCGCCGCGTTGTTCGCGGACAGCGACGTCGTGTCGCTGCACGTGCCGCTCAACCGTGAAACGCGGGGAATGATCGACGCGAAGGTGCTGGAAGTGTCGAAGGCCGGCGCGTTCCTGGTCAACACGGCGCGCGGCGCCGTGGTCGACGTCGAGGCGGCGCTGTCCTGCATCGACAGCGGAAAGCTCGCCGGGCTCGGGCTCGACGTGCTTCCCACCGAGCCCATTCCGTCGAATTCGAAACTCCTAGGACATCCGAGGGTGATCCTGACACCGCATGCGGCGTTCTTCTCGGTCGAATCGGAACGCGAGTTGCGGCGAAAGGCCGCCCAGAACATCGTCACCTGGCTTGCGACCGGCCGTCCGGACTATGTCGTCACGACCGGCACCCGCAAGCCGCAGCGCGGATCGATGCAATGACGGCATCGGGGAAGGCGGAATAGTGGCGGGCGTCACGGTTCGGGCGGTCCACAAGCACTTCGGGTCGACGCACGTGATCCGCGGCGTCGCCCGGGCAGCTTCTGCGGTGCGCTAGAATACGCAGTTCGTGCACCACGAAACACGGAGCTACCCATGACCATCCAGGACAAGATTCGCGAGCAAGTCACCGGCAATCGAATCGTGCTTTACATGAAGGGCACGCCGGAGTTCCCGCAATGTGGTTTCTCGGCCACTACGGTGGAGATCCTGAAGAGATGCGGCGTCACCGATTATCGGGCGGTCGACGTGCTGCAGGATCCCGACATCCGCCAAGGCATCAAGGATTACGCCAACTGGCCGACCATCCCGCAGCTCTACGTGAACGGCGAGTTTGTCGGCGGCTGCGACATCCTGCGCGAGATGTACCAGGCCGGGGAACTGCAGCCGCTCCTCGCCAAGCAGCCGGTCTGAAACCGGTCGGTTGCCGTTGCACCCGGGTATCCGCCGTCACGATCATGGTGGCGGGGTGGATCTCGGGCGGCGTCCGACAGCTTGCCCACTAACGAGTTGTCGGCCAGCGGATGTCACGTCGCAATGACCCCGTCCAAGACGGAACCGTGACTCGTCCCCATCGCTCTGTCTGTCTTCTCGTGCGGCGGCACTGCACGGCGATTGGGGGGATGCTGCTCGCTGCGGTCCTCGTGTGCGCTGTTTCGGTTTCGGGAATCGCCGCGGCGGCCGACGATGCGGCTGCGCGGCAGGAGTCGCCTTCCGACGCCAGGGTGGCGCCGGCGGAAACCGCCAAGATCGGGCGGTCCACGGAGCGGCGGCCCGAAGGAACCCTGGTCATATTCAATCGGCCGATCGTCACCTTTCGGTCGTCGTTTCTCGGCGTTGCGCCGGGCGAACGTGCGGCGGCGGCGCATGACCGCGTCGTGGGGTTGCTCGAACGGGGCGGCGCGGGCAAGGTCACCGTCGAAAGTGTCGAGCCCGGCGACGCCGTAAAGATCGACGGCAGCCTTGCGTTCCTGCTGACGCGCGCGGACGCCGATCCGCTGCGCGGCGAGACTTTCGAGACGTTCGTCGCCGATGCGGTGCGGGCGCTCGATCAGGTGATCGCGGAGACGCACGAGGCACGCAGCGGGCGGTTGATGCTGGAGGCGGCGCTCTGGGCGGCCGGCGCGACCGCGATCTACGGGTTCCTGCTGTGGGTGCTCCGGCGGATAGGCGGCGCGGTGACGCGCAGGATGCTGCGGCTTGCCGATGCCACGGCGGGGCAGCTCCGGATCGGCGGCACGGAAATCCTGCAGCGCGAGCGCACCCTTCGCGTCGTCCGGCGTCTGCTGCAGGTCGGTTACTGGGTCATCGTACTGCTCCTCACCTACGAGTGGATCGGCTTCGTCCTCGGCCGGTTTCCGTACACCCGTCCGTGGGGCGAGCAGCTCAATGCGTTCCTGGTCAACGCGATCGTCGACATTCTGACCTCGGTCGCGACCGCGATGCCCGATCTCATGGTCGCCACCGTCATCTTCTTCGCGGCCCGCGCTGTCAATGGAATGCTGTCCAGTTTCTTCGACCGCGTGCAGTCGGGGCGCGCGGCAGTCGCCTGGATCGACGCCGACAGCGCGCGACCGACGCGACGGCTCGCCGCTTTCGCGGTCTGGGTGTTCGCGCTGGTGATGGCGTACCCGTACATTCCCGGGTCGGGAAGCGAAGCCTTCAAGGGGCTGTCGGTGCTGCTCGGGCTGATGGTGTCGATCGGCGCATCGGGGATCATCGGGCAGGCGGCAAGCGGGTTGATCCTGATGTACACGCGCACGTTTCGCCCGGGCGAGTACGTGCGTGTAACGGAGCACGAGGGCACGATCGTCGAAATGGGAATGTTCACCACGCGGTTGCGCACCGGTTTGGGCGAAGAACTCACGCTGCCGAACTCGCTGGTGCTGGGGACCGTGACGAAGAACTATTCGCGCGCCGTCAAAGGCCGGGGCTTCGTGCTCGACACAGCGGTGACGATCGGCTACGACGCGCCGTGGCGGCAGGTGCACGCGATGCTGGTCGAAGCGGCGCACCGCACCGAAGGTGTGCTGGCGGACCCCGGACCGCGCGTGTTCCAGACTGCGTTGTCGGACTTCTACGTCGAATACCGCCTCGTCTGCCAGGCGTTGCAGACCGAGCCGCGGCGCGCGCGGAAGTGCTGTCAGCGCTCCATGCCAATGTGCAGGACGTGTTCAACGAACACGGCGTTCAGATCATGTCGCCGCACTATCTGGGCGATCCCTCGCAGCAAAAGGTCGTGCCGCGCGACAAGTGGTACGCGGCGCCGGCAGCGCCGCCCGAATCGTCGAAGTAGCGGCCGCAGGTCCGAATTCGCTCTGCCGCGGCGATCGCCGGGGCGAAGCGTCACGTGCGCGCGCGCTGCACGCGCCGCACCTCGGGCACGCGCTTCAATCCACGCATCACGTGCGCAAGGTGTCCGCGATCGCGGACCTGCACGCTGAAGAACATCGCGATGAGGCCGCCGCCGTCAGGCCGCTCCATCGAGACGTTGTCGATGTTGGCTTCCGCGTCGGCGATCGCGGTCGCGAGGTCGGCGAGCAATCCGCGACGGTCGGCGACGAGGATCCGTATCCCGGCGTCGAACACCCCCTTGACATCCTGCGCCCACTCGACGTCGACGAGCTGTTCGATGTCGCCGCGCTGCTTCCTCAACGTGATGCAATCGCGGGTATGGACGGCCAGTCCCTGGCCGCGGCGAAAATGGCCGACGACCCTGTCGCCGGGGATCGGACGGCAGCACTTCGCGTACTGGATCGCGACGCCCTCGACGCCGCGCAGCGTCAGAGCTGACGGCTTGGTGGGCGTTGCGGAGGTCGACGCGCCGGGTTCGTCGTCGGGCTTTCCGGCCGGACGCGTCAGCGCCTGCGCCACGACGAACGAAAGCCGCTTGCCGAGCCCGATGTCGGCCAGGATCTCGAGCTGACTCCTGGCTCCGAATTCCTTCTGCAGCGATTCCCACCGTTCCCAGGTGACCGTCTCCGGCGCGACCCGCAACGTCGCCAGCGCCTGATCGAGCAGGCGCTCGCCGAGCGCCGCCGATTCCCTCTGCTGCAACCCCTTGAGGAAATGGCGGATCCGCGAGCGGGCCTTGCCCGTCGCGACGAACGAAAGCCACGAAGGGTTCGGCCGCGCGGTCGGCGAAGTCAGGATTTCGACGTGGTCGCCGTTCTTGAGCTCGGTGCGCAGCGGCATGAGATCGTAGTTGATCCGCGCCGCGACGCAGTGGTGCCCAACGTCGGTGTGCACCGCGTAGCCGAAATCGACCGCCGTCGCGCCACGCGGCAGCGCCATGATCTTCCCCTTCGGCGTGAACACGTAGATCTCGTCGGGGAAGAGGTCGCCCTTGATGTTCTCCAGGAACTCCTTCGAGTCGCGCGATTCCGATTGGATTTCGAGCAGGCTCTGCAGCCAGCGGTGGGTTTCGCGCTGTGCTTCGGCGAGGTCGAGCTCGCCGCCCGACTTGTAGAGCCAATGCGCGGCGACGCCCGCCTCGGCGATACGGTGCATGTCGTGGGTGCGGATCTGCGCTTCGAGCGGCGTGCCGAAGGGGCCGAAAAGCGTCGTGTGCAACGACTGGTAGCCGTTGGCCTTGGGGATCGCGATGTAGTCCTTGAACTTCCCCGGGATCGGCTTGTACAGCCCGTGCAGCGCGCCGAGCGCCGCGTAACACGTGGTCGTGTCGGGCACGAGCACGCGCACGCCGTAGATGTCGAAGGACCTGCGAGAACGTGTACCGCTTCTCGCGGCATCTTCTGTAGACGGAGTAAAGATCGTCTTTTCGCGTCCCGATACGACGGCGGTGATGCCGGACTTGCTGAACCCGTCGCCGCATGACGCATCAAGTAGCCGGTTCATCACTTCGCGGCGATTTCCTCGCGCGGCCTTGATGGCGTTGGCGAGAATGCGGAAGCGCATCGGGTGCAGGTGCTTGAACGCGAGATCCTGCAGTTCGAGGAACAACGCCGTTCAGTCCGAGCCGGTTCGCGATCGGCGCGTAGATGTCGAGCGTCTCGCGCGCGATCCGTGCGCCGGTGCGGCGGCGCCATCGCGTCGAGGGTGCGCATGTTGTGCAGCCGGTCCGCAAGCTTGATCAGAATGACGCGGACGTCCTGCGCCATCGCGAGCAGCATCTTGCGGAAGCTCTCAGCCTGCGCGTCCTCGCGGGACTGTCGAACTCGATCTGGTCGAGCTTGGAGACGCCGTCGACCATGTCGGCGACCGGCCTGCCGAACGACTCTCTGATCTCCAATTTCGTGATGGCCGTGTCTTCCATCACATCGTGCAGCAGCGCTGCGGCGAGCCCCTGTGCATCGAGCCTCCACTGCGCCAGGATGCTCGCGACCGCGAGCGGATGCGTGATGTACGGTTCCCCGGATTTGCGGAACTGCCCGCGATGGGCAGAGTCGGAAAACAGGAACGCGCGCTCGACGAGCGCGATATCAGGCGGCGGCAGGTAATTGCCGAGGTGCCGAGTGAACTCCGCGATTTCCGGCATGCCTCATGCCGCCGAGTTAGGGCCCGTTCACACTATGTCTGCAAGCCCGCGTTTTGCGCCTCGCGCAGGGTCGTTTTCGCTCGCAACGCGTCTTGCAGACATTGTGTGAACAGGCCCCGGCCGCGTCAGCTCTGCGCTTTCAGCAGCATTTCGATGCCGACCTTGCCCGCCGCGATTTCGCGCAGCGCGACGACCGTCGGCTTGTCGCGGTCGGTGTCGACCAGCGACGAGCTGCCCGCCGAGATCTGCCGCGCGCGGTTGGTGGCCGCGAGCGTCAACTCGAAGCGGTTGGGGATTTTTTCGAGACAGTCGTCGATCGTGATGCGGGCCATGGAATCCTCGTTGAAATCATTGGTCGAGCAGCCGATGCAGGAGCTGCGCGTGGCGCACCGCTTGTCGCGGCGCAGTCAGACGGGCTGCGCGCACAATCGCGCACAGATCGTCGACGGCTCGTGCAAAGTCCTGATTCATAATAACATAATCGAACTCGGAACAGTGCCGCATTTCTTCGCGCGCGGCTTCGAGCCGGCGTTCGATGACCTCGGGCGAGTCCTGGCCGCGCTTTTCGAGGCGCTCCTTCAGCGACGCGAGTGATGGCGGCAGGATGAAGACGTGAACAGCCGCCGGGATCGAGGCGCCGCACCTGCGCCGCGCCCTGCCAGTCGATTTCCAGCAGGACATCATTGCCGTGCGCGATCTGTTCGTTGAGCCAGACGGCCGACGTCGCATACCAGTGGCCGTGGACGAAAGCGTGTTCGAGGAATTCGCCGGCAGCCTTCAGCTCGAGAAAGCGCGGCTCGTCGACGAAATGATAATGAACGCCCGCGATCTCGCCGGGGCGCGGTGCGCGCGTCGTGAACGACACCGATAGGCGAATTCCTGGTTCGCGCTCGAGAAGCGCAGCGACGAGGCTCGTCTTGCCGCCACCGGATGGCGCGGCGAGCACGAACAGGCACCCCGACGCCGGCGGCGCCTTGGTCGGCGTCATCGCGGCCTCTTTGTTCCGGTTTGCCGGCATCATCGATTTCCTGTCGGCCGCAACCCACGGCTATTCGAGGTTCTGCACCTGTTCGCGCATCTGCTCGATCAGGACCTTGATCTCGAGCGACGCCTGCGAGAGTTCCGCGTCCACGGACTTCGACCCAAGGGTGTTCGCCTCGCGGTGCAGTTCCTGCATGAGGAAATCGAGCCGCTTGCCCGCGCTGCCTCCGGCGGCGAGCACCCGGCGCACTTCGGCAACGTGCGTGGAAAGTCGCGACAATTCCTCGGCGACGTCGACCTTGGTGGCGAATAGCGCCAGTTCCTGCTTCAGGCGGTCCTGGTCGGGATCGAGTCCTGCCTCTTTGAGGCGCGCCGCGAGCTTTTCGAGGTACCCGGCGTGAATCATGGGAACGCGCGGCGCCACCCGCGCCACCTGCACATCGATAGCCTCGCAGCGCTCGACGAGCGTTGCGACGAGCTTCGCGCCTTCGCGGGAGCGCGATGCTGTCAGTTCCGCAAGTGCCTGCGTGACGAGCTTGCGCGTGTGCACGGCGAGTTCGTCGGGCGGAACCGTTGGCTCGGCGAGAACGCCCGGCCAGCGCAGGATCTCGCCGACCGACAGCGGCTTCGCATCGCGAGCGCCGCGAACAACTTCGGCAGCCGCCCTCGCGAGCTCCGCGACGCGCGCAGCATCCACGGCCAGACCGGCAGCGCCGGCCGCGCTGCGGTTGAGTGAAATGCGGCATTCGACCTTGCCGCGCTTCAACTCCGAGACGACTTGCTCTCGAAGCGCGGATTCGACACCGCGCAACTCGTCGGGGAGTCGAATCTGCAGATCGAGATAACGGTGATTGACGGAGCGCAACTCGACGGCGAGCGCAACTCCAGGCAGCTCTGCGGCGACGGCCGCGAAGCCGGTCATGCTGAGGATCATCGAAGAAACGGGCCGGATTTGGCCAGCTTTTCCAGCTTTACTTTGGGCGCATTCATCCGGAGAATGTATGCGTTATCCGTCGGAGGCGCAAGCGCGCATCTATTCGTTGGCATGCGAATTGCAAGCAGCTTTCGCGAATAAACTTCATCATTCGCGCCCATGCCCGTCACCAACCAGGCCCTCTCCGGCGGGTATCAGCTCCTCAACTATCGGATCGATCGGCAGATCAGCCGCGGCGGATTCTCGATCGTCTATCGCGCGTTCGACGAGACGGGAGTGCCGGTCGCGATCAAGGAGTACCTGCCGTCGTCGCTCGTGCTGCGCACCGAAGGCGACATCGTCCGCGCAACGTCGGCGGAGAACATGGCGTCGTTCCGGTACGGCATGAAATGCTTCTTCGAAGAAGGCCGCGCGCTCGCGAAGATTACGCATCCGAACGTCGTGCGCGTGCTGAATTTCTTCCGCGCGAACGAAACGGTGTACATGGTGATGCGCTACGAGCGCGGCCGCACGCTGCAGCAGCAGATTCAGATGCGACAGGACCAGATGTCCGAGCGCCTGGTGCGCCATGTGTTCATGCACCTGCTGAACGGATTGCGCGAAGTGCACACGCACAAGCTCTTGCACCTCGACATCAAGCCGGCAAACATCTACCTTCGAACCGACGGCAGTCCGGTGCTGCTCGACTTTGGCGCCGCACGGCAAACGCTCACCTCGCAACGCCCGAAGCTCGCCCCGATGTACACGCCGGGATTCGCTGCACCCGAGCAATATCGCGAACCCGACCGCCTGGGTCCTTGGACCGACGTGTACGGCACGGGTGCGAGCATGTTCGCCTGCCTGGCCGCGTTCGCGCCACAGGCGGCGGACGCGCGGATCCAGGAAGACCACCTCGTATCCGCGAAGAAGATCTGGTCGGGTCAGTATTCCGACAACGTGCTCGAGGTCATCGACTGGTGCCTGCGACTGGATCCGCTCGAGCGCCCGCAGTCGGTTTTCGCGCTGCAGAAGGCGATCCGTGAAATACCGCCGAAGAAGCGCAAGATCAGCCTCTTCGGCAGCCTGAAGCGCAGACTGTTCACCGAGATCGACGCCTGACGGCATGCGATTCACCATCTTCCAGGAATCGCGCAAGGGCTCGCGATCGGTCAACCAGGACCGGATCGCTTTTACATACGGCCGCGACACGCTGCTGCTCGTCGTCGCCGACGGGATGGGAGGGCACGCCGGAGGCGAGATTGCCGCGCAGATAGCGGTTCGGTTGTTCATCGAGCGGTTCCAACAGGAAGCGCAGCCGGTCCTGAAGAGTCCGCTTACGTTCCTGTACGATTCCATGGTGAAGGCGCACGCGGCGCTCGGCGCCTACTCGACGCAGTTCTCGATGCTGGAAACGCCGCGGACGACCTGCGTTGCGTGTATCGTGCAGGCCGGCAATGCGTACTGGGCGCACGTCGGCGATTCGCGGCTTTCCGTCTTCCGCCAGAGCGCGCTGCTGAGCCAGACCAAGGACCATTCGAAGGTGCAATACCTCATCGACCAAGGACTCATCGGCGCCACCGAAGCCGCTTTGCATCCGGACCGCAACAAGATCTACAGCTGCCTCGGCGGGCTCGTCGACCCGGTGATCGACCTGTCGAACCGGACCCCGCTCAAGAATGGCGACATCATCGTCATGTGCACGGACGGACTGTGGGGTCCGATCGGTAGTGAAGAGATGGCGGCTCGGCTCACGTCCACGCCCATACTCAAAGCCGCGCCGGAGATGATGCGCGAGGCCGAACGGCGGGGCGCGCCTTGATGGCGACAACCTGTCGGCGATCGTCGTGCGCTGGGGTCCCGAGACCTTCGTCGACGAGCCGTCGACAACGATCACCGAGACGCTGGGCCTCGGTGAGTTTGCGACGCAGATCGACCAGACGCTTTCGCTCACCGACCGCAAGGGCGCGGACCGCGACCTTTCGGACGACGAAATCGAGCGCGCGATCAACGAGATCCAGACGACGATCCAGCGGTACAAGCGCTAGGGCCACAATGCGCCAGATCATCATCGACACCGAAACCACCGGCCTCGATCCGAAGCAGGGTCACCGGATCATCGAGCTTGCCGCGCTCGAGATCGTCGACCGCCGGACGACGGGCCGGGCCGTGCATTTCCGCCTCGATCCGGAGCGCGAGATCGATGCCGGCGCGACCGAAGTCCATGGAATGACCTGGGAGGATCTGAAGGGCAGGCCCAGGTTCCGCGATGTCGCGGCCGAGTTCCTCGATTTCGCCCGCGGTGCCGATTGGGTCATCCATAACGCGCCGTTCGACATCGGATTCCTCGATGCCGAGCTGCGCCTTGCCGCTCTTCCCGAGTGCGCGGGTACTCACGCGGACGTGATCGACACCCTCGTCATTGCACGAGAGATGTTCCCTGGCAAGCGCAACGGCCTCGACGCACTGTGTGAGCGGTTCGGCGTCGACAACGCCCATCGGTCGGTGCACGGGGCGCTGCTGGACGCGCAGCTTCTTGCCGAGGTCTATCTCGCGACGACGAGGGGCCAGGAATCCCTCGTCATCGACATGGGCGCGCCGCCGGCACTCGCATCTGCGCACGATGCGGGCGAGTCCGTCGCCGGGGGCGCCCGGACGCACGGCGTCATCAAGGTGATCGCGCCGACGCCCGCGGAAATCGCGGCGCACCAGGATTACCTTGCCGTGCTGGACAGGGAATCCAAGGGCAGGTGCCTGTGGCTTGTGCTCGCTTCCGCATCGGAGCGCGCGGCGGCTTGACCCTCTTCTTGGGTGTAAATGGGGGCCACGGCGCAAATGGGGGCCAGGCGCAAATGGGGGCCACGGCGCGCACCGGCGATTGATCTGCCGTCGACTGCGCACCGTCGCCGCGTTCCGCCGCTCTCGCTTTCCTGCTACGCTCGCACGCTTTCGTGCCCGCCACTGCCGTTTCCGATGCCCGTCGACTATCTGCAGAAGATCCTGACCGCGAAGGTCTATGACGTCGCGATCGAGTCGGCGCTCGACCTTGCCCCGTCGCTGTCGTTGCGGCTCGGAAATCGAGTCCTTCTGAAGCGCGAGGACCAGCAACCGGTGTTCTCGTTCAAGCTGCGTGGCGCCTACAACAAGATGGCGCACCTCTCCGCGGCCGAGCGCGCGCGCGGGGTCATCGCCGCGTCCGCGGGAAATCACGCGCAGGGAGTCGCGCTTGCCGCGCAGAAGCTCTCCTGCGCGGCGACGATCGTGATGCCGGTGACCACGCCGCATATCAAGATCGCGGCGGTCGAGGGGCGCGGCGCGAAGGTCATCCTGCACGGCGATTCGTACAGCGATGCCTACGCGCACGCAATCACGCTGCAAAGGCGTTCGCGCGCCGCTTTCGTCCACCCCTACGACGATCCCGACGTGATCGCCGGGCAGGGGACGATCGGCATGGAGATCCTTCGCCAGCGGCAGGGTCCGATAGACGCGATCTTCGTGGCCATCGGCGGCGGTGGGTTGATCAGCGGGATCGCCGCTTACGTGAAGCGCGTGCGGCCCGACATCAAGGTGATCGGCGTGCAGCCCAGGGACTCGGATGCGATGGCGCGGTCGATCCCCCTGGGCCGCCGCGTCAAGCTTGCGCACGTCGGTCTGTTTGCCGACGGGGTCGCGGTGAAACAAGTCGGCAAGGAAACGTTCCGTCTCGTGAAGGAGTACGTCGACGAGATCGTGCTCGTCGATACCGACGCGATCTGCGCGGCGCTGAAGGACGTGTTCGAAGATACGCGCTCGATCCTCGAACCCGCGGGTGCGCTGTCGGTCGCCGGTACGAAAGCGTGGGTCGAGCGCCATCGGACGAAGGGCCGCACGTATGTCGCGATCGCGGGCGGCGCGAACATGAACTTCGACCGGTTGCGCTTCGTGGCCGAGCGCGCGGAGCTTGGCGAGCAACGCGAGGCAGTCCTCGCGGTGACGATTCCCGAGCGACCCGGCAGCTTCCGCGAATTCTGCGCGCTCCTCGGGAAGCGATCGGTCACCGAGTTCAACTACCGCTATGCCGATGCGCGCGCCGCGCACATCTTCGTCGGCATCGAAGTCGCGAATCGCCGCGAGACCGATCACCTGCTCGCCGAACTCAAACGACGCAGGATCGAGGCGTACGATCTGTCCGACAACGAAATGGCGAAACTGCACGTTCGGCACCTCGTCGGCGGGCACGCGCCGACCGCGGAGAACGAGATCCTCTACCGCTTTGAATTCCCCGAGCGGCCCGGTGCGCTCATGAAGTTCCTCAACAGCATGAGCCGCGGTTGGAACATCAGCCTGTTCCATTACCGCAACCACGGCGCCGACTACGGCCGCGTGCTGGTCGGGATGCAGGTACCGCCGTCCGACAAGGGTGAATTCCGGCGCTTTCTCGACCGGCTCGGCTACGACTGCGTCGAGGAAACTGGCAATCCCGCGTATCGGATGTTCTTGGGCCGCTGAGTTGCGGTGCGGCGACGTTGCGACGGAGCCTTGTCGCTACCGCATCCACCCCGCGCCTTCGTGAGCCGTTGGCCGCCCAAGAACGACGTTGTACGCCACGCGAACGATGTTGTACGCCACGCGAGGCGCGTCGGTCCGCGGGCTCGGCGCTCTTGGATATCGTCATCGTGGCGACGCCAGAGGGCAGGGTATGCCCCTCCGCGTCAGCCTGGGTCGACGAAAAGTTTATCCGTCGCGGCAAAACACACGGTTTCGCCTGCGGATGCCGATTCAGGCAAAGTTTATGCTCTAGGCAACTGTCCGTGCCGATGGCAAACTTGCCCGCGAATGATTGTGGCCCACAATTTGCTCGTCTGAAAAGACGGAGTCGCGGAGAGGAAGCGCATGTTGCCGGAGCAAAACACGTTGTCGGGCGTCAAGGTAATGGTGATTGACGACTCGAACACGATACGCCGCAGCGCCGAGATATTTCTGCTGCAGGCGGGATGCGCGGTAATCCTTGCAGAGGATGGGTTCGACGCGCTCGCCAAGATTGCCGATCACCAACCCGATCTCGTCTTTGTCGACATCATGATGCCAAGGCTGGATGGATATCACATGCGCGCTTATCAAGAAGAACGCGAAGTTCCACCAGACGCCCGTCGTCATGCTGTCGTCCAAGGACGGCCTGTTCGATCGGGCGCGGGGTCGGATGGTTGGCTCGGATCAATACCTGACGAAGCCGTTCACGAAAGAAAGCCTGCTGAAGGCGGTGGCGTCCCACGTAACCCGCCCGTCATCGCCGGAATCGCCCGCGCCCGCGGCGCGCTGATACGGCGACGCCTTCACAGGAAACCGAATCCAGCCATGACGATCAAGAGAATTCTCGTCGTCGACGACTCGCCGACCGAAAGGCACGTCCTGTACAACATGCTGACAAAGGCCGGCTATGAGGTCGTTTCGTGCGACAGCGGCGACGACGCCATCGCGAAGGCCAAGGTGATCAGACCGGACCTCATCCTGATGGATGTCGTGATGCCGGGCCTGAACGGGTTCCAGGCGACGCGCGCGATCAGCCGCGATTCGGATACCAAGAACATTCCGATCGTTCTTTGCACGTCGAAGAGCCAGGAGACCGACAAGATCTGGGGGATGCGCCAAGGAGCGCGCGACTACGTCGTGAAACCCGTCAACAAGGATGAACTCCTCGCGAAGATCGCCGCGCTGGGCTGATCGCCAACAGACCTCCCCCGACAATGGTTCGCACCGCACGCATCGATCTTCAGTCGTTTCAGCAGGAGCTGGTGACTCGCCTCGCGAGCAAGACCGCCGCGCAAGTGGAATCGTCGCGACTCGGTGTCGCGTGCGGTGGTGAGCGATGGCTCGTCCGCCTCTCGGACGCCGCCGAAGTGGTCGCGGTGCCGACATTGGCGGGGGTGCCGCTGACTCAGCCCTGGTTTCTCGGGCTCGCGAACATTCGCGGCAACCTGTACAGCGTCGTCGACTTTGCGGGCTTCATCGGGCGCGAAACCGTGATTCCACACGGCACCGCCGGCCAGAGCCGGCTGATCCTGTTCGGAGTTCGTGCCGGCGATGTCAAGGCGGGCATCGTCGTTCAAGGCGTGCTGGGCCTTCGCAATCTCGCCGAGCTCGAGCCGACTGCGCCAGAGGTGGATGCACCCGCATGGTACGGCCAGCGGTGGTTCGACGCCGATGGTGGCGCGTGGCAGGAAATCGAAGTGGCCCGGCTCATCGAGGACCCGGCATTCCTGCGCGTTGGCTTGTAGACGAGGTGAAGCGATGACGAAATCGATGGTTCGGAACGGAGCGTGACCATGTCATCTGGAGGCAACATGGCGTTTGGACTGAAGCTCCCGAAGCTGTTCGGCGGGTACCAGGGACCTCCCGCGTCGGCGGAACTCGACATGCCGACGACGCAGGTCCGCGCCGCCTCGGAAGCGCAGGGCTACGACCCGTTGACCTCGGCGTCCCTGATCGAGCAGATGCGCACCGCGATGGCCGAAACCAAGATGCCGACAAAGATGCCGCTGATCGGCCACCTGCCGATCGTCCGCCAGTTTCAGGTGCTCGGCGTCTTGCTCGTGACATTCCTCGTGTTTGCGACATCGATCATGTTCCTCGACGTCCGTACTTCGTCGCAGGCCACCGCATCCACGGCGACCGCGACCGAAATGCAGATGCTGTCGCAGCGACTGGCGCGCGGCGCGGCTCTTGCGTCGCAGGGTCAGGCTGCCGCGTTCGCGGCGGTGAAGGACAGCCGCGACCGCTTCAAGTCGAATCTCGATGCGTTGCAGCGCGGCGGCGTCGTCAAGGGGGTGCTGGTCGACGCCGCTCAGGACGAAACGCTTAATGGCCTCCTGCGCGACATCAAGGCGCGCTGGGACCGCGTGGACGCGAATGCGGAACGCGTGCTGGACAATCGGCAGAGCCTCACGGAGCTTGCGAAAGGCCTCGCGACGATCACGCAGGGCGGCAATCGGGTCGTCGAGCTCGCGCAGCAGGTGGCACAGTCGGGCGCAAGCCCCCGCGAGGCCGAATACGCGGGCCAGCTCGCCACGTTGGCGCAGCGGATTGCGAAGAATGCCGTCGCGCTCGTGTCGTCGGCCGAGGTCGATCCCGAAGTCGCGGCCGTCCTCGGCAAGGACGCCGCGGCGTTCCGCGATGTCCAGACCGGCCTCGCGAAGGCCAGCGACACGGCGACGCCGCGCGCGCCAGGAGGGCGCGGCGAGGACGCGCGCGCCGCGATGGCCGAGCTCTCGAAGCGCTCGAGCGCCTTCGATACGGGCGTTGCCGCGGTTTCGCAGAACATGAGCCGGCTCGTTTCCGCGAAGCAGGCCGCGCGGAGCCTCAACAACGATGCCGAGGCGCTCCTTTCCGACACGACGAAGCTTGCCGATCTCTACGAGGTTAGCGGCAAAACGCGCGTGCCTCTGTGGACGGCGATCATCTTCGCGTTGCTTGCGCTTGGCACGCTGCTGTTGCTCGGAAAATTGCTTCTCGACGATGCGCGCGTGCGCGCCTGCGAGAGCGAAGATGAGAACAAGCGCAACCAGGAAGCGATTCTCCGGCTGCTGAACGAGATGGGAAACCTGGCCGACGGCGATCTGACGGTGCAGGCGTCGGTGACGGAGGATGTCACTGGCGCAATCGCCGACTCGATCAATTTTACGATCGAGGAGCTGCGCACTCTGGTGAGGGGCATCAACTCGGCGACGGACCAGGTGACCAAGGCGACGCAGGACGCGCAGGCCATATCGAACCGGCTCTATGAAGCTTCGCAGCGCCAGAACCGGGAGATCCAGCAGGCCTCCGCTTCGGTGCTGCAGATGGCGAATTCCATCAACGAAGTGTCCCAGTCCGCGGGGCAGTCGGCAAAGGTTGCGCAACAGTCGCTGGCCGCGGCCGAGAAGGGCGCGCAATCCGTTCAGAATCAGATCGCCGGGATGAACGAGATCCGCGCGCAGATCCAGGATACGTCGAAACGGATCAAGCGCCTCGGAGAATCCTCGCTCGAGATCGGCGATATCGTCGAACTCATTTCGGACCTCACCGAGCAGACGAATATCCTGGCGCTGAACGCCGCGATCCAGGCGGCATCCGCGGGCGATGCGGGGCGCGGATTCACCGTCGTGGCTGAAGAAGTCCAGCGGCTGGCCGAGCGCTCGGGCGAGGCAACGAAGCAGATCGACGTGATCGTCAAGACGATTCAGGCGGATACGCAGGACGCGGTGGCCGCGATGGAAAAATCGACGGTCGGCGTCGTCGAAGGCACCAAGCTATCCGACACTGCCGGCCAGGCGCTGGAGGAGATCCGTCGGGTGTCGCGCGAGCTCGCCGGTCTGATCGGCGGAATCTCCGTGCAGACGCAGAAGCAGTCGGTGTCGGTGACCGACGTGACGCTCGGCATGCAGGGCATCCTGCAAATCACCGAGGAAACGACCGAGGGCACGAAACAGACGAACGTTTCGATTGGACAGCTGACCAAACTCGCCGCCGAACTGCGCAGCTCGGTCGCTGGCTTCAAGGTCTGATCGAGCGATGAGAGACTCCGAATCCACATCGTCCCCGGCGCGTAGCGGACGACATCCCCACGAACCCGCGATGCCTGCCGAGACTTCCGTTACAGCCACGGCCATCCCCGAATTCGATCTGGGCCCGCTGTCCTGGGTACAGGGAGAGATCGGCCAGTCGCTCGCGCGCGGGTTGGAGGCGCTCGCCGCTTTCGCCGCGGCGCCTTCGGATCCTGCGCCGCTCAAGCACGCGCGCAACCACATCCACCAGGCGGCGGGCGCAATCCAGATGGTTGGTCTGGACGCCGTCATCGCCTACGCCGACGAGATCGAGCGCCAGCTCGGCCGGCTGGAGGAGCTGACGCCGTCGGAGATCGTGTCGGCGTGCGCGCTCGTCGACCGCGCGTGCCGGAAGCTCAAGATTTTCCTCGACGAGCTCGTCGGAGGCGCGCCACCCGTTCCGCTGCAGCTCTTTCCCGAATACGACGCGATGCAGCGTTTGCGCGGCGTAAAGGAAGCTTCGCCCGCCGATCTTTTCCATCCGGAATTGTCAGTGCACGGGCCGGTGTTTGAAATGCCGGCGCCCATGCCCGCCGACAAGCTGGCATCGCACCTCGTCAAGCAACGTCGACTCTACGAGCGGAGCCTCCTCGCGTTCCTGCGTGGCGACAACGATGGCGCGAGAAGGATGCGCGAAGCGGTTGCGGGCATCGAGCGCACGAGCACGCGGCAGAGTGCGCGAACCTTCTGGTGGACGGTTGGAGCGTTCTTCGATTCGATCGTCGCCGGCGGCCTCGATCCCGGGCTCGGGGTGAAGCAGCTCGCCGGGCGAATCGACCTGCAGATCAAGCGTCGTCGTGGAAGGGTCTGCGAAAGTTGCGGATCGGCTCCGCCGCGAAGTACTCTACTTCGTCGCGATCAGCGCGCCCGTCGCCCCGTCGGTGCAGGCGGTACAGACGAGTTTCGGGCTCGCGGCGATGATCCCCTCGGCGGAGGCGCTGAACGCGGACCTCGTCCGGTTGCAACCGATCCTGCGCGAAGCGCGAGACCAGATCGGCGCCGCAAAGGACATGTGGCTGAAGGTCACGACCGGTCGTGTCGACAGCATGCAAAAGTTGAAGCAGACGCTCGCTTCGGTGCATGCGAACGCCGTCGAGATCGGAAACGCCGCGCTGACGAAATTGACCGCGTCGCTCGTCGCGCGCCTGGAAAAGATGCCGCCCTCGGGAAGCGTTTCGGAACCGCTCGCGATGGAGTATGCGACTGGAATGCTGCTCGCGGACAGCGCCGTCGAGAATTACGGGAGCCTCGCGAAAGAGTTTCCAAAGCAGGTCGAAGCCATGCTTGCGCGCCTTGACGCGGTGCAGGCTTCGCGGCCGATCCCCGCCGCCACGGCGCCGATCCTCGATGAAATGTTCCGCCGCGCGCACGAGCGCATGTTGATGGCGCAGGTCGGGCGCGAGATCCAGGCGAATCTGCGGCGCATGGAACAGGTGCTCGACGCGTTTTTCCGCGACCATTCGAAACGCGCCGAGCTCGTGTCGCTTGGCAAGGATAGCCGGCAGATCCGCGGCGCGCTCACGATGCTCGGCCAGGACGATGCCGAGCGCCTGCTCGGGCTTTGCCAGGATCAGATCGACAGCTATGCAAACCCCGAAACGTCGATCGACGGCGAAGGGCTGGAGCTGCTCGCCGAATCGCTTTCCGGGTTGGGGTTTTACATCGAGGCACTGGAACAGCGGCGGCCGGACCGCCAGCGGCTGATCGCGCCGCTGTTGGCAAAGCGCCTGGGTGAGGCGCCCGCGCGGCAAATCGACCGACACGCTGAAACGGTCGAGCACGCGGTCGAGGAACTGCGAAACGCGCTGCCGGCGCTCGTGGCCGAAGTCCGTCGCGTGCCCGCGGACGCCGCCGCTCGCGACTTGCTGAAGACGAGGCTGCGCGAGCTCGTCAACGACGCCAAGCTGATCGACGACGGCGAGCTCGTCGCACAGGCGGAAGCCGCGCTGGCGGAACTCGAGGCCGGCGGCACGGCCGCACTGGCAGCGGCCGTCACCGCAATCGCCGAGAACAGCGCGGCGATCCCGACGCCAGCACCGGCAATCTCGGAAGAAACGCAACGCCTGCTTGCGACCGATGACAAGGGCCTCGACGCCGAACTTCTCGAAATCTACCTCGCCGAAGCTACCGAAGTGCTCGCTACGATCAGCGAGAGCCTCCGCGAGCTCGAATCGAACCCGGGCGATCGCGATGCGCTGCGCACCGTGCGCCGCCAATTCCATACGCTGAAGGGCAGCGGCCGGATGGTCGGGCTGATCGAACTTGGCGACCTCGCCCACGACGTCGAGAAGATCCACAATCGCCTGCTCGAGGAAGAACGACCGGTGACGCCGGCCGTGCTGGCGATGATCGCGATTGCCGAAGGGAGTTTCCGGCAGTGGATCGGCATGCTCAATGCGGCAGGCAGCGTTTCCGCCGACCCGACGGAATTGCATGCCGCTATCGGCGCTGTCGAATCCGAACTTCCACCCGATGATGCGGCGCTGGCCGCCGCTGTTGCGGCCGATGAGCCCGCGATCGTCGAGATGCACGAGCTCGGCGATGTGCGTGCCGAATCGGCGGCGCAGGTCGAGTTGGAGGCCGATGAGCCCGCGATCGTCGAGATGCACGAGCTCGGCGATGTGCGTGCCGAATCGACGGCGCAGGTCGAGTTGGAGGCCGACGAACCTGAATTGGCCGGGTTGCACGACGTCGACGAAGTGGATGCCGGAGCGACCTCGTCGGTCGAATGGGCCGCCGATGAACCGGAATTGGCGGACTTGCCCTCGATCGATGTCGTCTCGCTCGAACCCCAGGTCGCGGCTGCGCCCCCGGCAGCGGCGTCCGATGTCGTCGAATTGCCCGAGCTTGGCGGAGCGCACGTCGAATCGTTGGCGCCCGGCTCTCAATGGGTCGATGAGGCCGAAGACGACGGCGACCAGACTGCAGAGATATTCGAGTTCGCTCCTCCCGAAAAGACTCCCGTCGCGACGTCGATGGAGCACCGCGTTCCGCAAACGGGCGACGAAATCACGATTGGCGACGTCACGCTGTCGGCGGATCTCCATGCCGTGCTCGTCGACGAGGCGGGAGCGCATCTCGCGACGCTCGCACACGAACTGTCGCTGTTGCAATTCGATCCGACGCAACGGCCATCGGCGGCCATGGTCCGAGCGAGCCACACGTTGTGCGGCATCCATCGGACGGCCGGCCTGCCCCTCGTCGCGCTCACCGCAAGGGCGCTCGAGCAGTGTCTGCTTGCGCTGCAACAGGCCACGGTACCACTCCCCGAAGCGGCATTGCCTACGCTCGCCGACGCTGTGCGCGGCCTTGATGCGTTGGTCGCCAGCGTCAGGGCGCGAACGGCGTTCGACGTCGCCGATTCGGCGAACGGGGCAGAGATTCGGCGTGCACTGGAAGAGCTCGCGCGCTTGGCGTTTACCGAACGGTCGTCGCTCGATGCCGAAACGCAGGCCGAGCGCGAGCTCGCGAGCGATGAATTCGATGCCGATGTGGCGAGCGCGCCGATTCCGACCGCCGACGTCATGGCACTGCCCGAGGAAACGCCCGTTTCGGAGGATGTCGATGTCGCGTTGCGCGCAAGCGAGCAAATGCCGGAGCCTGCCGCCGAGGTGGCGCCGCATCGCGAACTGGCTGCGCCGGATATTGCGGTGCCCGCGCCCGTTGATGCGCGTGCGCCGATGCCGCCGTCGATTCCGCTCATCCACGTCCCGACATTCGAATCCGCGCCGCCCGAAGCTCCGGCAGATCCGCTTGCCGATATTCGCGACGACGTCGACGAGCAAGTTCTGCCGATCTTCCTCGAGGAAGCGGCGGAGCTCTATCCGCAGGCAGGCGAACAGGTGCGCGCATGGCGGCGCGCACCGGCCGACGCCAATGGCGCGCAGCAGCTTCGGCGCACGTTGCATACGTTCAAGGGCAGCGCACGCATGGCGGGCGCGATGCGGCTGGGCGAGCTTGCCCACCTGATGGAGTCGCGGTTGACCATGGGCGACGAGCCTTTGCCCGGGACGGCGGAACTGTTCGAGGCGCTCGACACGGATCTCGATCGGATCGCCTACGTTCTCGATGCCCTGCGCGCGGGAAAGACCAACGTCGTGCTTCCGGGCACGGCTGATGCGCAGGAATCAGGAGCGGCCGCGGACGCCGCCTCGGCGCCCGTCGTGCACGCGACCGAAAAGTCGGTAGTGGTGCCGCTTGCGACTTCCAGTACCGGATTGCCGCGCGCCTTGGCCGAGGCTGCGGATGTGGAGACCGGCGCCCGCGCGATGCTGCGAGTGCGCGCGGACATCATCGACCGACTCGTCAACGAGGCCGGCGAAGTGGCGATCATGCGCGCCCGCATCGAAAGCGAGCTGCGTTCATTGAAGGCGAACCTGCTCGAGCTCACCGGCAGCGTCGTCCGGTTGCGCACGCAGGTACGCGAGATCGAGATTCAGGCCGAGTCGCAAATCCAGTCGCGGCTGATGCAGGTGGGCGAAGGGGAGGAAGGTTTTGATCCCCTTGAATTCGACCGCTACACACGTTTCCAGGAACTCGCGCGCTCGCTCGCTGAAGGCGTGAACGACGTGTCGACCGTCCAGCAGTCGCTGCTCAGGAACCTCGACGTGGCGGATGCCGCGGTCCTGTCGCAGGCCCGCCTTTCGCGCGATGTGCAACAGCAGCTGTTCTCCATCCGAACGGTTCCCTTCGGGAGTCTCTCGGAACGGCTCTACCGGATCCTGCGCGGGACCGCGAAGGAACTCGACAAGCGCGCAAACCTCGAGATCCGCGGCGCGGAGACCGAGCTCGACCGCTCGGTGCTGGAAAAGCTCGTCGGACCGCTCGAACACCTGCTCCGCAACGCTCTCTCCCACGGCATCGAATCCCGCAGCGTCCGCGCGAAGGCCGGCAAATCGGAGACGGGGGAGATCACGCTCGACGCGCGCCAGGTCGGCAACGAAATCGCGATCGAGCTCGTCGACGATGGCGCCGGACTCAACCTCGAGCGGATCCGCGCGAAGGCGTTCGCCCAGGGCAGGTTCGCCGCCGACGCGCATCCGACCGACGACCAGCTGATTGCGTGCATTTTCGAGCCGGGATTCTCGACCGCCGCGAAGGTCACGCAGGTGTCGGGGCGTGGCATCGGCATGGACGTCGTTCGCACGGAGATCGCCGAGTTGGGTGGTCGTGTCGAGGTGTCTACGCGGCCGGGCAGGGGCACGACGTTCATGTTGTACCTGCCGTTGACGCTGGCGGTCGCGCAGGCCGTTCTTGTGCGCGCGGGCGGCAGGCTGTGGGCACTGCCGGCGCCGATGGTGGAGAAGGTCCAGCAGATGAAGGCAGAAGCGCTGGTCGACCTCTACATCAAGCGTCGCTTCGAGTGGCAGGGGACGAGTTACCCGTTCCACTATCTGCCGCGGCTTCTCGGCGATCACGAGCACGTTCCGGAGTCGACCCGCAACAACGCCGTGCTGCTGCTTCGCAGCGGCCCGAATCTCGCTGCCGTTCACGTTGACGAAATGCTGGGCAATCAGGAAGTCGTCGTGAAGAACATCGGGCCGCAGCTCGCCCGCGTTTCCGGCATCGCTGGAGCCACAGTGCTGGGCAACGGGGAGATCGTGCTCATCATCAATCCGGTGCAGCTCGCCCAGCGCGCCGACGTGCCGACGTTCGAACCCAACGCCGAGCGGATTGCGCCCGAGGTGCCGAGGATGGCCGTCGTGCAGGCCGGGCGGCCGCTGGTGATGATCGTCGACGACTCGCTCACGGTGCGCCGCATCACGGGCCGGCTCTTGACGCGCGAAGGCTTCGATATCCTCGCCGCCAAGGACGGCATCGACGCGCTCGAGCTCCTTCAGACCGAGACGCCGGACGTGATTCTGCTCGACATCGAAATGCCGCGGATGGACGGCTTCGAATTCACCAAGAAGATCAAGGCCGATGCGAAGAGCGCCGCAATCCCGATCGTGATGATCACGTCACGTACGGCCGAGAAGCATCGCAACCGCGCGAAGGAGCTCGGCGTAGAGCTCTACCTCGGCAAGCCGTTCCAGGAAGAAGAGCTGCTGAAGCACCTGCGCGAGATGCTGGCGCTCACGCAGTAGCCTCCCGCAGGGCAGGAAACGCGCAGGAACGAGCGCGCGCGGCCCTCGCGCGTTGTGCAGCAACGCCGTACCCCCTGTTGGACGGGCGAACCGGCAGACCGGGCGCCCCCGGTATAATTTGCCCGAACTACCATTTGGGGGAGGGCAGACGTATGGCGAACTACGCCACCAGCAGTATCCGCACGGTCGCGCTTGTCGGTCAGGGAGGATCGGGCAAGACCACGCTGGCGGAGGCGCTGCTGCTCGCTTCTGGCGCGATCAAGGAACCCGGCACGGTCGAGCGAGGAACCACGGTCAGCGATTTCGACCCGCTGGAAAAAACGTGGCAACACTCGCTGCGCGCATCCGTCCTGCACCTCGACACCAAGGAGACGCGGGTCCACCTGGTCGATACACCCGGCTTCCCCGATTTCATCGGGCAGGCCATCGGTGCGCTCGACGCCGTCGAGACGGCGGCCGTGGTGGTGAGCGCGCAGTCGGGCATCGAGATGATCGCGTCGCGCATGATGGATTGGGCGGGGAAACGCCGGCTCTGCCGCCTTGTCATCGTCAACAAGATCGATGCGGAAAACGTCGACCTGCCGAATCTCCTCGCGTTGATCCAGGCGACGTTCGGCAAGGAGTGCCTGCCGATCAACCTGCCGGCGGGCGGCGGCAAGCGCGTCGTCGACTGCTTCTTCAACCCCGACGGCGAGTCCGATTTTTCGTCGGTCGGGCAGGCGCACCGGGCGCTCGTCGACCAGGTCGTCGAAGTCGACGAGGAACTGATGTCGCTCTACCTCGAGCAGGGCGAGATCTCGCCCGAAGAGTTGCACGCGCCCTTCGAAAAGGCGCTGCGCGATGGCCATCTGGTGCCGGTGTGCTTCGTTTCGGCGAAGACCGGCGCCGGTGTCGCCGAGTTGCTCGACGTCCTCGTCAAGCTCGCGCCGAATCCTGCGGAGGGCAATCCTCCGCTGTTCTACAAAGGGGAAGGTGAAGCTGTCGAGGAGTTCCGGTCGGAACCGGATCCGAAGCAACATGTTCTCGCCCACGTGTTCAAGGTCGTCATGGATCCGTTCGTCGGGAAGCTCGGCATATTCCGCGTCCACCAGGGTACCGTGACCAGGGACACGCAGCTTTTCGTCGGCGACAGCCGAAAGGCGTTCAAGGTCGGACACCTTTTCATGCTGCAGGGCGGCAAGAACGTGGAGGTCGATCGGGCGGTGCCGGGGGACATCGCCGCGGTTGCCAAGGTCGACGAAATCGAGTTCGACTGCGTGCTGCACGACTCGCACGACGAAGACCACATCCACATGCGGCCGCTCGAGTTCCCGACTCCGATGCAGGGTGTCGCGATCACGCCGAAGAAGCGCGGCGACGAGCAGCGGATTTCCGATGTGTTGCACCGGATGATCGCCGAGGACCCGACGCTCGTCGTCGAGCACGAGCCCAACACCAATGAGACGGTTCTCCGCGCGTTGGGCGACCTGCACCTTCGCTCGGTGCTCGAGCGCATGGCGAGCCAGTTCAAGCTCGAGGTCGACACGCGGCCGCCGCGGATTCCCTACCGCGAGACGATCATGGGACTGGCCGAGGGTTTTCACCGGCACAAGAAGCAGACCGGTGGCGCCGGACAGTTTGGCGAGGTCTCGCTACGCGTCGAGCCGCGCGAGCGTGGCGCGGGCTTCGAGTTCCTCGACCAGACCAAAGGCGGAGTGATCCCGCACCAGTTCATGCCCGCGGTGCAGAAGGGCGTCGAGCAGGTGCTCGTCAGCGGCGCGATCGCCGGGTTCCCGATGCAGGACGTGCGCGTCATCGTGCACGATGGCAAGCATCACCCGGTGGACTCGAAGGAGATCGCGTTCGTTTCCGCGGGACGCAAGGCGTTCCTGGACGCGGTCGAGAAGGCGCGTCCCATCGTGCTCGAGCCGATCGTCAGCGTCGAGGTCGTCTGCCCCGAGGCGAACACGGGGGATATCGCCGGCGATCTCTCGTCGCGGCGAGGACAGGTGACCGGCACGCGCGGCCTGCAGCCGGGCATCCTTGCGATCAGCGGCCTCGCGCCACTCGCGGAGCTCGAAGGTTACTCGGCGCGACTGAAGTCGGTGACCGGCGGGCACGGCTCGTGGTCGATGCAGCTTTCGCACTACGAGCAGGCGCCGCCGAACCTGCAACAGCAGCTCGTCGCCGAATTCAAGAAATCGCGCAAACACGAAGACGAATAACGTTCAACGTCCACCCGGCCAGACGAGCGCGCGGTCGATCATTCGCGCGCGCGGCGGTCGGCCGGGAAGCGCAGATCGCGCGTCGGCACCTCGTGGCGCCACAACAGCTCGCCCGCGCCGTCGTAGCTCTCGAACGCCAGTATCCGGTCGTTGCCCGGACCGGTAACGCGGATCAGCCCGAACTGCCGCTTGACGACGAGCGTTCCGGGAACGATGTCCGGGTTGTCGCGGTCCGCGTCGTCGAGCCGCGCCGGCGGTCGTGACGTCAACGGGCTCGACGTGAATTCGTAGAGCGGGTACGCGCCGGGGCGCTCGATCTTCATGAGCTCGGAGAAGTGCCGGTCGCCGGAGACGAAGACGACACCTTCGATCTTCTGCGCGACGAGCCAGTCGGCGAACGCGCGGCGTTCGGCGGCGTAGCGGTGCCAGCCTTCGAAGCGGTTTCCGCGGCTCCAGAACTGGCTGCCGCCGGCGATGATCTTCGTCGAATTGCGCGGCGCGTAGACAAGCGCCTGCTTCAACCATTCGAGCTGCCGCGCGCCGAACATCGTCTTGTCGGGGCCGTCCGGCCATCCGCCCGGAAAGCGATAGTAGCGGTCGTCGAGGAGGAAAAGCAGCACATCTCCGTAGCGTGCGGCACCGAACGTGCCCGCGACGTCGGGTAGACCGAAGCTTGGATTCGGCCAGTAACGCTGGAACAACTTCAGCGTTTCGCCTTTCAGCACGTACGACGTGTCGCTGTCGTTCGGTCCATAGTCGTGGTCGTCCCAGATCGCGAGATGCATCGTCGCAGTGAGCAGCGCCTGCAACGGCTCGAAGCTTCGCTGGCGGCGGTAGCGCGCCGCCATCGAGGACGGGTCGTAGAAGTCGGGCTGCTGCAGATACACGTTGTCGCCCAGCCAGAGCATCATGCCGGGCTTTTTTGCGGCGATGGCGTCGAAGATCTCGTAGCCGCTGCCATAGTCCTGGCCGCCGAAGGTCGGATTTACGTCAGCGAGGAAAAAACACGAACCGACCACGATCGCCAGCTCCGCGGCATCGACGGGTTTCACCCAATAGGGCTGCGTGCGCAGGATGCCTTCGCGGCGATCGGTCCCGGCCTGTACGCGATACGCGACGGTGCCGGCAGGCTTGAGGCCGGTGATGTGCGCGACGACCACGCGGTCGTTCGCGTTCGTTGCCGCGAGCTCCGATGTCTGCTCGGGGGAATCACCGTCGACGCGCCAGGTCACGTTGACGAGCGTAGGGGTGTCGGTCTGGATCCACAGCGTCGCGCTGGTGAGGTCGGCGTACCCATGCATGACGACGAGCTTTGCGAGTGCCGGCAATGGCGCCATCCAGCCGGCGAGCACCAGGTTCGCGCACGCCAACAGGCGGAGAAAGGCACGTATTGCCCGACAGCGGGTGCAAATGCGCATTGCGGAGCGAAAATGACGGTGTAAGCGAGAGCTCGGCAATTGTGCGGGCGGGGGCCGGCGTTTACAATCGCCCCCATGGGTGACGCGCCCGGTGGTCCGACCGCCAATTTCACGCACCACTTCCTGATCGCCATGCCGAGCATGGCAGATCCGCGCTTTTCGCAAACCCTGACGTATGTTTGCGAACACAACGAGAACGGGGCACTTGGCATCGTCGTGAACAAGCCGACCGAGATGACGCTGTCCGCATTGTTCGAGCAGATCGACGTCCCGCTTGCCGACGAAGAGCTTCGACGCACGCCCGTCCATTTCGGTGGCCCCGTCCAGGTCGATCGTGGTTTTGTGCTTCACCGCCCGCTCGGCAATTGGCAATCGACGCTCGCGGTAGACGACGATGTTGGCCTCACGACGTCGAAGGACGTACTCGAAGCAGTGGCGCGCGGCGAGGGACCGAAAGACGTGATCATCTCGCTGGGGTACGCCGGGTGGTCGGCGGGGCAGCTCGAGGAGGAGATCGCGCAGAACGCCTGGCTGACCGTCGTGGCGGATCCGGGTGTGCTGTTCGAAACGCCGGCCGCGGAGCGCCTTCCCGCGGCGATGCGTCTTCTCGGCATCGATTTCTCGCGGTTGTCCGGCGACGTCGGGCACGCATGACGCGTGGTGCCGGCACCGAGAGCGGACGAAGAGACGGTGCTAGCGTTCGACTTCGGGACGCGGAGGGTCGGTGTGGCAGTGGGCAACGCACTCGTCCGCGTTGCGCATCCGTTGACGACGATCGTGGGCGAGGCGAATGCCGCGCGCTTTTCCGCGATCGCGGCGCTGATCGACGAGTGGCAGCCGGCCATTCTGGTCGTCGGGCGCCCGGTGCACGCCGATGGGGGCGAGCACGAGATGACGGCGCGCGCCGAACGGTTCGCGCGCCAGCTGGAAGGGCGGTTCGGATTGGCTGTTGCGCGCGTGGATGAACGCTTCACGACCGTCGGTGCCGATGCCGAGCTCGCGGCAGCAGGTGTTCATGGGAGCGGCCGCAAGGCCGCGCGCGACCAGGTGGCCGCGCAACTGATACTGCAGTCCTGGTTCGACGAAGAGAAGCGGAACGACATTCGTGGCCCTGCCTGACGCCGAACAGACGCTCGTCGCGCTCGCCGATAGGATGCGCGGCGCCGTCGCATTCGACGCCAAGTTCGTCGGCATCTATTCCGGAGGAGCCTGGATCGCCGAGCGCCTTGCGCAGGCAATCGACGGTGACCATCCGGTCGGTTTCATCGACGTATCGTTCTATCGCGACGATTTCAGCCGTACCGGCCTCAAGCCGGAGGTCAAGCGCACCGAGCTTCCGTTCGAAGTCGAGGGAGCGACCATCGTGCTCGTCGACGACGTTCTCTACACGGGTCGCAGCGTTCGCGCGGCGATCAACGAGCTTTTCGATTACGGGCGGCCGGCGTGCGTCGAACTCGCGGTGCTCGTCGACCGTGGCGGTCGAGAGTTGCCGATCGAGCCGACATACGCGGGGGCGAGGCTCGCGGTCGCGCGCGACCTCTCCATCGTGCTTTCCCGCACACCTGACGGCAGGCTCGCGCTCACCACCGAGACCGGCGGTGCATAACCCCCAGCTCAACGCGGCGGGCGAGCTCACGCACCTGCTGACGCTCGAGGGACTGCCCGCCGAAGTCATCGTGCGCATCCTCGACACCGCGGTACCGTTCGCCTCGATCGCCGAGCGCGACGTGAAAAAGGTGCCGCTGTTGCGTGGACGATCGGTATTCAACCTGTTCTTCGAGAACTCGACGCGCACGCGCACGACGTTCGAGATCGCCGCCAAGCGCCTGTCCGCCGACGTGATCAACCTCAACATCGGCGTCTCATCGGCGAGCAAGGGCGAAACGCTGCTCGACACGGTCGACAACCTGGTCGCGATGAACGCCGACATGTTCGTCGTCCGCCATTCGCAGTCCGGCGCGCCGCACCTGATCGCCACACATCTCAACCGGACGGGCCGCGCGCACGTGCACGTGGTGAATGCCGGCGACGGCCGTCATGCGCATCCGACGCAGGGGCTGCTCGATCTGTTCACGATCCGGCATTACAAGCAGGATTTCCGGAAGCTGACCGTTGCCATCGTCGGCGACGTCCTGCATTCGCGCGTCGCCCGCTCGCTGATCCACGGCTTGACGACGCTCGGAACGCCGGAGGTGCGCGCGATCGGCCCGAAAACTCTGCTCCCGACCGCCGTGGGGTCGCTGGGCGTGCAGGTTCACCACGACATGCGGGAAGGCCTTGCCGGCTGCGATGTCGTCGTGATGTTGCGCCTGCAGAGCGAGCGGATGAAAGGCGCGCTGCTGCCCTCGTCGGGAGAGTACTTCAAGCACTACGGGTTGACGTCTGAGAAACTCGCGATGGCGAAGCCCGATGCGATCGTTATGCACCCTGGCCCGATGAACCGCGGCGTCGAGATCGATTCCGCGGTGGCCGATGGCGACCGCAGCGTGATCCTGCCCCAGGTGACATTCGGGATCGCCGTGCGGATGGCGGTGTTGAGCATCCTGGCGGGAAATTGAGTGCAAACGACCCTCGGGGCTTTCCCGACGTGAAGATCGAAATCAGGCATGGCCGCTTGATCGACCCGAAGCACGGGGTCGACCGCATCGCCTCGCTCTACGTTGCTGCCGGCAGGGTAGCGGCTGTCGGCGATGCGCCACCCGGCTGGAGCCCAAACCGCAGCGTCGATGCCACCGGCCTTGTCGTGTGCCCCGGCCTGGTCGATCTTTCGGCGCGGCTGCGCGAGCCGGGTTTCGAGTACAAGGCCACGCTGGAGTCGGAGATGGGAGCGGCGGTGGCCGGCGGCATTACGAGCCTCGCGTGTCCTCCTGATACCGACCCTCCGCTCGACGAACCGGGCTTGGTCGAGATGCTGAAACACCGCGCACGTTCGCTCGACCAGGCGCACGTGTATCCGATCGGCGCGCTGACGGTCGGCCTCCAGGGCGTGGATTTGACCGAGATGGGCGAGTTGGCGGAGGCTGGGTGCGTTGCCTTCTCGCAAGCGGAAGCGCCGCTCACGGACACAGGCGTGCTGCTGCGCGCGATGCAGTATGCGGCGACGTTCGGCTACCGGGTGTGGCTGCGCCCGCAGGAATCGCATCTCGCGCGCGGCGGAGTCGCGCATGACGGCGAGGTCGCGACGCGGCTCGGTCTGCCAGCGATTCCGCCTGCCGCGGAAACGATTGCGCTCGCGACGATCTTCGCGCTGGTCCGAGCCACGGGCGTTCGCGTTCACCTGTGCCGGCTTTCGACCGCCGAGGGTGTCGCGATGGTTCGTGCCGCGAAACAGGAGGGGCTGCCGGTGACCTGCGACGTCGCCGTGCATCACCTGCATCTGTGCGACGTCGACATCGGATGGTTCGACGCGCAGTGCCGTCTGATACCGCCACTGCGGGGAACACGCGACCGGGCGGCGTTGCGCGCAGGGCTCGCGGACGGGACCATCGACCTCGCATGCTCGGACCACACGCCCGTCGACGACGATGGCAAGCAAGTCCCGTTCGGCGAGGCGGAGCCCGGCGCGACAGGGCTCGAGCTCCTGCTGCCGCTCATGTTGAAATGGGCCGCCGAGGACGGGATTCCGCTGGCGACGGGGCTGGCGCGTGTCACTTCCCGACCGGCGGAGATCCTGGGCTCCGACGCCGGGCATCTCGCCGTGGGTGCACTGGCCGACATCTGCGTGTTCGATGCAGGCGCTCATTGGCGGGTCGAGCCGGCGGCTCTCCGAAGCCAGGGCAAGAACACGCCGTTCCTCGGACTCGAAGTGCCGGGGAAGGTTCGCATGACGATCGTTGGCGGCCACATCGTGTTCGAAGGTTGACGCGGCGGGAATGGGCGACGTCGGCGTCCGTTTGCATGGAGTTGACGAGCTCAAGGCGGCGGGCACGCCGGCAGAATTTGTCGTCGACCAGAGCCGGCGGGCTGGCCCGCCATGCGCGCGTACTGCTGTCGTGAGGGCGCGGCGAGAGCCGTCGGGCTTAAGCACCTCGTGCGCCCGGGATCCCTCACCGCGCCCCCACGACGTCGCGCTTCGCGGGCACCGCTTACCGCTTATTTGCTCTTGGGCAAACGTCCGAGCAGGTAAAACTCGTCGTTGGGCCGCATGCTGATCATGTTGGCCATCCGGTTCGACAGCGCGAAGAACGCGGCGATCGCGCCGATGTCCCAGATGTCCTCGTCCGAGAATCCGTGCGCGCGCAGGTCTGCGAAGTCCTCGTCGACGATTTCACTGCTGCGAAGCGATACCTTGAGTGCGAAGGCGAGCATCGCCCTTTGCCGCGAAGTGATGTCGGCCTCGCGGTAATTCGTTGCGACCTGATCCGCGACGAGCGGATTCTTGGCATAGATGCGCAGGATGGCCCCGTGCGCGACGACGCAGTAGAGGCAGTCGTTGGCGCCGGACGTGGCGACGACGATCATCTCGCGGTCTGCCTTCGTCAAGCCGCCGTCTTTCAGCATCAGTGCATCGTGGTAGGCGAAGAACGCGCGCCATTCGTCTGGTCGGTGCGCCAGAGCCAGGAAGACGTTGGGGACGAACCCCGCTTTCTCCTGCACTTCCAGGATCCGCGCGCGGATGTCCTCAGGCAGGTCTTCGAGCTTCGGGACGGGATAGCGGCTTATGGCAGCTGTGGCCATGCAAGTGAGTCTATCAGCCGGAAACAGAGCAATCCAGAACGGGGGAGGACGCTAGCAGTGCTCGGCTGGTCTGCACGCCTTTTGGAGGAGCGCGTCATCGTCAAGGCGCGGCGTCTGCTCGAGCTCCCCCGTCACGCCGTTGCCCTGGCCGGCGATTGCCCCATCAGCGCACGAAATCCTTGACGGATCCATTGCGCCAACAGGCGGAACGTTTCCGCGCGCTCGTTGTGGATCAGCAGCACCGGATCGATGCCAATACGGCTGGCATCGCGTCCATTGGCGGCTTCGGGCACGACGAAATCACCGCCGACACGCCGCAATGACTCGTTAGCCGCAGTGCCGGATTTCGCGCCAACGACGCCGACCTTGGCGATCGGGCGCACGGTGCGTACTTTGACGGCGTTCCGCGATACGGGGGATTTGGCAAGGTTCATGGTGACTCCTTCGTAGTTGGGCCGATCATCGGCCCGTGCCGCGGATCGCTCCGCCGCGGCGACGGTCTGCTTCAGGTTCAAAGGTTCGTCTCGTTGGCACCGGGCTGTGTTAGATTCGCATTTGCAGATGGAATGAATGCAGTCTTGTGCAACGAGTCGGTGCAGGCATCCTGCGCTTGCGTATTGGTAGGCTCAAACGATATTTCGGAACATTTGACATTCCAAATCGGAATGCAAAAGGCCCGATCCAAGCTGCCGCCACTGGACTTGCTGCCGTCCTTCGATGCGGCGGCGCGCCACCTGTCGTTCACGAAGGCCGCTGCCGAGCGCTTTCTTACCCAATCGGCGATCAGCCGCCAAGTCAAGGCGCTGGAGGACGATCTGGGCGTCGCGCTGTTTCGCCGCCGCCATCGCGCGCTCGACCTGACCGACGACGGACGACGCCTCGCCGGTGCGGTGCGAACGGCACTCGAGGCCGTGCGCGAAGCCGTCAGCGAAATCCGGGCGCCCGATCGCCGCGAAGTGCTTTCGGTGACTACGACGGCGGGTCTCGCGTCGCTGTGGCTGATACCACGGCTGGCGATCTTCGACCGCGAGCATCCCGGCATCGACGTCCGGATCGATGCCTCGTTGGAGCGCCGGCGATCTCACCTTGGACGGTTTCGACATCGCGATTCGCTATGCGCGCGCCAATTCGGGCACGGGGACGCCGCTATTTCACGAGACTGTGGAGCCCGTGTGCGCGCCGGCGTTGGCGCGCGATCGGTCGAACCCGCTGAAGAAGCCGGAGGACCTGAGGAATCACCGGCTGCTACAAGTCGAAGTGCCGCGTGGCGCCGGGGTGATGCTCGAATGGGAATTGTGGGCGCAGGCGGTCGGCATCGGCACGCTGGAGACGGCCCGATCCGTAACGTTCAACAACTACGACACTGCGATCGCCGCCGCCGTCTCGGGACAGGGGATCGCCCTCGGACGACATCCCCTGGTTGATGCGCTGCTGAAGGATGGAGCGCTGGTTGCGCCGCTGCACGACGAACTATCGTCGGAGCGTGCCTACTTCCTGATGGTCGAGCCGAATGCAGCGAAGCGCCCCGCCGTACGCGCCTTTGCCGACTGGCTGGTAGAGCAGGCACGCTCGTCGTAGCACCGGCGGGCCAGGGCTCGGCGTGTCCCCGCTCGAGCCGCCTGTGGCGGCACGGTCACCGTTCACGGCGCGAACAGATTTTCGGGGGAAGCCCCCACCCACCCTTCCCCACCCTTGGCAGGTGATGGTCAACGACCTGCGGGAATCCTACCTTTTCGGCATGGCTCGCTTGGGGCCAGACAGAACAAAGAGGTCATCGTGAATTCGCTCTTCGTCGTCTCGATCATTTCTTGGATTGAATGTGGTTCGCGTTCCAGCGCGCGCAAGCCAGAGGAAATGCGCGATGCCTTCGCCGCTCGAACGCGAACCGGACGCCATTCAATTTCTTTTGACCGCGCCATTGACTTGGCTCAATACCTGCGGCTGCGAATAGGGGTAAGAGAACCCACTCGTGGCGACGCACTTGGGCCGCTGCAGATGGTCAGTCGATCTTGAACGGCGTTCGAGGGGAGTTGACATGTATGCGGGAGGAGCGTGGGATGAACAAGTACGTGATTGAACGCGAACTTCCCGGGGCCGGAACGCTTCCGCCGGAGACGCTGAAGGCGATTTCGCAGAAATCCTGCGCAGTTCTGAACGAAATGGGTCCACAAATTCAATGGGTCGAGAGCTTCGTGACCGACGACAGGATCTACTGCGTGTATCTCGCCGCGAGCGAGGATTTGATTCGCGAGCATGCCCAGCGCGGTGGGTTCCCGGCGAATCGGATTTCGCGGGTGCACAAGATGATCGATCCGACGACGGCCGAAGCCTAGCCTCGGGGCGTTCTTCGGCATAACGAACGAATTCAGGGGAGCCAGCGGTGCGAGTCTCGATGAGGCCGCAGCTCAACCGGAATCGACTCTCGAAAGGAGCTGCACGATGTCGAAATTCAGCCAAGAACGACGGGACGCGCTGAAGTCCACTTGTAGACTCGTCGCGGTGACGGCACTGGCGTCGGGCGCCGGTGTGAGGGCGTTCGCGGCCGGTGGTGCGATGCCGCTTGCGCAGTCCACGGGTGTGCCGCAGGTCGGCGACACCTTCGTCTTCTCGGGAGGCCCGAACAAGGGCAAGGAGGTCATGGTCGCCGACGTGGTCCTCGGCGCGCGGCCGGAATTGGCGGTGGCGAAGAATCCGAGCACGGGCAAGCTGGAACAAGACGACGCTGGAGAGCACGATCACGCCACCGTCCTCTTCTACAGGGTGGCGCCGGATGCCTACTCGGCCGGCATGAAGGACGACACGGTGGAAGGCATCTCGTGCTACACGGCCGTGTGCCCCCATCTCGGCTGCCTTGTCGACGCGTGGGACGCGACGGCCAAACTGTTCAAGTGTCCCTGCCACGATGCGACTTTCGATCCCGTGAAAGAGGGACAACTCATCAGCGGGCCGCGCATCCGCGTACTTCCGCTTGTTCCCATCAAGGCAGTGGATGGGAAGCTGGTGGTAGCCGGCAAGCCCACCGGTTATATCGGCGTGAAGAAAGGTTGAAGCGCTAGACCTCGTAGCGGCGCATGCTCTAGACACACTGAACCGGGAGGACACAATGAGCAAGATGAAGAGAGGTTTGTCGGCGGTGGTCGCATCGACGCCACTCCTGCTGGCGATTGCATCCGGTCCTGCGTTCGGCCAGGCGGACGCCTCCGACCGGCCTTTCCGTCCGGTCACCGCGGCGATGTTGAGCCAGGCGCCTGCTTCGGAATGGCTTCAATACCGTCGCACCTTTGACGGGCACGGCTTCAGCCCGCTGGCAAAGATCACGAAGGCGAATGTCGGCAAACTGGTGCCGATCTGGGAGTTTTCGACCGGCTTGACGAAGGGCCACGAAGTCGTTCCGATCGAACACGACGGGGTGCTCGTGATCTCTGCCTCGTACAACGTGTTCTTCGGGTTGGATGCGCGCAGCGGTAAATTCCTCTGGAAGTACGAGCGCGAGCTTCCGGACAAGGCTTTGGCCGTGGTCTGCTGCGACGTGGTCAACAAGGGCGGCGTCTTCTACGGTGACAACGTCTACTTCGGCACCATCGACGCGCACGTCATCGCGTTGAACGCCAAGACCGGCAAATTGGTCTGGGATACGAAGGTTGCCGATTACTCTGACGGCATCACGATCACCGGCGCGCCGCTGGTCGTGAAGGGCAACATCGTCACCGGGATGGCCGGCGGCGAATTCGGCGCCCGCGGACGCTTGATCGCCGTGAACGCCGAGACCGGAAAGATCGCCTGGACCACCTACACGATTCCCGGACCCGGCGAGCCCGGCAATGACACCTGGGGCGGCACGGAGACTTGGAAGCGCGGCGGTGGGACCACCTGGACCACGGGCGCGTACGACGAGAAGCAGAACCTGATCTTCTGGCCGACCGGCAATCCCGGCCCCTGGAACGGATCGGTTCGGCCGGGCAAGAACATCGGTACCGCGTCGATCATCGCGTTCGATGGCGACACCGGCGCGATCAAAGCCCAGTTCCAGTTCGTGCCCCACGACATGTGGGATTACGACAACATCTCGCAGCCGATGCTGATCGACATCATGAAGGACGGCAAGAAGATCGAAGGACTCTTCGAGCCGAACAAGAACGGCTACGTGTACATGGTCGAACGCAGCAACTTCGGTCCCGGCACCGTCGACAACATCAAGTTCGTCTACGGCGAACCATTCATGCCGGTCACGGTGTGGAAGGGCCTGGACGCGACGGGGCACCCGATCTTCGACCCGGCGAAGGACCCGACCAAGGGCGAGCTGGTCGATGTATGCCCGTCTTTCCTGGGTGGCGCGAACTACATGGTCCCCGCCTACGACGCCGGCAGGAAGCTGGCGTTCATGTCGGGCAACTACTGGTGCGAAACGATCAAGAGCCTTCCGCCTGAGCCCTGGAAACCCTATGCCGCTTACGTGCAGGCCGACTTCCACATGTACGTTCAGCGGGGGATCGATGGTGCCGGTGGTTTCGTGAAGGCGATCGATGTGAACACCGGCAAGACGAAGTGGACGCATTCGATGCCTGACTCGAGCTGGGGTGGCCTGTTGTCGACCGCCTCGGGGTTGGTCTTCGGCGGCGGTACCGACACCCGCGACCTGTTTGCTCTGGACGCGGATACCGGCGCGGTGGTCTGGAGGCACCGCTCGAACTCGGGCTTGGTAGGCGCCCCGATCACCTATGAGATCGACGGCGAGCAGTATGTTTGCTACGTCGTTGGCTTCGGCGGTGCGATTCCGATCTGGACCGGCGAGATCAAGGACAAGTACCACCAGAACACGCCGCAGGGCGGCGTGGTCATGGTCTTCGCCCTGAAGTAGTCTGGCGTTTACCGACCGAGGGAGAGGCGGTAAGGCGGAGCCTGCTGCCTCTGCGTTCGTTTGTGCTGGTCAGCCGATGCCCCGCGGCACCGCCACCCGTTCACTCGCGGGGCGCGATGGCGCGTAGGCAGCTCCGCCTGCGGGGTCGTGCACAGATGGCGCGCGGCGCTCGGGACATCGTGGAAAGAAACGGCGCCACGCCCGGCGGCAGGCCGGGCCAGGTGAAGCGCGGGTCTAATCGCCGGCGCAGCGGAAGCCCGAGAACCTGCGATTCCTGTCGGCGGAATCGAAGCCGCGAACCGAGACGCGCATGCTCTTTGCCGAGGTGAACCAGGAGCCACCGCGCATTGCCACGAAGATCGGGTCCTCGGGCTTGTACGGATCGTTGGTGAACTGCCAGACATTGCCGAGCATGTCGTAGAGCTGGAATCCATTGGGCAACTTCGTGGCCACCTCCTGCGTTCGGCCGCCGCTGTTGTCCTTGTACCAGGCGATTGCATCGAGGTCGCCGTAACGCGCCGCCGGGCTGCCGCCGCGGGCAGCGTACTCGTACTCGCGCTCGGTGGGGATTCGCATTCCGATGTCGGTGCAGTATTTCAGCGCGTCGCCCCATTTCACGCGCTCGACGGGCAACTGCTCGCTGCCCTTGTGGAAGCTCGGATTCGTCCCGATGACGCGCTTGTACGCGGCCTGCGTGACGAGGGTCTGGCCGATCCAGAAGCCCTTGGCGATCGTGACCTCGCGCTGCGGAACCTCGTCGCTGTCGCAAAGGATGTCGCCCGGCGAGCAGCCCATCATGAATTTGCCCGGAGGAAGCCAGACGTACGTGAGGCCATCCTTGGGATTGATCATGGTGGTCAGCGCCGGCGTATTGGGATCGGTTGCAGCGGCTGATTGCGCCGGCGCGTCGTCCGCGGGCAAAGCATGGCGAGCCGAATCGGGTTGCACCTGCGCCGGGAGCGCCCGGGTGAGCAGAAGCGCCAATGCGGCAGCGGCTGCAGCTGATCGAAAAGGCGGCCGTTTCATTGAGTCTGGCACTCTACTATTGCGAGGCATCGCGACACAAGGGGACGGTGGGCA
>CAWJMQ010000010.1:0-50398 GCA_963844005.1 uncultured beta proteobacterium | reverse complement strand
GTCATCCGACGGGGCTGGACAGCGTGGTGACGAATCCGCGAATGCTGGCGAAGCAGCTCACCAGCTCAAATTCCGCAAGGAGCTGCTGCAACGTCACGCCGACGAAGTGCGGCAGAGCTTCGAGCAGGAGTTCAACACGGCGGAAGCGCTGCGCAAGCACAACGGCGACCTGGAACGCTGCCGGAGCCGGCTGCAGCTCGTGCGGAACCGGTTGGATGAGCTGGACGAGAAGGGTCGCGTGCCGGCGACCATTCGCCCGATCGGGCGGGCGCTCCGCCCGCCGGGTCGCACCGTGACCGGCGCGTGAAATTCAGTCTGGCGGCCGTGCTGATGGCGCTGGGCGCAGGCCTGGCCGCCGCCTACCTGCGCGTGGTCCTCAGCCCGCAGGTCTATGAGGCGAGCGAAAGATGTTCGGGTCTTCCGGATGGTGGAACTGATCGATCACGTGCGGCTGGGGCGGGCCAAGGCGGCACGCGAACGCGACGAACTGTGTCGGAGTCAACGATTGCCCGCGAAGCACGAGCACCTGTCCCGCGAAGAACGCGCGCTCCAGTTCCGCAAATGCCTCGTCCGACATCGGGCGTGCAATGTCGACATCGTGGGCCTCCAATCCAAAGCCCGAACACAGCGGCTGGAATCTGCTCATCGTCCGACTCCAAGTCGACGGCGTCGTGCGCCGGAACACCTGTTATTTCTACGCTTGCCGACGCCGTTTGAACAGGCCGCGGTCTATTTCAGGAATTCCGGACGCACCCACCGAGGCAACATCAGTGGAATCTCCGGCCAGACGATCAGGGCGGCGAGCACCACCAGCATCGGCACCAGCATGATCATCGTGTCCTTGAGCGCATACCTCAGTCGAACCTTCGCGATCGCGCAGGAGATCATCAGGCACAGTCCATAAGGCGGGGTGACGAGGCCGAAGGCCAGGGCGACGATGCCGATGATCGCGAACGACACCGGATGCATGTGCACCGATTCCGCCAGAGGCTGCAACGTGGTGCCGACGATGATGATGGCCGGGATCGCGTCGAGGAAACAGCCGACCACGAGGAACACGCCCGCGATGAAGAATCCGACGCCGATGAGGCCCAGGCCCCACGACGTCACGTTCTCGAGCAATGCCTTTGGAATCTGGAAATATGCGAGCAGCCATCCGAAGACGGAGGCCGTACCCACGCAGAACAGTGCAATGGCGGAAAGCTTGCCGGTCTCGAGGAACGCTGTCCAGAGGTGGTGCCGATCCATCTCGCGGTAGAAGAATATCGACAGTACTGCGGCGTATAGCACCGCGGCCGCCGCCGACTCCGTCGCGGTGAACCAACCGAGCAGGATGCCACCGACGACGATGAAGGGCGTGAACAACGCGGGGATCGATATGGCAAACGCCATCACGAATTCGCTGAACGTGGCCCGGCGGTAGGTCGGGTAGTGGCGGATCTTCGCGTAGACATGGACCGTTGCCATCTGCGCGAGGGCGATCAACAATCCCGGGAGTATGCCGGCGAGGTAGAGTGCGCCGATCGACACCGACAGCACGCCGCCCCATACGATCATGAGGATCGACGGCGGGATGACGACGGCGAGCACGGCCGACACGGCGGTGATCGCGATCGAGAAGGAGAGGTCGTAGCCTTCCTTGACCTGTGCCTCGATGAAGATCTTGCCCTGGCTCGCTGCATCGGCGGTGGACGACCCCGAGATGCCCGCAAAGAACACCGACAGCAGCACGTTGATCTGCGCCAGCGCTCCAGGGAAGTTTCCGACCATCGTGCGCGACAGTCGGACCAGGCGATCGGTGATGCCGCCGACATTCATCAAATTCGCCGTGAGCAGGAAGAACGGCACTGCGAGCAGGATGAACGAGTTGTAAGCCTTGAACGTCGCGTTGAAAATGACCATAGGCGACAGCCGCGGCTCGATGAATAGCACCGGCAGGCAGGCGAGACCCAGGGCGAAGGCCACCGGCACGCGCAGCACGATCAGCACGAAGAACGCGCCGAAGAGCAGCATCGCCGCGATGGCCGGCGTCAGCGTCGCGCCGGTCATCTTTCGCCTTCCGCGACGAATATCCGCAGATCGGCGCGGAACCGCGGACCCAGGAACAGCAACCACGTGAAGCCCGTCATCGGCCAGGCGACGAAGATCCAACCCATCGGCAGTTCCGCGAGCTCCGACGTCTGGTTCCAGCCGAATTGCGCGAACTTGATGCCGTACCAGATGAAGACCAGCGCGAAGACGAGAACGAACAGATTGGAGACGATGCGCAGCAGCGCGTTCGGGGCTGGTTTCAGCTCAGGCCAGACGTCGACTTCGAAGTGCGAGGCGTCACGGACGCCGACCATTGCGCCCAGCATGACCATCCAGATGAAAAGGAATCGCGCCATCTCCTCGGTCCAGATCCAGTGCGGGAACCATTGCGTGAAACGAGCGATGATCTGCAGCGTGACCGGAATGATGAGAATCCCGACGGTGGCGGCCAGCAGCCAGTCGAGCAACCGGTAGTAGCTGTCGATGAACTTGGTCATGCCCCTCCCTGCGCGCCACGTGGAGTCGACGCCAGCCGTCGTTCGGCGAATTTCGGCAAAAAAAGACCGACGGGAGCGATACTCCCGCCGGGTCTGTTCTTCTTCCTGTGTGGATTACATCGCGTTGATCTTGTTGTAGATCGCCTCGGCGCCGATTTCCTTCGCGTATTCGGCCATCACCGGATCGGCAGCTTTCTTCATCGCGGCCCGGTCGGCAAATGGAATCCTCTTCAGCTTGCCGGCCTTTTCCATCGCGTCGAGCTTGGCGGTGTCCGCTCCCGATTCGATCTCGCGGCCGTAGATGCCCGCTTCCTTTCCCGCCTTGACGATCGCCGCCTGCAGATCCGGCGGCAGCTTCTTGAACGTCTTGCCGGAAAAGCAGATCGGTCGGATGGTGATCGCATGCTGAGTCATATTGAGGTTGGGGCCGACCTCGTAGAACTTCATCGCTTCGACGCCGGCGGCTTCGTTCTCGCCGGCCTGGATCACGCCGTTCTGGATCGCGTTGTAGATCTCGTCGTACGCGATCACGGTCGGCGACATGCCGGCGGCGGCAAACGTCTTGCTCCAGATCGGCGCTCCCTGGACGCGGACCTTGAGCCCTTTCATTTCCGCCATGTTGCGCACCGGCTTGTTGGCGAAGATGTTGCGCGTGCCGCCGCCCGCGAAGCCGATCAGCATCACGTCGCCCTTCGCGTACACCTCATCGGCGACCGGTTTCAGCGTGTCGGCGTCGAGCACCTTGTTCCAGTGATCGAGGTCGCGGAACAGGAACGGCGCGTCGATGAACGGCGCGGCCTTCGAGAACGTCGACATGTGCGCCGGCGAGACGATGCCGTAGTCGACCGAGATGCCCTGGTTCATGTATGCGAAGTAGTCCTTCTCGAGACCCAGTTCGCTGTTCTTGTGCAGCACGAATTCGATCGGCTTGCCGTAGTATTTGGCCGTCAGCTCCTGGAAACGCACGAGCGCCCTGGTGAACGCGTGATCGTCATTGAACTGCACGGCGCCGTGCAGCGTGATCGGCGCCTGAGCGGCGGCTCCGAACGAAATGGCCAGCGCGACGGCGGCCAGGCAGCGCATTGCTGCGCGTATTGCATCTCGCATTTGTTCCTCCTGTGTGTGCAGCCCACCCCGCGCCGTCGGCCATCCATTTATGGCAGCGGCACTCTGGTCAGGTGGTCAGACCAATTGAACAGGGTTGGCGGAGACCTGTCAACGCGAAACTTTTGTGCTCCGCACAATCCCTCCCAGGTTCAGGCCGGCGCCAGGACGCGCACCTCCTTGCTTCGGACGTAGTCCTTGACTCGGGCTCGATACGCTTGCATGTGCGGCGCGGCGTCGTGCGCCGCCAGCGCGTCCACGCTGGCCCACTTCTCGATGATCGTCACCTTGTCCGGACCCATCCTGGTCTGCAGCGCGAGACCCGTCTCCGCATCCACGGCGGCCGCGTACTCGATGCAACCGGCTTCCGCACGGACGAGAGAGACGACCTTGGCGTATTCCGCAAGAAACGCGCTGCGCTTGCCGCTCGCGAGTTCGATCGTGGCGATGACATAGACCATGCTGGCATCCTCATTTGTCGTCGGTCGCTGAACGCGCAGACGTCGGGTCAGAACTGCGCGCTGATTCCCACGGTGCCGGACCACTTTGCGGTGAGCTGCACGCCGTTCACGTATTGGTAGATCGGCAATTGCAAGAACGCATAAACCTGCACGGCAGGTGTGAAAGCGTACGTGATTCCCGGGGTGAGCGCGACGGTCTGGCCACCGGAATCCTCTGGCTCGGCCTCCGAACCCTTGCTGCGATCCTTGAAGATGTAGTTGAGCTGCAGGTTGAGGCCCAGCTTGTCGGAGGCATCGTAGCGGTAGCCCAAGTCGAGTCCGATCTGGTTGCCGGGCTTGTAGTCGTCGCGGTAGTTGAGCGGCAGCAACGCGGCGACCTGCGCGTACCACTGCGAGTTCTTCATGGGAAGCGCCTCGCGGAAATACGCGCTCAAGGCAAGTTGCGTTGTTCCGGTGCCCGGCTGCAGCGAGCGCTCTGCGACTTCACCTTCGGCATTGGCGACATCGAACTTCCCGGTCGGCAGCGTCAGGCCGAACGTCACGCCGGCGAATCCCGCGCGCTCCATCGTCGTCTCGCCGACCAGCGTCTGCCAGCGACCCTGGACGCGGACATCACCGAGCTGCGTGAAGTTCCACTGCTCGATCTCCTGCTCACCTTGATGATTGTGGATGTGCTCGTGATTGCGGCTCACGATGGGCACGACGAGCGTTGCTCCCCACTCCGGGCTGAATCCATAGTCCAGCGTCGCGATGGTGTTCTGGTTCAGCGTGCTGACCTCGTCATGGTGCCTTGGAATCTCGCCGACGTAGACCTTGTTGCTGCCCGCCATCGGCTGGTCCTGGTCGATGTACTCGTAGCGCAGGTCGAAGTGCGGGCCCGGCTGGGTCCAGACGCCCTGCAGGCTCCAGTTGGTGTTGACAAAGCAGAAGGCCGAGCCGCAGCTCGCGTCGGCCGCGTTGGCGCCCAAGGCCGCGACCGATGCCGCGACCGATGCCGCGACGGCGCCCATTGCGAAGCGCTTCATTTCGAATCTCCTTTTCGGGCCGGGCAATTTCACCGGCCGACGGTGCGCGCGCCGTCGGGCGCGCGGACGTCACTGTTTCGATACCGGTGCAGCGGGCGCGAGCGCCTTCGCGGTAGCCTTCACTTCGACTGTCGATTTCCTGCCCGCCTTGTCCTCGAACGTTAGCGTCAGCGGGACGACGTCGCCTTCCTTCACCGGCTTCTGCAGGTCGAACAGCATCACGTGGTAGCCGCCGGGCTTGAGGTCCACTGGCTTGCCCGCGGGCAGCGGCAGCTTGTCGATGGCGTTCATCTTCATCATGCCGCCGTCCATCTTCATCTCGTGGATCTCGACAAACTTTGCGATCGGGGAGGACACGGCGATGAGTGCGGTGTCGGTCGGCGAGACCATCTGCATGAATGCCCCGGTAACTTTCTGGCCGGCGACCGTTCCGCGAACCCACGCGCCACTGACGGCGACCTGGGCAGCAACGGGCGCGGCGAAAGCGAGGAAAACGGCGACGGCGAGCGTCGACCGAACGAGCTTATGCATTGACATCGTGATTCCTTTCCGCACTCCGGCCGCGAACGAATCCGCGTTGACCGGTGACGCATTCGACGGGGAGCGGCGTCAAACGCCGCGAGGTGGATCAGGCCTGGAAGGGCGGGCCGCGAGGACGAGAGACGACATCGTCGACGGAGCTGATCGGCGGCGGCGCGGCAACGATGACCGCCTCAACTGCCACCGCGATCGCGAGCGGGGCAACCGATGCCGGATGCACGACCGCTCCGCCCGCGCAACCGGCACAGTCATTGCAGTGCGTATTTGTCTTCGGGGTGTTGTGCGGCGCTGGCGGGAGCGCAGCGTTGCCGCTCGCTGCGGCGCTACAAAAGTCCGAATGGAGATTCGGGCCCGCCGATGCGGACTGCGCATGCAACCCGACCGGGGCCATCGCCAATAGCGAAAGCAGGAATGCCGCGAGCGTGACCCCCGCTGTGCGCCGCATCGATCGACGATGTTGAAGCATGGCGGAGGGATTCTACCCGCGTCCGCCGATCGCTGCATCCGATGCGTATGGCCGCGAAGTGTTGCGTCGGCAACTAAGACCTTTGGCTTAGTCCATTGGCGGAGCTCAGAGCGAGGACGTCGTTCAGATCGCTATGACCTGTCGATTCCTACAGGTGCGTGATCGCAGTGTGCGCAATAACGTGGATTCGCACGGATGCCGAAATGATTACCTCCTGCAATCCTCCGACGCATGGAACCCTTGTCCGCCCACCCGGCGCGTGCAGTTGCTTTCGGCGTTTCGCGATTGCAGTTCTCGCGACAGTGGCGCTTGGCATCACCACCGCGTTTGCGGCATCGAACCTCGTTCAATACTCATATGACGCGGCCGGAAACGTCGTTTCGATCCAGCGTATCGGTCCCGCGCCGATCGGCATCTCCGGATTTGCCCCGAGCTCAGGTCCGCCGGGAACCATCGTCACGATTTCCGGAAGCGGCTTCAGTCCGACGGCTGCCGGCAACGGCGTTACGTTCAATGGCGTTGCAGCTCCCGCGTTTGCGGCAACGACCAACGCGCTCAGCGTCGCGGTACCGAACGGCGCCGCCACAGGCAGGATCGCGGTGTCGGTCGCTGGATCTACGGCAGTCAGCGCGCAGGATTTCGTCGTCACGGTGCCCGGAGTCCCGACGATCACCGGCTTCGCGCCCGCGACGGGCTCGGCCGGAACGCCGGTGACGATCACCGGCACCAACTTCAATTCCGCGGTCGGTGCAACGACGGTCAGACTCAACCAGAATGCCGCAAACGTGTCGGCGGCAACAACTACGCAGCTCACGTTTGCCGTTCCTGCCGCGACCGGCTCCGGCAGGATCAGGGTCACGACGAGCTCGGGAACGGCGGTGAGTGCAACCGACTTCATTGTGCCGCCCGGCACGACCGCGGCAAGCGACATCGTTTCGACGGCAAGGCTCGTCCCGAACGGTCCTGCGCAAAGCGTCGGGATCTTCACGAGCAACAAGGCTGGACTGATCCTGTTCGAGGGCAATGCGGGGGATTGGCTGAGCGTTCAGATCGCCAACTTCGCGATCAATCCCGCCAGCGGCGCGATTGCGTACAGCGTCTACAAACCGGACAACACGCAGCTCACCGCCGGAACACTGTCTGCGTCGAATCTGACGATTCACATTCCACCATTGCCCGCGACCGGCACCTTCGCCGTGCTGCTGCGTTCGGGGATCACACAGGTTTCACTAGAAGCGCGGCTCGAGGCCAACGTCGTCATTCCCGTCGACGGGTCGACGGCCGTCACGACGCGGAGCGCCGGCCAGACCACGCGAGCGCTCATTGCGGCGATGGCCGGCGACCAGAAGGCGTTGATGGTCTCGTCGTTGACGACGCTCCCCGCAACCAGTGTTGCATATGCGATCGCCTTGCCGAACGGTTCTACCTTCCGCAACGGGGCCGCGTTCGGCCTGGGCACGACGACACTGTTGCCTCCGTTCACCGTGACCGGAACACATCCCGTCGTGTTCACGCCGGCCTCCGCGACGACGCAGACCAGTTTCAGGCTCGGGCTCCTGGCCGGGACCACGTTGCCCGTCGACGGGCCGGCGGCCAATCTCGCGATCGCCAATCCTGGCGAGGGCGGACGGCTCAACTTTGCCGGAACCGCCGGCGAAAATCTGGGAGTTGGCGTCACCAGTCTCGCACTCAACCCGGCTTCCGTCGCGAATTCGAGTTTTGCGGTGTACAGGCCGGATGCGACGTTGCTCGCATCCGGTAACTGTTACGCCGACGGCACGCAGTGTTCGGCCAATCTTCCGAATCTGCCCGTCACGGGTAGTTACAGCATCATCGTGCAACCGGCCAACGGCGCAACCGGATCGATGCAGTTGTGGCTCTCGCATGACGTTGCCGCCACGTTGACTAACGGGGCGCCGTCCAGCCATGCGTTGACGCGTCCGGGCCAGAACGCGCGACTGATGTTCCAGGGCGTGGCCGGCGCGCTGATCGCCGTGCAGGTGCGCGGCGTCGTGACGTCGCCGGCGGGCGAGGGAATCCTCGTGCAGGTCAACCAGCCCGGTGGCTCGATGCTCGCGTATACCCACCTGACCGGAAATGGACAGACCGTCGTCGTGCCGCCGCTGCCAGCGACGGGAACGTACACCGTTTTTCTGGAACCGGAATCAGCGGGAAAAGGAGCGGCGACCGCTTCGATGGATGTGTTGGTCGATCCCGGACAAAGCCTCATCGTCGATGGCCCGACACAGAACGCAACGGTTGGAATCGCAGGCGCGAGCGCGCGTTTCACGTTTGCCGGAACGGCGGGCCAGAACCTCGGACTCGGAATCGGCAATCTGGCATTGAACCCCGTCTCCGATGCGACGATCTGGATCTACAAACCGGACGGCGCGTCGTTGACCAGCATCAGTTGTTCAAGGACCGTTGGTGCGTGCGCAGGAAATCTGACGAATCTGCCCGGCACAGGCACGCATGGAATCGTGGTGGTACCGGCCTCCGGCGCAACGGGCAGTTTCAGCGTCGCGCTGTCGACGGATCTCGGGGCAACGTTGACCGTCGGTGGCGCGCCCGTGTCGATCAGCCTGAATCGATCCGGCCGGAACGCACGTCTGACCTTTGCCGGATCGACGGGTCAGACGTTGCGCCTCAGCTGGTCGGGCGTCGCCATCGTCGGCCCCGCCGTCAATGCGATCGGAACCATCAGCCGACCGGACGGATCATTAGTGGGCAACCTGCAGTTTGTGAACGGGGTCGCCGGAAGCTACGACATCCCCGCCTTGCCGGCGCCCGGCAACTATACGTTGTTCATCGACCCGATGGCGGGAGCGACGATGAATGCGACGTTGACCCTCATAACGCGCTAGCCGTCGTACGAAGGAACGGTAGGGGAACGCCATGACAACGCCACTGCCCCGCTCTTGGATGATTGCGCTGCTTCTGAACATGGCTTGTTGGAGCATTGCCATCGCCCAGACGATCGACACGCGCTGTATCGCCGACGGTGGGATCGCGCTCTGCACCGCTCCGACCCATATTCCCGACCCGCCGGGAGCCCCCGTGGACGCGCAAATGTGGACGTACAACGTCTGCGATTGGGACGCGTCGTTCCCTTGGCGCGAAGCCGCCTGGACCGCCGCGAGGGGCGGCAGCCCCATCTTCGATACCGATATTGCCCCCGTATCGACCGCATTCGAGCTGATCGTCAACGACGCATGCCAGATCGAAAAGGTCGATTCCGGTTGGGGTCAAACCATTCCTTCCAACATCCTGTGCTGGACCGGAGGGCCGCTCGCCAGGAATGGGAGTTTGATCCGCGATTTCCGGAAACTCAGCTTCAATGGATTGAAAACCAGGAGCGGCGGCTGCAACGTGCCGTGGAGCGACATCGTCTACGCCGGAAAGTGGCGCGGAGTCGGGTGTCCGAGGACGTACCTCACTCGCGTCAAACCGAACCAGGACCTCGAATGCTGGAAATTGCTGCCCGAATGTACTGAGATGCAAAGGGAAAAGGTCGGCAATCCGATCACGCTCCTCGATGGCTGCAAGTCGCAGCGCGAAGCAGGCTATCGATCGCGGCGGCCCGGCGGCGTCGAAATCGTCCGCTACTACAACAGCGGCGGGTACTTCCGATTTGACGTTGCGCCCGAGAAGGCGACCGATGTCTGGCGTACGACCTGGGATCGGCGCGTCCTGGTGCCGCCGGTAGCGGGGAATGTCCTGGCCTATGCGCAGCGTGCCGATGGTTCGCTGCAGGTCTTCCTTCCGAATGGTCGGGAGATGCACAACAACCAGGGCGGAGCCGCCGCCATTCTCGAACGCCTGGTCGATGTCATTGGCGCGACGTCGGGTTGGCGCCTGACCACCGCAAACAAGGACGTCGAGATTTATGATGCCGGCGGCCGGCTGCTGTCGGTCACGCTGCGCACGGGATGGACCTACGCGCTCTCCTATGCGACGAATGGCCAGCTCTCCACCGTCACCGATGCGCACGGTGGTGCGTTGACGTTTACCTACGACGCATCGGGACGCCTGAGTGGCTTCATGGCGCCGGGCAATCGCGTCCACGTCTATGGATATGACGCGATGGGTCGCCTGACCAGCGTGACCAATCCTGACGGTACCGTGAGGAGCTACCACTACGAGAATGCGAACCTGCCGCACGCGCTGACGGGGATCACGGACGAGAACGGCGCGCGCTTTGCGACGTGGAGCTACGACGGGACCGGTCGCGCCAACACGTCGCAGCACGCCGGCGGTGCCGAAGCGGTGACACTCAACTATGGTTCGTTTTCCGCGACCGCGAACGAGGGCACGACGGGGGTCACCGATGCGTTCGGGACCTACCGCGCCTACTACTATCAAGTCGCCGGGGGTGTGGTGCGCATCAAGCGCGTCACCGACCCGGTCGGAAACGCCATCTCCACCTACGACGCCAACGGCAAGTCGCGATCCAGGGACTTCAACGGTAATCAGACGACCTATGCGTACGACCTGACGCGCAATCTCGAGATTTCGCGCACCGAGGCGTCCGGAACTGCGCTCGCGCGAACGATCACGACACAATGGCATCCCGTGTTTCGGTTGCCGACGAAGATCACCGCGCCCTCCAGCGTCGCCGGCATCAACGAGGTCAGCGATTTCGCCTACGACGCACAGGGCAACGCGGTGCAGAAGACGATCACGACAGGGTCCAAGTCTCGGCAATGGAACGCTACATACAACACGTTCGGGCAGGTGCTCACGGTCGATGGGCCACGGACCGACGTAGCCGACGTAGCGGCCTACACGTATTACGCCGTAACGGATCCTTGCAGCGGCTGTCGCGGCAACGTGAAGACCATTACCAACGCCGTTGGCCATGTGACCACGTTCAACGGTTACGACGTCGATGGCCAGGCGACCAGCGTCACCGATCCCAATGGCGTAGTGACGACGATGAGCTACGACATTCGCGGTCGCCTGAAGACGCGTACCGTCAACGCAGGCAATCCGCTTTCGGAAACCACTTCGTTAGACTACGACAATGCCGGGCAGATCATCAGAGCCACCATGCCTGATGGGAGCTTCCTGCGGTATCAATATGACGCCGCGCATCGTGTGACCGAGGTGGTGGACAGCCTCGGAAACGTTATCCAATACACGCTCGATGCGATGGGCAACCGGATCAAGGAGGAGGTTTTCGATCCGGCCGATCGGCTGGCGAAAGCGCAGCAGCGAATCTACGATGGTTTGAACAGACTCTACAACGACATCGGGGCGGCGGGTCAGGTATCCGCGTATACATACGACGGCAACGGAAACCTGAAGACGAGTACCGACCCGCTCAACCGCAATACTGCGATGGTCTACGATGCATTGAATCGCCTGCTGACCTCCACGGACGCTGCCGGTGGCGTGACGCAATACGGGTACGATGTGAAGGATCGATTGATATCGGTGAGGGATCCGATCAGTCTTTCGACGACATACACTTATGACGGACTCGGCAACATGACGCAGCTCACGAGCCCGGATACTGGCATCTCGACGTATGTTTCCGATGCCGCGGGCAACGTGATCGGATCGACCGATGCCCGTGGCCTCGCGACGAGCTATACGTACGATTCGCTCAATCGTCAAACACTTGCGGCATTTGCCGGTGGCGCCATAACCATCGAGTACGACAACGCGTCGACCGGCGGCGCGTTCGCCAAAGGTCGACTGACCAGAATAGCGGATCCCTCAGGCACGACGACTTACGCATACGATGCCTTGGGACGCGTGCTGAGCAAGACGCAGGTTGTGGTTGGCGACGCGTCGACCAGGAGTTTCGCGGTGGGATATCAGTATGCAGCTGACCGGCCGACGGGAGTGACCTATCCCTCCGGGCGCAGCGTGAGTTACGCATACGATACGCAAGGACGGGTCAGCGGCGTGACTTTGGCCGGCCAGCCGGTACTGAGCGGCGTGACATATTTTCCTTACGGCCAGGCGCAAGGATGGACCTGGGCCAACGGGCAATCGTATCGACACAATTTCGACACGGACGGACGAATCGCGATGCTGACGCTGGGACCGGATGGCTCCAGCTACGCTAGTGAAAGCTGGACGTTCGGCTACGACGGTCTGAATCGACTCGCGACAGCGACGTTGCCACAAGGAGAGACGTTGGCGTACACGTATGACGGCAACGGCAATCGCAAACGGGAGACGCGTTCTGCAGCCGTCACAAGCTACGGTTATGGTGCGGCTTCGAATCGTCTTCAGGGGCTATCGGGTGCCGTGGCCAAGAGCTTTACGTACGACGCGGCAGGTAACTTGATCGGCAACGGCAGCATCACGCTCGACTACGACGGACGCGGCCGGCTGACACAGGCGAGCAGTGGCTACCGGTACTCCATCAACGGCCTTGGTCAGCGGGTATCGAAGGCCGGACCAGGCGTCGCGACCGGGACAACATACTTCGTCTACGACGAGCGCGGGCACCTCATCGGCGAGTACGACTCCAACGGAGCGGTGCGACAGGAAGTGGTCTATCTCGCCGACACACCGGTAGCCAGTGTGCGTCCGGCAGCCGGTGGAGGTGTCGCGATCTATCCGATCTATAGCGACCACCTGAACACGCCGCGACTGATTGCCAACCAGGCCAATCAGATCGTTTGGGAGTGGAAAACGGACACGTTCGGCGCCGGAGCGGCGAATGAGAATCCTAGCGGTCTGGGTACGTTTGTCTTCAATTTGCGCTTTCCCGGGCAGTATTATGACGCCGAGACGGGGCTGCACTACAACTACTTCCGGGACTACGATCCGAGCCTGGGGAGATATGTCGAGAGCGATCCGATTGGGCTGCAGGGTGGAATGAATCTCTATGCATATGTCGGTGGCAATCCAGTCAGCGTCGGAGACCCACTAGGCCTTGATACCTACATGTGCATGAAACCGCTGCACGCCCTTGGCAAAGCCGGAACGAGGGTATTCGATCCGAGTTGGTACAACCCGCTTTATCACCAATTCCTTTGTGTCCGCGACGCCATGGGAAACGCTACTTGCGGCGGGCAGGATCGCTCCGGGTCGGGGTTCTTCCCAGGTAGCCCGGGCAAGCCAAGTGACGATGGATGGCCATCCATCGGGGAGGGATTCTGCAGACTTCAGGATACGCGGCAATGCATGGACGACTGCATACGGCGAAAAATCGCTGATCCGAAGCGACCGTGGTATGCGATCGGTCCACATGGCACCGATTGTCAGGAATGGGCAGATGACGCAGCGCTCGCATGTCAGACAGAATGTTCGGGTAAGCGATGAATTCACGTGTATTCAGGTTTGTGTGCTGGACGTGGACATTATTTGCAGTGGCACTCCTGCTTCTAACGATTTTCCTATTCGACGGAAAACCCAATAGTGATGCGGACGTGATTCTCGCCTATGGAATGTTGCTGTTGTCGTTTCCATCGAGCATCTTGATTGCGTACCTGAGCGGTGCTGTTGGGTCCGCTGTTTTCTCGATGTTTGGCTACGTTTTCCCGGTAAGTTATTTCACTATCTCAATTGGCTGGCTCGTCTTTTTCCTGATCGGGTACCTACAGTGGTTCGTTGCCCTCCCTTTCCTATTCCGCAAGGTGCGAGAACGACAGTCTGCATCCGGGCCGCGCGGAACTATCCGCTAGTCGTTGAAGTGCGGTGAGTCGATGTGTATTCGACTGCATGACGACACGATGTGGTGGTCGAACTCCTCGTGATCCCGGGGTGGATGCATTGAAGTGGCCGCGCAACGAAAGCGACGGGTCATGGCAAAATGCTCCCCGTGTTTGCCGACGCCGCATCCCTTGCGATACACGCCCCTATGCGCGCCGCCGCAGCCCACCGGGTTGCGGTGTGGCTCTTCGTCTGTTGCGCGCTCGTTTTCGCGATGGTCGTCGTGGGCGGCGTCACCCGGCTTACCGGATCGGGTTTGTCGATCGTGGAATGGCAGCCGATTGTCGGCACGCTGCCGCCGCTTTCCGATATCGAATGGCAGCAAACCTTCGAGAAGTACCAGCAGACGCCGCAGTACCGACTGATCAATCAGGGGATGACTCTCGCCGGATTCAAGCGCATCTTCTGGTGGGAATACATACACCGGCTTCTCGGTCGCCTTATTGGCGCCGTTTTCTTCGTTCCGCTCCTCTGGTTCGTTGTCCGCCGCGAAATCCCGAAAGGGTACGCATGGCGCCTTGCCGGCATCTTCGTGCTGGGCGGTCTGCAGGGAGCCATGGGCTGGTACATGGTGAAAAGCGGCCTCGTCGACGACCCCCGGGTATCGCAGTTCCGGCTCACCGCGCATCTCGGCCTTGCGCTCCTGATTTTCGCGACGATGTTCTGGGTTGGTCTGACGCTCATCGACCCCAAGCCCGCAGCATTGTCGTCGCCATCGCAGCGTTCGGTGCGCGTTTGGACCATCGGGCTTACGGGGCTCGTTTTCGTGATGATGCTCTCGGGCGGATTCGTCGCCGGCATCCGTGCCGGGTTTGCCTACAACACGTTTCCGCTGATGAACGGCAACATCGTTCCTCCCGAGATCTTCATGCTCGAGCCGTGGTGGCGGAATTTCTTCTGGAACATGGCGACCGTCCAGTTCGACCATCGGGTGATCGCCTGGCTGCTGGCGTTCGCGGCTCCCGCTTTGTGGTGGAAGCTCAGGACAACCGAAGCGCTGCCTGCGCGCGCCCGCGTCGGCGGCCATCTGCTGCTCGCCCTCGTTGGATTGCAGATCGCGCTCGGGATCGCGACCCTTCTGCTTGTCGTTCCGATTCCGCTCGCCGCGGCGCACCAAGCGGGAGCAGTGCTCGTTTTCGCGGCGGCGCTCAACATCGCGCATGCGCTGCGATAGCGGCGATCGTCGGCGGGTCAGACTACGCGGAGACTGGCGGGCGCGCATTAAACAAGCGGCGGGTCCCGGGCTAAGGGCTGCGGGTGGCGTTCCGCATCCAGCGTATCGCGGTTGCGCCAATCGGCCGGGCGGGGGATCATTACAGGTTCACACCTGCGACGAAGGCTTTCCATGACCGATCCCCGCGCCCTCGACGAACCCCTCACGGAAGCGGAACTCGACGAGCTCGAAGCGTTCCTTGCGTCCGATGCAGTGCCGCAGGACTGTATGGACCTCGAGATGCTGGACGGCTATCTGGCGGCGGTGGTCTCGGGACCCGAGTCGATCCAACCGTCCGAGTGGCTGCCGCTGGTCTGGAGCGAAGGCAGCAGGAGCGCCGCGGCGGCGTTTGCCAACAACGACCAGGCGCAGCAGATCATGGCGCTCGTGCTGCGGCATCTCGTCGGAATCCAGCGCACGCTTGCCGAATCTCCCACGCGTTTCAAGCCGCTGCTCTACCTGCCCGAGGAGAAGGCGCGCGGCAGCGATCGGATGCCCCCCGAGGGTACCGCGTGGTGCGAAGGTTACATGGCGGGTGTCAAGTTGCGCGACGACGAGTGGCAGCCGCTGTTCGATTCGCCGGATGCGCGCGACTGGGTCTTCCCGATCGAGGCGCTCGCGTTCGGTGACCGTGACGACGATTTCACCGAGTGGGTGGACAGCGATGAAAAGCGCGCGGAGCTGATCGACGAGTTGCCCGTTGCAGCCGTGCTCATCTACCGCTTCTGGCAGGAGCGGCGCAATGTGAAATCGACGCGCGGCATCGGCGCGCGCCGCGACACGCTGCCCGAAGCGACACGCAAGTCGCGCCAGCGCTTGCACTGACCACCACACGCGCGCCACGAAGGGCCGGAGGATCTCCGGCCCTTTGCATTTGGGGGGCGCGCCGATGTCTAAGGCGTCAAGCGGTCTGTTGGAAGCAATATTGGACTTGCCAACTCGAATGTTTGTCTGCCAACATTCGATACCGTGCCTTCCTTTCAGTCGGACGCCTCGGGAGCCGTCATGGACTTCATCTTCATGCTGACCCGCAACGATCGGACGATCGAGGATGCGGCGCATCTCATCGATGCCGCGTGCGACCTCGGGGTGCGCCATATCGGCTTCAAGGACGTCGGCGTGCCGTTCCCCACCATGCAGGAGCTGGTGGGCAAGATCCGGCGCCGCGACGGAGTCTGCTATCTCGAGGTTGTGAGTACAACACACGAGGCCATGCTTCGTTCTCTGGAGACCGGGCGCGCCCTCGCCGTCGATCGGATACTTGGCGGGACCGATATCGGCGCCGCCATGCGCATTCTCGGCGACCTTTCCCGCTATTTTCCATTTCCGGGCCACCCGGTCGGACATCCGACATTGCTGGAAGGGTCGGCCGCGCTTGTCGCCGAACACTGCCGAACCGCGCGCGCGATGGGGTGCGGCGGCGTGGATCTACTTGCCTATCGCGCGACAGAGGCCGATCCGCTCGACCTGGTCCGCGCCGCGCGTGAGGCGTTGCGAGGAGGCAGGCTGATCGTGGCCGGCAGCGTGAACTCGACGCAGCGGATTCACGCGCTCGCCGAGGCGGGCGTCGACGCCTTCACGATCGGATCGGCGGTTTTCGACGGCGCGATTTCGCCCACCAAAGGCTCATTTCGCGGCCAGATCCTCGACATCCTCGAGGCCTGCGCCAAGGCGAACAGGATGGCGGCGTGACGCGTGTCGTCGCCCGCACCGGAACCCGCGCAATGGCGGAGACCACGACCACAGCCGATCCGCTCGATCAGCTGCTGCGGGGCGACTATCCGGATCCGGATGGTGGCCCGCCGATCGGAGTGCCGGTCAAGGCTGTGCACATTGCGCGCAGTCTCTCGGGCATCGAGGCGGAGGTGGTGGCGCCGCTTGCGCTCGGACACCAGCTTGCCGTCGTCAGCGATCCCATGACGCACGAGGTGCTGGGTGCGCGCGTCGAGCGGGCGCTCGCGCACTTGGGGACGATCGTACCGATAGTGCTGGACGCGCAGCCGCATGCCGACGCGCCAACCGTGGAGACGTTGCGCCGCGACAGTCGTTCCGCCGATGCGCTCGTTGCAGTCGGGTCCGGAACGATCAACGACCTGTGCAAGTTCGCGGCGGCGACGGACCGCAAGCCGTACGTGGTCTTCGCTACCGCCCCGTCGATGAACGGCTACACGTCGATGAACGCGGCGATCACGGTCGACGGTCACAAGCAGTCCCTTGCCGGCCGCAGCGCCGCTAGGCGTCTTCATGGATCTCGAAGTGCTGGCGGCGGCGCCGGCCCGGATGATCCGTGCGGGGCTCGGCGACTCCCTCTGTCGTCCCACGGCGCAGGTGGACTGGCTGCTTCGCACCATCTGCTCGGCACGCCGTATCGCGCGCGCCCTTCGCGATGCTGGCGGACGACGAGGCGATCCTCCTCGACGCACCCGAGGCGCTGTTGCGCGGCGATCTCGACGCCATGCGTGCGCTCGCCCGCACCCTCGTGCTTCTCGGGCTCGGGATGACGATCTGCGACGGCAGCTATCCGGCGAGTCAGGGGAACACCTGATCAGCCATTACATCGACATGTTCGCGCCGGCGGGTCGTGGCAGCTCCTTCCACGGCGAGCAGGTTGCGGTGGCAACACTGACGATGGCGCGCATCCAGGAAGCGGTGCTCGCTGCAGGGCCGCCATCGTTGCATCCTTCCACGATGACCAAAATCGACTTGGTCGATCGCCTCGGCTCGGAAATCGGCGAGTCCTGTTGGCAGGAGTTCGAAGCCGAAGTGCGCCACCGGCGAGACGGCGCCGGCGTTGGCGCAGCGCGCTTCGCGCGCATGGGACGACTTGCGCGACGCCGTACGCCGCGCGACCGTTCCTGCGGCAAGACTCGCCGCGATCATGATGCGCGCGGATGGTCCGACCACGCCGGCGGATATCGGACTCTCGCTCGATTTCTATACGCACGGCCGTCCGCAATGCCAGGTTCCTGCGCAACCGGTACACCTTCCTCGATCTTCGCCGACGATTCAGGGCATCTCGCCCGATTGTGGCCAATGTAGGGCACCGGTGTCGCGGCACAGGCAACGGTTGTCCCAGCAGGAGCGCCACGCGCAGATATTGGCGCTGCTCCGTCACGAGGGAACCGTGCGCGTCGCGACGCTGGCCAAGACGTTCGACGTGACGACCGAAACGGCACGGCGCGATCTCGACGAAATGGCGGAGCGCGGCGCGCTCAAGCGGACCTACGGGGGCGGTGCCAGCCGCTCGCTGACCGACGAGCCCGGCATCGGCATCCGGAGCCGAACGCATGCGGTGGAGCGCGGCGTGATCGCCCGTGCGGCGGCGCAGATGGTCGAGCCCGGCGACGCGCTGATGATCGACGGCGGCTCCACCACTCGCATTTTCGCGCAGTCGCTTGCGACACGGGAACTGCATCTGACCGTCGTGACGAACTGCTTGCCCGTGGCTCGAGCACTCGGTGCGAATCCGCATTGCCGCGTCGTCCTGTGTCCGCGGTGATTTCGTCGCTCGCGAGGATGGCGTCTATGGATCGGACGCCGTGGAGTTCATCCGGAGATTCAAGGCGAACAAGGCGTTCATCGGTGCCGGCGGCCTGACCTCGGAAGGTGTGACCGATGCGGACTCGTTGAGCTGCTCGATCAAGCGCGCGATGCTGGATCGCTCGGACCGGACGATCGTCCTCGCCGACAGCTCGAAATACGATGTCGTTCAGTTCGAGCGCGTGTGCGCGTTGACCGACATCGATGCGGTCGTGTCCGAAACGGGCCCGCCGAAGCGGCTTGCCGCCAGCCTGAAAAGCGCCGGCGTGAGGGTCGTGTTCGCTTCGGACTAAGAGCTTGTCCGTCACCCTGCGCGAGGCGAACGGGACGATCTTGCGGGCGTCATTTTACCAAGTGCCAGCCAATCTTCCGCGACGAGTTGTCAGCGCAGCGGATGGGTGAGAACGATGAGTTCGCCGGCTGGAACCGCGAAGCGGGCGCGCGCGCCCGGCCGCAGCGCGTCGACAAAACGCAGGTGCGGCAGATCGGCGACAACGCGCAACGTGCCGGCCGCGAGCTCGTACCTGACGAATTCGCCGAGGAATTCGATTCCGCTGATCTCGGCGGCGAATGCGAGCCCCTCGGCCTGCTCGATCCCGGCGAGGCGAACGGCGTGCGGGCGAAAAGCAACGTCCACCGCGGTGCCAACACCTGCGCCGACGGCATCGACGCGTTCGGCCGGCACGCTCACCCGGCCGAGTCCCTCGACGCTGATTGCCCATGACCCGGCTGCCCCGGCTTCGATGCATCCCGCGAAAAGGTTGATCGAGCCGACGAATTCGGCAACGAAGCGGTTCGCCGGTGCGTCGTAGAGCTCGCGCGGCGTGCCCACCTGCTGGATCACACCTTGATCGAGCACCGCCAGGCGATCGGCAATCGTCATCGCCTCCTGCTGGTCGTGCGTGACGAACACGGTGGTGATTCCGAGCCTGCGCTGCAGGCGCTTGAGCTCGAGTCCGGTCGTCACACGCAGCTTCGCGTCGAGATTCGACAGCGGCTCGTCGAGCAACAGTGCACGCGGCTCGATGGCGAGCGTGCGCGCGATCGCGACGCGTTGCTGCTGGCCGCCCGAGAGCTCGGCGGGTCGGCGGTCGCCGAACCCCGCGAGGCTCACCAACTCGAGCATCTCGCGCACGCGCTCGCGGATGCGCTCCCGCGGCCATCGTCGCTCCTCGAGCCCGAACGCGACGTTCTCCGCGACCGTGAGGTGCGGCCACAGCGCGTAGTTCTGAAACACCATGCCGACATCGCGTTTCCATGCCGGCAACTCGACGACGTCCACACCGCCGATCCGCACACGACCGGTGCTTGCACGAATGAAGCCGGCGAGAAGCCGGAGCAGCGTCGACTTGCCGGATCCCGACGGCCCGAGCAAGGCGAAGAACTCGCCCTCTTTGATCGAGAGCGAGACTTCGCGCAGCACGACCGTGGTGTCGTAGGCGACGCTGATCCCGTCGATGTCGATGGCGGCGCCAGTCGTGCGTGGCATTTCCGTCGGTGCCCGCATGGTCATTCCGTGTCCACCGCGATCTTCACGCCGCCGGCGCGCGCCTCGAGCAGCCGATGCGACAGATACGTCCCAAGCGCAACGATCACGATGGCGATCACGCCGAGCGCGGCCGCCGGCCCACGCGTCGCGATGCTTTGGTTGTAGAGGTATATGCCGTAGGAAAGCGGCGCCTGCGATTCGGTCGTTGCGAGCAGAATCGTCGCCGAGAGTTCGACTGCAGCCGTGATGAAGCTCGTCACGAAGCCGGCGAGGATGCCGCCCATCATCAACGGGATCACCACGCGGCGCGCCGTGCGCCGGCGGTTGGCGCCCAGGTTCTGCGCCGCCTCCTCCAGCGAGACGTGCACCTGCTGCAGCGCGGCGACGCACGAGCGCACGGCGTACGGCAGCCGGCGCACGGCGTAGGCCAGCATGATCGCGATCCAGCTTGCCGTCAGCGCACCGCCGATCAAGGGCAAATCGAGACCGCGGAAGGCCCGCAGGAATCCGATCGCCAGCACGATCCCCGGGATGGCCAGTGCCGCGCTCGCCCCCCAGTCGAGCCATTGCCGGCCAGGCAAACGCGTCCGCAGCAGCAGGTAGGCGATTGCGATGCCCAGTACGACGTCGATCCCTGCGGCAAGCGTGCAATAGAGCAGCGTGTTGCCGATCATGCGACTGGAATCGGTGAGCACGACGGAGAAATGCTGCAGTGTGTATCCGTCCGGGAGCACCGAGAAGCTCCACACCTTGGCGAGCGAGAGTAAGAGGAGACCGAGGTGCGGCGAAAGCACGAGGGCGAGTACGAGCAAAACCCACCCGTACGCCAGCACCGCGTTCCAGCCATCGAGCGTCCGCTTGCGCAATGCCGTTCCGCCGCGCGTCAAAGTCGCGTAGTCGCGCCCCTTGGTGATCTGCGCCGACAGCGCGAGCGCGCCGATCGAGAACCCGACCATGACGAGCGCGATTACGTAACCGATCGGGTCCTCGAGCCCGACGGACGTGATGCGAAGGTACGCCTGCGGCGCGAGCATGTTGGTGACGTTGAGGACGAGCGGCGTGCCGAGATCGTCGAAGACCTTGACGAATACCAGCGCGGCGCCGGCGACGAACCCAGGTGCGGCCAGCGGGAACACGACGCGGCGGAACAGCCGGAAGCCGTGGCTGCCGAGATTCTGCGCCGCTTCCTCCATCGCGCCGTCGATGTTCCCGATCGCGGCGACGAGGTTCAGCAGGATGAACGGAAAGTAATGGAGGCCCTCGACGAAGACGACCCCGTTCAGGCCTTCCATGAACGGAATGCGGATCCCGAAAGCCTCCCCCAACATCAGATTGACCGACCCGTTGCGGCCGAACAGCAGCTGCAGCGCGACGGCGCCGACGAACGGCGGCATCACGAGCGGCAGCACGCCGAGCGTCTGCACGAGCGCCGCGCCGCGGAACTCGAAGCGCGCGGTGAGGTAGGCGAGCGGAACGGCAATAAGCGCCGCGACCGCGACCGAACCGATGGCCACGATCACGCTGTTGACGAACGCCTCGCGCATCAGCGAGATCGAAAGAAACGCGCCGATGTGACCGAGGGTGAAGCCACCCTGACCGTCGGCGAACGCCGTGTACAGCACCGTTGCGACGGGCCAGGCGAGAAAGACGACGATGAAGGCAGCGACCGGCAGCGCGAGCAGCAACGCGCCGCTGCCGTTCCCCGGGGCTGCGCGCGACAGACGAAGGGCCGCGCTCATACGGCGCGGCGGTGCGGAGGGCGGGTCGTCGGGTCCGGTCGCACCGCCGCCGTCACTTCACGGCGTTGGCGAGTTCGGTTGCCTTCGCGTAGTTGGCCTTGGCCTTCGACGCCCACTCCTCTTCGATCTGCGTGCGGCGCTTGGATGCGTCGACGTCCTTCTTGTCGGCACGGAACGTGGCAAGGAGCGCGGGGTCGGCGGCCTGTTTCTCGTCGACGGGTGGCGTGAAGACGAGGCGACGCGCTTCGTCGAGCTGGGGACTCGCCCGCGTCCCGAGCCGCTTCTCTGCTTCCTGGACCGCCTTGGCCGCTGCAGCGAGTTCCTTGTGGCGGAACGTGATCAGCTGATCGAACAGCGACAGAACGACGTAATAGCGCGACTCGGACAGATTGGAATCGAAGTTGACCTTGGCCAGGATCTTTCCGGAGAAAGGGTTGGGGAACCCCGCCGGGGCCTTCGCGTAGGTCGCAGGCAGCACCGGCAACCGGCTGATTTGCTTGTCGAGGAGGAGGGCCTGTCCCTCGTCGGACAGCGTGTATTGGATGAATCGCTTGCCGGCTTCCGGGGCCTTCGAGTCGGCGACGAGCGCGATGTTCGCGGGAACGATCGAAGTGACCGATGGATAGACGAATTCGACCGGCATTCCGGAGTTCTTGGCGGCAAGCCCGAAGAAATCGATCACGAGGCCGACGCCGAACTGACCGCTCGCGACGCCATCGGGCACCCCAAAGCTCCGCTCGGTGATTGCCGCGCAGTTGCCGGCGATCGCGAGGATTTGCCCCCATCCCTTCGCCCAGCCTTCGCCCTGGAGGATCGTCTCGACGGTGAGGTGGGTCGTGCCCGACCGCGACGGACTCGAGATCGCGACGTGACCGTGATAGACCGGGTTCGTGAGATCGGCCCACTCCCTCGGCTCGGGGAGCTTGTTCGCGGCAAGGTAGCGGGTGTTCCACATGATCCCGTAGCCGGCAAGCGCCTGGCCGAAGTAGAGGCCCTCCGGATCGTTGATCGGATAGCTGCCGATCTTGGCGGGCACGGCAGGGTTCTGCGCGTCCGTCTTCTGCAAGAGCTTCGACGCCGCCAGCACCTCGAAGGCGTCGGGCGCCGAGGCCCAGAAGATTTCCGGCCGGCTGCCCGCGGGCTGCTCGCGGACGAACGCGATGCCCGCTGCGGTATTCTTGTTGAGGATTTCGAGCTTGTCGTTCGGGTACTTCGCCTCGAACGCCTTCTGGTAGGCGGTCGTCAGCTCCTTGGGGAACGAAGTGACGATCGTCACCGTCTCTGCGGCCGCGGATACAGCGAGGACGGAGGTGACGAGCACGGCGAAAATGGAGGGAACGCCAGCGTAGCGGGGTGGGGGTCCGGAACCACGGCTCATTTTTCTTGCTCCACAGGTTCGGTTCGGGCACATGCTCGGGCACATGCGCCCATGGCAAACGCGGCCAGCGCGCATTGTAGCGCCGCTCGTCCGGCGTGCCCTGCAGTTGAGCCGGAGCAAGGTTTTGTCTTCGCGGCGCTGGTACGCTGGCGGCTGCGAGTCGATGACGCACGGTGGGGGATATACCATCGAATGCCGCCCCGCGTCCTGGCGCGGGTTTCAGAGGGCAAGGGGCCGAGTGCGCGCGTCAAATGACGCGATCGACACTGTCCCGAGCCCGGAGCGCACAGCGCGAAAGGAAGGTGTGAGATGACGAGAGAAACACTGATGGCCGTGCTCCAGAAGCATCCCTTTGTCGAGGAATTCCAGCCGCAGCACATCGAGAGGCTCACGACGCTGGCGAAGGAAGTGCATTTCGTACGGGATCAGGTCATCTTCCACGAGGGCGACGAATGCCGTGATTTCTATCTGATCGTCGAGGGGCGGGTCGCGCTCGAGATCGAGGCGCCGGGACACACGTTTCGTGTTCAAACGCTCTCCGCCGGGGACGAGCTCGGCTGGTCGGCGATCTTGATGGGACGCGGCAAGCACTTCCAGGCGCGGGCCCTGCAACCAGCGGACGCGTTGGCCTTCGACGGCGCCGAGCTCCTCGCCGCGTGCCGCGACGACAAGGCTTTCGGATTCGCGCTCATGTACCGGATGCTGGGCGTGGTGTCCGAGCGCCTGCAGGCAACAAGACTCCAGGTGCTGGACATGTATTCGCCGGTGGCGAAACGGGCGGGGACTTGAGACGCGCTGTCGGGAGCAGAAAGGGATCGAACATCTGAGAGCGCACATATGCATCCCTACCCACATGTTTACACCGCAGCTGCGACCTGCCAATTGGAAGGCAGCGTTGCCTTGACTTCACCAGGGTTGCCCGAGATCGCGTCGGCGCCGCCGCCGGAGTTCGATGGTCCGGGCGGCGTATGGTCGCCCGAGACGCTGCTGTGCGCGTCGATTGCCGATTGCTTTGTGCTGAGCTTTCGGGCGATTGCCCGCGCCTCCAAGCTCGAATGGACCGAACTCGCATGCCGGGTCGAAGGTGTACTCGAGCGCGTCGACGGCGTCACGCGGTTCACGCGGTACACGACCTTCGCCAGCCTCAAGGTGTCGCCAGCGTCCGACGCCGCCAAGGCACGCAGGCTGCTCGAGAAGGCCGAGCACGTGTGCCTGATCTCCAGTTCGTTGCGCGGACAGCGAGCTCTGGTTACCGAAGTGGTCGACGCTGGCTGAATCTGGGGTCTCAGCGGAACGAGGGTTGGGGAAAGGCCCTCGATCAGCTTGTTGCCGTCGTTGGGAAAATGTAGGAGGGCGATCGGCACGCCGGAAAGAATCACTGATCCCTGGATTTGCTCCAAGTCGCGTCGGGATTGAACAGCGTCATCTTCGAGGCGATGGCCTGCGTGTCGCTGCCCAGGTTCTTCTCGTACACGACGCCATCGTGGTTGCACACAAAGCTCATGACGCCGGAGGCGCCCCACCGCGCCGGATAGGCAACGAGGCCGAAGCCGCCGATCATCCTGCCGTTGACGATGTAATCGTAGGCCCCTCCCGGGGCGTCCTTGCCTTGACCCGTGAGGATCTTGTAATAGTAGCCGTGGTACGGGGCGCCGGGACCTTGCCGGCCATAACCCTGGCTACGCGCGCTCGCCGCTAGCGGCCCGAGTGGGCTCGGCGGCTCGCCGTCCTTCGTCTCCCAGAATAGACCATCCTGCGTGCCTGGCGAACTCGTCAGCTTCTGCGCATACTCGAGTAAGCCGTTGCCGTCACGATCGCGCGTGACGTATTCGCGCTGTGCGTCGACATACGCGAGGCACACGTTGATTGCCGACAGTTCGTTGCGACCGATGCGGCGATCGAGCACTTGCTCGTTGCCCTGCTTGGCGTCGAACTGCCAACGGCCGTTCCTGATCACCAGCGGATAAGGGAACGGAAAGTCACCTGGGCCGACGAGTAGCGTAGCCTTGTCGTCACCCGAGCGCTCGAACCTCACCGCCTTGTCGTATGCGGCGACAAACGCCTCGCGCGCATCGTTGTCCTGCACGGGGTCGCCGGACCGGATGAACTTGCTGGCCCCGGGACCCAGCACGCGCCAGATCTGCTTTCGCTCATCGGAGCGCATCGCGTCGACGAGAGCCTTGGCGGCTTCCTCCGGCGACGCGTAAGTACCTTGCACGAAGGCAGGCCGGATGCGAGCCGCGGGCGCCGGGTCGGCCGCGTGCGCGAGCGGTGCGCACAACGCGACGGCCATCAAGAGCGCCACTGCCGCGCGCGCGACGGTGGCAGCGTGGGTGACGTTCATGATGCCTTGTCCATGTTTCATTAGTGACCCCGACCCTGTCCACCGGACGCGCCGCCGCCGGACGCACCGCCGCCGGGAACGCCGCCGCGGGGAGCGTTGCCGCTGGGAGGACGCCGCCATGGGGAGCATTGCCGCCCGGAACGATGCCGCCGGGGGCGCTGCCGCGGGGAACGCCGCCGCCGGGAACACCGCCGCCGGGAACGCCTCCTCCACCGCGATTGACGCTCGGCGCCGGAGGCTGCATCGTGGCGCGACTCTGCGCGCCGCGGTTTGCGTCGCGCTGAACCTGCGGCCGTGATTCGGGCTGGTAGGCTGGCGTCGGGCGGGATCCCGAAGGTGACGGCGGCGAGGCGAACATCGGTTTCGGCGTCGGTCGCGTCCGGTTCTCGGCACTGGGCGCGGGGCGTGTCAGATTGCTGTCGGGACTAGGCGCCGGGCGGGCCACCGTTCCGGGCGCGGGACGTGTCAGATTGCTGTCGGCACTGGGCGCCGGGCGGTTCACTGTTCCGGGCGCGGGACGTGTCAGATTGCTGTCGGCACTGGGCGCCGGGCGGTTCACTGTTCCGGGCGCGGGACGTGTCAGATTGCTGTCGGCACTGGGCGCCGGGCGGGCCACCGTTCCGGGCGCGGGGCGCGTCACGTTGTCGCGACCGCGATAGCTCTCGCGCGTTTGGACTCCCGCGTTATTGATCGGGCGATATTTGTTACCGGTGGCCGTGTCGCGATACGCCACCCCTCGGCGATGCTCGACATTGTGGTTCCAGTTGCTGTTGTTCGGGTAACGGTCGCGGTACTGCGGCCGGTTCACCCAGATATTGTTGTTATTGACGTTGATATTGATGCTGCCACCGCGCCAGTTCGGACGGCACCAGCCCCAGTTGTTGGCGGTTATCGCCCACGCTGTGCCCCAGAAGAAACCGGCGGCGACCGCGCCGCCATAGTACGGTGGATATCCCCAGATTGGCGGCGGATACCAGAACCAGGGTCGGTATGCGGGCACCCACCACGGACCGTAGATCACGGTCGGGTCGTAGACCGGAACATAGATGTACTGCGGCTGCGCGGGCTCGATGAGGATGGTCCTTTCCTGCACGACGACATTCTGCTGTTCGGTGCTCCGCAGGTTGCCGGCCTCCTGCGCCCTCCAGCGCAGCGACTGCACCGTGCGCATCACGCCCTCCTCGTCATCGAGAAATGCGTCGCCCAATCGCTGTGTCCATTCGAGCTTGTCGTTCATCATGTCGAGAATCTGCGGGAAGGCCGCAAGTGAGAGCACGCTCGCGTCCCACGTCTTGTCCTTCAGCGCATCGTCGAGCGCTGCGCCTTTCAGGTTTGGATTGGCCTTGACGAAGCGCGCGGCCTCGACGACTTCCAACGGGTAAGTCGACGCCATCAGGATCTGCGTCAGCAACTGGTCCGGATAGAGCGCAATCGGTGCCAGCAGCGAGTCGAGCAGCTCCTGGGAGATCGACGGGGTGGCGGGAAGCGTTGCGGACTGCGCGGGGGCCGGAGTGACTTGCGCGGGAACGGGGAACGCGACGGCCAGCATCGCTGCCACCATCAGCACTGCCACGCAACGGGAAGAATTCATCTGAGCTCCAAGGAGCACTGCAATCCCCGGCCGCCTCCGCGGCCCGCGCGCGCCTCTATGCTCACTAACGTCCCGGCCGAGCAGGGCGTTGACCTCCCTATTCGAGCCATGCGCCACGACAGCATGCCGCGAGCCCGGAAACGACGGCGTGTCCGGAGTTCGCCACGACGCGGTCAACGGCGGAAACACCCACATTGTCCGCAATCCTAATGCAGACGTGTTTCTGCGGTGTTAACGATTGTGACTTCGTGTAACGTCCTCGACGAAACGGGTCCGTGGATTTCCGACGGAGGCACATCACGGACCGTCGCCGCCATCGGCCGCCGGTAGCGATTTGACGAGGGCAAGAACGTCGCGGAACGCGGCATCGTCGCCGGCGTGCGTCCACTCGAACAACACGGTCTCCGTGCCGGCGATCACGGCGCCGGCGCGGCGCATGCGGTCGAGCGCGAAGCGACGGTCATCCTGCCGCACGGCGCGTGACCCCACGGCATCACCGACGAGCGTCACCGCATAGTCGTGGGCGGCGAGTCCGAGGACCGTCTGCAGCACGCAGACATGGGCTTCCATGCCGGCGACGACAATCTGCTTGCGGCCGTGCGCTTCCAACTGGGTGACAAACCCGGGATGATCGGCGGCGCCGAAGCGCGTCTTCTCGAAAATCTCGGCGGCAGCAAATTGGCTGCGCAAGCCCGCGACGATCGCGCCGATCTGTCCCGGACAGTGCTCGGTCGCCATGATGGGAATAGCGAAGCGCCGCGCCGCTGCGAGCAATGCCGCGCTACGCGCGATCAGCGATTCACCGTGCAGGACGTACGGGGCGAGCCGTTCCTGAATGTCGACGATGAGCAGAACGCTTTGCGCACGATCGAGGCGTCGCGTTTCCTCGCCTGCGGGAGGTTGCGCTGGTGTCGCCGTGCGCACGGATCAGTCCGCCGCAACGGTCCTCGGGGGATCCGCCGCGTTCATTGCTTGCTTGGCCCTCGGGCGCGGCAACGTGACCATCTGCGGGGCATCCTCGGCGAAGCAGCCGATGGCGCAACACTTGCCCGGTTGCCGGTTGCGAGTGATCTTGCGCGTCGCGTCGGCCAGAACGCCGCGATCGAGCAGCCGCTCGACCAGGTCCACCTTGTTGCCTATCGGATAGTTGCGATAGATCTCGAGCTTCATCGCCTCCGGCGATCCGCCGCCGTGCAGGCTGATCAGCGAATACCAGCCGGCCTGGTACGACGCCGTGAGGTCCTCCAGAAAGCGCGCGACCTCAATGCGCTTTTCGTAGGGAATGTCCGAGCGCGCGGTCAGAACCTCCGAGAGGCGCCCGGCGGTGGCGGGATTGTGGTCTTCGTCGGGTCCGGGCAGCGCCACGATCATCCCGCCCGACACGTGGTGCGCGAGCCTGTGCATGTCGTAGATCTGCGTGGCGAGCAAGAGCTTGCCGATGTTGGCGAAGACGGGATCCGGCGTGACGATGCCGGCCACACTCGGCTGACAATACACCGACGCGGCCACGCCGCAGGCGTAGAAGCCTTCGGTGATCTTGATGAGCTCGATCATTGCGTCGCGCATCCCGTGCGCGTGGTCGAGATCCACGCCGTTGGCTTCGGTGACGAGCGCGCCTGCGCCGATGAGGAGATCGCCGAAACCCGCTCGCGCTGCGATGCACGTGTGCCGGTGTTGCGCCGTATAGTTGTAGAGAATCTCGGCGGCCTGCTGCCACTCTCCGGCGCAGAACACGCGTTCCCAAGGCACGAACACGCGATCGAACAGGCATACGCCGGTCGACTGCCCGTACTTGCCCGAAAAGCTCGCCGCCGCTTCGCCCGGACGTCCGGCGGGACGGGCGACGATCGTGAGGCCCTCCGCATCGATCGGGACGGCGCAGCAGACTGCGAACTCCCGGTCCGCTTCGTTCATTTTGCGGCCGGGCATCACGACGAGCTCGTGCACATAGGGCGCCGCCGTCACGATGGCCTTGGTGCCGGAGATGACGATGCCGCCAGCACGGCGTTCGACGACATGGACATACGTATCCGGGTTCGGCTGTTGTGCCGGCCGCAGCGAGCGATCGCCCTTGGCGTCGGTCATCGCGATGCCGAGCGTGAGGTCGTGGGCGTAGACGTGTTCGAGATAGGCGCCCAGCCGCGCGTGATAGTCGGTACCCGATTCGGCGTCGATGCACGCCGTGCCGTGGTAGATCGCGGAGAGCGCATCTCCGGCGAGATAGCGCTGCGCGCAACCAGTCTCCTGGCAGACGAGGCGCACCGCCTCGAGCTTGTTGAGCAGGTCCGCGCTGGTCCGCGGGATCGCGAGCATCCGGTTGATCGGGCCGCCGAAGTCGGGACCCTCGGCGCGCATCAGGGCTTGCGTCGACTCGCGCAATGCGAAGTCATAACTGACGCCGATGGCATTGACGCCCGGCGCGAGCAGCGGTTCGTCGGCCACCGACTCGATCCGGCGTCCATCGACGTAGACGACCGGGCGCAAGCGGCGGAGCGATTCACGGTAATCGGCGGCCGACATCAACATGGCGAAGCCTCCTGTTCGTAACGGGCGCACCTTGCATACTATACGACGACCGGAACTCGGCGCCGCCCGAACTGCGTTCGTCGAGAGGCCGCCTGAGCCGAATCCAAGGAGGGGTTGTTCAGTGGCCGGCGCCCTGTTCGCGACGGCGCCGTATCAGAGTGCTTCCGAACGCTGCAGGGCTACGTGGACTTCCGTATCGCGATCCTGCACGGCGCACTCCGGGACTTCACCTGTCGAAGCACAGCGCTAGCGAATGTTCCCGGCTCAGAACCAACCGAACACGAGACCCGGAAACACCGACAGCAGGATCGCCGGGACGAGGCAGATCACGGTCGCGACGAGCGCGGGCCCGCCCGGTTGAACCCGTACGCCGGCGGTACCGGGACTCATGAAGAGGAACTGGATGACGCGCAGGTAGAAATAGATCCCGAGGTAGCTGCCAACGAGGCCGAGCACCGCATACGTCGTGTATCCGGCCGCGATCACGTTCTTGAAGATGAGGAACTTGGCGACGAAGCCGGGAAACGGCGGAATCCCGGCAAGTGACAGCATCGCGATGCCGATCATCACCGCCGCGTACGGATCGCGGTGGAAGAGCCCCTGCATGCGGTCCAGGCGATCGCGCGTTGCGTCGTCGCCGCCCCGCGGAATCGACGCAAACGCAAGGATGTTCACGAGCCCGTACGCGAGCAGGTAGAAGACGACGGCCTGCAACCGGCCCGGTCCATCGCCAAGGAAGGCGTAGAACAGGTAACCGGCGTGGGCGATGGACGAGTAGGCGATCATCCGGCGGAAGCTGCGTTGCCGCATCGCGGCCAGATTGCCCCAGACAATCGATACGAGCGGTACGATCGCGAGCAGGTCGACCATGCTGCCCGATACCGGCGTCGTTCCAAAGAGGCGCAGCGCGGCGAGCAGCACGCCGGCCTTGATGATCGTGGCCATGTACGCGGTGACGGTGACGCTCGCGCCTTCGTATGCGTCGGGCGCCCACGTATGGAACGGGACGATCGCGGCCTTCAGGAAAAAGGCGAGAACCACCAGCACGACGGCCGCTCTGGCCATCGTGTCGGCGGAGGCAAGCGCGGAAGCGAATGCCGAAAGGGACAGCGTGGCGCTTCCGCCGTACAGGAACGAAACGCCCAACAGGAACATCGCGGTCGCGGTACCTCCGAGTACCAGATATTTGAGCGCTGCCTCAGGGCTTTCAGGTCGACCGAACGCGAGAAGGACCAGCACATAGACGGGCAGCGACATCAATTCGAGTCCGAGAAACATCGTGAGGAAGCTGTCGGCGGACAGCAGCAGGCAGAACCCGTACAGCGACGAAAGGAGTAGCGGATAGAACGGGCCCTCGACGAACTCATCGCGGGCGAGCAGCAGCACCGGCACCGCGAGCGCCAGCACGATCGCCTTTGCGATCGAGATTCCCGGGTCCACCGAGTAATGCCCCGGGAACGGCGAGGTGCTGTATCCAACCCAGTGCAGCCACGCCGCCGCCGCGGTTGCGGCCGCCACGAAGACCAGCGACACGCCGAGCGCGCCGCGTGGCTTGTCCGAGCCGATTTCGAGGAGGAGCAGCATGACGATCCCTGCCAGCAAGAGGTGCTCGGGCAGCATCGCAGCAAGAACGGTTTGCCAGGTCATGGTTTGCTCGCGGGCATCCGCGCCGTCGAAACCAGCTGCTGGAACTGCTTGGCTGCAAGTTCCGACTTCCGCATGGGTTCGTCAGGATAGAGGCCGAGCGCGAAGATCGCCGCGACGATGACGCCGAGGATGAGCTTCTCGCGCAGGTTGAGGTCGGCGACCGGCGAATGGGGAATCCTGGCGACGCCAAACAGGAAGAGCTGCGCGTAACGCAGCATGTAGAGTGCACCGAGAACGACACCCGTCACGGCAGCAACGCTCAACACCAGCGGGAACGAGTGACCCTGCTGATATTGCGGCCACGAAGCGGAAAATGCGCCGAGCAGCACCAGGAACTCCCCGGTGAAACCCGACGTCGTCGGCAGCCCGATCGACGCCAGCGTCAACACCATCAAAAAGAGCGAATAGACCGGCAGCAGCTTCGCGACGCCGCCATACGCGCTCAATTCCCGCGTGTGGCAGCGTTCGTAGATCATGCCTACGATCAGGAAGAGCCCGGCGGCGGTCAGGCCATGGCTCACCATCTGGATCACCGCGCCCTGAATTCCGAGAAGGTCGAGGCTCGCGAGTCCCAGCATCACGTAGCCCAGATGGCTGATCGACGAGTAGGCGATGATCTTCTTGATGTCGCTCTGCACCAGGGCGAGGCAGGCACCGTAGACGATGGAAACGACGGCCAGCGTCATGATCAACGGGGTGAACATCCGCGTCGCGTCGGGAAAGAGCGGAAAGCCCAGCTTCATGAAGCCGTACGTCCCCATTTTCAGCAGCACACCGGCCAGGATCACCGAGCCCGCGGTCGGAGCTTCGACGTGCGCGTCCGGCAGCCAGGTGTGCAGCGGCACCACGGGCACCTTGATGGCGAACGACAGGCCGAACGCCGCCAGCAGCACTGTCTGGACCGGGAGGGACAGCTCCGCGCGATACAGATCGGCGAAAGCGAACGAAGTCACGCCCGTCGTCGTCTGTAGCGAATAGACGAGATAGATGACGGCGGCAAGCATCAGGATGCTGCCGAAAGCGGTGTAGAGGACGAACTTGTAGGTAGCGTAGAGCCGGCGTTCGCCCCCCCAGATGCCGATGATGAGAAACATCGGAATCATCATCGTTTCCCAGAACAGATAGAACAGGAACAGGTCCTGCGCCACGAATGCACCGAGCATCGCGAACTGGATCAGGAACACCATCGCGTAGAACAGCTTGACGTCCTTCGTGACAGCGGTGAACGCACCTGCCACCACGAGGGGGCCGAGGAACGCCGTCAGCAGCACGAGGAGCACGTTGAAGCCGTCGAGGCCGATCTGGTAATAGACGCCCCAATCCGGAATCCACGGGACTCGCGTCTCGAATTGCAGGCCGCCGACCGAGCCATCGAAATGGACGTAGAGCCACGCCGTCAGCACGAATTGCGCGAACGTCACCCAGAGCGTAATGCCGCGGATGAGACCCTCCTGCCTGGCAGGCACCGCCACCAGCAGTGCGATCCCCACGATCGGCAGAAACAGGACGACGTCGAGGAGTCCTGCGTCAGCCATGGCGGAGACTCCACGCCAGCAGCGCGATGCTTCCGGCGAGCACGAAGAATGCGTACCGGTGAAGATTGCCGGTCTCGACGCGCGAGAACACACCGGCCGTGCGGCGAGCCAGCCCCGCGAGGCCGTTCAAGGAGCCGTCGAGAAGCACGCGGTCGCCGAGGTTTAGGAATACGCGATCCGAAAGCCAGACCAGCGGTCGCCCGATCAGCTGGAGATACGCCTCGTCGACGAAGTACTTGTTGTACAGCGTGCGGTGCATCGAGGCGAACCGCGTCGCCAGCCGGGCCGCGCGGTCCAACCCGCCGCTGTAGACAAACCAGCCGGCGCCGAGACCGGTCAGGGCAATCGCGACGGACAGGATCAGGAGCGGCGTCTCATAGTGATGCAGCGATTCCGAGATCGGTGCCATCGGCAGCAGCGGCTCGAGGAATTGAGGCAGCGCGACGAAGCCGCCGACCGCGGACAACGCGGCCAGGACCATCAGCACGCCGGTCATCGACAGCGGCGACTCGTGCACGTGGTGTGCGACTTCCGGTTCCATCCGTGACGACGTGAGGAACACGAGCCAGAGAAGGCGGAACATGTAGAACGCAGTCATCAACGCGGTGACGGCCATGACCGCCCAGAGGACCGGCGAGCCGCCGCTGGAGCTCGCAAAGGCGTTCCACAGAATCTCGTCTTTCGACCAGAATCCTGCGAGTGGCGGGATCCCGGCGATGGCCGCAGTCGCAATCGCGAACGTGATGAACGTGACCGGAATCTTCCCCGCGAGCCCGCCCATCTTGCGAATGTCCTGTTCGCCGGAAAGCGCGTGGATTACGCTGCCGGCACCGAGGAACAGACAGGCCTTGAAGAACGCATGCGTGTAGACGTGGAAGATTCCGACGCCGTACGCGCCGACGCCGAGCGCGACGAACATGAACCCAAGTTGCGACACGGTGGAATAGGCCAACACCTTCTTGATGTCGGTCTGGACGATCGCGATCGTGGCGGCGAAGAACGCCGTCGCCGCCCCTATTGCCGCAACCACCATCGACGCCTCGGGGGCCTGCAGGTAGAGCCCCGACATCCGGGCCACGAGATACACGCCGGCGGTCACCATCGTCGCTGCATGGATCAGCGCCGAAACCGGCGTCGGACCCGCCATTGCGTCGGGAAGCCAGACATGCAGCGGAATTTGCGCCGACTTGCCCGAGGCGCCGATGAATAACAGGATGCCGGCCAGGCTGGCGGAAATTACCGAGGCCTTGCCGCCCGCAAAGGCTGCGTTGATCTTGTCCATCTCCAGCGTGCCGAATGCCCAGTACAGCAGGAACATCCCGAGCAGGAAGCCGGCGTCGCCGATGCGATTGGTGATGAACGCCTTCTTGCCGGCGGCGGCGTTGACGGGATCCTCGAACCAGAAGCCGATCAACAGGTACGACGCGAGCCCCACGCCCTCCCAGCCGACGAAGAGGACCAGCAGCGACCTCCCGAGGACGAGCGTCAGCATGAAGAACAGGAAAAGGTTGAGGTACGCGAAGAAGCGCGCATAGCTCTTGTCGTCGTGCATGTAACCGATCGAGTAGACGTGGATCACTGACCCCACGCCGGTCACGATCAGCGCCATCACGGCGGAGAGGCGATCGAAGTAGAACGCGATGTCGAACGAGCGTCCCGCCACGCGTGCCCACGTGTAGGCGGTCTCGATCAGCGGCGCCGTCCCGCCGGTCGCCTGCAGCTCCAGAAAGCCTCGCACCGTCAGGACAAACGACAGAATCGGCAACCCGCACCCGACCACGGTCACGAACGGCTTGCCGAGCCGATTCCCCAGGAGGCCGTTGATGACGAACCCGACCAGGGGCAAGACGACGATGAGGGTGAACACGTGCGACACCGCCTATCCTTTCAGGTCCGCAAACGCGTCTGCTTCCAGCGTTCGTTTCTGGCGCACGAGCAGAAGCACGATGGGGATGGCGATGGCGATCTCGGCCGCGGCCACGACGAAGACGAGGAAGACGAGCACGGCCCCGGACGTCGTGTTTGTCTGCTGGGCGAACGTGACGAGGCTCAAATTCGCACCGTTCAACATGAGCTCCATGCACATCAGCATGACGAGCAGATTGCGCCGGACGATGACGCCGAGAAGCCCCAGCGCGAACAGCGCCACGGCGACGAAGAGAAGGAACTGCACCTTATCCATGTTTCTTCCCGCTGCCCTTGATCACGGCCATCGCCGCCACGACGGCCGCGACGAGCAGGACCGAGGTGAGTTCGAAATGCAGCCAATACTCGTCCAGAAAAGCGACCGAGAACTGCGCAAGGCCGAACGAGACGGCCGCGCCGGCCGGCGCGTTCAATGCGTCCCGCAGCGCATAGGCCAATATCGCGAGCAGCAGCGCGCCACCCGCAAGTCCCGGGATGAGGAACGTCGAGAAGCGCCGCGTGAACGATGGGTCGCGCACGTCGAGGAGCATGATTACGTACACCATGAATACCATCACCGCGCTCACGTAGATCAGCACCTGGAAAGCGGCGATGAAATGCACGCCGAGCAAGCCGTAGATTCCGCCCAGAAACACCATGGTCGAGATGAGCGCGATCGCCACCTGCATCGGGTGCCGCAGCACGAGCATCAGAGCTGCCGCGATGAGCGCCGAGATGCCGAAGATGATCAGCAGCAACGTGTCGAGGTTCCGCAGCAGGTCTTCTATCATGCGGATCCTCGTGTTCTGGCGCCGCCTGCCTTCGGGGGATAGGGCTTGGCGACGTCGCTCTGCGGATTCCAGGTGAGGAGCTCGTCCATCTTGAGCCACATGTCGCGGCGGTTGCCCGACGGCAGCTCGGGCACTTCCTTCACCATCCGGATCGCGTCCTCGGGGCAGACCTCCACGCACAGCCCGCAGAAGATGCAGCGCGAATAGTCGATCTCGAAGCGGGACGGGGACTTGGGATGCGCGGCGTCGTCCGGGTCGAACGCAGCATCGATCTCGATCACCTGCGCCGGGCACACGGTGGCGCACATGTTGCAGGCGATGCATTGCGGCGTGCCGTCGGGTCGCTGCGTCAGGATGTGCTTGCCGCGGTTGCCGGCCGCATAGTCGGCCCGCGTTTCTTCGGGATAGTACGTCGTCAGCGCCCCTTTGCGACCCGTCATCCAGCGCCACATGTTCCGCAGGAAGACGCCTCCGGTGATGCCGAGGCCACGCAGGATCTCGAACAGGTACGCCCGCTCCCACCACGTCATCGTGGGCTCGTTCCAGTAGACCTTGCGCTGGTATGGCTTCTTGTACAACGTATCTACCCCTGATTCGACCATGCCAGCACGGCGGTGACCGTCAGATTGACGAGCGCCAGCGGCAGCATGAACTTCCACGCGAACATCAGGACCTGGTCGTAGCGGAAGCGCGGCAGCGACCAGCGGATCAGGATCTGGAAGCTCGCGATGGCCAGCACCTTGGCGAGGAACACCACGAGCTGGGTCACGACGACCGCACCGTGGCTCATCGGCACGACGTGGCCACCCGGAAAGACGAACCCGGCGTCGGTCATGAACGGCAGGTTGTAGCCGCCCAGGAACAGCGTCGTGAACAGCGCCGCGACGATCGCTATCTCGATGAACTCGGCGAACATGAAGAGCCCCATCTTCATCGCGCTGTACTCGGTGTAGAAGCCGGCGATGAGTTCCGATTCCGCTTCCGGCAGGTCGAACGGGATGCGCTTGTTCTCGGCGATTGCAGCGGCCAGGAACAGCGTCGCGGCGAAGGGCTGGTGGAACACACCCCAAGCGGGGAGGAAACCGAGGAGCGCGCCGGATTGCCGCTGGACCATCGTGGTGAGGTCGACCGTGCCGTAGATGAGGATCAGCCCCAGCACGGTGAGTCCCATGATCAGCTCGTAGGAGATCATCTGCGACCCGGCTCTGACCGCACCCAGCATCGAGAACTTGTTCGACGACGACCAGCCGGCGAGCATCGCGCCGATGATCGACATCCCGCCGAATGCGAACACGATCAGGAGCCCCGCGTCGAGCCGGGCGATCTGCATCGGATAGGTCCTGCCGCCGAACCACTGGGTCACCGCGGGCCATCCCGCGAAGAGCTTCCCCGGATCCAGCATGCCCCCGAAAGGGATCACGGCGAACACCAGCAGCACGGGCGTGAACACCACCCATGGAGCGACGGCGTACGCATACCAGTCGTACGTGTTGGGCCTCCAGTCCTCCTTCAGCAGCATCTTGATGCCGTCGGCGATGCCGTGGAAAAGCCCCAGCCAGATCATCTTGTACTGGGTGAACGGGATGCGGATATAGGCGCGGTTGGCGCCGATCCGGTCGGACATCACCGCGGCCTGCTTGCGCTCGACCCACGTCAGCACGGTGCCGAAGCCCATCAGCACCGCGAGTGCGTAGCCGATGTACGCGCCGTAGACCACCAGGTCCTGGATCATGGCTTCTCCGCCATCTCCACGGCCAGCGCGGCGAACAACATCCCGGGATCGACGACCCCCGGCTTCTTCGGGAAGCAGGGCTCGAATGCGCTGACGACGCCCTCGAAATTCGTGTAATGCCCGTGGCGTTCGGTCTGGATGCTCGCCGCGAAGAAGACGTCGGCGTGTCCGTTCTCCGGCTGCAGGTACGCGTTGACGAAGATGATCTTCGCCTTGGCGGGTATGCGGGCGAACTCGAAACCTTCACCCCAGACCAGCACGAGATCGGTGTCGGCGGACAACGCTGCCGACTCGGGTAACGGAGCGAACAGTGCACGCGCGGCCGTCGAATTCGGGTTCTTGTCCGCCCGGATCAGCAAGTCGTCTTGGACCCGCTCGCCCGGTGCCGGGGACCAGTCTTCCTTGAAGAACGATTGGAAACGTCCGCCCAGAGCCTCGGTGAAGGCCGTGAGCTCCTCGTTCGAGCCCCAGGACGACACCACCGCCACCGGATGCTGCGCGGTATCGACGAGCCGGCGGGCGGATTCGATGGCTTCCTGCAATGCGACAGGCTTGCCCTTCAGCATCGGCTGTTCGGCGCGGGGGCGCTCGAAGATCCGCGCGAGGTCGCGCCCCTTGTTGCAGATCCACGGCCCATTCACGGCCGGGTTCTCGAGGGGCGTCACGCGCGCGATACTGTTGTTCTGCCCCGGATCCAGCGCTTTCAGGCGCCACTCCGGCTTGCGGTGCCAGATGTTGACCGCGCACCCGCGTGCGCAGCCGGGACACACCGAGGGCGTTGGCTTCAGGTACCAGACGCGCGCCTTGTAGAGGAACGGGCGCGACAGTAGAGCCCCCACCGGGCAGATGTCGATGATGTTGTCCGAATACGGATCGCGGTCGAGCGCGCCGTCCTCGCTGGCGCGAACCAGCGATTCGTCGCCGCGCTGCTTGATGCCAAGCGCGCTCGATTTCGAAACTTCATGGGTGAACCGCACGCAGCGCGAGCAGAGGATGCAGCGTTCGTTGTCCAGCAGGATGCGTTCGGAGAGATCGTGGAATTTCGTCGAACGCACTTTCGGCTCGCGGGAAATAGAGGGCGAACCGTTGTAGGCATAATGGAAATCCTGCAATGAGCACTCGCCCGCCTTGTCGCAGATCCCACAGTCCACCGGATGGTTCAGCGTCAGGAACTGCATCACCATCTTGCGGTGTGCCTTCACGAGATCCGAATCGGTGAAGACTCGCAGCCCTTCCGTCACCGGCATGTTGCAGGCGATCTCGACCCAGCTGCGCCCTTCGACCTGCACGACGCAGATCCGGCAGTTGCCGGCGACAGACAGCTTCGGGTGCCAGCAGAAATACGGGATGAAATGCCCGCTCGCCCGCGCGGCCTCCAGCACGGACTGGTTGTTCGCCGCCTGCACCGCTTGCCCGTTGATGAAGATCTCAGGCATTCCCGATGACCTCGAGATTTCCGTCGAACCGCGAGCGCTTCTGTGTGATGTAGTGCTCGAACTCGTCGCGGTATTTGTTGAGGATGCCCACCGTCGCGTACCCGGCGGCGTCGCCCATTCCGCAGATCGTGTTGCCGTCGTTCCACTTCGAGATCTGGTACAGCTGGTCGATGTCTTCGGGCCTGCCGTCACCGGTCGCGATGCGGTCGATGATCCGGTGCATCCACCCCATGCCTTCGCGGCACGGCGTGCACTGCCCGCAGGATTCGTGGTGGTAGAACCGCAGCAGCACCTGGAGCAGGTGCACCATGCACGTGCCCTCGGCGATGACGATCATGCCGCCGGAGCCCAGGGACGAGCCGGCGGCGTCGAACGACGCGTGGTCGTAGGTCACCGACTCGATCTCCTCGGCGGTCAGCACCTTGGTGGACACGCCGCCGGGGATGATGCACTTGAGCTTCCGCCCGCCCAGGATTCCGCCGCAATCCTCGTAGATGAATTTCTTGACCGGATAGCCGTACTCGACTTCGTAGACACCGGGCCGGTTGAGGTGGCCGGATATCGACACGAGTTGCGTGCCCGGACTCTTGGGCGTGCCGACCTTCTTGAACGCGGCGGCCCCGTGGGCGATGATCCCGGTGACGTTGGCGAGCGTTTCGACGTTGTTGACGACCGTTGGCATCTGGAAGAGGCCCTTCACGGTCAGCCGCGGCGGCCGGTTGCGCGGATAGCCGCGTTTGCCCTCGAGCGAGGAGAGCAGTCCGGAGGCTTCGCCGCAGACATAGGATCCGGCGCCGCGGTAGACGACGAGGTCGCACGAGAATTCGGTGCCGAGAATCCGCTCGCCCAGCAGGCCGGCCTGATACGCCTCCTCGACGGCTCCCGCGAGTCGACGGTACGGCAGGTCGAATTCGCCGCGGATGTAGACGAACGCATTTCGGACCTGCAGCGCATACGACGCGATCAGCATCGATTCGATCAGCAGGTGCGGCGCGTGCTCGAGGATCCAGCGATCCTTGAATGTTCCCGGCTCGCCCTCGTCGGCGTTGGCGCACAGAAAGTGTGGCTGCCCGTCGTCGAGCTTGATGACCCCCCATTTCCTGCCGGCCGAGAAGGCGGCCCCGCCGTGACCGAGAATCCCGGACGCCGTGACCTCCTTGGTGATGTCCTGCGGAGCCCTCTCCGCGAGCGCCTTCTGCAGCGTCGCATAGCCGCCGCGCGCCCGGTAGTCCGCCAGCGTGTGCGAGGATGCTGTGACCGGGAACGTCATCAGCAGTTGGGTGCCCGGCATGCTATTCCAGTTCGCCCAGAAGCTGGTCGAGCTTCTCGGCGCTCATGTCTTCGTGGTACGCATCGTTGACCATCACGACCGGCGCGGTGCCGCAGGAGCCGAGGCACTCGACCGTCGACAGCGTGAACCGTCCGTCGGCGGTGGTCTGGCCCGGCGCCACGCCCAGCTTCCGCGACAGATGGTCTATGAGCCGTTCGGCGCCGCGCATCGTGCACGTCACGTTGCGGCAGGCCTGGACGTGCCAGCGGCCGATGGGCTCGCGCCGGAACTGCGTGTAGTACGAGAGCACCTGCTCGATCTGCATCCGGGGAACGCCGAGGTACTCGACCAAGCCGTCGATGTCGCTGTCGGCGACATAGCCGCGATCCTCCTGGATCCGGCGCACGCAGGGCAATACCAGCGACGACTCGAATCCTTTGGGAAACCGCGCCTTGAGCCGTTCGAATTCCGGGATCAGATGCTTCATCGCAATGTCATGCCGCATTCATCGATCGCACTCGCCGCCGATCATGTTGACCGAACCGAAGGTCGGCACGATGTCGGCCAGCTGGAAGCCGTCCAGCATCTTGTGGACACCGCCCATGTGCACGAAGCTCGGCGAGCGCGCATGGACCTTGTACGGGATGCCGTGGCCGGTGCTCACGATGTAGAAGCCGAGTTCGCCGTTGGGCGACTCGTGCGCCGAGTAGGCGTCTCCCGCCGGCACCTGCGGCCCCTCCATCACGAGCTTGAAGTGATTGATGAGCGACTCGATCTCGGTATAGACGAGATGCTTCTCGGGCAGCACGCAGCGGCGGTCCTCGACGTTGATCGCCCCTGCAGGCAGCGAGTCCATCAGCTGCCGGATCATGTGCACCGACTCGTCCATCTCGCACATGCGCACGTAGTAACGGTCGTAGTTGTCGCCGTTGATTCCGACGGGAACCTCGAAATCAAGCTCGGAATATGCGAGGTACGATGTGTCCTTGCGCAGGTCGCGCGGAACGCCCGTGCTGCGCAGGATCGGGCCGGTGTAGCCCCAGTTGACCGCGTCGGCGGTCGAGATCGTACCGACGTTGCGCATGCGGTCGATGAAGATGCGGTTGCGGTCCATGAGGCCGTGTACGCGCCGGATGAAGACCTCGTACTTGTCCAGGATTCCGTCGAGGCGTTCCAACCATCCGTCCGGCAGGTCCCGGGCCAATCCGCCGATGCGGCCATAGGTGTATGTCACACGCGCGCCGGTCAAGTCGGCAAGGTGCTCGTACATGTAGTCGCGGACCATGACCAGATAGAGGAACGCGGTCATCGCGCCGAGCTCCATGAGTCCAGCCGCGATGCAGGTCAGGTGATCGACGATCCGCGAATACTCGGAGAGCAGCGTCCGCAAGTATCTGCACCGGGGGGTGATCTCGATCCCCATGAGCTTCTCGACGGCGTCGCAATACGCGAAGTCGTTGATCAGCGCGGACACGTAGTTCAGCCGGTCGACATAGGGAATCAGGTTGGCCCAGGTGTGCGACTCGCACTCCTTCTCGAAGCCGCGGTGCAGATAGCCGCAGTGCACGTCGGTGCGAAGCACCCTTTCGCCGTCCAGTTCGGCGATGATCTGAACCGTCCCGTGCGTCGCCGGGTGCGAGGGACCGATGTTGACGATCACCGTGTTGTCGCGCAGGGGCGTTTCGAACGCCGAGCGGACCGGATTGGGCAGTTTCATGTCCATGGCGGCGTCGTCACTTGCGGTAGGGCACGAGCGGCTGCTCGTGATCCTTCCGGTAATCCTTGCGCAGCGGATGGCCCACGAATCCCTCGTAGAGCAGTATCGGGCGCAAATCGGGGTTGCCGCGAAACACGATCCCGTACATGTCGTGGCATTCCCGCTCCATGTATCGGGCCGAGCCGTACAGCGAGATCAGCGAATCCACGGTGGGATCCTGTTCGGGTACGCGCGTCTTCAGCCGCACTCGACCGAAGTACTTCGTCGAGTAGAAGTGGTAGACGATCTCGAAGCGCTGCGCCTGCCCGGGCCAATCGACCGCGGTTACGTCCACGAAGAGGTCGAAATGAAATTCCGACTGCATGACCCGCACCACTTCGATAAGCGCCGCTGGCGGAAGTGTGATCACCAGCATGCCGTGGGAAAACGACGCCTCGGAGGTTGTCGGGGCGAGCCGCTGCTGCAATAGGACGAGTTCCTGGGCCATCATGATCAGAAGTCCCGCGTGATGATCGGGTGCTTCGAGCGCGCGATCATGTCCTGCAGCCGCATGATGCCGTCGATGACCATCTCGGGGCGCGGCGGGCATCCGGGAACGTAGATATCGACCGGAATGATCCTGTCGATGCCCAGCAATGTCGCGTAATTCTGGTAGAAGCCGCCGCTCGTCGCGCAAACGCCGAACGCCATCACCCATTTCGGCTCGCACATCTGCTCGTAGACTTTGAGCAGGATCGGCGCCTGCTTGTGCGTGACGGTACCCACGACCATCAGGAGATCGGCCTGGCGCGGCGAGAACCGCGGCAGCGCGGCGCCGAACCGGTCGGTATCGTACGGCGAGGAGCTCACGGCCATGAACTCCATCGCGCAGCACGCGGTGACGAACGGGTAGGGGAACAGCGAGAACTTGCGTGCCCAGCCGACGAGCTCGTCCTTCTTGGTTGTCAGGTATTCGAAGGCCCCCGACCGCGAGGTCTCCGGCCGGATCGGGATCGTGCGCGCGCTCATCGCTATTCCGTCACGCCTTCCAGGAGCCGCGCGTTGTAGACGTACAACAGGATCAGGACCAGCAGAAATACGAAGAACGCGAACAGCAGCAGCGTAAACCCGGTGATCGGCTGCGCGCCCAGCGCCCAGATGAAGAGGAACACGGTCTCGAGATCGAAGAGAATGAACACGATCGCGACCGCGTAGTACTTGATCGGGACCGCCTTGACGTTCCGCACGTCAACGGGGGTCGCGCCGCACTCGAAGGGCTCGAGCTTCATGGCCGATGCAATGGGTTTCGGACCCAGCACGCGGTTCAACAGCAACGTGACGGCCACGAAGCCGAGAATCGCTAGCAGGTAGAGCAGAAAGATCGCGTATGGGCTCATGGCTCGCGCAGTACCGGTATCCATTCATGCTGCACGGGCAACGGAATGCCCATTTGGAACCAAGTGCAGCCTATGCGCGCGGCCCGGCCGGGGCGTTGACGCAGATCAACGCGCGTAGGTTGAGCCGCCTGCCGGCCTGCTTGGCTCCCGTCTGTTAGGCGTAGCTCGCGTAGTGCGGGTCGTACATCTGGGACCGGACGTACGCCAGCAGGTCGGCGGGCTTCGGAATCGTCGCAAAACCCTGGTCGTACGCGACTTCGGCGACCGCAGCCGCAATGTGCGCCGACACGTCGCGGACCTGCGCGAGCGGCGGGTAGAGGCTCCCTTGGGCGAGGTCGGCATCGGTGACCTCACGCGCGAGCGTCCGCGCCGCCGCCATGAACATCTCGTCGGTGACGCGCGTCGCGCGGACAGCGACCGCGGCCAGTCCCACGCCCGGAAAGATGTACGAATTGTTGCCCTGGCGCGGTACATGCGTACGGCCGTCGAGGGTCACCGGATCGAACGGACTCCCGCAAGCGAACAGCGCGCGCCCGCCGCTCCACCGATACGCCTGCTCGGCGGTGCATTCGGCTTTCGAGGTCGGATTGGAGAGTGCGAACACGATCGGCCGCTTGTTGATCCTCGCCATCTCCGCGACCACCTCCTGCGTGAAGGTGCCTCCCACCGCGGCCACGCCGATGATCGCCGTCGGCGCCAGCGCTTTCACCGCGGCCGGGAAATCGGCGATCGGCGCATGCTCGTGCGCATACGGCAATTTGTGCGCGCCAAGTTCCGCGCGGCTCTTCACGACGAGACCCTTCGAGTCGACGAGCCAGCAGCGCTTCCTTGCATCCGCCGCGCTCATCCCCTTGGCGACCATCGCGGCAACGGTCAGATCGGCGATGCCGGTGGCCGCCTCGCCGGCGCCCATGAACAGGATCTTCTGGTCGGAGAGCTTGCCGCCGGTGAGCCGAAGCGTCGAAATGATGCCCGCCAACGCAACTGCCGCGGTGCCCTGGATGTCATCGTTGAACGTAGAGATCCGTTCTCGATATCGCTCGAGCAGGCGGAACGCGTTCTGGTTGGCAAAGTCCTCGAACTGGACGACCACACCGGGGAACACCCGTTGCGTGGCGACGATGAACTCCTCGATCAGCTCATCGTAGGCCGCGCCGCGCACGCGCTTTTGCGGCAGGCCGATATAGAGCGGGTCGTTGAGGAGCGCTTCGTTGTTGGTGCCCATGTCGAGAATGACCGGAAGGCACCGGTTCGGGTGGATTCCCGCGCAAGCCGTGTAGAGCCCGAGTTTGCCGACTGGGATACCCATGCCGTTCGCACCGAGGTCGCCCAATCCGAGAATCCGTTCGCCATCGCTGACCACGATAATCGCGACATCGCGGTAGGGCCAATTGCGAAGGATGCTCTCGACGCGGCCGCGGTCGTTGGCGCTGATGAAGAGTCCGCGCGGGCGCTGGAAGATGTGGCCGAAGCGCTGGCACGCGAGGCCTACCGTCGGCGTGTAGATGATCGGCAGCATTTCGTCCGGGTGGTCGATGACGATCCGGAAGAAGAGCGCCTCGTTGCGGTCGTGCAACGCCGCGAGGTTGACGTATTTGTCGAGATCGGTGGGTTTCTGCCGGAAGTTCTCGAGCACGCGTGCGACCTGCTCCTGCTGCGACAGCACGCGAGGCGGCAAGAGTCCGCGGAGCCCGAGTGCGTCGCGCTCGGATTCGGCGAACGCCGTGCCCTTGTTGAGCGTCGGATCGCGCAGCAGAGCGACCCCCTTGGGAAACCATTCGGGGACGCTCGTCCGCACCCCGCTCGGGTTGTTGCGGTACATGGCGTGATTCCTTTTCTTCGGTTGACCGTCGCGGGGCGCTTCCCTCGAATTCCCTCAGAGCGTCTCCGGCACCATCTTGATCGCGCCGCAGGGGCACTCGGACACGCACATGCCGCAACCCTTGCAGTAATCGAGGTTGAACTCGAAGCGCTTTCCCGGCCCGAGCTTGATCACGGCGTTGTCGGGACAGACGCCATAACAGTTGTCGCATTCGAAGCAGTTGCCGCAGGAGAGGCATCGGCGCGCCTCGAACAGCGCGTTGGTCTCGTCCAGCCCCTTCACGACTTCGTCGAACGTCGACCTGCGGCGGACGATGTCGAGCATCGGACGCATCGTCTTGGGCGCATCGCTGTAGTACCACGTATTCAGCTTTTCGAACGCGGCGAGCTCGTGCTTGGGTGGCGCGACATAGGCGGTGCCGCTCAGCCATCCGTTGATGTGGCGTGCCGCCTTCTTGCCGTGGCCCACGCCGACGGTGACCGTGCGTTCCGAAGGAACCATGTCGCCGCCCGCGAAGATTCCCGGATAGCCCGTCATCATGTTGGGGCCGACCTGCACGGTGCCGTCCTTGATCACGAGGCCGGGGACGCCCTCCAGCAGCGACAGGTCGACGTCCTGCCCGAGCGCCAGCACCAGCGAATCGGCCTCCAGCGTTTCGAACTCGCCGGTCGGCTGCGGGAAGCCCTTCTCGTCGAGCGCCATTTTCTCGACGGTCAGCGTGCCCTCGTCAGCCATGTTCCTGATCGTCGAGAGCCACTTGATCATCACGCCTTCCTGCAGCGCTTCCTCGACTTCGAAGTCGTGCGCGGGCATCTTCTCGCGCGTCCGGCGATAGACGATGATCGCCTCGGTTGCACCCAGACGCTTTGCGGTGCGCGCGACGTCGAGGGCCGTGTTGCCCCCACCGTAGACCACGACGCGCCGGCCGAGCATCGGTTTGTCTTCGCCCTCCATGCTGCGGAGCACCTGCACCGCGTCGAGCATCCGTGCGGCCTCGCCGGCCGGGATGTACGCGCGCTTGGCGATATGCGCGCCGACCGCGAGAAATGCGGCGTCGAACTTGCCCTCCCGCATCGTCTCCAGGATATTCGACACCTTGCGGTTCAGCGTGAGTTCGACACCCATGTCGACGATCCGCGCGACTTCCGCGTCCAGGACGTCGCGCGGCAGCCGGTACTTGGGAATGCCGAAGCGCATCATGCCGCCCGCGAACGGGCCGGCTTCGAAGATCGACACGGCATGGCCGAACCGGCGCAGGTGATAGGCGGCGGACAGCCCCGACGGCCCGGCGCCGACGACCAGAACGCGTTTGCCGGATGCGCTTCCGGGCGGCGCGAATTTCCAGCCGCGCTTGATGGCTTCGTCGCCGAGGAATTGCTCGACCGAATTGATCCCGACGGCTTCGTCGACCTGCCCGCGATTGCACGCGGTCTCGCATGGGTGGTAGCAGACGCGACCCATGATGGCCGGCAGCGGATTGTTCGCCGTCAGCGATCGCCATGCGGCCTCGTAGTTGCCGCCCTCGGCGTGGTAGAGCCAACCCTGGATGTCCTCGCCGGCGGGGCACGCGTGGTTGCACGGCGGCAACCGGTCGACATAGAGCGGCCGCGACGTCCGCCACGATCCCGTCTTGTTGGCGAGGCTCGAGCCGACGTCCAGTGTGATCGCAAACGGCTTCTCCACGGGAAATCTCCTAGGGCCTAATCGAGCAAGCCGAACTTGGCGATGTTGCGCTCCGCGGTCGCCTGGATCATCGCGAGACGCCTCGTGTCCGGCTCCTTCCCGAAGAGGTGCGCGAAGCGCTTCTGCAGCTTCAGATATTCGGTCACCGGCACCTGGCGCCGGATCTTCGTGCGTCCGGTGATCTCGCCGTCCACCGCTTCGAACAGCGGAAACAATCCCGATTCGACGGCCATCCGCGCGACCTTGATCGTGTCCTCCGACGCGGAACCCCAGCCGAGCGGGCAGGGTACGTGGATGTGAACGTAACGCGCCCCGTGAATGCCCATGGCCTTCGTCACCTTGTACTCGAGGTCCCGCAGGTTCGCGACGCTCGCCGTCGCGACGTACGGGATGCCGTGCGCCATCGCTATCAGCGGCACGTTCTTGCCGGTGCCGAAGACATTGCCCGGCTCGTGCCCGACGGCCATCGTCGTCGCGGTGCGCGCCGCGGGGGGGGTGGCGCTGGAACGCTGCACGCCCGTGTTCATGTACGCTTCGTTGTCGTAGCAGATGTAGAGCACGTCGTCGTTGCGTTCGAACATCCCGGACAGGCAGCCGAACCCGATGTCGGTCGTTCCGCCGTCACCGCCCTGCGCGACGACGCGCACGTTCTTGCGGCCGGTCGTTCGCATCGCGGCGGCAACTCCGGAGGCCACGGCGGCAGCATTGCCGAACAGCGAGTGAATCCAGGGTATCTGCCATGACGTCTCGGGGTACGGCGTCGAAAATACCTCGAGACAGCCGGTGGCGTTGACAGCGATCACCTGGTTTCCGGCGGCGCGCATCGCGGCGTCGATCGCGTAGCGTGCCCCGAGCGCCTCGCCGCAGCCCTGGCACGCGCGGTGCCCGGAATTGAGCGAATTGGTGCGCGTCATGTTCGCCTGCACCGAGCGTTGGCCCTCGGCGAGCAGCCGGTTGCCGACGGTGAACGTGCCGGTCTGGTAGAACTTCACTTCCTGCAGCGGAATAGCCATGTCCGTTCCCAGTGCGTGGTTACCCGATCTGCGAACTCACCGTGCCGATCCGGCGGAGGATGGCCTCGGCCGTCGGGCCTGAACGGCGCGAGAGCTGCTCGCGCTCGAGTTCATTGGCGACGACGTCGGCATTGAGTTCGAGGAAGGTCACCTGCTCCAGTTCGTCGTTGCCGGCATCGTTGAACAGCTGCTTCAGCGATGCCCGGGTAATCGCGCGGCCTCCGAGGCCGGCGATCACTGTGTAGCCGTTGAGCTGGATCCCCGACAGCGACTTCCGTACGCCGTCGGAGACGATGCCCCCCAGCCCGACGGCGAGGCATTTCTCCAGGACGACGACGCGCTTCGCGTGGCCGAGCGCATCGCGCAGCGCGGCGAGCGGGAACGGGCGGAATGAGCAAATGGAGACCGAGCCGATGGCGACGCCGGCGTCGCGCATCTCGTCGACCACTTCCTGAACCGTTCCGTTGACGGAGCCGAGCGAGACGACGATCGTCTCCGCCCCCTCGGTCCGGTAGGTGCGTATGAGCCCGCCGGACGCGCGGCCGAATTGGGCTTCGAACTCCGCCGAGAGCTTCGGGATCAGCGGCAGCGCGCGGAGCTGCTTGTGATGGGCGAGGTAGCGCACTTCGGTGAAGGCTTCCGGGCCGACCATTGCCCCGATCGTCACGGGCTCCGACGGATCGAGGATCTGCCGCGGCTCGAAGGGCGGAAGATACGCATCGACCTGGGCCTGGGTGGGGATGTCCACGCGCTCGTAGGCGTGCGTGAGAATGAAGCCGTCCATGCAAACCATGACGGGGCAGGAGAGTTCCTCGGCGAGGCGGAACGCCTGGATGTGCAGGTCGAGCGCCTCCTGATTCGTTTCGGCAAACAGCTGGATCCACCCGGCGTCGCGCATCGACATGCTGTCCGAGTGGTCGTTCCAGATGTTGATCGGCGCGCCGATTGCCCGATTGCCGATGGTCATCACGATCGGCAGTCCGAGGCCCGCAGCGTTGTAGACCGCCTCGGCCATGAACAGGAGCCCCTGGCTGCTGGTCGCGGTGTATGTGCGGGCTCCGCCCGCGGAGGCACCGATCGCGACCGACAGCGCCGCGAACTCCGACTCGACGTTGATGAACTCGCAATTGGTCAGGGTGCCGTCCTTCACCAATTCGCCGACGCCCTCGACGATGTGCGTTTGCGGCGTGATGGGATATGCGCAGATCACCTGCGGCCGGCAGAGCGCGATGGCCTCGGCCACCGCGTGGGACCCTTCGGTCTGCTTAAGCATCGGCGGTCTCCTGCATCCTGCTGACGACCTCGAACGCTTCGGTCGCCGCGGCGACGTTCTTCTCGGCGATCGCGTGCGGAAACTTCTCGCGGATCGCGGCGACCACCGACTCGAGGCGGACCTGCCCGGTGATCGCGGCGAAGCCGCCGAGCAACGGGACGTTCGGCACCGCGCGTCCGACGTGTCTGATCGCGATCTCCGTTGCCGCCAGCGCGCACAGGCGCAGGCGGCGGAAGACCTGGGTGTATTCGGAGAGCCCCAATTCGTCGAAGCCGCGCGTCGAGTTGAGCAGGATGTAACCTTCCGGATGCAGGCCGGAGAAGAGATCGACCTGATGCAGCAGCGTGGCATCCTGGATGATCAGCGCGTCGGGTTCGAGCACCGGCTCGCGCAATCGGATCGGCTTGTCGTCGAGTCGGCAGAATGCCATCACCGGCGCGCCCATCCGCTCGGAACCGAAACTCGGAAAAGCCTGTGCGTGGCGCCCTTCGCGGAACCCGGCAACCGACAGCAATTCGGCGCCCGACACCACGCCCTGGCCGCCGCGTCCGTGTATGCGGACCTGAAACATAGTCCAACTCCTCCCGGATGGTGTGGTAGGTGCGAATCCGCGAACGCCGCGGATCGGGGATTCGGTGATCCTGCCCGCATCGGCGCGGAGGCCATTGACGCAGGTCAAGAGTCAGTCGGGCACGAATTCCCCTTCGTGCAACGCGTCAATGGCGACACGAATCCGCAGCGCCGGGATTGACGCGGGTCAAAGGGGGCTCGTTGTTCGGCGCTATAGTGTCGCCAGCGGATTGTTCGGAGGGAGTTACCATCGGCCATTGCCATCCGGGCAGCGGCGACCTCCAGTTTCGCGCCGTGCGCAAGGAGCGGATCCATGGACTCGACGAACCCCGTCATCGCCGGCGTCGGTCTCGCCGGCACGTCGCGCAAGAGCCGCTGGCCGGCGCGCCTCGACTTGGTGCAGAGCGGGACGGGCCTCTTCCTCGCGCTGTTCATGTGGGGGCACATGTTCTTCGTCTCGTCGATCCTCATCAGCAACGATGCGATGTGGACGATCACCAAGTTCTTCGAAGGCTATTTCGTCTTCGGGCGGTCATATCCGGTGATCGTCTCGTTCGTGGTGGCGGTCGTGATCACACTGATTGTCGTGCACGCGTTCCTTGCGGTGCGCAAATTTCCGATCGACTACCGGCAATTCACGCTCTTTCGCGGCCACATGAAGATGATGCGGCACGAGGACACGACGCTGTGGTTCTGGCAGGTGCTGACCGGGTTTGCGCTGTTCTTTTTTGCGGCGCCGCACGTCTACATCATGCTGTCGCATCCGGAACTGATCGGCCCCTACGAGTCGGGCGACCGGGTCTGGACCGGTCACTACTGGCCGCTCTACATCTTCCTGCTGCTCGCGGTGGAACTGCACGGCGGCATCGGTCTCTACCGTCTTGCCGTGAAGTGGGACTGGTTTGGCGGCGCCGACCCCAACGCCACGCGGCGGAGGCTCAAGATCTTGAAGTGGGCGCTCACCGTGTTCTTCCTGGTGCTGGGCTTCGCCACCCTCGCTGCCTACATCA
>CAWJMQ010000009.1:0-69626 GCA_963844005.1 uncultured beta proteobacterium | reverse complement strand
CCTGACAGCGCGCGAGGAACTGGGCTCGACGGGTCTGGGTCACGGGGTCGCGATTCCGCATGCGCGCATGCCTCGGTGTGGCGCAGCGGCCGGCGTGTTCGTCCGTTCGAAGGTTGCCATTCCCTTCGACGCGCCCGATCGCAAGCCCGTTTCGATTTTTCTGGCGCTGATAATCCCGAAGCAGGCAACCGGAAGCCATCTGCAGGTCCTCGCCACTGCCGCTGCCATGTTCAGCGACAGAACCTTTCGTGACAAGCTCAGGGCTTGCCCGGACCCAGGTACGGTGAGAGAGCTCCTTGCCGCGTGGCCGGATTCGCCTACGCAGAGTAGCGGTTCGGTCGCCGTGACCCCCGGAAGCCAAGCTCGCAACGATTGAAGCGAATAATCCTCGAGCGCACGCGGGTTCTTGTCGACCGAGACGGCCTCCTCCATGGGGAAGACAATGATTGCCATTCGTGCGCACTGGCCGCTCGTCTTGGTGATGATCGCGGATGCTTCGTCGGTCCATGCGGCACAACCGCTCGTAACAGACGATGCCACCGTCGTTGCGCCGAAGACATGTCAATTCGAAGCGTGGGTCCATTCGACTCCATGATGGCCGCGAATACTGGGCGCAGCCCGCGTGCAACTTCACCGGCAATCTCGAGATCGACGTTGGCGGCGCGCGTGCGCATCCCGACGCGGGCGAATCGTCGAGCATCGTTCAGATACAAGCCAAGACGGTGTTCTTCCCACGCGCTGACGGTGCGTGGTCGTTTGGCGCGGCCGCGGGCGGCGCGAGAGACACTGGGGCGCCGCATGGCAGCTCGGCATTCCAGAGCTACTATGCGAGGGCGCTCGCATCGTGGTATCCGCAGGACGATCTGGAGATCGATCTCAACCTGGGTGCCGCGAATGTCTACGGCTCGGGAACGTTCGCGCTCGCGGGCGCGGCCATCCAATATGCGGTCGTCGCCAATGTGCAATTGCTGGCCGAAGTCTTTCACGATCAGCCCGGGCCCGGGCAATACCAGGTCGGAGCTCGATGGATTGTGATTCCCGATCGGTTCGAAGCCTATGCGAGCTACGGCAATCAGTTCAATGGAACGTCGCACCAGGGGTCGGTGATCATCGGCATCCGGCTGCAGACACCGACATTCCTGCCCTGATGCAGTACTCCGGTGACGCAGCGCGATGCGCGAACGAAGTTCGTTGCCGGCTTTCCGGAGAATCGAGCGAGCACGCTCCACTACGATGGATCGTGCACTGCGAAACAACAACATGTACACGACAGGAACGTTGCAAGCTGAAGCTCCAATCTGCGCCGCGATCTTGACATCACGGATCCTTGGACTAGACTTTAGCGAGGCAACAGCGTGTAGTTGACGGTGCGCGGTTTGTACGCGTGCCGGAGAGGGAAGTCCCCTTGGCAAAGCTGTCGTAAGGCAGTGACGCAAAGCCTCCGGCCCGGCGTGTATTCGTGGGTAGCGGGGTTGCCGGCGGAATACCGCCGTCACGCAAGATGTCGCACGGTCTGCCGTGCGGCATCTGATCCACGTCATTGTCGCGCGACGCCCTTACGGAGGCGTTAAGACGTGGAATCCAATCCCAGCTCGTTGCACTTCCCGACGCGAAACTCGAGTTCACGTGGATCGTCGTGCGGACGATCGGCGGCTCACGCATTCCGCTCCAACCTCATCGTCGTCACGCCTGGCAGCGGCAAACCGATCGCCTCGCCAAGCGTCATGAACGCTCGAAGATTGATCGCCGATCAGCAGTATTTCGGACTCGAGGCGAATGCGCTTCGCGCCGGAGCCGGGCGCGCGCTCGCGCGCATATCCAAGCAGCCAGCCGAGGAGGCGCGAATCGACATTCGCAGTCTGGGCGAGGATTTCCATCTCGATGCTGCGGCCAGCTCGGCGCTACTCAGCGCGCTGCTCACCGGCGGATTGCTGTATCCGGATGGCACCGGCAGGTACCGTCCCACGAGGCATTTTCGCGAATACGCGCTCGCGCGCGTGGTCGAGCCATTGACGCGCGCTCGCGCCAGGGCGCTAGTCGATCGAGCGTGCAGGCTGGCCGCGCGCATCAATTCCGATTGGGATGGAGTTCCGTTTCAGATCGAGATGGTGGCCGTATCTGGCAGCTACATGAGTCGTGGCGATCAGCTATCGGAACTATCGCTTTCGCTGGCCGTGGGTCGGCGCCCCGAAGCGCGGACGCCGGGTTCGAAACCTTTGCTGAGCATGGACGACGCCCTGCGCCAGATCCTGGAAGCGATGCACGCACTTAGTTCGTTCATCGTCGTCCGCATCGTGGCGGATAGAAGCGCGGTACCGCGCCCGTTCAGTGTGGTGTTCGAGGCCAACGAAAACGTGATCGAGTCGTCGGTCGCGGGCTGGGACCGACTCCGCGATTGGAGCATGTCGGTCACTCGATGGCTTGCCGTGAGATGAGCGAGGGGACAGGCATGCCGATCAGCATCCGCGAACACCGTTGCCCGGCTATGCTGAATTTGACGTAGGGTTCTCTCGTGCGGTTTGTGGCGTGGACGCGCACGCCGTGGCCGCGCAACGAGGCCAGCACCGCTTCGGCGGTGCGTTCCGCTGTGCCAAGACTAGTGTGGCATGCAGGGGCGCATCCGGGCTTGTGGCAGGTGGACTAGGACGGGGCGCAGGAACGACGGCCGCCGGTTGTCGTCTTCAATTGGAAGACTGCTTTTTCCTGCGCTGCCCGCATGGCCGGGCGCTTCGCTCGATCGTAAAGGCTCGACCTTGCGGGATCGCGAGACCGGTCGGCCTGGCATGCTTTTCGCTGTTGATTCCGCATGTCGCCCCAATGACCTTATGCGTCCACATACCTACCGCGCCGATTGCGAGATCGAAGGCCCAACAGCGGACGTCTGCTGGGCCTTGCCGGGCGGTCGTGCATTGCGCACACACTGCCTGCGGACACGTGCGCGCACTGCGGCCGGCCGCGGGTACACCTTGCTAGAACTGGTGCTGTGCGTGGCCATCATCGCCGTTATCGGAGCCATCGCTCTTCCCACGTACCAGAACTACCGAGAAAGAGTGCGCATCGCGCAGGCCATCGTCGACATCTCGGGACTCTCCGCGGAAATCAAGCATTACGCCGACGATTATCGACTCCATCCGGCAGCCTCGCGGATATTGGCCGCGGTTCGATGCTCGATCCCTGGGGAAATCCCTACCAATACCTGAGTCACGACGACGTGAACGGCAATGGCGGTTTCCGCAAAGACAAGAATATTGTCCCCATTAACACCGACTTTGACCTCTGTAGCATGGGACCGGATGGGGCTCGGTACCTCCCCTCACCGCCCAGGCCAGTCGTGACGACATCATTCGGGCCAACGACGGGGCGTTTATCGGTCTCGCGTCCGAATACGATCCGTGAAGCTCGAGGGGACCTTTCTCCGCAGCAAGGTCGCGCGCCGGATCGTTCTGCTGTTCGTCCTATCCGCGCTGGTCCCGGCTTTCGCCGTCGCGATCCTGTCCCTGGGTCAGGTCCAGCAGCTGCTCGCCCATCAGGCCATGTTGCGCTGGCGCGCGCCGGTGAATCGTACGCTGCATCGCTCCTCGATCGATTGCTGACCGCCGATCAGCAGACGATCGATGTCGCCGATCGAGTGCGGAGCAATGCGAGCTGGAACCGCGACCTCATGCTGCGGCTTGCAGCGTCAGTTCAAGGCCTTGGCCGTCGTCGACGCGTCCGGTGACCGGACGCCACTCTTGGGGATCCTCACCGAAGTGCCGATTGCGACCGACCGGGACGCCCCGCACCTTGCCCAGGGTAACGCCACGCTCACGGCAATCCCTGGCGACGGGAGGCCCGGCACGAGCTTACCTCCGACGTGCGATCGATGTAGCGCACCCGCTCGAACGAACGCTGATCGCCGAGATCGATCCCGACTACCTGTTCGGTGACGGGTCGACGTTGCCGGCGATGACGGATATCTGCGTTTCGAACGAACGCGGCCAGCTCCTGTATTGTTCCCGGGAAGAAGAGTTGGCGCGCTACCGCGGATACCGTCGGTCCGCGCGACGACTCGGCGTCGGGTCGGTTCGCGTTCAGGCGCGCCGGCGAGCACGCCGCTCGCGGACCGTCGCGAGCTGTTTCTTAGACCATGGTTCCGCGTTCAAGGTTGGTCGGTGCTTGCGGTCAAGTCCCGAAGCTGAGGCTCTCGCGCCGCTCGCCTCGTTCCGGGCGATCTTCGTTCCCGCCCTCTTGCTGTCCCTCCTAGTGGTATCGCTGTTGAGTGTTACCCAGGTTCGCCGGACGCTCGGACCGCTCGAAAAGCTCATCGCTGGGACGCGGCGAGCCGCGGACCGCGATTTCACCGCGCGCGTCGAAGTTCCCGGCAACGACGAATTCGGCGAGCTCGCCTCGGCGTTCAACACGATGGCACAACGGCTCGGCAGTCAGTTCAGGGCGCTCACCACGCTCGCCGACATTGACCACGCGATTCTCGCGCGGCTCGATCTCGACCGGATCGCTGAAACCGTAGTTCCTCGAATGCATGAAGTTGTTCCGGCTGATTACATCAGCGTCGCGATACGCGATCGCCATTCCAACGACATCATGTCGATCTATTCACGCGATCAGGTGAACCTCGGGCGTGTCGAAGTTGAGACGCTGCCCTTGCGTGGCGACCGAAGTCCGCGGGTTGCTGGTGCACCCTGACGGTATCTGGCTGGACCGGAAGGATGCCGCTGCGGCCTACCTTGGCCCGATCGTACGACTTGGCGCCGAGATCGCTTTGCGTCATTTCCGATTGTCTGGCAGGACGAAGTTGTGGGCGTCGTCGTCTTGGGATTTGCCGGAACAGTCGCGCTGGACGTCGATGTCCGTGCTCGGGCCCGCGATCTTGGAGACCGGCTCGGCGTCGCGTTTGCAACGGCAGCCAAGGACGAGCAGCTCTACTATCAGGCGAACTACGACGCGTTGACCGCGCTTCCAAATCGGCTGTACTTCAAGGATCGACTCACGCGGATGCTCGCCCAGGCGCACCGCGAGCGGTCGCAGCTCGCGCTGCTGTTCATCGACCTCGATCATTTCAAGAATGTCAACGACAGTCTCGGACATGCCGCCGGAGACGAGGTACTGCTGCCAGGCCGCCGAGCGCCTGAAGAGCTGCACGCGGGACGCTGACACCATAGCCCGGTTGGGCGGCGACGAGTTCACGGTCATCGTTTCACAGGTCAAATCGGCTCGCGATCTGGAGACGATTGCCGAGCATATTCTCCAGTCAATGGGCACCCCGTTTTCCATCGCCGGCGAGGAACACTTCATCAGCGCAAGCATTGGCATTGCGATCTATCCAGCGGATGGACATGACGGTCGACGACCTGCTCCGCAATGCCGACATGGCGATGTATCGAGCCAAGGAAGGCGGCCGTGGTCGGTTCGTCTATTTTGAGGAAGCGATGAACGCGGCGACGGTCACCCGACTGGCATTGGACCGTGATTTGCGCCACGCGCTCGAACGTGGAGAATTCTCCCTGGCGTACCAGCCGCAGCAGAATTTGCGGACTGGCCGCATTTCGGGCGCGGAAGCGCTATTGCGCTGGCATCATCCACGCCTGGGTGTGCTCGCGCCGTCGCGATTCATCGAGGTGGCTGAAGAAACCGGTCTTATCGAATCCATCGGCGAGTGGGTCCTGCGCGAGGCTTGTCGACCAGTTCCTGAGATGGGAAGCGCAGGGAATTGCGATCCCGCGGATTGCCGTAAATGTGTCGAGCCGGCAGTTCAAACAAAGGGACTTCGTCGAGCGCGTCGAAGCGATACTTCGCAATTCCGGCATGGACCCGCAGGCGCTCGACCTGGAAATTACGGAGAGCTTGCTGGTCGAAAACAATATTGGCGTCCACACGATTCTGGCTCGATTCCGGGCATTCGGTCTGCGATTGGCACTCGATGATTTTGGAACTGGTTATTCGTCGTTGGCGTATCTCAAGCGCTTCGACGTGGGGATCGTGAAAATAGATCGCGCATTCGTCAAGGATCTTCCGTCAGACGAAAGTTCCGCCGCCATCACCACGGCCATCATTGCGATGGCGCACGCACTGACCATATCCAGGGGTATCACCTTAGCCCTCCCTTGACCGCCGACGAGTGCTCAACGTTCGCGAAGCAGATGCGTCGGTTGCATGCACGCGAGCCGTTCCTGACCCCTCTGTAAGTCATCGGTAAGTCGCCATTGCGGTGGCCGACGGTCCCGCAGCGAGTGCAGGTCCCGCGCGATCCACAAACCCGTGGCGTCGCGTGCGCCTCTCGGAAAATCTCCTGTTCCTACAATGCGTTAGCGTCTCTCCGCGCGCTTGCGCCAGCGTGGAAGCAAGCGCATCGGCGCGCAAGCGAATCCGTCAGCGATCGGCAAGCAGCCCGATCGCACACTGCGCCCTGTCCCGAGGCCAGACGTCGCTGACGCAGCGCTCGGGAGAGGTCATTTCAAATGGGAGAACAAGAAATGAGCAACAAATCGTCAAGACGGAACACCACGATGAATACGAGAAAGGCAGCGCCCGCCCTTCCGCAAAAGCAATCCCGGCCGGCAACCGATCAGCTCGCCACCGACAACTCGCGGAAGCAAAGCACCGGCACTTCGGCGACCAAACGCAAGAAGTCATTCGTCTTGTAGCGAAATAGACCCGCATCCACGGGCAATGTCGACCAGAGAAAGAGCGAGCAATCCAATGGAAACCGCCTTGCGCAACTTCAAATTCTTCGGAGCCCTCGTGCAGAAGGCAGGCCCGTACCTGCTGCTCGAGATACTGATGCCGGGCGGCACGTTGTTCGCGCTGCTTCTCTTCCTCTATAGGCAACGGCAGGGGCCTGGCGCCGCGAAGCTGCCGCGAGTGGTCGTCAGCGTCGAGCGCGCGATCGGCGAGGTGCGCAAGCCGGTTGTCTTCGCCGCAAGACTGTCGGGCCTCGCTTCGGCCTGGCGAGGCCGCGAGCGCGAACGCGACGGCCTCGAGGCCCTGGCGATCGCACCCACCATGTAGCCGGCACGAGCCCGTGCCGAGGGAAATACACATCCAACGCAGGAGCAACATCATGGATTACACGACGACCGTCAATCCCCCCGTAGCGATCTCCTTTTCGCCCTCAGCGACCACTTGGCTCAAGCTAGCGGTGGTCTACCTGATCGTTGGAGTCAGCCTCGGCATCGCGATGGGCGCAACCGAAAACTTCACGCTTCGCCCCGTGCATGCGCACCTCAATCTGCTGGGATGGACAACGCTTGCGCTGGCGGGCCTCATCTACAGCGTGTACCCGGATGCGGGAGTGAGTCGGCTCGCCAGGATCCACTTCTGGCTGCACAACATCGCCTTGCCGACGATGATGGGCTCGTTGTCCGCGTTCCTGCTCGGCCATCCGCAGGCGGTGCCCATCCTGGTCGCATCGGAATTCATCGCCGCGGCCGGGGTGGTCGTGTTCGCCTGCAACGTCTTTCTAAACGTGAAGCAGCGCGGCCGGCCCTGAGATTGCCATAGGGGCCACTGCCAAAGGTGCCAAATGGTCGTCATGCGCCTTTGGGCAGATCGCTATCTGCGCCCGGTAACGGTGGCTAGGGCCGCCACGATCGGGCCGATGTCATCGGGCGTACAGCGATCCGGTCCGCCATGCGTTCGCCCCAACGTCGCAGCGCGCGCGGTAGAAGACGACATGCAGACGGCGCGCCGGGCAGCCCTTGGCGGAAGGTGTGAGATTCGAACTCACGGTGCCGTTGCCGGCACGCCGGATTTCAAGTCCGGTGCAATCGACCACTCTGCCAACCTTCCGGATCCTGCTACCCCTTGAAATTGTTGGGAACGGCGGCATATTAACAGCCGAGAGCCGCGGTTGATTCCCTTAGACCGGTTGAACCCCGGGGCGATTCTGTTAGTCTTATACGTCTGACCGGTCCGCTTCGGGCCGCTAGCTTTCTCGTGAGGAGAAACGATGGATCGCAAATTCGAGCCTGTAATGACCTCCGGCGCGCCGGCCGCGTCGCTGCCGCCGCGGATCGCGGATATCGCGGTCGACAGCAACCGCGTCTTGCGCAACACATACTGGCTGCTCGCTCTGTCGATGCTGCCGACCATTGCCGGGGCGCTGGCCGGCATGCAGTTGAACTTCATCGGCCTGTTCAAGGCGGCACCGATCATGACGCCCTTGCTGATGTTCGGCGTGATGATCGGTTCGTTGTTCGTCGTCACGCGCCTGCGCAACAGCGTGTGGGGCGTCTTCGCGCTTTTCGGATTCACGTTCATCGCGGGTCTGATGCTGACGCCGATCCTCACCGTCGCTGCCGGATTCCGGAACGGCGGGCAGCTGGTCGCGCTGTCGGGCGGTCTCACTGCGGCGGTGTTCTTCTCGCTTGCGGGCTATGCGACGGTGACAAAGCGGGACTTCGCGTTTCTGGGCAAGTTCCTGTTTGTCGGCCTCGTCCTGCTCATCGTGGCGTCGATTGCCAACATTTTCTTCCAGGTGCCGGCGCTGTCCGTGACCATCTCGGCGATCGCCGTACTCATCTTCTCGCTCTACCTGCTGCATGACCTCAGCAACATCGTCCGGGGCGGCGAGACGAACTATGTGATGGCCACGCTGAACCTGTTCCTGAGCGTGTACAACATCTTCATCAGCCTGTTGAACCTGCTTCTGATGTTTACGGGGCAGCGCGACTGACCGAATACCAGCGGGTATCGACGGGGCGACGCGAGTTGCCCCGTTTGTTTTGGTGTTGCGCCCGATGTGGCCAATACACTAGCGTTCGAAGACGGCGATCGATTCGACGTGCGCCGTGTGCGGGAACATGTTGACGATGCCTGCTGCGCTCGGCGCGTACCCGTGATCGTGGACAAGCACCGCCGCGTCGCGCGCCAGCGTCGCCGGATTGCACGAAACGTAGACGATGCGTCGCGGCGAGCCATCGCCGGGCAGCGCCTTGACGAGCGCGAGCGCCCCTTCGCGCGGAGGATCGACGAGGATCTTGTCCAGCGATCCCAGCGCTTCGACACGCTCTGGCGTGATGTCGAAGAGATTCGCCACACGAAACGCTGCCCGTTCACTCAACCCGTTCCGCGCCGCGTTCTCCTCGGCCCGGCGCACGAGGGACGCACTGCCTTCGATCCCCACGACCGTCGCGCCGCGGCGCGCAATTGGCAACGTGAAGTTGCCGATCCCGCAGAAGAAATCGACAACGCGCTCGCCGGGACGCGGATCGAGCAGCCTCAGCGCGCGCTGAACCAATACCCGATTGATTGTCGGGTTGACCTGGGTGAACTCGGTGGGCGAGTAGCGAAATACGAGATCGAACTCGGGCAGCGCGTAGGCAAGCTCGGGCTCGCGCGGAAGTAACGGCGTCGCGGTGTCCGGGCCACCGGGCTGCAGATAGAACTGCACGCCGTGTGCATCGGCGAAGGCGACGAGCGCCGCCTCGTCGGCGCTGGCGAGGGGCTCCAGTAGTCGCAGCACCAGGATGTGCGCAGACACCTCCTCATCACCTACTGCCAACTCGATCTGGGGCAATCGATCCCTGACGGTCAGTGTGCCGATGAGCGCGCGCAGCTTCGGCAGCAAATCCGAAATCCGGCGGGGAAGCACCGAGCATGACGTCATGTCGGCGACGTAGCTCGACTTTCGTTCGTGGAAACCGATGAGCACCCCGCCTTTCTTCACGACGTGGCGAACGGAAAGCCGCGCTCGGTGCCGGTACTCCCAGGCAGGACCGTGGATCGGAGGCAGGAGCTGCGCCGGTCGCACGCGCCCAAGATGCCAAAGCGTGTCCTCGAGCGTGCGTTGCTTCGCAGCGACCTGCGCACTGGCGTCGAAGTGTTGCATCGAGCAGCCGCCGCAAATTCCGAAATGCGGGCAGCGCGGTTCGACGCGCGCGGGATTCGCCTTCAAGATCACGTCGGCACGGGCGATTTCGTAAGACGGCTTGCGCTTCAGCGTCGTGATCGCGACGATTTCGCCCGGAAGAGCGCCCTCGACGAAAACGGCCTTGCCGTCGACGCGAGCGATCCCGCGACCTTCCTGGTCGAGGGACCCGATGGTCACGACGACCGGTGGTGCGGCGGGATGCCGTGTAGTGGTGTTGACGAGCTCGGCCATGTCGTTTGTGTGACTCAGTACACTAGCCGATTGTAACTGTGCCGCCGCAGCAGCTCTCGAATGCGCGAACGGCACTCGACGTCCGGTCGAGTAGAATTTCACCCATGCGGATACTTGCACTCGACACATCGACGGAATGGTGCAGTGTCGCCGTCGGTGACGGCACGCGCTGGCAGGTTCGCGACGAGAGGGCTGGGCAGCTCAACTCGGAACGCCTGTTGCCCCTTGTGGACGCGGCGCTTGCGGAGGCGGGTTGGACGCTTCGCAACCTTGATGGCCTCGCGTTCGGTGCCGGTCCCGGCTCGTTCACCGGCATTCGCATCGCCTGCGGCGTTACGCAGGGACTGGCGCTGGGTGCCGATCTGCCCGTGGTTCCTGTGCCCACGCTTGCGGCGATCGCGCAGGACGTGTTTCGGGCGCGCGGCTGGGACCGTGTTGTCGCGTGCCTGGATGCGCGGATGCGGGAGGTCTACGTTGCCGCGTATGCCCGGGAGGGCAGCGCGTGGCGGGAAGTCGCGGCGCCCTCGGTCGTGGCGCCGGCCGACGTCTTCCATCCGCGTACCCTCGGCGAAGGGGCGTGGACAGGTGCCGGCAGCGGATTTGCGGCTTATCCGACACTGGCCCGGGAACTCGAACTTTCGCTCGCGGCAGCCGATGCGCGCCCATCAGCGCAGGCGATTGGCGAACTTGCCGCGCCGCGCCTTGCTGCCGGCGACGGCGTCTCCGCAGCGGACGCATTGCCGCTCTATGTCCGTCACCGTGTGGCGCTGACCTCAGCGGAACAGGAGGCCGGCGTCAAACTCTGACGGCCGTGTCGACATGGCGAGACTTCCAATTCACCTGCCGAGTCCGGAGCTCGCGTGGCGACCGTTGCAGGAGGCGGATCTCGCGTATGTGGCCGCACTGGAGGCGCAGATTCACGCATCGCCGTGGACGATGGGCAACTTTCGCGATGCGCTTGCCGCCGGGTATTCGGCGCGCGTGGGCGAGCGCGAGTGCCGGATTGTCGCGTACGGGGTGCTGATGCTGGTCCCCGGGGAAGCACAGATTCTCAACCTTTCGGTCGTTCCCGACGCGCGCCGCGAGGGGTTGGGCCGCGCGCTGCTCCAGCGCTTCGTCGACGATGCGCGACAGCTCGGCGCCGAGCAGATCTTTCTCGAGGTTCGCGCTTCCAACGTCGCGGCGATCTCGCTGTACGAGACGGAGGGATTCGCTCCGGTCGCGCGCCGCGTCGGCTACTATCCCGGCGCCACGACCGATGCCCCACGCGAGGATGCGATCGTGATGCGTCGCCCGCTCGGCGACCAGGCGTCATCCCATTAGACGAGCCTCTTCGCCCCATGCCCGATCGCGACGACATCCTCACTGAACTCGGCCTCGTGCCGACATGGCGCCTCCGCGAACACCGAACGGATCCTTCCGCCCACCCTGGTGGCGAAGGGACGACCGCCGCCCGTGAGACCGCGGAGCCCCTGGTGACCGGCCCCTCTTCCGATGACCGAGCGGCGCGCATTGCAACGCTCGAGTGGCGCGATTTTGCCGCCGACGTCGACGCGTGCACCGCTTGCGGTCTCGCACGAACCCGAAAGAAATCGGTGCCGGGGGTCGGCGACATCCACGCCGAATGGCTCTTCGTAGGCGAAGCCCCGGGAAGCGAAGAAGACGCCAAAGGCGAGCCGTTCGTCGGGCAGGCTGGAAAGCTCCTCGACAACATGCTGGCGGCGCTCGGGCTTAAGCGCGGCGAGCATGTCTACATCGCCAACGTGCTCAAATGCCGGCCTCCGAACAATCGCACACCGGAGCCGGGCGAGGTCGAATCGTGTCGCCCGTACCTCGACCGCCAGGTCGCTCTGATCCGGCCCAAGGTGATCATCGCCCTGGGCAAGAGCGCGGCGACGACGCTGCTCGAATCGGAGGCGACGATCGCGAGCCTGCGCGGGCGCCTTCACCGGTACCGCGGCGTTCCGCTCGTCGTGACCTACCACCCGGCCTACCTGCTACGCAACCTGCCGGACAAGGCGAAGGCATGGGAGGACTTGCTGTTCGCCCGGCGCGTGCTGCAGACTGCGGGCGCGGCCGACGGTTCGGCGGCGGGCGCAAACCGAATCCGCTGAGCCCTGCACAGAATTCCCGCTTGCTTCGCCCCTTTCCCGGCCCCATCTAACGGCGTGCCCGCAACGCCTGCAACCGTGCCCCTGTCTGGAGGAAACATGATTCGCAAACTCGCTGGCCTTCTCGCCGTTCTTGCCGCGCTCGCGCTCGCGGGGTGCGGCTACAACGACCTACAGCGCCAGGATGAAGGCGTCAAGGCCGCCTGGTCCGAAGTGTTGAACCAGTACCAGCGGCGTGCCGACCTCGTTCCGAACCTCGTCAACACGGTGAAGGGCTACGCGGCGCAGGAGGAGAAGGTGCTTACGGAAGTCACCAACGCGCGCGCAAGCGTCGGCGGGATCAAGGCAACGCCGGAGCTAATCAACGACCCGGCCGCCTTCCAGAAATTCATCAAGGCGCAAGGCGAGCTGCAGGGTGCGCTGTCGCGCCTCCTCGTCGTCGCCGAGAACTATCCGCAGCTCAAGTCGGATGCGCTGTTTCGCGACCTCACCGCGCAGCTCGAGGGCACCGAGAACCGAATCGCTGTTTCGCGCAACCGGTACATCAAGACCGTTCAGGAGTTCAACACGACGGTGCGGCAGTTTCCGACCAACCTCACTGCGATGGTGTTCAAGATGGACGTGAAGCCCAACTTCACTGTCGAGAACGAGGCCGCAGTCAGCGCGCCACCGAAGGTCGACTTCAACAAGCCGGCCGCGGCGCCGGCGCCCGCTACACAACCCGCGCCCACCGCGCAACCCGCACCGGTTGCGCCGAAGGCCGACGCGAAGGGGGCACCGTCTGCCGACCCCGCGGCTGACCTGTTGAAGAAGGGATACTGACGACGCTTTGAGCACGTTCGCGCGGTCATCGAACGCTGCCGTTCGCGCCGGCGTCGCGCGCGCGGCAATGCTGCTGCTCGCCAGCGTGCTCATGCTGGCCGCGCCATGTCTCCGCGCGCAGGCGTGGGAAGCGGGCACCGACGGTTTGCTGCCGCTCCCGCCTGTCGCGCGCGTCACCGACCTCACGAAGACCCTTGCGCCAGCGGAGGTCGCGGCGCTCGAAACCAAGCTGGCCGATTGGGAAGCCCGCACATCGAACCAGCTTGTCGTCCTCGTCGTTCCAACCACGCAGCCGGAGCCGATCGAGTCGTACGCGTTACGGGTTGCCGAGAAGTGGAAAATTGGCCGCAAGGGACAGGACAACGGCGCATTGTTTCTGATCGCGAAGAACGACCGGAAGATGCGGATCGAGGTCGGCTACGGACTCGAAGGCGCGCTTCCCGATGTCACCGCAAGCCGCATCATCCGCGAGGACGTGGCGCCGGCGTTCCGCGACGGGCGCTTCGCCGCGGGGATCAACACCGGTGTCGACCGGATCATCGCGGTCGTCGGCAAGGGGGGCGAGCCGCTGGCGCCGAAGGCGGAAGGGGTCCGCAACCCGCTCGGCGGATTCAGTTTCGAATCGCTGCTCATCATCCTTTTCATCGTCGTGCCAGTCGTTGGCAGCGTACTGCGCTCGATCTTCGGCCGGCTGCTCGGTTCCACTGTCGGCGCGGGCATCGTCGCCGCCATAGCGTGGTTCGTCGCGGGCTCGATCGTCATTGCCGTCATTGCCGCGGTCGTCGGATTCCTGGTGATGATTTTCCTCGCGACCGGTAGCGGCATCGGCGGCCGTCGTGGCGGGTGGACCTCCACCGGCGGAGGCTGGGGCGGAGGGGGCGGCTTTTCGGGCGGCGGTGGCTCGTCGAATGGCGGATTTTCGGGCGGCGGTGGCAGCTTCGGCGGCGGTGGTGCGTCGGGGGGTTGGTGAGCGAGAGCGCAACGATGACCGGCCGACATCAGGTTCGACGCTTCTTCCGCCATCTCGCGACCGACCACGGTAGTGTGAGGCGCGCATTTCCAAAGGCCGCGCTGGCGCAGATCGAGGCGGTGATCGCGCAGGGCGAGGCCCGTCACCGAGGGCAAGTGCGGTTTGCCGTCGAGCCGTCGCTACCGCTTCCGCGCGTCCTGCGCGGGTTTGCGCCACGTGAGCGCGCGCTGGAGGTGTTCGGCCTCCTGCGAATCTGGGATACCGAGGAGAATTGCGGCGTCCTCGTCTATCTGCTGCTCGCCGACCGGGACGTCGAGATCGTGGCCGATCGCGGCATTCATCGGGTCGTCGGCGCGGCTGCGTGGGAGACCGTGTGCCGGAAGATGGAAACGGCGTTCCGCGGCGGGCGCTTCGTCGAAGGGGTTGCCGCCGGGATCGCGGAGATCAACGCGATGCTTGCGCAGCACTATCCGCGCGATGGCCACGAGGGCGACGACGAGCTGCCGAACAGACCCGTCGTACTTTAGAGTTCTCTTCGGCTTGGTCGCGGGGCCGCGGCGTCAGGCGCCTTGGCCGCCGTGCTCCGCTTTCGCCACTTGCTCCTTGACCTGCAAATCGGATCCGACGAGGCGAAGCTGGTCGCCGTGCGCTTGATTCTGCCGGTGGCGCAGCATCACGAGCGCCATGGTGCCCGAGACACAGAGGCCGAACAGCACGATAGCCGTCTCGACCCTGAGCCCGGAACTCACCATCAGCCCGTACAGGCCGACGAGGAGCAGGATGCCGATGTTCTCGTTGAAGTTCTGCACGGCGATCGAGTGGCCGGCGCCCATCAGCACGTGGCCGCGGTGTTGCAGCAGCGCGTTCATGGGCACGACGAAAAAACCCGCGCATGCACCGATTCCGACCATCAGCACGACCGCCGTCGGAATCCGCGTCACGAAGATCATCGCCATCACGATGACGCCCATCATTATGCCTATCGGCAGCACTCGGACCGCGCCACGCAGCGTGACGAAGCGCGCCGCGACCACCGCCCCGATCGCAATGCCGACGGCGACGACGCCCTGCAGCATCGACGCCTCGGACAAGCTAAGGCCCAGCGCCTTCGATGCCCAGTCGATCACGATGAACTGCAGCGTGGCCCCGGCGCCCCAGAACAGCGTTGTCGTCGCGAGCGAGACTTGCCCGAGCCTGTCCCGCCACAGCAGCTTGGTGCAATGCGCGAACTCACGGATCAGAAACACCGGATTCCGATTGACGATCCGATGATCGACGCCGGTATTCGGGATGAAACAATTGAAGATCGCCGCGACGACGTAGAACACCATGATCACGCTGATCGCGGCCTCCGGCGGCGTTTCGATTCCGGTATCGATGTAGGGCATGTCGAAATACAGCAGCGACGACGCCACGCGTGGACCGATCAGCATTCCGCCGGTCAGCACGCCGAGGATGATCGACACGACCGTCGTGCCTTCGATCCAGCCGTTGGCGATGACGAGTTGCTTTGGCGGCAGGAGCTCGGTCAGGATCCCATACTTGGCGGGCGAATAGGCGGCTGCGCCGATGCCGACCACCGCGTAGGCAGCGAGCGGATGGAGCGTGAAGAGCATGAGAACGCAGCCGGCGATCTTGATGCCGTTGGTGATCAGCATCACGTGGCCCTTCGGCATCGAGTCGGCGAACGCGCCGACCAGTGGTGCCAAAAGGACGTAGGAGATGACGAAACTCTGCTTCAGCGCCGGCGTCATCCAACCCGGTTCGTGCAAGTCGCGAAGCATGGCGATCGCGGCGATCAGCAGCGCATTGTCGGCGAGCGACGAAAAGAACTGCGCCGCCATGATCGTGTAGAAGCCGGACTTCATCATCCTCCGCGGCGTGGCCGGGGCCCCGCGGAAAACGCGAAGCTGGTGGCGGGCATTCGGTATAATTGTCGATATCGCCCGCAGCTTGCGATTTATACCACGATTGCCCGGCCGCTAGAAACGCGCACGCCGCAGGGCCCGCCGAGCATACTGCCATCAGACGGCCCCCGCCCAACTCTCCCAGGATCGCGCGCGATGGCTCGTCCGCTCTATGCCCAGTTGAGCCTTCCCGCATTGCGGGAGAATCTGGCCCGCGCACGGGAACTCGCGCCCGGGACGCAGCTCTTTGCGGTCGTCAAGGCGAATGCCTACGGGCACGGCCTGATGCGGGTGCTGCCAGCGCTCGCGGACGCCGACGGCCTTGCGCTCGTCGAGCTCGAGACGGCGATCGCGTTGCGCGCCGCCCATTTCGCGCGAAGAATCCTGCTGCTCGAAGGATTCTTTTCCCCGGACGAGTTGCCGGAGATCGCGGCACGGCGGCTCGCTGTTGTCGTCCACAGCGAACAGCAGGTGCGAATGCTGGAGCAAGCGAACCTCGCGCGGCCGCTCGAAGTGTTCGTCAAGATCAACACGGGAATGAACCGGCTGGGGATTTCTCCGGCCGCCTTTCCCGGCCTCGTCGAGCGCCTTAACCACTGCGAATCGGTCGCGGTGCTGCGGCTGATGACGCACCTCGCGCGCGCCGACGAGGACGAGGGTCTCGAGGAGCCGATTGCCGCGTTCAATGTTGCGTGCCGTGGCCTGCCGTATCCGCGCTCGATTGCCAATTCCGCCGGCGTCGTCCGTCATGCCGACGTGGGAGACGACATCGTTCGTCCGGGGATCATGCTGTACGGGGCATCGCCGTTTCGGTTGAGGTCGGCAGAAGCCATTGGTGTGCAACCCGTGATGACGCTGCGCTCCGAGATCATCGCCGTGCAACAGCTGCGACCCAATGACAGTGTGGGGTATGGCGCATCCTATACCGCCTCGCGGACGCAGAGGATCGGCGTCGTCGCAGGTGGGTATGCCGACGGCTATCCGCGCCACGCGCCGAACGGAACGCCGGTGCTCGTGTGCGGAAAGAAGGTGCGCCTCGCCGGACGCGTGTCGATGGACATGATCACCGTGGATCTGACCGACGTGCCGGAGGCGGATGTCGGAAGCCCTGTGGTTCTGTGGGGCCACGGATTGCCGGTGGACGATGTCGCGAGCGCCGCGTCCACGGTCGGGTATGAGCTCCTCTGCGCGGTCGCCCCTCGTGTCCCGTTCGTCGTCAGCAACGTCGGCCGGATCGACGTCGAATTGTAGGAGACATCCGTGTATATCGTCGTCACCGGCGCGGCCGGTTTCATCGGCGCGAACCTCGTCAAAGCGCTGAACGCGCGAGGCGAGACGGGCATCATCGCTGTCGACAATCTGACGCATGCCGGGAAGGTCGCGAATCTCGTCGACTGCGAGATCGCCGACTATATCGACAAGGACGAGTTCCTTTCGCGGCTCGCCGACGGCGACTTCGACGACGACATCGCCGCGGTGCTGCATCAGGGCGCGTGTTCCGACACGATGGAATCCGACGGCCGCTACATGATGCGCAACAACTACCGCTATTCGGTGACGTTGCTCGACTGGTGCCAGAACAACGACGTGCCGTTTCTCTATGCGTCAAGCGCATCCGTCTACGGCGGCGGTAGCGTTTTCCGCGAGGAGCGCGCGTTTGAGGCGCCGCTCAACGTCTACGGCTACTCGAAATTCCTTTTCGACCAATACGTGCGGCGGATGTTGCCGGAGCGCACGGCGCAGATCGCCGGATTCCGCTACTTCAATGTTTACGGGCCGCGCGAACAGCACAAGGGCCGGATGGCCTCCGTCGCGCTGCACTTCCGCAACGAGTACGCAAACGACCGCTGCGTCAGGCTGTTCGAGGGGTCGGGCGGTTATGCCGCCGGCGACCAGCGCCGCGATTTCGTCTCGGTCGAGGATGTCGTCAAGGTCAATCTCGATTTCATCGACCACCCCGAGCGCAACGGCATCTTCAATGTCGGCACCGGCACCGCGGCGACGTTCAACGCCGTCGCGGCGGCGACGATCAATGCTTGCCGCGCCGCCGCCGGCGAGCCGCGGCGTTCGGTGAATGAACTCGTGGCAGACGGAACGATCACGTATGTCCCGTTTCCGCCGGCGCTCGCCGGCAAGTACCAGAGCTTTACCGAAGCGGATCTTACGCGTCTGCGCGCCGCCGGTTACCGTGCCCCGATGATCGGAATCGACGAAGGTGTGGCGCGCTATGTCGAATGGCTGATTTCCATGCCGCCTTCCTCCGCGTAGCTTGGGCGGGACACGGTGAAGGGGTCGCGCGTCGTGCGCGGCGTCCGATTGGCCGTGCAACCGTCAACCTGCTATGGAGGACACCATGCAACGACTGTTGTTGGCGCTCGTGCTTGCGCTTTGCTCGAATGCGGCCCTCGCCGCGATCAACCTCAATACGGCGACCAGGGACGAGCTCGTCTCGCTGCCCGGCATCGGCCCGGCGAAGGCCCAGGCGATCCTCGACTACCGCAAGGCGCATGGGCCGTTCAAGTCGGTCGAAGAGCTGAAGGACGTCAAGGGCATTGGTGCCAAGCGTTTCGAAAAGCTCAAAGGTGAGCTCACCGTGGTTGGGGTGTCCGCAAAGCCCGCGGGCAATCCCGCGGAGAAAGCTGGCGGTGCACCCCAGCGATCGGCGAAGGGCGAGGTGACGGCCGCCGCCAGGCGGGACCTTCCCGAGGGTACCAAGCCCTGACTGGATTCCGTGTGATAGCGGTGCGCCGCTCGCGGGGCGGCAGGTCAACCCTTGACCTGCGCGCCGCGTTATGGACCCAGCGCCGGAGCGTCTCGGGCGCCGGTGCGGCGCATCCGCTCATCACACGGAGAATCCCCTAATGAAACGGTTCTTGCTGTTCATTGTCGCGCTGCTGTTTTCGGCGCTGGCGCTTGCCGCCGTCAATATCAATACCGCAACCAAGGAAGAACTCGACGCGCTGCCGGGTATCGGCCCCGTAAAGGCCCAGGCGATCATCGATTACCGCAAGGCCAACGGAAACTTCAAGTCCGTCGAGGACATCATGAAGGTCAGCGGCATCAAGGAAGGCGAGTTCGGCAAGCTGAAGGGCCTGATCTCGGTCTCGGGTGCCACGACCACACCCGCGCCGGCCGCAGCGCCCGCGGCTGCGGCGGCAAAGTCCGAAGCGCCGAAGGCTGCGCCGACAGCGGCGTCAGCGCCGGCGATGACCGCGAAGGAAAAGTCGGCGATGGACGCGAAGGCGGCCAAGGAAGAAAAGGCGGCGAAGGCCAAGGCTGAGAAGGAGGAGAAGGCCGCAAAAGCCAAGGAAGAGAAGGCCGCTAAGGAGAAAGCCGCCGCCGATGCGAAGGCCGCTAAGGAGAAAGCCGCCGCCGACGCGAAGGCTGCGAAGGAGAAGTCCGCCGCTGACGCCAAGGCCACCAAGGACAAGTCTGCGGCTGACGCCAAAGCTGCCAAGGACAAGTCCGCAGTCGATGCCAAGTCGAAGGACGCGACGACCAAGGATGTGGCCGCGGCGAAGGACAAGGCGCCTGCCGACGCGACAGCCAAGAAGTAATCCGCCCTACCGGCGGTAGCGAAGAGACCCCGCCTGCGTGGCGGGGTCTTGCGCTTTCGCATCCGGCTTCGCCGACTGCGAAGATGCTGCGGGGTATCGATCGGCGACGACGCAATTCGATTGCGGGGAACGCCGGACGGAGCCCCGCGCCCGCTCCGCTACAATAGTCTCGTCGCGATCCGTTGCCGCCCATGTACCCCACGCTCGAATCCACCGTCGGCAACACGCCGCTCGTCCGCCTGCTGCGGATTCCGGGCGAGACATCGAACGTCATTCTCGCGAAGCTCGAGGGAAACAATCCCGCGGGCTCGGTCAAGGACCGACCGGCGCTCTCGATGATCGTCGAGGCCGAGAGGCGCGGTGACATCCGGCCCGGAGACACGTTGATCGAACCCACCTCGGGCAATACGGGCATCGCGCTCGCGATGGTGGCCGCGATGAAAGGCTACCGGATGATTCTCGTGATGCCGGACAATCTTTCGGTCGAGCGCCGGCAGACGATGCGCGCGTACGGAGCCGAGCTCATTCTGACGCCCAAGGCGGGCGGCATGGAGCATGCGCGCGATCTCGCCACGAAGCTTCGCGACGAAGGCAAGGGCATCATCCTCGACCAGTTCGCGAATCCGGACAATCCGCTGGCACATTATCGCGGCACCGGGCCCGAAATCTGGCGCGACACGAATGGGACCGTCACGCATTTCGTGTCGGCGATGGGGACGACCGGGACGATCATGGGCGTGTCGCGATTTCTCAAGGAGAAGAATCCGGAGATTCAGATCATCGGCGCTCAACCGGCGGAAGGCTCGCAGATTCCCGGCATCCGAAAATGGCCGGAAGCCTATCTGCCAAGAATATACGACCGCGCACGCGTCGACCGGATCGAGGAGGTGGCACAGACCGACGCTGAAATGATGGCGCGCAGGCTCGCGGCGGAGGAGGGAATCTTCGCCGGAATTTCCGCGGGGGGTGCGTGCTTCGTCGCGCTGCGTGTCGCACGCGAGATCGCCGGTGCGACGATCGTGTTCGTCGTATGCGATCGCGGTGACCGTTATCTGTCGACCGGGGTCTTCCCGGCGTGAATCGGCTCCAGTGACGCCGATTCTGGTATTCGACATCGAGACCGTGCCCGACGTCGGCGGGCTGCGGCGCGCGCACAACGTGCCTTCGGACCTTGCGGATGGCGCCGCGCTCGACTGGTTCATGCAGCAGCGCCGCGAGCAGTCGGGGCGCGATTTCCTGCCGTTGCAGTATCAGCAGGTCGTTGCGATCGCGTGCGCGTTGCGGGACGGTGGGGGGTTCAAGATCGCATCGGTCGGGTCGGCCGAAGACGCCGAGCCGGAACTCATCCGTCGCTTCTTCGACCTGATCGAAAAATACACACCTCAACTGGTCTCGTGGAATGGCAGCGGCTTCGATCTCCCGGTGCTCAACTATCGCGCGCTGATCCACGGTGTATCCGCCGCGAAATACTGGGATTGGGGCGACGACGACCGCGAGTTCAAGTACAACAACTATCTCGGCCGCTACCACACGCGGCATCTCGATCTCATGGATGTGCTCGCGATGTACCAGCCGCGTGCCAGTGCGGGGCTCGACGTCATGGCGCGGTTGTGCGGTTTCCCCGGCAAGCTCGGAATGGACGGCGGTGCGGTGCACGCCGCGGTTCTTGCAGGAAAGCTCGACGACGTCCGCCGCTATTGCGAGACCGATGTGTTGAATACCTACCTTGTCTACCAGCGTTTCCGCCTGATGCGTGGCGAACTGGCCGCAGGTGAATACGCAAAGGAAATCTCGCTTGCGCGCGAGAAGATCCTTGCGATCGGTGCGCCGCATTGGGCGGAGTTCGTCACGGCATGGGACGCGAACGCGGTCGGGTAGGAACGCAAGGTTCCCTGAAAGCGAGACCGTTCCGCGGGCGATCTCGGCGACGCGCCCGGACACGCGAATCCTTTGGTCGGTGGTCACCTCGAGCCCCAGTCGGCATGGCCGACCGACGGCATCGCCCTGGGAAATCGTGATCCGTTGCGGCATCTTCGCGCCGGTAGCGATCAGCCAGCCGCCGAGGTTTGCGCACGCCGAGCCCGTGCCAGGATCCTCGATGACTGCTCCGTGCTTGGGAAAGAAGAAGCGCGCGACGATCGCGCGGGCGCCGCCCGGGACGGGCGATTGCGAATCCGGTGCAAAGACATAAGCCATCGCCCTCTGGCCCGTGTGGCCGTGCGCAAGCAGGAGATCGGCGCGGGGCGCCGTCCGGCGCACCGCGTCCGCCGATGCCAGTGGGATCACGAGTTGTTCGGATCCCGTGTCGACCCAGAGCGGCGGCGCCGCACGATCCGGCGCGACGTCGGTCTCCGCCAGCACCAGCATCGCCGCGAGGTCGGCGCGCGTCGCCGCCACCGCGCGAAATCGCGGCGGATTCGCCTGCAGCGTCCAAACATCGCCGCGTGCCTCGACCGGGATGGTTCCGACGCGCATTTCGAGCGTGATGTCGTCGCCTGCGTGCATCACTGTCCGCACGACGTGTGCGGTCCCCAGTGTCGGGTGTCCGGCGAACGGCATTTCGAACGTCGGCGTAAAGATGCGCACCTGCGCGGTTGCCCGCTCGGACGGCAGAACAAACGTGCTCTCCGACAGGTTGAACTGCAGAGCCAGCGCCTGCATCGTCGCGTCGTCCATGCCGCGGGCGTCCTCGAACACGGCGAGCGGATTCCCGCCGAACGGCGCCTCGGCGAAGACGTTGACGATCCGAAACGCATAGGACGGCATGCGATGCCTCAGATTGACGATGACGCCGACACCCGCGCATCGAGCTCGCGCGCAAGCGCCTGGAACGCGCTATCGGTCACGGTGGACGGCGACACGGCGACGGCACCCGCGATCCGCGGGAAATGCTTGCCGATCGAACGCGTATAGGAAGGATCGTAATGCAGCTCGAGCAGTTCGCCAACAAGCATATCCCAATCGCCGGCCTTCGCGGCATCGATCCAGCGTCCGATCGTCTTCTTGCCGTGCAGGGGGATAAGGCGTTCGAGCCGGGCGGCAAGCGCCCCATGGTCGGCCAGAAAATGCGCGTACTCGCTCTTGAGCAACTCGATCCGCAGCGACGGTGGCAGCTCGATGCGGATGCCCTCGGCCGTGCGCATTGCGGCGAGGAGTGTCTCTGGAACCTGCACTGTGCCAATCTTCTTGCTTTCCGATTCCACATACACCGGGCGCGCCCGATCGAGCGCGTCGAGTGTAGCGAGCAGTCCGCTTTCGAAGGATTTTTGCGACGGCTGCTGGTCACCAGGGAGGTCCCCCAGCAGCGACCCGCGATGGCGCGCGAGCCCCTCGAGGTCGAGCACCTGTGCGCCCACTGCTGCGAACGCGGCGAGGAGACGGCTCTTGCCCGACCCGGTGAGACCGCAGATCACCTTGAAGCGGAATCTGCCCGGGAGGGTTTCGAGCTGCGCGACGACATGTCGCCGGTAGGCTCGATAACCCCCCTCGAGTTGCGCGGCACGCCAGCCGATCTCGTTCAGGATGTGCGCGAGCGAACGGCTGCGTTGACCCCCGCGCCAGCAGTACACGAGCGGCGCCCAGTCGCGGGGTTTGCCCGCGAACGCGCCCTCGAGCATCGCCGCGATGTTGCGCGCGACGATCGCGGCCCCGGCCCGCCGGGCCGCGAATGCCGAGTCCTGCGTGTGCATCGTCCCGATGCGCGCGCGCTCGGCGTCGTCGAGCACCGGGTGACTGACCGCATCAGGAAGATGGTCGATGGCGTATTCCGACGGGCTGCGGACGTCGATCCGCTCCCGGTATGCGCGTATCGCGGCGACGTCGACCTTGAAGTCGCGATGCGGCGACGAGGCGGCGGTCATCGTGGTGGTCCGAGCAAGGGGCGCAACACCGGCCAGACATTGTCGAGGAGCAACGGCTGCGCCGAGGCGGTCGGGTGAACACGGTCGGGCTGGAACATTTCGTTGCGCTCGCCGAATCCTTCGAAAAAGAACGGGACGAGCGGAACCTTGTGCGCCTTAGCGACGTCGACGAACAATGCGTCGAATTCGCGAACGTACGCGGCGCCGTAGTTCGGCGGCAGCTTCATGCCGACGATGAGTGCCTTCGCACCGGCGCGCTGGACCGCGGTGACCATCGTCGCGAGGTTGTCGCGCGTCGATGAGAGATTGCCACCGCGCAGCCCGTCATTCCCGCCAAGTTCGATGGCGACGATGGCCGGCTTGTGCTGCGCCAGCAACGCCGGCAGCCGAGCGCGCCCCCCGGCTGTCGTGTCGCCGGAGATGCTCGCATTGACGACGCGGTAGGGGTACTGCTGGGCCGCGAGCCGCGCTGCGAGCAGGTCGACCCAGCCGGCGCCCGGCGGCAGACCGTACGCCGCCGAGATCGAATCCCCGACGATGAGCAGCACGGGCGCAACGGGCGCGGCGCCCGCGGGCCGGATTGCGGGGAGCGCCAGCGCCACTGCGCAGAAGAGGAGGACGACCAGTCGGCGGAGACACATCGATCGGGCAGGCGCGTTGTTCGTAGCGAGCCGGGATTGTAGAGGTTGGCGGCTCGTGGTGCGACCCGCAGCGTAGAATTCGAGTCGATGAGGACCGAAACCGTTCCCCGATCGACGGCGCTCGCAGGCGGGTTCCCTGAGGCTGGGGTACCTGTCGTGACCGTCATCGTCGCCACCTACAACCGCAGCAACATCGTCGGGTACGCGATTCGCTCGGTCCTGGCGCAGACGCGTACGGATTGGGAGCTGCTCGTCGTCGGCGATGGCTGTACCGACGATACCGCGGAGGTCGTTGCGGCGTTCGGCGATCCGCGCATTCGCTTCATCAATCTGGACCCCCGCGTAGGCGACCAATCAGGACCGACGAACGAAGGCATCGCGCACGCGCGCGGCCGCTACATCGCACTGCTCAACCACGACGATATATGGTTTCCCGATCACCTCGCGCAGTTGCTCGCGACGCTCGAGCGGACGCGCGCCGACCTCGCGTTTTCGATGCAGCTCGAGGCGGATCCGAATGGCAGTTGGAGGGTCAACGCGACTTTTCCGGACGACACCTGGGATCCCATTCTGCATCCGAATGCCAGCGCCTGGGTGTTTCGCCGCGAGCTGGCTGCGCGCGTAGGGCGGCTCGTGCATCGCGACCGCGTGTGGAGCTATCCGACGCGCGACTGGCTCTGGCGCGCGCGCGAGGCAGGCGCACGATTCGCGGTCGCGCGGGCGGTTACCGTTGTTGTCATCAGCGCGACAACGCGGCGCAATGTCTACGCCGAACGACACTGGCATGAGCACGACGTCCTGTGGCGCGCGATGTCGGCGGAACCAGGGTTCCGCGAACGGCGACTCGTCGAAGCTTTTCTCCATCCGGCGCCGACGCATCTGCGCGTCCTGAAGCCGCGCGTTCTGCTGCGAGCGCTGGCCATGCGCGCAATCGGTCGCGCGGCGCAGGCGCTGGGCGTCGATCCGGAGATCGTTTACTGCTACCATAAGTTTCCGCAACGATGGGGCATCGTCCCCGCGCGCGGCGCAGTGATCCGCGAGTTGAACCGGCGGCGTGGTCTCGACGCTTCAGTCGCACCACGCGCGGTGCCGGTCGTGAAGACGCAGGGCGCGGCGGATCCCGATCCCTCCAAGGAGTCGCAACGTTGAACTGTCCCATGTCCGGTCCGGTCCCACCCGAAGAGTTGGCGCGACGCGAGAGTGAACTTCTCGGCGCGAAGCGCGATCGCCAAAGCGTCACGCATGATTGGCAGCCCGTGCAGGCGTTGATTGCCGGCATCGAAGTGCGCGAGGTCCGCAATGTCGTCAAGGACAATGGCTACCTGACCGAGATCTGGCGTGCGGATTCGGGGCTCGCCCCGGAGGCGGTGGGGCAGCTGTTCCAGGTCGCTATAGAAGCGCACGGCCTTTCGGCCTGGCATGTGCACGAGCAGGTGACCGACCGGCTGTTTGCCAATCACGGCCTGCTCAAGATCGTGCTGTACGACGCCCGCCCGGCCTCGCCGACACGGGGTCGCGTCAACGTGTTCCGCTGCGGCACAGCGCGCCCGATGCTGATCGTGGTGCCGCCGGGCATCTGGCACGGCGTGCAGAATCTTGCGACGGAACGCGCGTTGCTTCTCAATATGCCCGATCGCGCATACCAGTATGCGTCGCCGGATCATTGGCGACTGCCGCCGGACACCGATCGGATTCCGTATTCGTTCGCGTCCGGCGTCCGCCCGAATAGCGAGGAACCCGACCGACTCTGAGTGGTCCGGCATTTTGCGGGGCGCGGCTTGCGTTGGCGATCGCCGGCACCATGTACCATGCGCCGCAGCGGTGGTCCGCGCGCCGGCTTTTCTCGCGCGATCCCCTCCTCATGCCCATTCCCATTCTTCGCGCCTCCCGCCTGACCAAGATCGTGACCAGCGGCGACGCGCCGCTGACGATCCTCGACGATGTGGCCTTCGACGTCGAATCCGGCGACACGGTGGCCGTCGTCGGAGCGTCGGGATCCGGCAAGACGACGCTGCTCGGCCTCCTCGCCGGTCTCGACCGTCCGAGCGACGGGGACGTCTGGCTCGAAGGCAATGCACTCTCCGGGCTCGACGAGGATGCGCGCGCCGCGCTTCGGCAGCGGCTGCTCGGTTTCGTCTTCCAGTCGTTTCAGCTGCTGCCGGCGCTGACGGCGCTCGAGAATGTGATGCTGCCGCTCGAGCTTGCCGGGGCTCCGGATGCGGTGGCAAAGGCGAAGGAATGGCTGGCGCGTGTCGGGCTCGCGAAACGCACGACGCATTATCCGAAACAACTCTCCGGCGGCGAACAACAGCGCGTCGCCATCGCCCGCGCGTTCGCCGGCGAGCCCAAGCTCTTGATGGCGGATGAACCGACCGGCAACCTCGACAACGCGACAGGCGTCGAAGTCGTCGATCTGATGTTCCGGTTGAATCGCGAGCATGGAACGACGTTGCTCCTCGTCACGCACGACGGCAGCCTCGCCTCGCGCTGCGCACGGCGGCTGTCGCTTGCCGCCGGCCGTCTCGTCGGCGACGAGCGCGCCATGGAGGTCCCGAATTGAGAACGGCCCGGCTCGCGATGCGGATGTTGTCGCGCGATTGGCGCGCAGGTGAACTTACCGTGCTCATCGCCGCGATGCTGCTCGCCGTCGCGAGCATCGGTACGGTCGGATTCTTTGCGGACCGCGTGAAGAGCGCGCTGGCGCGGCAGGCGAACCTGCTGCTTGGCGCCGACGTGCTGATTTCCGGCGACCGGCCGTTGCCCGAGGTCTTCGCGTCGGAAGCCGCAAAGCGCGGCCTCGTGTCGACGCCGGCGCTCAAGTTCAACAGCATGGTGCAGCGCTCCGGGGCGGACGTCGCGGTGAGCGGCGCGGTCCTGGCTGACGTGAAAGCGATTGCGCCGGGCTACCCGCTGCGCGGCGCGATCACGCTCGTCGACGCCGGCAGCGTCGCCGGTGTTCGCGCGGAGGGAATTCCACAGCGCGGCGAAGCCTGGCCCGATGCCCGACTCGCGGCACGTCTGGGAGCAAAGCCCGGCGACATGCTTGCCGTGGGGGACGCCGTGCTCAAGGTCGGCGCGATCGTCCAGCAGGAACCCGAGGTCGCGAGCGGCATGCTCGCGATCGCGCCGCGCCTCCTGATCAACGTGGACGACGTCCCGGCGACGAACCTGCTGCAACCCGGCAATCGCGCCGTCTATCGGCTGCTCGTCGCCGACGTTTCCTCGCGCAACGCGCTCGATCCGTATCTCGCTTGGTTGCAGCCGGAGCTGATGCCGGGCCAACGGATGGAAAACGTCCGCGATCTGCGACCCGAGGTGAGGCAGACGCTCGAGCGAGCTGAAAAATTTCTCGGACTTTCGGCGCTCGTCGCGGTGATCCTCGCGGCGGTGGCCGTGGCGCTCGCCGCGTCGCGCTACCTGCGCCGCCATCTCGACGCGGCCGCGATGCTGCGTTGCTTCGGCGCGTCGCGACGGAGGACGCTCACGCTGTTCGTGCTGCAATTCGGGGCGCTCGGGCTTGTCGCGAGTGCCGGCGGCATCGCTTTCGCGCTCGCGGGCCAGCAACTGCTGGTGATGCTGCTGTCGTCGATCACCGCGACCGACCTGCCGCCGCCGGGAGTACTTCCGGCAATCACGGCCTTCGGGACCGGCGTGGTGCTGCTGTTCGGTTTTGCGATGCCGCCGTTGATCGCGCTGGCGAGCGTGCCTCCGCTCCGCGTGCTGCGCCGCGACCTTCCACGGCCGCGGCCCGGCGGCATGGCTGCCTATCTGCTGGGCGCGGCGGTGATCGCGCTCTTGATCGCGTGGCAAGCGCAGGACGTGAAAGCGGGTGCGATCATGATCGGCGGCATCGCCGCGCTGCTTGCCGCGGCTGCGCTCGCGGCCTGGCTGCTGATCGTGCTGCTGAAACGGCTGCCACAACGCGGCGTGACCTGGCGGTTCGGGCTCGCGAACCTGCGTCGCCGGCCACTCGCATCGAGCCTTCAGATCGGCGCATTGGCGCTCGGGCTCATGGCGCTCTTGCTCCTGACAGTCGTCCGCGGCGACCTGATGCACAACTGGCGCGCGAGCCTGCCGCCGGATGCGCCGAACCATTTCGTCATCAACGTGCTGCCCGACCAGCTCGATGGCGTCAGGGCGGCGTTGAAGTCCGCGACGGGCTCCGACACGACGCTGTACCCGATGGTCCGCGGCCGTCTCGTCGAGATCAACGGCACGCGGCTCGACACCGCGCAATATGCCGACGCGCGCGCACGCCGTCTCGCGGAGCGGGAATTCAACCTGTCATGGACCGCGGACCTCCCGAACACGAACCGGATCGCGGCAGGCAAGTGGTTCGACCATGCAACGGGCGTGTCTGCCGGCATTTCGATGGAAGTCGGCATCGCCGATTCGCTGCACCTGAAGCTGAGTGACAGATTGACCTTCGACATCGCGGGTACGCCGGTGACCGCGACGATCACCAGCCTGCGAAAGGTGAACTGGGACAGCTTTCGACCGAACTTCTTCACACTGTTCGCGCCGGGTGTGCTGGAGTCGATGCCGCAAACTTATCTCGGCGCCGTCCGCTTGCAGGAAGGCCCGCAATCGGGCGCATGGTTGTCGGCATTGGTGCAGCAGTATCCCAACGTACTCGTCATCGATGTCGGCGAGATCATGCGCCAGGTGCAGTCGATCATCGATCAGGTGGCGAAGGCCGTCGAGTTCGTGTTCCTGTTCACGCTGTTGGGCGGGCTGCTCGTCCTTCAGGCGGCGATCGCGGCAACGCAGGACGAGCGCCGTTTCGATGCAGCAATCCTGCGCACGCTGGGAGCGTCGCGGGCGCAGCTTACCGCGGCGCAGGTTGCCGAGTTTCTCGTACTCGGCTCGCTCGCGGGACTGCTCGCGGCCGTGGGCGCGACAGCGATGGGCTATGTTCTGTCCGACCGCGTATTCCAGATCCCGTTCTCGGCCAACCCCATCGTCTGGCTTTACGGCGTCGGTGGGGGCGCGGTCATCGTGACGCTGGCGGGCTGGCTCGGCACGCGCGGAATGATGCGGCTGCCGCCGCTTGCGGTGATCCGCCAACTGGCCTGAGAAGGGTCGGCGCCGCGGGTGACGGCCTCGCCCATCGGCACGTCCGACCGGCGTCGGCGGCGGATGCAGTGCGCTACTTTCCCGCCAGCACCGATTCGCGGGAAAAGAGCCGCGCCACGGCAAGGAGGGCACCCACTGTCATCAACCCCGGGACGGCGAAAGACTGGAGCAGCTCGGTAAACGGCAGCGCTTCGCCGCGCAATGCGCGTGAAAGGAGCGCGTATTGGCCGGATATCGGGATCCAGGTGAGCCACGCGGGCTCCTTCTTCTGCAGAAACATCTGGATGATCGGAATCAGCGAGACGACGAACAGCAGCACCGACAGATTGGATTGGGCTTCCTTGAACGATCGGCCGCGCGAGCCCACGTACAGCAGGATCGCCGGCATCAGCACGATCAGCGGAACCAGTGCGACGACGAAGCGGCCGAGCTCGGCGAGCCCGAACAGAAAAGGAATTCCCACGGTCGGCAGCGGCGCGAAGCGCAGCATCAGATAGAAGCCCGACAGCGTCAGCACGACCGCCGTCGCGTTCAGCGCGACGACCGCGAGCCACTTGCCGGTCGCGAGTTCCAGCGGCGCGACCGGAGTGGTCAACAGGGGTTCGAGCGACGCGCGCTCACGTTCGCCCGCCGTCGTGTCGAGCGCGGCGGCCACCCCGCCCATCACCGCCGCGAAGAGTCCGTAGAACGCGATGAGAAAGAGCACGAGCGCACCGGAGCTCTGGGGTGTCGCGAGATCGCGCGACTCGACATTGAGCGGATGCGCGACCTCCGCGGCGACACCGCGCAGCAACAGGCGTCCGCGGCCCCATTCGCGGTCGAACGCGCGCAACAGTGCCTCGACCTCGGCGATCGACGCCCGTGCGCGATCGCGCGACCGGTCGTATACGAGGCGGACCGTCGCAGGTTTGCCCTTGGCGACGTCCGCAGCGAAACCCGGGTCGATATCGAGCGCGACGTCGAGATCGCCGGCTCTGACTTTTTCCTCGAAGTCTGCCGGCGCGGGGACCAGCGTCACCTGTTGCCGCTCGAGGAATGCAACGAGCGCGGGCGCGTGCTCGGTACCGACGACTGGCAGGCTCAATTCGCGCACCTTGTCCGCCTGGCGCGCGACCAGGTTCAGCACGAGCAGCATCAGAACCGGGCCCGCGGCGATCGCCGTCACGAGCGTCACCAGCATCGTCCGGCGGTCGCGGAAGATATCGACGATCTCCTTGCGCGCGACGGTGGCGATGCGCGCCGTCGCGGAATCGGTCCGTGCAGCGTCCATCGTCTACGCGGCCAACCCTTCTCCGGATCCCAGCAGCCGCACGAACGCGTCCTCGAGCGAACGCTCGCCCGCTTGCGCGAGAAGTTCGTCGGCCGTTCCGGTCGCGACCACCTTCCCGCGTCCGAGGATCACGATCCGGTGACACAGCGCCGAAACCTCCTGCATCACGTGCGTGCTGAAGAGCAGGCATTTTCCCTGCGTGCGCAGCTCGCGCAGGAGATCGCGCAGCGCGCGGGTGCTCATGATGTCGAGGCCGTTGGTCGGTTCGTCGAGCAGAATGGTCTGCGGGTCGTGGACGAGCGCGCGCGCGATCGCCACCTTCATCCGTTCGCCCTGCGAAAACCCCTGCGCGCGACGGTCGGCGATGCCGGCGATCGACAGGGCGCGGATCAATTCGTCAACGCGGTCCTCAAGCGCTTCGCCCGATAGTCCCTGCAATGCGCCGTAGTAGCGGATGTTCTCGCGCGCGGAAAGGCGAGGGTAGAGGCCCCGGGCGTCGGAGAGGATGCCGATGCGTCGACGCACTGCAAAGCGGTCACGCACGACGTCGTGCCCGTCGACACTTGCGCCGCCGCGGTCCGGGACCATCAGCGTCGCCAGCACCCGCAGGAGCGTCGTCTTGCCTGCACCATTGGGGCCGAGAAGGCCGGTGATCTCCCCGTCGGGGGCCGTAAACGCAACGCCGTCGACCGCTCGCACTTCGCCATGCCGGCCGAACGACTTTGCGACATCGTCGACGACGATCACGAACGTGCCCCGAGCCGGTCGGGCCACATCGGCGGGCGCGTGCTTTTCTCGAAATGCTCGACACAGGAAGCAGGGAGCGTCGCGAAGCTCGGGTCGTCGATGAACGCCGCGATGAGCCGCGGTCCGCACGCATGCGGGGATACGATGTGCCCGTAACCGCGGGCGACGATATGGCGGCTCGCCGGCAGTGTCTTCGCCGCTTCCGCGCCATTCGCGGGCGGCGTGACCGGATCGAGCCCGCCGGAAAGGATCAGCACCGGAACATCGCTTCGGACCGGCGTCCATGCGTCGTCGGGAACCGCGCCTCTGGGCCACACGCCACAAACGGCGAGCGCGCGCAGGGCGAGCGCTTTCGAGCGAACGTCGGCGAGCGCGCTGTCCGTCTCGGCTGGCGTTACGCGCGGCGTGTCCTCGGCGCAGGTCACCGAGTAGTTGAGCGCGTTGTTCATCTGTTCTTCGAGGCCGGCGGCGACAAGCATTGCGCCCGCATACAACGGGCCGAAATCGCCGGTCGCCGCGCGGCCGATGATTTCCGGCAAGAGCGCCGAGAGCTCGGGCGAGTAGGTGAGCGGCTGCAGAGCGCCGATGACGTGATCGAACGTGACGCGCTGCGTCTGTGGTTTGCCGGTGCGCGGATCGGTCAGCGCAAAATCGCGTCCGTTCGGGCCGAGCTGGTCACGGATCCCCGAAAGCGTGGCGGCCAAGTCGGGGTAGGCCTCGTGGCAAGCGGGTGTGCGCGCGCAGGCGTCGAACACCGCAGACAACGCGAGATCGCGCAAAGGCCAGATATCGAGGCTCGCCTTCATCGATGGCGGCGCAACGCCGTCCAACACGACACTGCGCACGCGGTCCGGAAACCTGCGCAGGTATTCGAGCGCCGCGCGCGTGCCGTACGAGCCGCCCCAAAGATTGATTTTCGCGTAGCCGAGCGCGGTGCGCACCGCGTCGAGGTCGGCGATCCACGCGCCGGTCGTGTACTGCGCCGCGTCCACACCCTTGTCGGCGAGCTCCTTTGCACACGCGGTAGCCTTCGGCACCGGATCGAGCTCGAGCGCGGCCTCCGGGGTGTCGTCGGGCTTGAACGCGGCGCAGGAAAGCGGCGACGAGCGGCCGGTGCCGCGCTGGTCGACGAGCACGATATCGCGATCCTTGCGAACGCCGGTCAGTGCTGCGGCAAAGGGTCCCAGAAAGCTCGCGGCCTGACCCGGGCCACCGGCGAGGACGAACAATGGATCGACGCGCGGATTCAAGGTATTGGCGGGCAACACCGCAATCGCGAGCGCGATCTTGCGACCCTCCGGGTTGGCACGATTTTCGGGAACTTCCAGCGTGCCGCATTGTGCGGCGACCGACAGCTTCGGCAGTCGGCATTCGACGAGGGCAATGCTCCGCACCGGGGTCGCGCCATCCCCGCAGCCGGCAATTCCCATCGCGAGGGCGACCAAGGCGGCAGTGGCGAGGCGGGAAACGCTCATCGCGCCGGATGTTAACAGAGCACACCGACGCCGACGGACGAGTCTAGACGCACCTCAAGGAACGTTGCGCGTGATGAATCTGACCAGCAGGAGCAACGCGAACACGAAGACGGCGGCCAGAAGAACGCCGATGACCACGACCTGCAGCGGCTTGATGGTCACCGCGTCCTGTTGCATGTGCTTGCCCTTGCGGACGCCGAAAAAGCTCCAGAACACGGCACCCGCGACCTGAAGAAGGGTCGCCGGCCTCGCGCCGGCAGGGGGCCCAGGGACGCCCTTTGCGGACGGCGGGTCGTCCGGAGCGGACACGCTCAATCCGATTGACCGTCGGCCGAGGCTGCCCAGCGCTCGCGGATCCGGCTCTCGTCGAGTTCGCCGAACGTGTACGAGGCTTCCAGCCACATCACATTGATGATGCCGAACGCGAGCGCGGCGCCAAGCCCCAGAATCCACGTGAAGTACCACATCGTGTCGCTCCCGTGTCAATAAAGACTGTGTCCGTCGTCGCGGACCTGCTGTACGGTCACCTTGCCGCGCATCACCCGATACACCCAACTCGTGTACACCAGAATCAGCGGGATGAAGATGAGGGCCGCCCAGAACATCACCTGCAGCGTGCGGTGACTCGACACGGCGTCCCAGACCGTCAGGCTGCTCGCCGGGTTCGTCGATGACGGCATGATGAACGGGAAGAGCGCGAATCCGGCGGTCAACACGACGCCGGCGACCGCGATGCAGGACATGACGAAGGCGAAGACCGCGCGGCGCTGCGCGGACGCGACGAGCGCCAGCAGCGTGCCCCCGAACGCCGCCAGCGGCGCGATGACCGTCCACGGATGCTTCGAATAATTGTGGAGCCAGGCGGCGGGTAGCCGTTCGACGGTCTTCGCCGACGGGATGAAGCTCGCATCGGGCGGCGGCATCGTGACGATCTGGAATCCTTCGAGACCGGTGGCGACCCAATAGCCCGCCGCGGCGAACGCGGCGACGAAGACCGCCGCGGCGATCCGTGCAGCACGGATGGCACGCGCCTGCACGGCGCCTTCGGTGCGAAGCTGCAAATAGAAAGCGCCATGCATCGTCAACATCGCGACGCTCACGACGCCCGCGATGAGCCCGAACGGGTTCAGAAGGCCGACAAGGGACCCCGTGTAGAACGAGCGCTGGTCTCCGTCGTAGTGGAACGGCACACCGACGAGAAGATTGCCGAACGCAACGCCGAACACCAGCGCCGGCACGAAGCCACCGATGAAAAGACCCCAATCCCACCAATTGCGCCAGCGGGGATCGGCGACCTTGCTCCGGTAATCGAAACCGACCGGGCGGAAGAACAGCGCGAAAAGCGTCAGGATCAGCGCCGCATAGAAGCCGGAAAACGCCGTCGCATAGACGAGCGGCCATGCGGCGAACGTCGCACCGCCCGCCGTGATGAACCATACCTGGTTACCCTCCCACGTCGGTCCGACGGAGTTCAGCACGACGCGCCGCTCGTCATCGGTGCGCCCGACGAACGGCAACAGCACCCCCACGCCGAGATCGAAGCCGTCGAGGATGGCGAAGCCCACGAGGAGCAGGCCGACGAGCGCCCACCAGATGATCTTGAGCGTTGCGTAGTCGAAGACGTAGATCATGCGCGTCGGCCTCTTTGTCTGCGTCCGTCATGTCCGGGTTTGCGCGTCGGCCTCAAGCGTCGATTCGCCTCGGTCGCATCCCCAAGAAGGCTTGGGGCCCCTGCTCCCGGGCTCACGCCGCTCCCCCTGTGCCCGTGAATCCCGACTCGTCGTCGTAGCGCCCGGTGCCGAGCGAGGACGGACCGAGACGCGCGTACTTGAACATAAGGTACAGCTCGACGACGAGGAGCGCCGTATAGAACGCGATGAATCCGGCGAGGCTCATCGCGACGTCGGTAACCGTGACCGACGACGTCGACAGATGCGTGGGCAGCACCTCGCTGATCGTCCACGGCTGGCGGCCATACTCGGCGACGATCCAGCCGAGCTCGATTGCGATCCACGGCAGCGGAATGCTCCACAGTGCAAGCTTCAGGACCCACCGATTATTCGCGAGGCGGCGCCGCGCGACAATGATGAACGCCGACGCGAATATGAACAGGAACCAGAGGCCGAGCCCCACCATGATGCGAAACGACCAGAAGATCGGAAAGACGTTCGGGATCGTATCGTCGACGGCCGCGCGGATCTGGTCGGGCGTCGCATCGACCACCGCCGGCGTGTATTTCTTGAGCAACAGCCCGTAGCCAAGGTCGGCTTTCAGTCGGTCGAATTCCGCTCTTGCTTCCGGAGAGCGGTCGCCGGACTTCAATCGCTGCAGCGCGGCATAGGCCTTCATGCCGTTCTTGATCCGCACCTCGTGATTCTGCTTGAGCTCCTTGATTCCCGTGACCGGCGTGTCGACCGAGCGCGTCGCGATCAAGCCCATCAGATAGGGGATCTTGATGGCGTAATTCGTCCGCTCGGCCGCCTGGTCGGGAAAGCCAAAGGCGGTAAACGACGCGGGTGGCTTCTCCGTGTCCCATTCGGCTTCGATCGCGGCAAGCTTTACCCTCTGCACCTCACCCGTCGTGTAGCCCGATTCGTCGCCGAGGACGAGCACCGACAGCACGCTTGCAAATCCGAACCCCGCGGCGACGGCGAACGAGCGCACGGCGAACGACGGATCGCGCTGCCGCAGCAGGTAGTACGACGATATCCCGAGCACGAACATCGACGCCGCGACGTAACCGGCCGCGAGCGTGTGCACGAACTTCGGCCCGGCGATCGGGTTGAACAGCAGGTCGGTAAAGCTCGTGAGCTCCATTCGCATCGTATCGGGGTTGAACTCCGCGCCGACCGGATACTGCATCCATGCATTGGCGATCAGGATCCACAGCGCCGACAGGTTGGAGCCGAGTGCCACGAGAAACGTCACGCCAAGGTGCTGTATCTTGCCCAGTCGGTCCCAGCCGAAGAAGAAGAGGCCGACGAACGTCGACTCCATGAAGAACGCCATCAACCCTTCCAGCGCGAGCGGCGCGCCGAAGATGTCGCCGACGTAGTGCGAAAAGTAGGCCCAGTTCGTGCCGAACTGGAACTCCATCGTGATCCCTGTGGTAACGCCCATCGCGAAATTGATGCCGAAGAGCTTCCCCCAGAACTTGGTCATGTCCCGGTAGATCTCCTTCCCGGTCATCACGTAGACAGACTCCATGATGACGAGGATCCAGGACAGGCCGAGCGTCAGCGGGACGAACAGGAAATGGTAGAGCGCGGTGACGGCGAACTGCAGCCGCGACAGGTCGACGACGTCAGCGGAGGGCATCCGGGGACTCCGGGGGAGGTGAGGGTCCGAGGACCATTTGTTCGACTTGTAGCGGCTCCATCGTCATCTGCGGTGCCGCGGGCGCGCGAAAAAAAGCATACCAGAGAATGCCGAGAACGATCGCTTTGACGGCAAGTATGACGACGATGTCGCGGGCGAGCGGACTCAGGCGATCCCACAGCGTGCGCAATGGCGCGACCGGCAAGCGCGATGCTGCCGTCGGAAACGGCGTAAGCTGGCGCGAGGGAGGCATGGCGCGCCATTATTGACTGCTCTCGCCCACCCGTCGAGAGGGTAGGGCGCGAGGGTTGGCGACCGGGGCGCCCATTGGATCGCCCACCGCGATCGCCGCGTCGCCGGAGAAAGCATGCGCGGCTGAGCTTGAATCGGGCTCCCCAAGACCCCATCATCGATGTAGTCATCACCAGGGACTCCACGATGCGATTCGACAAGTTGACGACCAAATTCCAGCAGGCGCTGGCCGACGCGCAGAGCATGGCGCTCGGCAACGACAACGGCGCCATCGAGCCCCAGCACCTTCTGTCCGCACTGCTCGAGCAGCAAGACGGCGGTACGTCGTCGCTGCTCTCCCGCGCCGGCGCCGGCGTGCCCAAGCTCAAGCAGGCTCTGAAATCGGCGATCGAAAGGCTTCCCAAGGTCTCGGGCCAAGGCGGGGAAATCAACGTTTCGCGTGACCTCAACAATCTTCTCAACCTCACCGACAAGGAGGCCATCAAGCGGGGCGACCAGTTCATCGCCAGCGAGCTCTTCCTGCTGGCTCTGTCCGACGACAAGGGCGACACGGGCCGGCTCCTGAAGGAAGCCGGTCTCACGCGCAAGGCGCTGGAGTCGGCGATCGATGCCGTGCGCGGCGGCGCTGGCGTCGATTCGCAGGAAGCCGAGGGCCAGCGCGAGGCCTTGAAGAAATACACGATCGACCTCACCGAACGCGCGCGCGAAGGCAAGCTCGACCCGGTGATCGGCCGCGACGACGAAATCCGGCGGACGATCCAGATCCTGCAGCGCCGCACCAAGAACAACCCCGTGCTGATCGGCGAGCCCGGCGTCGGCAAGACCGCGATCGTCGAAGGCCTCGCGCAGCGGATCGTCAATGGCGAAGTGCCCGAGACGCTGAAGGGGAAACGGGTGCTGTCGCTCGATATGGCGGCGCTCCTTGCGGGCGCCAAATACCGCGGGGAGTTTGAAGAGCGCCTGAAAGCGGTGCTGAAGGACATCGCTGCGGACGCCGGCCAGACGATCGTGTTCATCGACGAGCTGCATACGATGGTCGGCGCGGGCAAGGCCGAAGGCGCGATCGACGCCGGCAACATGCTGAAACCGGCGCTTGCCCGCGGAGAGTTGCATTGCGTCGGTGCGACAACGCTGGACGAATACCGCAAATATGTCGAGAAGGATGCGGCACTCGAGCGCCGGTTCCAGAAGGTGCTCGTCGACGAGCCCTCCGTCGAGTCCACGATCGCCATCCTGCGCGGATTGCAGGAGCGCTACGAAATCCATCACGGCGTCGAGATCACTGATCCGGCGATCGTCGCGGCGGCCGAGCTGTCGCACCGCTACATCACCGACCGCTTTCTGCCGGACAAGGCGATCGATTTGATCGACGAGGCGGCCGCGCGGATCCGGATGGAGATCGATTCGAAGCCGGAGGCGATGGACAAGCTTGATCGCCGCCTGATCCAGTTGAAGATCGAGCGCGAGGCGGTGAAAAAGGAATCCGATCCGGCGTCGAAGAAGCGGCTCGAGCTTATCGAACAGGAGATCAAGAAGCTCGAGCGCGAGTACGCGGATTTCGACGAAGTCTGGCAGTCTGAGAAGGCCAATGTCGCCGGCACCCAGCACATCAAGGAGGAGATCGACAAGGTCAAGCTCCAGATGGAGGAGGCGCGGCGCAAGGGCGACTGGCAGCTGATGTCGGAACTCCAGTACGGCAAGCTCCCGCAGCTCGAGGCGCAGCTCAAGAAGGAGGACAAGAATCTGGCGAAAGGCGAGACGAAGAAGCCGCAACTTCTGCGCACGCAGGTCGGTGCGGAAGAGATCGCCGAGGTCGTCTCACGCGCCACCGGCATTCCGGTGGCGAAGATGATGCAGGGCGAGCGCGAAAAACTGTTGCAGATGGAAGACGCGCTGCACCGGCGCGTGGTTGGCCAGGACGAAGCCGTGCGGCTCGTGTCGGATGCGATCAGGCGTACCCGTTCCGGGCTCGCCGATCCCAATCGCCCGTACGGCTCGTTTCTGTTCCTCGGCCCGACCGGCGTCGGCAAGACGGAGCTGTGCAAGGCGCTCGCCGAGTTCCTGTTCGACTCGGACCAGCATCTCATCCGGATCGACATGTCCGAATTCCAGGAGCGGCATTCGGTGGCGCGATTGATCGGTGCTCCGCCGGGGTACGTCGGCTACGAGGAAGGCGGACACCTGACCGAGCTGGTGCGCCGCAAACCGTACAGCGTGATCCTGCTGGACGAGATCGAAAAGGCGCATCCCGACGTGTTCAACGTGCTGCTGCAGGTGCTGGACGACGGGCGGATGACGGACGGCCAGGGCCGCACCGTCGACTTCAAGAATACCGTCATCGTGATGACGTCGAACCTCGGATCGCACAAGATCCAGGAGATGACCGATGCGGGCGAAGGAGAGGCGCTGATCAAGATCGCGGTGATGGCCGAAGTCAAGGCCAACTTCCGGCCGGAGTTCGTCAACCGCATCGACGAGATCATCGTGTTCCATCCGCTCGCGGAGACGCAGATCGCCGAGATCGCGAAGATCCAGCTGAAGGCGCTGGAGTCGAGGCTTGCGAAACTCGAGATCCGGCTGTCCGTGTCCGACGCGGCGCTCAAGGCGGTCGCCGCGGCCGGGTTCGATCCGGTCTACGGTGCGCGGCCATTGAAGCGCGCGATCCAGCAGCAGATCGAGAACCCGCTCGCCAAGGAGATTCTCGGTGGCAAATATGTGGCTGGCGACACGGTAAAGGTCGGCGTTGCAGGCGGCGAAGTCACATTCGCCAAAGGTTGACCCTGCCTGTGCGAAGACGAAAAGGCGCGTCCTCGGACGCGCCTTTTCATTCGGGCGGTGGATGCGGCTGCCGTCGGGCCGGGTGCCGCCGGCCCGGTGCGATGAGGCAGAGAGTGCCCGGCGTGAACATGCGGCCGGCCGGGCGTCAGAGGTTCGGCGTCCATCGGCGCTGCGCATCGGCCGCGCCGACGGACCGCAACCATCCGCGCACGCGTTCGACTGCTCCCGGCTGCCGCGTACGCGCATGGACCTCGTTCACGTGGTGTGCGAGCACGCAAACGGTCGCATTGCCTTGCGCTTCGATCAGCGTGAGGCCGCCGCGGTCGATCGTGAACGAATCCCCGGCCGACAGTACGATGTCGCGCACGTCGCGCTCCTGCGTGAGCCACAATGTGCCGCGCGTCACGCGCAGCGTCGTCCCGCGCGCACCGTCCATCTTCACATGCTCGCCCGACGCAAGTTCCCAGACCTTCGTGTACCCGTCGCAGACCATGGTCAACCTCCAATTTCATGCGTAGAATGCATCCGAAGCCGGACCGCCCATCCTGGTGCCCACTTCGTCCCGCCACCACGTTTTCATTGGTGACGGTTCGAATTGTGGGCGCCCCGGGCGCCTGGCTCAAACGGTCATTCGGAATGAATTGCATGAGGTGGGCGCATGCATGAGATCTTGCGGCGGCTGCCGTCGCTGGATTTCCTCAAGGGCTTCGAGGCCGCCGGCCGGCATCGTTCGTTCACGCGGGCGGCGGAGGAGCTCTTCGTCACGCAGTCCGCGCTGTCGCGGCAGGTCCAGGCGCTCGAGGATGCGCTGGGCATACCGCTCTTCGTGCGCAGGCACCGCGCGTTGGCGCTCACCGCGGCAGGCGCCGCATTCCACCGGGAGGTCACGGCGGTGCTCGGCGCACTCGTAGCGGCGGCCGAGTCGGCGCGCGGCGTCCACCGGACGCCTGGACTCACGCTGTCGACGATGGTCTCGTTCGCGTCGCTCTGGGTCATCCCGCGGCTGCCGTCGTTTCGTGCCCGGCATCCGGACGTCGAGGTCTACGTCTCCGCCGATGACCGGCTGATCGACCTCGGTCGCGGTGACGTCGATGTCGCAGTCCGATATGTCCCCGATGCGCGCGCGCCGGAGGGCGGCGTGCGGCTTTTCGGCGAGCGGATGCTGCCGGTCGTTGCGCCGAGTCTGTTGCGTCGCCCCGGCATGCCGCTCGCGAAGCCCTCCGACCTCGAGCGTCACGTGCTGCTGCATCTCGACGATCCGGAGGGCCGCACACCGTGGCTCGACTGGGGTGTCTGGCTTGCGGCAAATGGCCAGCCGGGCCTCAAGACCGCAGGATCGCTGCGCTTCAAGCTCTACGACCAGCTGATCCAGGCCACTGTCGGCGGGCAGGGCGTGGCGTTGGGCCGCGTGCCGCTGATCGCGGAGTACCTGCGCGACGGTCGACTGGTCGCGCCGTTCCCGAAGCGTTACGACTCGGCGCGCGGCTACTACGCGGTCGTCGCTCCGCATGCCGTGGAGCGCGCCGATGTTGCCGCCTTCGTCGATTGGCTGCGCGACGAGGCCGATGCCGAGGCGACGCTGTCGACGGCCGAGGTGACGCCGAAAAAGAAGGCCCGTCAACCTGCCGGTCGTCGCAACAGCGCGGGAGCGCGCTCGTGATCGATAGCGCGGCTCCAGATCCCCACGACCTGCCTGCGCCTTCGCCGTGGATCGTCCGGTTCGCGCATTTGGTGCCGCCGGGCGCGCGCGTGCTCGACCTTGCCTGCGGCTCCGGTCGCCATGCGCGCTTTTTTGCGAACCGCGGCTGCCGGGTGCTGGCCGTCGATCACGACGCCGCGGCGCTCGCGACGATGAAGGGAATCGCCGCAATAGAAACACGCGAGGCTGACCTCGAGGCCGCAGACTGGCCGCTTGCCGGCCGGCATTTCGATGCGATCGTGGTCACCAACTATCTGCACCGCCCACTGTTCCCACACCTTGTCGCCGCACTCGCCGACGACGGCGTTCTGCTGTACGAAACGTTCGCCCGCGGCAACGAGGCGTACGGACGGCCATCCAACCCCGATTTTCTGCTCGAGCGCGGCGAGCTGCTGCGCCTTGCGGGCGAGGCGCTCACGGTGATTGCGTTTGCGCAAGGATTCGTCTCTGGGGGCGAGCGCGGCGCCGTCGTGCAGCGACTTGCTGCACTGGGGTCGCGGCATCCCTGGCCGGCGGCGCTTGCCCCGGATTGAGTCGCCGTCCGCAGGGACCAGGACCCGCGGCGTACGAATGAGGTAAAATCGCGCTTTTCCTCGGCTTATCTCAATGTTGACCGGTAGTCTCGTCGCAATCGCGACGCCGATGCGCAAGGGTGGGGCGCTCGACCTCGTCGGACTCGGCAAGCTGATCGACTTCCACGTCGCCAACGGCACGGCAGGCATCGTCGTTGTCGGCACCACCGGCGAATCCCCGACCGTCGACGTCGACGAGCACTGCGTACTGATCAAGACGGCGGTGGAGAAGGCGCGCGGTCGCATCCCGGTGATCGCAGGCACGGGTGCCAACTCGACGGCCGAAGCGATCGGGCTCACCGCGTACGCGAAGGAAGCCGGTGCGCATAGCGGGCTGTCCGTCGTGCCCTACTACAACAAGCCGACGCAGGAGGGCCTGTATCGTCACTTTCGCACGATCGCCGAGAAAGTCGACCTGCCGCTCATCCTGTACAACGTGCCCAGCCGCACCGCCGCCGATCTCGGTAACGAAACAATCCTGCGGCTGGCGCAAGTTCCGGGCATCGTCGGCATCAAGGACGCGACCGCGGACCTCGGTCGCGGCAGCGAGCTCATCCGCGCGCTGATCGCGGCGAACCGGCGCGACTTCGCGATCTACAGCGGCGACGACCTCACGTCGTTGCCTCTGCTTTTCATGGGTGCTCACGGCGTCATTTCGGTCACCGCCAACGTCGCACCGAAGCTCGTGGCGGAGATGTGCAAGGCGGCGCTCGCCGGCGACATGGCCACGGCGCGCGCGCGCAACGACCGGCTGATTCCATTGCACCGGAATCTGTTCGTCGAAGCGAACCCGATCCCCGTGAAGTGGGCGCTCGCGGAAATGCGGCTTATCGAGAACGAATTGCGGTTGCCGCTGGTGCCGCTTTCCGAAAAGTACTTTGATGCTGTCCGCGGTGCACTGCGCGAGGCGGGCTGCTTGGCAGACCGATAGATCGCATACGTGCCTTGTTGACGGACAAGCCCTCATGATCCCGAAGGCGCCCCGAATGGTTCACCTGAAGTTGCAAGTGCCGGCGTGCGCGCTCGCCGTCGCTTCCCTCGTTCTCGCGCTGGCGGGTTGCGAATCGACGGGAGGCGGCCTCACTAAGAAGATCGACTACAAGTCGGCGACCAGCGCGCCCGCACTCGAATTGCCGCCGGACCTCACCACGCCCCAGTACGACGACCGTTACAACGTGACGACGGCGTCGGGACTCGCTGCGCAGGGAGCAAGCCGCCCGAAGGGCAGCGAAGTGATCGCGCCGAATTCGAACGCCGAGGCGCGGATCGTCCGCGCCGGCACCGAGCGCTGGCTCGTGGTCAAGACGACACCCGAAATCGCATGGAACGAATCCCGTCAGTTCTGGGGCACCGTCGGTTTCGTGATCGCGGTCGAGCAACCGACGCTCGGCATCATGGAAACCGACTGGGCGGAAAACCGCGCCGACGTGCCGAGCGATTTCATCCAGAGAACGATCGGCAAGTACATCGACATCTTCGGCAATACGTACAAGCGCGACAAGTTCCGCACCCGCATCGAACGGGGAAACGAGCCCGGCACCGTCGAGATCTACATCTCGCATCGCGGCGCCGAGCAGGTGCCCACGGGATATATCGACAACAGACAGAATTCGCCGTCGGGTTTCACGTGGGCGGTCACGCCACCTGACCCCGGCCTTGAAGCCGAAATGCTTTCGCGTCTGATGATCCGCTTCGGCACGCCGCCGCCGGAGGCGACAGCGGCGGTTCAGCCGCCGGTGGCTCCGGCGGGAACTGAACGGGCCCGCGTTGAAAAGACGGCAAGCGGGACGAGCGAGCTCGTCGTCGACGACAGCTTCGACCGCGCCTGGCGCAGAGTGGGTCTCGCGCTCGATCGCGTCGGATTCACGGTGGTCGACCGCGACCGGTCGAAGGGGACGTACTTCGTCCGCTACGCCAATCCCGAATCCGACGGGACCAAGAAGGAAAAAGGCTTCCTCGACAAGCTGATGTTCTGGAAGGACGACAGCGTCGGAAAGCCCGAACAGTACCGGATCACCGTCGCGCAGGCCGATCCGCGAAGTGTGGTGACCGTGCAGGATCCCGACGGCGCGCCCGACAGGACGGCGAACGGCGAGAAGATTCTCGCGCTCCTCAAAGATCAGCTCAAGTAGCGGCGGCGCGCGCGATGCGCTTCGCGTCACTTGGCAGCGGCAGCGAAGGCAATGGTCTCGTCGTCGAATCCGGGGGCACGCGCGTGCTTATCGATTGTGGGTTCGGCGTGCGCAACACGGCGGTCCGCCTCGCGCGCCTGGGGCTCGAGCCTTCGTCGCTGTCGGCGATCCTCGTCACTCACGAGCACTCCGATCATATCGGAGGCGTGCCTGCGTTCGCGGCGCGACACGGCATTCCCGTCTGGGCGACGTTCGGCACGCTCACCGCGGTGTCGGTGCGGTTCGAGGGCATGACGCATGTGTACGGATTCGACAGCCATGACCGGTTCGCGATCGGTGCGCTGGAGATCACGCCGATTCCGGTCCCGCACGACGCGCGCGAACCGGTCCAGTATGTGGTCGGCGACGGCCTGCATCGGCTCGGCGTGCTGACCGACCTCGGCGTTTCGACCGCGCACGTCGAGGAGAGCCTGTCCGGGTGCGACGCGCTGGTGCTGGAATGCAACCACGATCTCGAGATGCTCGAGAACGGCGACTATCCGTACCCGCTCAAACAACGAATTTCCGGGCGCTTAGGCCACCTGCACAACGAGGCGGCGGCGGGGATACTCTCGCGGATCGACACGTCGCGCCTGACACACGTCATCGCCGCGCATCTTTCGCGGCAGAACAACACGCCGGACCTCGCGCGCACGGCGCTCGCGGCGGCGCTCGGATGCACGCCGGGCTGGATCGGCATCGCCGAACAGGCGACCGGCTTTGACTGGCGCGAGCTATAGTAACCAGTTGAAGGCTGCAAGCCGGCGCGCTTCGGCGGAGGCACGCATCGAGGCACCAGGGAGACGGGGATGGAAACGCGGCAGGAGCTCTACAAGGGAAAGGCCAAGACCGTCTACGCGACGGACGATCCGCGCTATCTCATAATGCATTACCGCGACGACGTCTCGGCGTTCGACGGCGCGAAGCTCGCCAAGCTTCCGCTGAAGGGCGAGACCAACAACAGGATCAATGCGTACGTGATGGAACGTCTCGCCGAGGCGGACATCCCGACGCATTTCGTCCGCTTGCTCAACGAGCGCGAATCGCTGGTGGTGGCAATGAAGATGATCCCGGTCGAGTGCGTCGTGCGCAACGTGTGCGCGGGTTCGATGGCCAAGCGGTACGGAATCGTCGAGGGTACGAAGCTCGCCGAGCCGATCTTCGAGTTCTTTCTGAAGAGCGATGCGTTGCACGATCCCCTCTGCAACGACGACCACATTCGCGTGCTGGGCTGGGCGACCGTGGACGAGATCGTGCAGATGAAGGCGCTGACGCACCGAGTCAACGCCGTGTTGCGACCGATGTTCGCGAAGGCCGGCATCGACCTCGTCGATTACAAGCTCGAATTCGGGCGCCCGACCGATGGTCCGCGCGCGCCGCTGATGTTGGGCGACGAGTTCACGCCCGACGGCTGCCGCCTGTGGGACGCGAAGACTGGCGAGAAGCTCGACAAGGACCGGTTCCGGCGCGATCTGGGGAGCGTGATCGAGCACTACCGCGAGGTCGCGCGGCGGATCGGCGCTCCGCTATAGGAGGCCACGATTTCCCGGCGCCGCGGGTCGAGCCGGTCGCGCTCGTCAGAGGCCCAGGACGGTCGCCGTGATCCCCGGCTCCCCGCTTGCCCAGATCGCTTCGAACCGCTCGACCAAGGGCTGCGTCGCAACCGGATCCTCGAATGCGAGCACGGCGCGAGGCTGCAAGATATCGAGCCGGTGAAGGAAGTGCCGGTCGTCGACGATCACCAGCGGATCCATCGCGTGCCTCGCTCCCTCGCCGGTCCGGTAGATCGTGATCGCGTGGCTATAGGTCCGCAGCAGATTGATGAGGCGCGGGCACGACCGTTCGATCCAACCCGTGTCGTGGACGATGATCTCCAGCCTCGCCGTCCGGCTCGACCGCAGGAACGCGGCGAGCTTCTCGGCACGCGGGGTGTCGTTCCAGCCCGTTTCCGACAGGTCGACGTCGAAGACGCGGATCGACTGCTTCGCGAGGCCGATCAACGTGTCGATCGCGGTGGTCTGGGCCGAGACCGTGGCTAGCGTTTCGCGCCGCGCCGAAGGTGGCGACGACGCGGCGTCGTCAGGCGGTGCCGGTGTGGAGGTAGCCATCGCGATACCAAGTGTAAAGGATTGTCGCGAGTTCCGGGGATACGGCGCCGGCTGCGTGGGGCGGGAGCGCGCGCGTGTTCGCAAGCCGCTTCAGCGTCGCCGCACCGGTAGCCGGCCGGGGCAGTGCGGTGCCGTTGATGAAGACGTGCGTCGCGTCGTAGAGCAGTTGCGTGCGCAGGTCGAGATGCACGCCGCGCTTCGCGGTACGCGCACCGAACGCGGCGCGCGGCAGCGGCGCCAATGGCGGCGCGAAGAAGACGCTGGGCTTGGGCTCCGACAGGAAGCAGCCTAGGAATCGGGCAATCATCATACGGTCCCAGGCCACGCCCTTCAGCATCCGCTCGTAGCGCCGCTGCATAGGGGCGTCGATCTCGGCGGGAGTCCGTGTCGGCGCGAGACTGGCGTCGGTGTAACGTCCTGGCAGCTGCAGTTCGTCGCGAAGGAAGTCGAGGAACGCGGCGGCGAGATCGGTCGCGCTCGCTGCGCGAAATCCGATCGAGTACGTCGTGCACGGATCGATGGCAGTACCGTCGTGCGCGTGCTGCGGCGGCAGGTAGAGCATGTCGCCGGGTGACAGCACCTCCGTATGGACTGGCCGGAAACGCCGGAGGATCTTCAGCGGGAGCCGCGGCGCGAGCGTGAGATCATCCTGACGTCCGAACCGCCAGCGGCGGCGTCCGAAGCCCTGCAGAAGAAAGACGTCGTACGAGTCGAAGTGCGGGCCGACTCCGCCGCCGGGCGCCGCGTAGCTCACCATCAGGTCGTCGAGACGCGCATAAGGCAGGAACGCGAAGCGGCGCAACAATGCGTCGGCGTCCGGACTCACGAGGTTGACGCCCTGCACGAGGAGCGTCCAGTTGCGCGCGGGCAGCGCCTTGAAGTCCGCCCCGCGGAACGGGCCGTGCGTCAGAGACCAATGTGTGCCTTCGCGCACGACGATCCGCGATTCGACGTCGTCGCGGCGTGCGAACGCAAAAAGTGCCGCTGCGCTGAAAGGGCCCGCGAAACCTGCAATGGCGTTCCTGACAAGAAGCGCCTCCCTTTGCCAGTAACGGCGGAGAAAATCACGGGCCGAAACGCCGCCCAGCAGCGCATTGGTCGCGAGCGGCGCGATCGAGCCGGCGTGCGCAGGCGAGTCAGCCATCGATCGATTATAGCGAGGCGACGCTGGCTCGCTGCGCTACAATGCCGCCAAAACCGTATCCGCAACAGAGCATTGCCGCATCGATTCGATGCCGGCTGCGAGTTTCTTATGGACCGCCGATGAACATCCTCGCCAACACGGTCGTCACGCTGACCTTCGAGCTCTACGATGCCGACGGAGTGCTTCTCGAGAGCACCGACGAACCGATCACCTATCTGCACGGAGGGCATTCGGGAATGCTGCCCAAGCTCGAAGAGGCGCTCAGCCTCAAGAAGGCCGGCGATTCCGTGTCCGTGGATATCGAGCCGGCAGACGGATTCGGCGATTACGATCCCGAGCTCGTCAAACTGGAACCCGCAGACCGATTGCCGCCGGACGCCGCAGTCGGGATGCAGTTCGAGGCCTACACGAATCCCGGCGACGAGCAGGGCAGCGGAACGGTCTTCACGGTCACCGACATTGCCGACGGCAAGGCTGTGCTCGACGGCAACCATCCGTGGGCCGGCAAACGGTTGCGCTTCGACTGCCAGATCCTCGAGGTTCGGCCGGCAAGCGCCGAGGAGGTCGAGCACGGGCACGTGCACGGAGGTGGCGGCCACCACCACTGACCGTGGCGCAAGCCGTTGCGCGGACTCTTAACCCGCAGGACCCAGGTTCGAGCCAGCCCCAGCGTCGTTGCCCACCCCCAGCGACATCATCGAAACCGTTCCGGCCGATAGGGTGTGGGATCGACGACAGAACGGCGGCCATCGATCAGGTCAGCGACCATGCGTCCGGTCACGCCGGCGAGGGTTACGCCCAGGTGCCCGTGGCCGAACGCGTAGACGACGCGCGGATTTCGTGGTGAAGGGCCGATGATCGGCAGAGAATCGGGCAGTGATGGGCGGAAACCCAGCCACTCCGAAGCAGGCTCACCCAACTGTGGCAGAAGAAAGCGGGCACCGCGTGCGAGGAAACGCGTAGACTCTGGGTTGGGTGGAGCCTGAAGACCAGCGAACTCGACCGTCCCCGCGGCGCGCAGGCCACTCGCAAGCGGCGTCATGTAGAAGCCCATTTCTGGCCACCCGACGGGTCGGCTTAACAGCGCTTGGGCGCTTGGGAACATGATGTGGTAGCCGCGCTCGGTGTCCAGCGGGACAGGATCCCCGACCTGACAGGCCAATGGGCGCGACCACGCGCCGGCGGCGACGACGACGTAGTCGCCCGCGAGCGGCGTGCCGGTGCTGCGGACCAAGATGCCGCCCTTCCCGTCGCGCTCGATCGCTGTTGCCTCTTCCTGGATTAGCGTGCCGCCGCGCTGCAGGAACGTGCGCGCGAAGCGCTGAACCAGGTCCAAAGGATCATGTAGATGCGAGGCATCAGGGAACAGAATCCCGCGATGGTAGATGGGCGCGAGATTGGGTTCGAGTTCAGCTATCCGCTTTGCGCTTAATTCTTCCAGCGGGACGCCGTGTCGGCGACGCAAGTCCATCTCGGGGCGCGCGTGTGCATAGCTGGCGGCCGAACCATACAGATACATACAGCCGTGACGTACCACCAAATCCTCCGCACCCGCCATCTCGAACAGGGGCCGGTAGTCGGCATCGGCGTGGTGCTGCAGAGCGGCCAGCGCGTCTGCGATGGCCGCCACGCGCTGTGGCCGGCTTGCGAGAGCGAACCGCAGCAGCCACGGGGCCAGTCTGGGCAAGTAGCTCCAACGGATAGTCAGTGGACTGTCCCGTTTGAATAGCAAACCGGGAATTCGCCGAATGACCTCCGGACTGCCCAGCGGAATGCAATGGTAGTTGGCAATGGTCGCGGCATTGCCGCAGGACGCTCCATGTCCTGGTGGCCGCGGATCAACTACGGTTACGTGATGGCCATGGCGCAGCAACCACAGTGCCGTGGACATGCCGATAATGCCGCCACCGACAATCACCACGGTCTTGACGCCGGAGTCGGAATTCACCATGGGAGTCCAGACGGAGTATTTCGCCGTCGGATGGGTGCGCCATTTGGATGATTGACTCGGGCCATCAAGCTGGGAAGCTCGCGGATAGGGGCCTAGCCTGCCGGTGCAGCGTATCGACCACGATGCGCAGCCCCGCCGCCAGTTGCTCGCGCGAGCGCGCGGCGCTTACATTGATGCGCACCGCATGGGGAATTTCACCGCGGCCGACGGCGAAGACCTCGGACTCGATGACACGAACACCGTGGGCCAGTAGTTGCGCCGTGAAATCCGTGGCGCGCCACGGTGGGGGCAAGTGCAGCCACAGGTGAGTCGATACCGGATTGGCATCGAAATCGAGGCCGCCGAGAATGTCGGCCGCAAGAGTCTGGCGCGCTCTTAGCTCTCGACGCTGTGCGTCGATCATCGCCTCGACCGTGCCATCCTCGATCCAGCGTGCGGCGATAAGCGTCGACAGTGGAGGAGTCATCCAGCACGTCGCTCGAACCGCGTTCGCAACCGCTGCGATCATCTCCCGCGGAGGCATCATGAAGCCCACACGCAAGCCAGGTGCCAAGGTTTTCGACGTGCCGGTAATGTAGAACGTACGCTCCGGATAGAGCGCAGCAATGCTTGTTGGCCGCTCCTCAAGCAGGCGCCCGTAGACATCGTCCTCGATGACGAAGAGCTTCCCCCGGCGCGCGGCTGCGACAATAGCCTCTCGCCGCTCAAGCGGGACCGTAGTAGTCGTGGGATTGTGCAAGCTCGGTACCGTGAACAGCACTCGCGCTCGTTCGTCGCCACAGGCCTCATTGACGCCTTCCGGCAATAGGCCGTCCTTGTCCGTAGGCAAGCCGCGAATTTCGAGGTGCAACAGGTTGGCCAGTGCTTTCAGGCCGTAATACGTGATCTGGTTGGTGAGAACAACATCGCCCGGGCGAGTCACCGCTGAGAGAGCGGCAAAAATGCCTTCCTGTGCACCCGAGGTAACCACGACCTGTTCGGCCGAAGCTTTCAGACCGCTGCCTCTGATCCATGTTGCGCCGGCGTCTCGCGCCCAGCCGGCACCTTCTGCCGGCTGGTATTCCTGAAGCTCCTGGAACCGCGGGTCGCTTGGCAGGCGGCTCAGAGCTTCGGCGAGCCTTTCGCCATACAGATGGGTTGCCGGCCGGTTGATCGACAGATCGATGAGTAAGGGATCGCGCCGGGACTGCGCCTGCACCGGGTCGAATTCCGGTCCACCACCGCGAACAAAGGTGCCTTTGCCAACGCCACTGACAACGACCCCGCGTTTCTGCAGCTCAGTGTAGGCGCGGGAGATGGTGGTGAGGTTGATTCCCAACGCTTGGGCCAAGTGACGCTGCGGTGGCAACTTGGCCCCCGGGGCCACGCGTTTTGCAACGACGGCTTCTTCCACAGCTATTGCGATCTGTCGATAAATCGGTACATCCACATCGGCAATTCGAATAGCGAGATCCGATATCATGTCTTCCATACAATGCTTTCTTGTATTGTAATCAACTAGCTAATTGTACATCGCACAGGCTCAGGTTGCCAGGGTAACTCGACCAGCCAGCCCCATTCCATAATGTAAGCAGATGATTTAATGATAATAACAGAACTCGCATCGACCGCGAGTCACCGCAACTTGATGGCAAGAAATTTCTGCTTGACAGATATTGATTGACATGTAACTATTTTATTGTATGGCTGGTAAGGTCATATATATGATTACTTGTATGACAACAATCGCTATATCGCTGCTGCGCGTCCAAATAGCTCTATCGCGCGGGCGTTGCTCCAACGGAGGACTTATTCATGCATCAGTCAGCCATAGTCTGGTCGGGACATGCTTGCGCAGCATGCGTGCCTTCAGTCGTCGTTGCATTTGACGGCGTGCGCTAGGGGAGCCGGACCATGCAGACACAACCTTTCATCAGGTTTGACGCCGTCGAAAAATCCTACGATGGCGAAAACTACGTCGTGCGCGGACTCCATCTCGATATCAAGCAAGGCGAGTTTCTGACCTTGCTTGGTCCGTCTGGATCAGGCAAGACGACTGTGCTGATGATGCTCGCCGGTTTCGAAACACCGACCAGCGGCGCGATCTATCTGGATGGCCAGCGGATTGACCGGATGCCGGCGCATCAGCGCAACATCGGTGTCGTCTTTCAGAACTACGCGCTCTTTCCGCACATGAGCGTTGCAGACAACGTCGCCTTCCCGTTGCGGATGCGGCGACTCGAGGGCAGCGATATCACGGAACGAGTTCGTCGCGCGCTCGACATGGTGCGCATGCTCCCCTTCCAGCAGCGTCGGCCCTCGCAGCTATCGGGCGGACAGCAGCAGCGCGTTGCCCTTGCACGTGCGCTGGTCTTTGAGCCAAAGCTCGTCCTCATGGACGAACCGTTGGGCGCGCTCGACAAACAGTTGCGCGAACACATGCAGATCGAGATCAAACATCTGCACGATCGGCTCGGTATCAATATCGTGTACGTGACGCACGATCAAGGCGAGGCGCTCACGATGTCGGACCGCGTGGGGGTTTTCAATCTCGGCAAAATACAGCAGATCGCTCCGCCGAAAGAACTCTACGAAGCGCCTGCGAACCCATTCGTTGCGCAGTTCATCGGCGAGAACAACGCGATTTCAGGGCGAGTCCAAAGCGTATCCGGCGAGCAGTGCGTGGTGGAAGCCTCCGATGGCACGATCGTTCACGCAATCGCCAGTGGCAGAGTCAGTGCCGGGACGCCGGTATCGTGTTCGCTGCGTCCGGAAAAGGTCACGCTGTTTCCGGTCGAGGACCAGTTTGTCAACCGAGTCAAGGCCAAAGTCGCCGAGCTGATTTACTACGGCGATCACACCCGGCTGTGTGTGTCCGTCTGTGGCCGGGATGATTTCATCATCAAAGTTCCGAGCACTGGGGAACTTCCATTGCAACCGGGCGCCGACGTTGTAGTCGGTTGGCGCCGGGAGGATTGCCGGGCGCTCGCCATCGAATAGTGAACTTCGCCCAAGGTCATCAACGCCGGCATTAGTTGTCCGGCACGAAAGGAGCGAGAACATGAGTGCAATGCGTTTGTCCAGTTTGGCCGCGGGAGTCGTGTTCGTGGCCGCCTCCACCGTTGCCCTGGCACAAGACACGCTGACGGTCACCTCGTGGGGCGGTGCCTATACCAAGAGCCAAGAGGCCGCTTACCTTGCGCCGTTTGCAAAATCCGCCAACGTCAAGGTACTGCAAGACGAATGGGATGGCTCCGTCGCCAAGCTCAAGGGCATGGTCGACACCAAGCAGGTGACGTGGGACGTCGTCGACATCGAGCCTGGTCACGCATTGCAGGGATGCGAGGAGGGCTGGCTCGAGAAGATCGACTACGCGAGCCTCGGAGGCCGCGACAAGTTTGTCGATGGAGCGGCGATGGATTGCGCCGTGGGCACCATCGTGTTCGGAACGATCTATGCGTATAACGCCGACAAATTCCCGTCCGGCGGCCCGCAAACGGCAGCCGACTTTTGGGATGTCAAGAAATTCCCCGGTGCACGGGCGCTGCGCAAGTCGCCCAAGACCACCCTTGAATTTGCCTTGATCGCTGATGGGGTTCCACCCAAAGACGTTTACAAGGTGCTGGCGACGAAGGAGGGCGTCGATCGTGCATTCAAGAAGCTCGACGCGATCAAGCCCAACGTGAAAGTGTGGTGGACAGCAGGTGCGCAGCCGCCGCAGCTTCTGGCTGACGGCGAGGTCGTCATGACCACGGCCTGGAACGGACGCATTTTCGACGCCGTGAAGAACAACAAGAAGAACTTCAAGATCGTGTGGGACGGCCAGGCGATGGATTTCAACCTCTGGGGCATCCCGAAGGGAACCAAGAAACTGGCACTGGCACAGAAGTTTGTCGCTTTCACCGTGCAGCCCGACGTCATGGCGCAGCAGTCGAAATACATTTCCTACGGACCGACGCTCAAAGCGGCGATTGCCAAGGTTCCTGCCGACATCCTTGCCGACCTGCCTACAGCACCACAGAACACGAAAACAGCGTTCGTGGTCTCGTCACAGTTCTGGGCCGACCACGACGAGGAACTCACCGAACGCTTCAACAAGTGGTTGGCGCAATAGACGTACTGATTGCCGGCGGCCGGGCGGTACGTCGGTCCGCCGTCGGCGATTCCATCGACACGCACTCAGCAGAACCTGGATATGGCGACGAACGTATCAGTGTCGGCAGCGGCGAGTTCGCTCGGGAGTGAAGTAGAGGATCGTAGCGCGCTGAAAGCGCGGCTGCGGCGTGTCCAGCGTCTTGGCAAGCTCAAGGCCGTCGGCTTGATTGCGCCGCTCTTTGTCTTTCTCCTCGTGGTGTTCATCGCTCCCATCGCGATCCTTCTGACGCGCGGTGTCGACAATCGCGAAGTTCCAGCCGTGCTCAGCAAGACTGCGGCAGCGATCGCTGGGTGGGACGGGAAGGAGCTCCCTTCGGAGGGCGTGTATGCGGCGTTCGTTGCGGATCTCGAGGCGGCTCCGCGCAGTACGGTGGCCGAACTCGCGAAGCGGCTCAACTACTACCAGTCCGGGCTGCGATCGCTCGTTCTCAAGACCGCGCGAAGCACGGCGACGGCTGAAGGCGCATCACCCAAGGCCAAACTGCTGAGCATTGATGAGCGATGGGGGGATCCGGCAACGTGGCAGATCGTCCAGCGCGCGTTGCCTGCCTACACCGACTTCTACCTCCTCGCGTCGCTCGACTTGCGACGAGACGCGCAGGGCCATATAGGAGTCGCGAAGGACGAGAGCGCAGTTTACGTGGAGGTCATCGCCAGAACGTTTTATATCAGCATCGCCGTGACGTTGATTTGTCTGGTGCTCGGCTATCCGCTGGCGTATCTGATCTCGACGCTGCCACCACAACGGGCCGGGCTCCTGCTCATCATGGTGCTGTTGCCTTTCTGGACTTCGCTGTTGGTCCGGACCACCGCTTGGGTCGTCGTGTTGCAAGGGGAGGGTGTCGTCAACACGTTCCTCGGCTGGCTGGGCCTGATCGACAAAGAGCATCCGCTGGCGCTCATCCACAATCGTGTCGGCGTCCTGATTGCGATGACCCACATCCTGCTGCCGTTCATGATCTTGCCGATCTACAGCGTGATGAAGAGCATCCCTCCAAGCTACATGCGCGCGGCATCGTCACTCGGCGCCTCCCCGGTGCGGGCATTCCTCCGAGTGTATGTGCCTTTGAGCCTGCCCGGAGTGAGCGCGGGGTGCCTGTTGGTGTTCATACTGGCGCTCGGCTACTACATCACGCCCGCGCTCGTCGGCGGACCACACGACCAGATGTTGAGCTACTTTATCGCCTACTTTGCGAACCAGGTCACGAACTGGGGCATGGCGGCCGGGCTGAGCGCGATCCTGTTAGGGCTCGTGCTGATTCTATATGCCGTGTATAGCCGGATCGTCGGCCTCGACCGCTTGAGGATCGGCTGATGGACTCATCGACGAACGCGCTCTTGCGTAGAGCGGTCTCTGTCTTGTTCTTGACGTTCTGCGGTTGCGTGCTGCTATTTTTGATGGCCCCGATCCTGGCGATCATGCCGTTGTCGTTCAACTCGGAACCGTTCTTCACATATCCAATGCCAGGCTTCTCATTGCAATGGTATCGAGAGTTTTTCACCTCGGACGTCTGGCAACTGGCGTTGAAGAACAGCATCATCGTCGCGGTGTTCTCGACGATCGCCGCTTCTACGCTCGGCACATTGGCCGCGCTGGGTCTCAGCCGGCGTGACTGTCCGCTTCGTTCGAGCATCACGGCGGTGTTGATTTCCCCGATGATCATCCCGGTCGTTGTGAGCGCGGTCGGCATCTACTACTTCTTCGCCGAAATCGGCTTGTTGAACAGTTTGACCGGAATCGTGCTCGCGCACACCGCGCTGGGCGCACCGTTCGTCGTCATTACCGTGACCGCTACGTTGGCAAGCTTTGACTACAACCTGATGCGCGCCGCGGCGAGCCTTGGCGCGACGCCCGTCAATGCGTTCTTCAAGGTGATGTTGCCGGTGATTTTGCCTGGCGTCGCATCGGGGGCGCTTTTCGCGTTCGTGACTTCGTTCGACGAGGTGGTGGTCGTGCTCTTTCTCGCCGGCTCCGAGCAACGGACGCTGCCTCGTCAGATGTGGAGCGGGGTCCGAGAAACGCTTAGCCCGACCATCACGGCGGTGGCAACGCTGCTGATCCTCTTTGCCGTCGCGTTGCTGGTGACGATCCAGTGGCTGCAGCACCGTTCGGAGCGGCAGAAAGCGGCGACCGTCGCTTTGCCGGCCTAGACAACAACGTGGCCTACACGCACGCTGTCGGCGGCAGCCGGCACAGCTTCGCCGACCTCAAGGATGTACTGGCCAAGGCTTCCCCGGCGCGTTCGGGCGATTATCTGGCCGGGCTCGCTGCGCGAACGGACGCTGAGCGGATGGCGGCGAAGATGTGTCTTGCCGAATTGCCGCTGACTACACTCGTGAACGAAACCGTCATTCCTTACGAAACAGACGAAGTCACGCGACTGATCGTCGACCGCCACGACGCCGCGGCCTTTGCCGAAATTCGGCACCTAACCGTCGGTGATTTCCGCAACTGGTTATTGCTCGACAGCACTGATGAGGCTGCGCTCAACCGCATCGCTCCTGGAGTGACCCCGGAAATGGCGGCCGGCGTCAGCAAACTCATGCGCAACCAGGATTTGATTCTGGTGGCGAAGAAATGCCGGGTGATTACCCGCTTTCGCAACACGATCGGCCTTCCGGGGCGGCTGTCGGTGCGCCTGCAACCCAACCATCCGACGGACGATCCGAAGGGCATCGCCGCCTCGATGCTCGATGGCCTGCTCTATGCTTGCGGCGACGCGGTAGTCGGGATCAACCCGGCAACCGACAGCATTTCGACGCTGATCACGCTGTTGCGGATGATGGACGAAGTGCGCTGCCGCTTCGAAATCCCGATGCAATCGTGTGTGCTGACCCATGTAACCAACCAGATCCAAGCGATTGAACGCGGTGCGCCGGTGGATCTCGTGTTCCAATCGATCGCCGGAACCGAAAAGGCCAACACCAGCTTTGGCATCAACCTCGCCATTTTGCGCGAGGCACACGAAGCTGCGCTCTCGCTTCGGCGTGGCACGGTCGGACAGAATGTCATGTATTTTGAAAGCGGCCAGGGCAGCGCACTCTCCGCCGGCGCCAACTTCGGCGTCGATCAGCAGACCTGCGAAGCGCGTGCCTGTGCCGTCGCGCGGGAGTTCAAGCCGCTGCTTACCAACACGGTGGTTGGCTTTATCGGGCCGGAATATTTGTTCGACGGCAAGCAGATTATCCGCGCCGGCTTGGAGGACCACCTCTGCGGCAAGCTGCTGGGCGTACCTCTCGGCTGCGATGTGTGCCACACCAATCACGCCGAAGCCGATCAGGACGACATGGACACACTACTGACCTTGCTCGGCGCGGCGGGTGTCACATTCATCATGGGCGTTCCAGGCGCGGACGACGTCATGCTGAATTACCAGAGCACTTCGTTCCACGATGCGCTATATCTGCGCGAAGTGATGGGACTCAAACGCGCGCCCGAGTTCGAAGCGTGGTTGGAAAAGATGCGCATCACCGATCAGCAAGGACGTTTGCGCGAATTGCCGTCCCAGCACACCTTGCTGCGCGCGCTGACCGACATGACCCAGGCGGCATGACCATGGCCAACATCGTCCAGCCCAACTCTTGGCAGGAGTTACGCCAGTTCACCCCGGCCCGCATCGCATTGGGGCGTGTGGGAAGCAGCATGCCCACCGACGAAGTGCTGCGCTTCGGTTTCGCCCACGCACTTGCTCAAGACGCGGTGCATTTGCCTCTCGATGTCGCGACACTGGATACCGCGCTCCAGGTTGCGGGCTGGCAAACGTTGCATGTAGCCAGTCGTGCGCGTGACCGAGCGACGTATCTGCTTCGGCCCGACTACGGCCGCCGCCTTAGCGACGCAAGCGCCGCTGCACTGGTTGGACATGCCAACAAATCGTGCGACCTCGTGTTGGTAGCGGCCGACGGCCTATCGGCGTTGGCGGTGCAACGCCATACACTGCCCTTGCTGGAAGCCTTGCGCGCTTTGTTGCCGGTGGCGTGGTCGCTCGCGCCGATAGTCATTGCCGAACAGGGCCGCGTTGCAATTGGCGACGAGATCGGCGAGCTGTTGCGGGCAAGAATCGTCGTCGTTCTGATCGGCGAACGTCCGGGCCTTAGTTCGCCTGACAGCCTGGGAATCTATCTTACGTTTGCGCCGAAGATCGGGCGCACCGATGCTGAGCGAAACTGCATTTCCAATGTGCGGCCGGAAGGCCTGCCGTACGACGCCGCCGCTGAGAGACTCGTCTGGCTGCTCGGCGAAGCAATCCGGGCACAGCTCACCGGCGTTGGACTAAAGGACCGTAGCGATTTGCTGGAGGTCCAGGTGAATCCATGAATCTGATCGATCTGGATTTCGTCAGTTGCCAAGGAAAACATTCCCGCCGCGGAGCAGGTCCGCGAGTCGGAATCCTCTCTTGCATAGCACCTTATTATCGAGGGACTCCGGTATGAACAAGAATGTTGCCATTCTCGGCGGAGGTCACGGGGCGCATGCGATGGCCGTGGACCTGATCTCGCGTGGCTTTCCCGTGAACATGTACGAGATGCCCCAGTTTGCGCAGAATCTAAAAAAGCTCTTCGATACGAAGACCATCGAGTCGTCGGGCGAAATCAAGGGCCGCTTCCAGCTAGCCAAGGTTACCAGCGATATTGGTGAAGCGATCGAGGGAGTTAGGTATATCTTCGTTGTGACTCCGGCGTTTGCCCACGAAGGCTACGCAAAGCTGCTAAAGGGAAAGGTCAATGGCAAGCAGGTCGTCGTAGTGGTCCCGGGAGCATTTGCAGGCCTCCTCTTCAAACTGGTGTTCGGGAATCAAGATTGCCCAGTCATCGTCGAATTGAATAACCTGCCCTATGATGCGCGGGTAATGGAGCAGTCCAAGGTTGCCATACACGGATTCAACCGAGTCGGCATCGGTTTCATGCCAGCTGACAAAGGACCGGAATTAATCGAAGAAATGAGCCAATTTCGTCCATATGCAAAAGTTTATTCGGATGTTCTGGAGGCTGGTTTGAGCATCGTGAATCCAGGCGTTCATACGGGGCCGTGCCTGTTTAGCATCACTGCCATCGAGAACTCGTCTAAGCACCCCTTCTTTCTGTACGAACACGGTGTAACTCCTTCGTCTTGCAAGCTCAACATACAAATTGACAATGAGCGAAAGGCAATCAGCAAAAAGCTCGGATATCACAATGCGACCCCAATTGAAGATTTCAGCGGTATGGAGGAAGGTTTCACGTGGCAAGATCTATATATGCGCATCCATGGCAACATCTCTCTCACGCCAATATCCGGACCTCATGAAATTATGAGTCGATACTTCACTGAAGATGCTCCCTATGGACTGGTACCGTGGAGTTCAATCGGCAAGGTTGTCGAAGTCGAGACGCCGGTCATTGATTCCATCGTCAATATTTACAATGTGGTGCACGAGCGGAACTGGTGGGAAGAAGGAAGAACTGCGAAAGACTTGGGTCTGTTCGGACTGACGTTGCCACAGATTAAGGAATATGTGACCAGCGGGCATAGGCCGCAGTAAGCCGGGATTGACACCAGCGACGTATCGATCACGCGTGTCCGATAAACGCATAAAGGTGTGACTGGCATCGTTATTGTGACCTCGTGTTGACGGACTGCCGCCCCGCTCCCGACGCTGCCTGCTCAGCGATCTACGAGCTTGCGGAGTTCGTAGAGTGCGGCCAGTGCGTCGCGCGGGGTCATCGCGTCGGGATCGAGCTTTGCAAGGTGCGCCGCGACGACGTCGACTTCCGGCGAAGCCGGTGGCGCTGCGCGTCCACCTTCCGCCAGGGCGCTGTCCGGCGTGAACAGATCGCTCTGTGACGCACCCGACGCGCTGAACTTGTCGAGGCGCGCGAGATGTTCGCGTGCCCTCCGGATGACCGCGTATGGGACGCCGGCGAGCTTCGCCACCTGCAAGCCGTAGCTTCGGTTCGCCGGTCCGTCTTCCGCCGCATGCAGGAAGACGATGCCGTCCGCGTGCTCGACGGCGTCGAAATGCAGGTTCGCGCACCCGTCGATCTCGGCCGGAAGCGCAGTCAGCTCGAAATAGTGCGTCGCGAACAGCGAAAGGCTCCTGTTCTTCTGCGCGAGCTCGCGCGCGATTGCCCACGCGAGCGCCAGTCCGTCGAACGTCGAGGTCCCGCGTCCGATTTCGTCGATCAGCACGAGGCTCTGCGGCGTCGCGCGGTGCAGGATCGCCGCGGCCTCGGTCATCTCGACCATGAACGTCGACCGCCCGCCCGCCAAATCGTCGGCGGCGCCGATGCGCGTGTGAATCGCGTCCAACGGGCCGATCATCGCCGAACGCGCCGGCACGAACGAGCCGCAGTAGGCGAGGAGCGCGATCACCGCGGCCTGGCGCATGTAGGTGGACTTGCCGCCCATGTTGGGCCCGGTGACGATCAGCAGCCTGCGGTCGGGTCCGAGGTCGAGATCGTTCGGGATGAAATCGTCGACCTGCTGCTCGACGACCGGATGTCGGCCGGCGCGGATCGCGAGTCCCGGTGCGGGAACGAACTCGGGACGCGCAAGATCGAGCGCTTCCGCGCGTTCGGCGAGCGCCGCCAACACGTCGAGCGCGGCCAGCGCCGCACCTGCGTCCTGCAGCGTGGAAATCACCGGCGCGAGGTCGGCGAGCAACTTTTCGTAGAGGATCTTCTCGCGGGCGAGCGCGCGGTCCTGCGCCGACAAGGCACGGTCCTCGAACGTCTTCAGCTCCGGCGTGATGTAGCGCTCGGCATTCTTCAACGTCTGTCGGCGCCGGTAGTCGTCGGGAATCTTCTGGGTGTTGGCGTGCGTGACCTCGATGTAGAAGCCATGCACGCGGTTGTATTCCACCTTGAGGTTGGCAATGCCGGTGCGCGCGCGCTCGCGCGCTTCCAGCGCGACGAGAAACTCGCCGCAGTGTTCGTCGATCGCCCGCAACTCGTCGAGCTCTGCGTCGAAGCCGGGTGCGATGGCACCGCCGTCGCGAACATGCGCCGCCGGCTCGGCGGCGACGGCGCGTTCGAGCAGGGCCGCCCATTGCGGGTCGACGTCGAGAAGGCTCGCGAGCGACGCAACCAGCGGCGCTTCGTTGCTTGCAAGGGCTGCGCCGATCGCGGGCAGCCGTGCGAGCGTGTCACGCAGGCCGGCCAAGTCGCGCGGCCGCGCCGACGCGAGCGCGACACGCGTGGCGATCCGTTCGACGTCCGCCGTTCGCGCGAGTTCCTGCGCGAGCGAACGGCGCGCGTCGCGAAGCTCGACCCAGCCGGAGATGGCGGCGTGCCGTGCCGCTGCCGCATCCTGCGATCGCAGCGGGTGCGTCAGCCACTGGCGCAACAAGCGGCTCCCCGCGGGGGTGCCGCACGAGTCGAGCAACGAGAGCAGCGTGGGCGCCGGCTCGCCTCGAAGCGTTTCGGTGATCTCGAGATTGCGCCGTGTTGCTGCGTCGAGCGCCAGGAACTCGCTCGCGGTCTCGATGGCAAGCGCCCGCACGTGCGCGAGTCCCGCCGGCTGCGTGGCCGCCGCGTACCCCAGCAGCGCCCCCGCGGCGCCCGTCGCCAGATCCCGATCCTCCACGCCGAACGCGGCGAGGTCGCGCGTGCCGAAGTGTTTCGCCAGCGCGCGATTCGCGGCCGCAGCATCGAATTGCCAACCCGGCAGTGCGCGCGTCGGCACACCGTCCGCGCGCATCGGCGAGGGCACACCCTCCGGGATGAGCAACTCGGCGACCTCCAGCTGCTCGAGCGCCCCCGCGGTTTCGGCCACCGGCACTTCGGCCAGCGTGAACTGTCCCGACGCGAGATTGAGCCAGGCGATGCCGGCTCGATGTTTGCCGGGGTTGACAGCGACGAGCAGGCGATCGCGCTTCGCATCCAGCAGATCGGCGTCGGTCACCGTGCCAGGCGTGACGACACGCAATACCTTGCGCTCGACGGGTCCTTTGCTCGTCGCAGGGTCGCCGATCTGCTCGCAGATCGCAACCGATTCGCCAAGTTTCATCAGCTTCGCGAGGTAGCCTGCCACCGCGTGGTAGGGTACGCCGGCCATGGGGATCGGCGCGCCCGCCGACTGGCCGCGCGCGGTCAGCGTGATGTCGAGCAGGCGGGACGCCCGCTGCGCGTCTTCGTAGAACAGTTCGTAGAAGTCGCCCATCCGGTAGAAGAGGAGTTTGTCCGGATGCTCGGCCTTCGCGCGGAAGTATTGCTGCATCATCGGCGTGTGGGCCGGCTGCGTCGAAACGGCGGGACTGCGGGGGCTGGACACCGTCGGATTATAAGAGCTTGTCCGTTGATCGATCGCGTGATGCGTTGGCCATACCCGCGAATGGCGCGCGGGGCGCCACTGCGGCACAATGCGGCACAAACCGTTGCGCGCGACCGATGCAACCTCTATCGCTGGTTCCCGGACACCTCGGGGTCGCCGACCTACGCCGACTCTGGGCGAAGGCATCGGCGGTCACGGTCGACGCTGCGGCAAAGGCGGCAGTCGATGCCGCCGCGCAAACGGTCGACCGGGTGATCGCGTCAGGGCGCACGGTCTACGGTGTCAACACCGGTTTCGGACTGCTGGCGCGCACGCGCATCGACGACGCGCGGCTCGCGGAGTTGCAGCGCGCGCTCGTACTTTCGCATTCCGCCGGCACGGGACCGCTGCTCGACGATGCTGTCGTGCGGATGATCCTTGCGCTCAAGATCGCGTCTTTGGCGCGCGGCTATTCCGGCGTGCGGTGGAGCGTGATCGAGGCGCTCGTCGCGCTCGCCAACTCGGGCGTCGTCCCGTGTATCCCCGCGCAAGGTTCGGTGGGGGCGTCGGGCGATCTCGCGCCGCTCGCGCATCTGGCGGCGGTGCTGATCGGCGAAGGTGAGGCGAAGCTCGACGGCGCCGTGGTGCCGGCGCGCGATGCCTTGGCGCGAGCGGGATTGAATCCGGTGACACTCGGGCCAAAGGAGGGTCTCGCACTTCTCAATGGTACGCAGGTTTCCACGGCCCTGGCACTGTCCGGCCTGTTCGCTGCGGAACGCGCGATCGCGGCTGCCTTTGTCGCCGGTGCGCTGTCCGTCGACGCGTGCCTCGGCAGCGACACGCCGTTCGATCCGCGAATCCAGAGCGTGCGCGGCCACCGGGGCCAGGCAGACGCCGCGGCCATCTATCGCGCGCTGCTTGCGGGCAGCCAGATCCGCGAATCGCACAAGGATTGCCCGCGCGTTCAGGATCCGTACAGCTTGCGTTGCCAGCCGCAGGTAATGGGTGCGTGCATCGACCAGCTCCGGGCTGCAACCGAAATGCTGATGATCGAAGCGAACGCGGTGTCGGATAATCCGCTCGTGTTCGCCGACACGGACGAGATTCTTTCCGGCGGCAACTTCCATGCCGAGCCCGTCGCTTTCGCGGCGGACAATCTGGCGCTTGCAATCGCCGAGGCCGGCGCGTTGTCCGAGCGGCGGACCGCCCTCATGATGGACACGAATCTTTCCGGCCTGCCGCCGTTCCTGGTCGAGGATGCCGGCGTCAATTCCGGCTTCATGATCGCGCACGTGACGGCCGCCGCGCTCGCGTCGGAAAACAAGTCGCTCTCGCACCCGGCCTCCGTCGACTCGTTGCCCACGTCGGCGAACCAGGAGGACCACGTCAGCATGGCGGCCTTCGCAGCGCGACGGCTGGCGCCGATGGCCGCCAATACCGCTCGCATCGTCGCGATCGAACTGCTCGCCGCGACGCAGGGCGTCGATCTCAGAAAGCCGCTGACGACGTCGCCGAAACTCGCTGACGCCGTGGCGGTCGTTCGCTCCGCGGTGTCGTTCTGGGACCGCGATCGCGCGTTCGCTCCCGATCTGGAGGCGATGCGGATTCGCATAGAACGCGGCGATTTCGAATTTCTCGTTTCCTTCCATTGAGTTCCTGATCGATTCTACGCAGGAGATCCGCCATGCACCGCGACCCACCAGACCAACTCGCCACCGCCCGCACCACGACCCGGTACGCCAACCGGGTGATCCGCGCACCGCGCGGCACAGTGCGCACCGCAAAGAGCTGGCTCACCGAAGCGGCGCTGCGCATGATCCAGAACAACCTCGATCCGGAGGTCGCGGAGAATCCGAAGGAGCTCGTCGTCTACGGCGGGATCGGGCGCGCCGCGCGCAACTGGGAATGCTTCGACGCGATCCTCGACGCGTTGCGCAAGCTCTCCGACGACGAATCGCTGTTGATCCAGTCGGGCAAGCCGGTCGGCGTGTTCAAGACGCATCCCGATGCGCCACGCGTGCTGATCGCGAACTCCAACCTCGTGCCGAAATGGGCGACGTGGGAGCACTTCAACGAACTGGACCGCAAGGGGCTCATGATGTTCGGCCAGATGACGGCCGGATCGTGGATCTACATCGGGAGCCAGGGCATCGTCCAGGGAACGTACGAGACCTTCGCCGAGGCCGGTCGCCAGCATTGCGCCGGGCAGCTCGCCGACAAGTGGATTCTCACCGCCGGCCTTGGCGGGATGGGGGGAGCCCAGCCGCTGGCGGCGACGATGGCGGGTGCCTCGATGCTCGCGGTCGAATGCCAGCAGAGCCGAATCGAAATGCGTCTCGCGACGCGCTACCTCGACCGGCAGGCCGACGATCTCGACGATGCGCTCGCGATCGTCCGCGATGCGTGCACGCAAAGGCGACCGGTTTCCGTGGGCTTGCTCGGCAACGCTGCCGAAATCCTGCCGGAACTCGTACGGCGGGGCGCGCGACCCGACATGGTGACCGACCAGACGTCGGCGCACGATCTCGTCTATGGGTACCTGCCGGCCAACTGGACCGTCGAGCGTTGGCGCGCGGCGCAGGCCGATCCCGCGCAGCACGCTGCGCTCGTCGCCGCGGCGAAGCAATCGATCGTCGTGCACGTTGGCGCGATGCTCGCATTCCACAAGCGGGGTATCCCGACATTCGACTATGGCAACAACATCCGGCAGGTCGCGTTCGACGAGGGCGTGGCGGACGCATTCGCGTTCCCCGGCTTCGTGCCGGCGTACATCCGCCCGCTGTTCTGCGAAGGGAAGGGGCCTTTCCGCTGGGTGGCGCTGTCGGGCGATCCGGAGGACATCTACGAGACCGATCGCAAGGTGCTCGAACTCTTCCCCGGGAACGTCTATCTTCACCGCTGGCTCGCGATGGCGCGCGAGCGGATCGCGTTTCAGGGGCTGCCCGCGCGCATCTGCTGGCTCGGGCTGGGCGAACGGCATCTCGCCGGCCTCGCGTTCAACGACATGGTGAGAAGCGGCGAGCTCAAGGCCCCGATTGTCATCGGTCGCGATCATCTGGACACCGGATCGGTCGCGAGCCCGAATCGCGAAACCGAAGCGATGGCAGATGGTTCGGACGCCGTTTCCGATTGGCCGCTGCTCAACCTCCTGCTCAACACTGCGTCCGGCGCGACGTGGGTGTCGTTCCACCATGGTGGGGGCGTGGGCATGGGCTATTCGCAACACGCGGGCGTGGTGGTCGTGTGCGACGGCACGGACGCAGCGGCGAAGCGCATCGCGCGCGTGCTCTGGAACGATCCGGCGACGGGAGTCATGCGCCACGCCGATGCTGGCTACGCCAAGGCGATCGAGGTCGCGAAGGAGAAAGGACTCAATCTGCCGATGGCGTAGTATCGCGCTCTTCCATAAGGAGTCGGCAATGGAACTTCCCCGACGCACACGCGGCGACGAACTGCTCAAACCGGGCGAGTTGACCCGTCTTCGCGAGCGGCTGCGGTTTCGCGCGCGCGAGCATGACCTCTCATCTGTGATCGCCTGCGCGTTCGATCATCGTACGCGGATGCTGCCGTTCATCTTCGCCGACACACGGATGATTCCTGCGGGTGTTCGCGCCATTGGTTCGGCCCTGGTGTACGCCGGATTCGACAGGACCCGGATAGTGCTGCAGCAGTGGAACCGCAATTTCCGCCCGTCGCAAATGCGGCTCGATGGCAGGGTCCCGGATGTGTTCATGGTCTCGAGCATGAGTCTGCACTCCGAGCGATGCATGGATCTCATTCGGGACGCGCACCGGATCGATTCGACGCATCGTCCGCTGATCATCGCCGGCGGTCCTCACGCCGTCTACGAGCCCTATGACCTCTTCAGCACCGACCCGGCACGCGCCGGTAGCGCCGATGTCGTCGTCACCGGCGAGGAATTCGTTCTTCTCTCCCTCATCGAAGCGGTGTTGTCGATGCGCGGTCGCGGCGAATCGATGCGGTCGGCGTTCGTTCGTGCGCGCGACAGCCGCGCGCTCGACGAGGTCCCCGGTCTCGTCTATTCGCGCGGCGACAGAAACGGAGTTCCCGAGGAACTGGTCGACACGGGGATTCAGCGCCTCCTGGGGGATCTCGACGAACTGCCCCACCCGGTGCTCGGGTACCGACTGGTGGAGCCTCCGAGCCGGCACGCAACGCTCGGCGCGCGCGCGATGCCCGTTGGCGACGTGCAACGACGGAGTCCCATCAGCTCGCTCGTCCTGACCTTCGGCTGCAAATTCGCCTGTCCGTACTGCCCCATCCCCGCCTACAACCAGCGGCAGTATCGCGTGAAGAGCGGCGAGCGGATCGCCGACGAGATGTTTCGCCTCAACAGCGAGTACGGCCTTCGCTTCTTCTTCGGCGCCGATGACAACTTCTTCAACGACAAATCGCGCACGCTCGATATCGTCGAGAAGCTCGCGCGCGCGGAGTTCGACGGCGTAAAGCTCCGAAGCCGGGCGCGATGGTATACGGAGGTGACGGTCCACGACACGCTGCAGATGAAGGAACACCTGCCGCTGATACGCGAGTCGGGCTGCCGCGCGCTGTGGCTCGGCGTCGAGGATCTGACCGCGACGCTCGTCAAGAAAGGCCAGAGCGCCGACAAGACCACCGAGGCGTTTCGCGCGCTGCGCGATGCGGGCATTTGCCCGATGCCGATGATGATGCACCACGACACGCAGCCGCTCTTCTCGCGCGGGTCGAACTACGGCTTGCTGAATCAGATCGAGCTCTTGCGCCGGGCGGGAGCCGTATCGATGCAGGTGTTGATGCTCACGCCCGCCGTGGGCTCGAAGCTGCTCGAGTCGACCTACACGAGCGGCCAGGTCTTCAAGAGTGTCGGCGGCAAGGCGGTGCGTCCGCACATGTGCGATGGCAACTACGTGGTCGCGTCCAACCACAATCGCCCCTGGCAAAAGCAGCTGACCATGCTGGCGGGATATCTGTACTTCTACAACCCGGTCTGGCTCGTCGTCGCGCTGATCCGCGACAAGACTCCTGTAGCCAAGAAGCCCGCTTACATGCAGATCATCGGCATAATGGGGCTGGTGATGACGATCATTCGCACGTTTGGCTGGTCCATGCGCCTGATGGTCGGAAAGATCGAGCGCCTTTCGCATCCGCCGGCCAGCCAAATCCCGATGCGCGGAATCGACGGTGCGCCGGCAAGCCACGACACGTCGGCGGCGCCGATTGAAGTACGGCGTCCTCTGGTGCCGCATCCCGCGCGACCGCGGGAGATGGCGGCCAAGTGATCGGGAACGGAGGCTGCCTCGCGCCGCGCATTGCACCCAATCCTGGCGCGGGACACGGTGAGACCTGATCGCGGCGCCTGGTGGTCGCCGCCGGCCGACGATCTGTCGCGGTCATTCGCGTTCGGCGGAATGCCGTCCTCGATGTTCGGGTTCGTTCGGCGCGTGAGCGTCTGGAGCCAGATCTGGCTCTCGCTCCTCGCGATCGGCGTGTCCCTGCTCAACACGGTGCCTCTCGAGTTGCAGCGCCGGATCCTCAACGCGATGGTTCTCGACGGCGACATCAAGCTGGTGCTCGGCCTGACCCTCGGCTATGCATTCGTCGTGCTGGCCGAGGGGCTCGTCAAACTGCTGATGAACGTCTACCGTGGCTGGGTCACCGAAAAGGCGGTGCGCGCGCTGCGCCTGTCGACCACCGCGCTCGTCGAGTCGATGCCGGAACAGCGCGGGAAGGCCGGCATCCAGGGTGTCGAGATTTCGTTGATACTGGACGAGCCGGAGCCGATCGGCGCCTTCGTCGGCGTCGCCGTTTCAGAGTTGGTGCTGCAGGTCGGCATGCTCCTGTTCGTCTTCGGCTACATGTTCTACCTGCAGCCGTTGCTGGCGCTGGTGTGCCTCGCAGCGTTCTCTCCGCAATTCGTCTTTGTGCCGCTGATGCAACGGGCGATCAACCGCAGGGTGCAGTCCCGCATCGTGGTGTTGCGCCAGGCGAGCGTCGGCGTGCTCTACGAGGGTACCAGCGACGTCGAGAGGGCGCTCCGGCAAGAGATGCGATTCGCGGAGATCTTCCAGCTCAACCTGGGCATCTTCAAACTGCGCTATTCGATGAAGTTCCTCATGAACCTCACGCAGAATATCGGCAAGGCGGTCATGCTGGGCGTGGGCGGCTGGTACGTGGTCAACGGTGAAACGCAGGTGGGAACGGTCGTCGCGTTCATCTCCGGACTCAACAACGTGGCCGATCCCTGGCGCGACCTCGTGACGTGGTTCCAGGACATGATGGTCACCGATGCCAAGTACCAGGTCTACGTGAAGGCGTTGAGGAAGTTCGCGGCAGGCGAAGATCCGGCTGCTGCCTAGGCCGATCCGGCGCGGCCTACCGCGGCACCGCGAGCGCTCGCTCGCGCGATCCCCCGGCCGCACCGCCGTTCGACGCGGCCTCCGGAACCTCCACGCGCATCGCCCAGTCACCCATGTTCTCGTTCGACAACGCAAGCAGCGTCCCCACGCGGTTCTGGACCAACTCGATGACGGCGCGGCAGACGCCTGTTCCCCATACCGCGGGACGGATGGCGAAGTCGTGCCCGCAAAGTACGCCTCCGGGACGAATCTTCGTCCAGGCTTGCCAGACATCGCGGGCGACATCCGCGTAGTGATGGGCACCATCGACATACACCCAGTCGAGCGAACGGTCCGGGATCGAGGCGAAGAATTCCGCAAAACTCATCGCATGCATGTGCACCTGACCGGACGCGATCTCGGTCGCAAACCGTGCCGTGATCCGGGCCGTCTCGGCCGTGGCATCGAGGTTCTCCGGCCACGACCAGTTGTCGACGAGGTGCAGCACCCGCGGCCTCGCATTGCGCAGCAGGTCCTCCGCGTGGTCGCCGCGCCAGACCCCAAGTTCACATCCGACAGAATCCCGTGGAAGGAGGGTAGCGAGGGAGCTCCGATCGGGAAGTTCCTGAATCTTGCTCCGGTGCAACGGGTGGTACATGGTTCCTCCAGGGATCATCGTGCGTCTTTGCAGCGGGGCGATCGCGATATCCCGGCACATTGTGCGCGCATCCCCTGGGAACACCATCACCGCGCGACGGCATGCGGCAGGAGGCGGTCGCAGTCCCGCCTGCCAGAGGAATCTTCAACGGGCTACGGCGTCGGCAGCAGGCGCTCGGTTTCCCGCCTCACCACGTCGTAGCACTCGCAGACCCTCGCCTCGAGACCGCGGCGATCGAGCACCTCGATACGCCCGCGGCTATATTGAATCAATCCCGCGGCCTGCAGCTTGCCGGCGGCATCGGTCACGCCTTCGCGGCGCACGCCGAGCATGTTGGCAATCATTTCCTGCGTCATGGTGAGCTCGTTCGACGGCAGCCGGTCGAGGCTCAGCAGCAGCCAGCGGCAGAGCTGCTGGTCCACCGAATGATGCCGGTTGCATACGGCAGTCTGCGCCATCTGCGTGATCAGCGTCTGCGTGTAGCGCAGCAACAAGTGCATCATCGGCCCGGCCCGGTTGAATTCCTCCAGCAGCAGATCCGCCTTCAGCCGGTAGCTTTCACCGGCGCTCTGGACCACCGCCCGGCTGGGCGTCGTTTCTCCACCCATGAACAGCGAGATGCCGAGGATCCCGTCGTTGCCGACGACAGCGATCTCGGCCGATGCGCCGTCCTCCATGACGTACAGCAGCGACACGATCGAGGTCGTCGGGAAATAGACGTGCTGCATCTTGCTGCCGGACTCGTAGAGCACGTTGCCCAGTGCCATCGGCGATGATTCGAGGCGCGCTCCGATGCGATCGTAGTCGGCCGCCGCGAGCGCGGCCAGAAGGCGGTTCCCGCGAGGACCTGTCGGGACAAAGCTGGCAAACATATCGAATCCGCGGATAGCCGTCGAAAACAGGCGATAACGTCAACAATCCGAACTCGACCCAACCGCTTATTATACCGCCGCGCGCGGCTTTATGTGCGGTGCCGTACATTGCGGCCTCACGCGGCTTGGGATCCATGGCGATATAAATCCAGGCCCTCATGGTCCCGGGCGCGTTGCACCTTTCGACGCGGTATGTGCGCTAACGTACAGACGACGGCTCGGCGGTAACTGAAGCTGATGGAGGGGAGCTTGTCCCCTGATCGATGCGACGCGCCATGAGAGGCCCGCGTCGACCACCGGACCCGGCCGGGCACCCTCTCCCAAACATACCCGGCCGGGCCCTTTCTTGCGGGTTGGCGATAGCGGCCGCGACGTGCAGTTGATGGCTCTTGCGGACGGAGTGCCCCATGGCCAGGAGAATTTCCACGGGGGTGGCGTCGAAGAAGAAGGCGTCGCCGCGCACCGCTCGACAGCCATCGCTGCGTCTGGGCACGCACCGGCGGCCAATCCATAGGTCGCCAGGATCGCGAACGTATCAACGCCCCCCATTGCAATCAACTTGTTATTAGCCGTCATCGCGCGCCGTCTTACAGCCACACGGGACGGCCGTCGATCGATCCCGAGTTGATGGTGCGGATGCTGATCGTCGGTTACAGCTTTGGCATTCGCTCCGAGCGCCGACTGTGCGAAGAGGTCCATCTGAATCTGGCGTATCGGTGGTTCTGTCGGCTGGGTCTCGAGGACGCGGTGCCGGACCATTCGACCTTCTCGAAGAAACCCTCACGGCCGATTCCGGGAGAGCGACGCGTTTCGGCAGGTGTTCGAGGGTGTGGTCGAGCGATGCATGAAGGAGGGATTGGTCGGCGTAC